>NZ_MSTL01000017.1:0-374489 GCF_002752475.1 Serratia sp. OLAL2 | reverse complement strand
GCCTGGCGGCAATAGCGCGGTGGTCCCACCTGACCCCATGCCGAACTCAGAAGTGAAACGCCGTAGCGCCGATGGTAGTGTGGGGTCTCCCCATGCGAGAGTAGGACACTGCCAGGCATCAAATAAACGTTATCAGTGTGACGACTGGTAATGCGCAAATCGCAAAGCGCGAATTTGCCGGCATCGAAAGATGCAACGTAAAAGAATCGGTGGAGCGGTAGTTCAGTTGGTTAGAATACCTGCCTGTCACGCAGGGGGTCGCGGGTTCGAGCCCCGTCCGTTCCGCCACTTAATTGATAAGCCCTGAGTCTCTGACTCAGGGCTTTTTCATATCTATATTTTGCGATTTTCAGGCCGGAATTGTCCTTCCTTACCGCCTTACTCCCCATATTGTTGCCTTTAGATCAAAAGTCTTATGCCGAACCAGGCGTTTTTGATCAATAAAAAAGTTGCCATAATCTTCCTCATACCACATCTACCCATTAATGAGAGAAAACATTATGAGCATCCCTGCATTTGGTTTAGGTACCTTCCGCCTTCAGGATCAGGTTGTTATCGATTCTGTCAGCACCGCACTCGAGCTGGGCTATCGCACTATTGATACTGCACAGATCTATGAAAACGAAGCGGCTGTTGGCCAGGCTATCGCTGCCAGCGGCGTGAAACGTGAAGACCTGTTCATCACCACCAAGATTTGGATCGCGAACCTGGCGAAAGGCGCACTGATCCCAAGCCTGCAAGAAAGCCTGAAAAAACTGCAAACGTCCTACGTTGATCTGACGCTGATCCACTGGCCGTCACCCAACGACGAAGTGCCGGTTGCCGAATTTATGGCTGAGCTGCTGGAAGCGAAAAAGCTGGGGCTGACCCGCCAAATCGGCGTATCTAACTTCACCATCGACTTGATGCAGCAAGCGATTGACGCGATTGGCGCCGATGAAATCGCCACCAACCAAATCGAGCTGTCACCGTTCTTGCAGAACCGCAAGGTGGTAGAATTTGCGCAGCAGCACGGCATCGCCATCACCTCTTACATGACGTTGGCCTACGGCAAAGCGCTGCAGGACGAAACGATCAAAAGCATTGCTGCTCGTCACAATGCGACCCCAGCACAGGTTGTCCTGGCTTGGGCATTGAAGCTGGGTTATGCGGTTATTCCTTCTTCGACCAAGCGTGAAAACCTGGCGAGCAACCTGTTGGCGCAGCAACTGACGCTGACCGACGAAGATATGGCGCAGATTGCCGCACTGGAGTGCAACGGCCGTCTGGTTAGCCCAGAAGGTCTGGCGCCAAACTGGGATTAATCATTCCTTGCAGTAGTCAGCATAAGGCGTCCATCGGGGCGCCTTTTTTATCGTTTCAGGTATTCACTCACAAAATCAATAAAGCTGCGCAGACGGTTGCTGACGGCGCTGTCGCTGTAATAAACCGCGTTGATCGGCATGGCGACCGGCAGTGTCGCTTCCACCAGAATCGGGACCAAATCTCCACGTTTGATATCTTCGTCGCTCATAAAGTCCGACAGGCAGGCGATACCGTTGCCATGCAGACAGAGATGGCGCTGGGTTTCTCCGCTATTGGTCGTCAAGCCTGGGGTGATTTCCAACTGGCTGCCATCTGAGCAAGCCAGTGGCCAGCGGTTCAAGCTGGGAAGGTCGTTGAAGCCGATGCAGCAGTGATGTTCAAGATCTTCTACCGTTAGCGGCGTGCCGTGTTGAGCCAGATAGGCGGGAGAGGCGAGCACATGCCGGTAGCTGGTCATCAGTTTGCGCGCTTTCAGTGTGGAATCGGTCAGTTCGCCTACGCGGATTGCGATATCCACTTTTCGCTCGATCAAGTTGATAAAGTTTTCCGAAGACACCAACGATAACGACATTTCAGGATAACGTTCGCGGAACTCCGCCACTAAAGGCGTCAGCATGTGCAGCACCACCGGCGTTGCCGCGTCGACGCGCAGCAGACCTTGCGGACGCTGGCGGCTTTCCATCAGCGCATTTTCCGCCGCGGCCATGTCGTTCAGTACCTTCTGCACTTGGCGAAAGTAATTCTCTCCTTCCTGAGTCAGGCTGATTTGGCGCGTGGTGCGGTTGAGCAACGTCACGCCCAGTTTGCTTTCCAGTTTTTTTACCGTTCGGCTGACTACGGAGTTCGCTTGTTCCAGGCGTTCGGCCGCCCGGCTGAAACTGCCGCTTTCCACTACGGTGACAAAGGTGATCAGCTCGTCTGAGTTTGCTTTCATTTTTGCTCCTATAGCAAAGTTAATTTGAAATTTTGAGCATTTTTATCATTTAAGCATAGGCAGATAATAGCCGTCATCAACTTGAATGCTATTTCGGAGTAAAAAATGCCACTCGCATTACTTGCCTTAACCATCAGCGCTTTTGCTATCGGCACGACCGAGTTCGTGATTGTTGGGTTGATCCCGACTATCGCGGAGCAGATTGGGGTGACCGTACCGTCCGCTGGATTGCTGGTGACTATCTATGCCCTCGGCGTGGCCATTGGCGCGCCGGTGCTGACGGCCCTGACCAGCCGTATACCGCGCAAGCTGCTGCTGGTTGGCCTGATGGTGCTGTTCACTCTCGGTAACCTGCTGGCCTGGCAATCACCCAGCTATGAATCGCTGGTGATTGCCCGGTTGTTGACCGGCCTGGCGCACGGCGTGTTCTTCTCTATCGGCTCCACTATCGCGACGAGCCTGGTGGCGAAAGAGAAGGCGGCTTCCGCCATCGCCATCATGTTTGGCGGCCTGACGGTGGCGCTGGTGACCGGCGTACCGTTAGGGACGTTCATCGGCCAGCAGTTTGGCTGGCGTGAAACCTTCCTGGCCGTTTCTCTGATTGGCGCGGTCGCTACGGTGGCCAGCATTATTCTGGTGCCGAACAATATCAAGAATCAGGGCAGCGCCGGCGTGCGGGAACAGATGAAAGTACTGACCCATCCTCGTCTGCTGCTGATTTACGCAATTACCGCATTGGGATACGGCGGGGTCTTCACGACCTTTACCTTCCTTGCGCCAATGATGCAGGAACTGGCGGGCTTCTCTGCTCCGACCGTGAGCTGGATACTGTTGGCTTATGGTGTCGCGGTGGCGGTGGGTAACATCTGGGGGGGCAAGCTGGCCGATCGCCATGGGGCGGTGCGTGCGTTGAGCTTTATCTTTGCCGCGCTGGCTGTTTTGTTACTGGTGTTTCAGTTTACCGCCAGCCACAGTATTGCCGCTTTGCTGACGGTGATTGCGATGGGCGTGTTCGCTTTCGGTAACGTGCCGGGGCTGCAGGTCTATGTGGTGCAGAAAGCCGCGCAATACACGCCAAATGCGGTGGATGTGGCGTCCGGTCTCAATATCGCGGCGTTCAACATCGGTATTGCGCTCGGTTCGGTGATTGGCGGTCAGACCGTCGCCTCACTGGGGCTGGCGCAGACCCCCTGGATTGGCGCGCTGATCGTGGTAGTTGCACTGTTGCTGGTTAGCCTCAGCGGCCGCCTGGATAAAAAGTCTCAGCTGCAAACAGCTTGATACACAAAATCATTGTTGTCTGGCCCGCATTTTGCGGGCCTTTTCGCATTTTTCACCTATTACTCCCTGTCTTTACACAGCTATACCGTCAGAAGATTGAAATCGCTGCAGGTGGCCCCTATAACTGAAAAGGTGATGCCCGCAAAAGCCATGCCCTCTATGCGGGGTAGGCGTATAATCAATTCATCGTTGGCGAGTCTTCATCGCCAGTTTTCATGTTAATGGGTAATAGGCGAATCGCGTGCCGAAACGAACTTATGCAATGAGGTATGTTGCAGGTCAGCCAGTTGAGCGAATCTTTCCTGGCGCCGTTAACCAGCCGTTGCCGCCAGGGGCGGCGCTGCCGACGACCGGCGCTCTGCGCGTTATGGTATGGAATATTTTCAAACAGCAGCGAGCCGACTGGCTTTCGGTGCTGAAAAACCATGGCAAAGACGCGCAGCTGGTGTTGTTGCAAGAGGCGCAAACCACGCCGGAACTGGTGAGCTACGCTACCGCCAACTATCTGGCGGCCGATCAGGTTCCGGCCTTTGTGCTGCCGCAGCATCCTTCCGGCGTGATGACGCTGGCGGCCGCTCATCCGGTTTACTGCTGCCCGCTGCGCGAGCGAGAGCCGCTGCTGCGGCTGTCCAAGTCGGCCCTGATCACCGTTTATCCGCTGTACAATGGCGAACTGTTGATGGTGGTGAACATTCATGCGGTGAACTTTAGCCTGGGCGTCGACGTCTACAGCAAGCAGTTGGGGCCGATAGGCGAACAGATCGCCAGTCACCGGGGGCCGGTGATTATGGCGGGGGATTTCAACGCGTGGAGCCGCAAGCGCATCAATGCGCTGTATGACTTCGCCGGCGAAATGGCGCTGCGCGAAGTGAGCTTCACCGACGATCACCGCCGCAAGGCTTTTGGCCGTCCGTTGGACTTCGTGTTTTACCGCAATCTTGGGGTCGTAGAGGCGTCGGTGCTGGTGACCAGCGCGTCGGATCACAATCCGTTGTTGGTGGAGTTTCATCCGGAGAAAGACTCGCCGGTATGGTGAATCGCAGGTAATAAAAAAGCACCCCGAAGGGTGCTTTTTTTGTGCCGAACATTTAAGTATCCGGCGTCATCTTGTTGCCGACAAACAGGGTCAGCTTCAGACCTGGCTGCAGGTTGCCTTTGGCGAGCGTTGAATTCCAACGCATCACGTCGTTAATATCGACGCCGTGACGACGTGCGATACTGGCGAGCGAATCACCTTTACGAACCTGGTAGGTGATACTGCTGTTACTGCCAGTATTGCTGGCCACTTGCAGGGTTTGCCCAACTTTTATGGCGCTCTTGGCGCGTAAGTTGTTCCAACTCTGCAAATCGCTGGTCTTAACGTTCAGCCGCTTGGCAATGCCCGATAAAGTGTCGCCTGAGCGCACTTTATACGAACTGCCACCGGTCAAACCGCTGTTCTTCGCCAACTGCGTCGTTGGCTGAGTCACGGCGATCTGGCCATCGGCCAGCGAGTCTTTCAGCTGATCGGCATGCCCTTTGGGAACCATGATGTAATGGGGCCCGTTGGGTGCCGTAACGCCTTTTTTGTAGCCTGGGTTATACGCTTTCATCTTGGTGACTGAAAGCCCTGCCATCTCAGCCGCCTGAGTTAGCTGGATCTGCTGCCCGACATCGATACGAGCCAGCGCACGGGTTTCATCCGTTTTCGGGAGTTTCACGCCGTATTTCTTGCTGTTCTTGATGATGTCGCTCAGTGCCAGCATTTTCGGGACATAGATTGACGTTTCACGCGGAAGCGACAATGCCCAGAAATTGGTTGGCTTACCCTGGCGTTTGTTTGCCTTCACCGCTTGCATCACGCGGCCTTCACCACTGTTATAGGCGGCTACGGTCAGTAACCAGTCGCCGTTAAACATGCGGTTCAAGCGCTGCATCATGTTAAGCGCAGCGGTTGTCGAGGCGACGACATCGCGTCGACCGTCATACCACTGATTGTTTTTCAAACCATAATTGCGACCCGTTTGCGGCACGATTTGCCATAGCCCTGCGGCGTTGGCACTTGACGTGGCGTGTGGGTCAAAAGCGCTCTCCACTATGGGTAGCAGTACCAGTTCCATCGGCATATTACGTTTCTTAATCTGCCCGACTATCCAGTACATGTACGGCTCTGCCCGTAATGTTACATCGTGGAGATAGCTCTTACTTTTTAAGTACTTTCTTTTCTGATCACGGATCCGGGAATTTTCCGGAACCTCCATCTTCAGCTCGTCGCTAATGAAGTTCCACAGGTCCTGTTGCGCGGCGGGACTGTTGTTATCCAACCACCGCGCCGAGCTCGCTCGGCCATTTGCTGTGTACTCTCCTGCTTCACCATCTTGACCAGCCGAAGACAAACTCTGTGCATGCTGTTCTGGCGCCGGTGCGTCCTGCCTGGACGACTGGCAACCCACTAGCAAGACTGAGGCGAGAAATATCGCTTTAGCCTTCATGTGTGTGTCAATGTAGTTGCTTAAAAGACGAGCAATAATACTTTGCTTCGCCAAATAACACAACTAAAAGCTTAGAAGTTATCTTTCCGCAGGCGTAATTCGGAAAAAACTGAATGAAGGCTTTCCGGTGGTGAATTAAAGCCTAATTTCTTTTGTAAATCAGCGTCATGGCAACGTAAAAACAGGTTAATTTTGCGCTCTAATTGCAACGTGGTCGGCACACTGGCTTGGCCTTTTGCCCTTAACGCTTCAACATGTTGTTGATATGTTTCAATCTCTCGATCTTCCGGCAAAATAGCCCGCGCAAACTTAAGATTAGAAAGAGTATATTCATGCGCGCAGCAAATTAAGGTGTTATCGGGAAGTTGCGCGAGTTGTTGAAATGAGTCGTACATTTGTTTGGCGGTGCCTTCAAACAGCCTGCCGCAGCCGGCGGAGAAAATGGTGTCACCGCAGAACAGATAAGGGGCACTATAGAATGCCACATGGCCCAACGTATGGCCGGGAACGGCGATAGTCCTGTATTGGCGGCCATCGATGTCAAAGGTGTCGCCGTCGCGGACGATGTGGTTGGCGCCTTTGTCCGCGGTTTCTTGCGGCCCATAGACGGCCAGCCCGGGATACTTCGCTACGATTTGCGCCACGCCGCCGACGTGATCGTGATGATGGTGGGTCAGCAGGATCGCCGCCGGCGCCAGCTGCAGGCGCTGCAACGCTTCGAGTACCGGCTGCGCTTCACCCGGATCGACGATAATGCAGCGCCCCTGTCGGTCATCCAATAACCAAATGTAATTGTCCTGGAAGGCGGGAATGCTGATAAGATTCATGGTGTACCTCTCGTTGGCAACGGCTTGAAAGAAGATAATAAATCATGAAACCAGCCCATACTCTACAAAAGCTCACCGGCCCGCAGTCCTGGGCTGAGCTGCCGTGGGGGGAGTACTATCGTGAAGCGCTCGAGCGGCAGTTGCAACCCTGGTGGCCCAAGCTGTTCGGTTTCCATCTGCTGAAGATGGGCATGCTCAGCGCCGAGCTGGCCACGGACAAATGTGCGATTTCCCATCAGGTCAACGTAGGGCTGGAGGGGGACGGGCTGCAGGTGATCGCCGATGCCTATCAACTGCCGTTCGCCGCCAAGTCGGTGGATGCCTGCCTGTTGGCGCATACGCTGTCCTATGCGGACGATCCGCACCGCATGCTGCGTGAGGTGGACAGGATATTGATCGACGACGGCTGGTTGGTTATCAGCAGCTTCAATCCGTTCAGCCTGCTGGGATTGGGCAAGCTGGTGCCCGGGTTGCGTCATCGCCAGCCCTATGTCAGCCGCATGTTTACCCAGATGCGGCTGTTGGATTGGCTCAGCCTGCTGAATTATGAGGTGCTGCATCAGTCGCGTTTTCACGTGCTGCCGTGGCACCGCAAGGGCGGCAAGTTTTTATGTACCCATTTGCCAGCGCTGGGCTGCATGAGCGTGATTGTGGCGCGCAAACGCACCTTGCCGCTAACGCCTACGCCGATGAAACTGGGGGCGAGAAAGCCGTCTCTTAGCCGCGCGGTGGGCGCGACCAAGAGCTATCGCAAGCTGCCTTAGGCTTCCGGTTGGTAACCGACGTCTTCTTGCGTCGGCTTACCGGCCGCTTCGCGCGCCAGCACGTCACAACGTTCGTTCTCCGGGTGGCCGGCGTGGCCTTTGACCCATTCCCATTTCACCTCGTGGCGCTGAATGGCCAGATCCAACCGCTGCCACAGATCGACATTCTTGACCGGCTTTTTGTCGGCGGTTTTCCAGCCGCGCTTCTTCCAGTTATGGATCCAACTGGTGATGCCCTGGCGCACATACTGGCTGTCGGTGCTGAGCGTCACGGCGCAGGGCACGGTCAGCGCTTCCAGCGCCACGATCGCCGCCATCATTTCCATGCGGTTATTGGTGGTCAGACGAAAACCCTCGCTGAAGGTTTTTTCCGTTTGCTTATAGCGTAATATCGCGCCGTAGCCACCGGGGCCGGGGTTGCCAAGGCAGGAGCCGTCGGTGAAAATTTCTACCTGTTTGAGCATCTCTGGTAGACTCTTCCTATCAGTTTTATAAAAGCCAAGTCTGACATAAACGAGCGCTGTGAGCACTGCAATATGATCTCTACAACCACCAGACAGATTGTCCTCGATACCGAAACTACCGGTATGAACAAGCTTGGGGTGCACTACGAAGGGCACCGCATCATTGAAATCGGTGCGGTGGAGGTGATTAACCGCCGCCTGACCGGGCGCAACTTCCACGTTTACATCAAGCCGGATCGGCTGGTGGATCCGGAAGCGTACGGCGTACACGGCATCAGCGACGACTTCCTGGCCGACAAGCCGACCTTCGATCAGGTTGCCGACGAATTCCTCGACTTTATCCGCGGCGGCGAGCTGGTGATCCATAACGCGGCGTTCGACATCGGCTTTATGGATCACGAATTCCGCATGTTGCAGCAGGGCATCCCGAAGACCGAGACCTTCTGCACCATCACCGACAGCCTGCTGATGGCGCGCCGCCTGTTCCCGGGCAAGCGCAACAACCTCGATGCCTTGTGCAGCCGTTATGAGATAGACAACAGCAAGCGTACGCTGCACGGCGCATTGCTCGATGCCGAGATCCTGGCGGAAGTCTATCTGGCGATGACCGGCGGTCAGACCTCGATAGCGTTCCAAATGGAAGGCGATACCCAGCAAAACGACGCCACGCAAGAAATTCAGCGCATCGTCCGCCCGGCGACGGCGATGAAAGTGGTCTACGCCAGCGACGAAGAAGTGAAGGCGCACGAGGCGCGTCTGGATCTGGTGGCGAAAAAGGGCGGCAGCTGCCTGTGGCGCGGTGCGCCGGCCGAGTAACGGCATTTTTGCACGAAAAAAACGCACCGGATGAACCTTCGTTGAAAAACTGTGCAAACGGTTCATTTGGTGAGAAAAAGGCGTTGACGGAACCGAGAGGCGTCCGTAATATGCGCCTCGTTCCCCCGCAAGAGGGAATGGCGCGGAGCGGTAGTTCAGTTGGTTAGAATACCTGCCTGTCACGCAGGGGGTCGCGGGTTCGAGCCCCGTCCGTTCCGCCACTATTCAGAAGCCCTGAGTTAGCGATAACTCAGGGCTTCGTCGTTTCTGCTCTCGGCAAAACGGTACGGCCCAATGAACGGGGCCGGCAGACCGGCCCCTGATTCCTCAGAACAACACCGAGTAGTTCAAACCGAAGGTGCGTCCGCGGCCCTTATAGCTGTACAGCTCAGGCGAGCCGTAGGTCGGGCTGTACAGGATCGGCGCGCGTTGGCCCCAAACGGTGGTGTATTCCTTGTCCAGCAGGTTTTCCACGCTGAAGCTGATTTTCCCTACCGGCAGGGTATAGCTGCCGAGAAAATCGAGGGTGTTGTAGCCATCGATTTTGCGGCCTTGGGTGGAGTTGGCCTTGGTGTAATCGCCGTCGTCCGACACATCGAAGGTTTGCTGCGACTGTAAGCGCAGATTCCAGTCGCCCGGCGCCCAGCCGACATAAGCGGTGACTTTCGATGGGCTGGCGGTATCGACCACCAGCTTCTTCCATTCGCCGTTGACCTTGGTTTCGGAACGGATAACGTTGAAGTTGGTGCCGGCGCTCCAGTCGCTGTCTTCAAAGAAGTAGTCCACCGCGCCTTCCACCCCATAGATACGGCGCTTATCCGCATTGACGTTAATGGTCATGTCGGTTTTGTTGATAGCGATGCTCTTGTCGGACAGCGAGTAGTAGGCGGCGATTTGCGTGCGCAGGTTATCGCCGGTATAGCGCCAGCCCAGCTCGTAGGCATTGACCTTGATGCCCTCCAGCTTGGAATCGCCGACGTTGACGCTCTTCAACAACTGGTAATGGCCGCCGTTCAACGCGTAGGTGCCGTTACCGTAATATTTGCCCGGATCCGGGATCTCGAAGCCCTGAGAGAAGTTGAACCAGGTTTGCTGGCGCTCGGTCAGATGTGCCAACAGGCCGGCGTTGAACAGCGCGTTGTTGTAGTCGGTTTTCCCGCCCGGTATAGCGTCGGCGGATGTCGCGGCGCCGGTGGCGATCGCCTGCTGCTGGTTATAACCGACGAAGTCGTCGATCTTGTTTTCGGTGTACTGGTAACGCACGCCGCCGCTCAGGGTGAAAATGGGATTAATGTCGTAACTGGCCTGCAGGAACGACGCCAGGTTGCTGGTGGTATAGCTCGGGTAGCGGCCGGTGCTGTAAGCGTTCTCCAGCATCATGCCGCCGGACTGCTGAGCCTTCGCCAGGTTAAAGAACTGCTGATTGGCGTTGAAGCTTTCATGCTCGGCGTCAATGCCGTAAGTCAGCGTCAGTGCGTCGACAGGTTTGCTGTTTAACGTCAGCTTGCCGCCGTAGAAATCGGTTTTTTGCTGTGAAGCACCAATGCTGTTGACGTAATAGTTCGGCGCTTTGCCCGCCAGCGTCGGGAACGGGTAGAAGGTCAACGTTTCGTCGCGGTAGTAGACCTGCGCCACCAAATCCTGGCCGAGGAAATCAGTGTTGGAATACTGCAGGTTGATCAGGTGGCGTTCGGTACCGGGGATGCGGTCGGAATTTAAGTTACCGCTGTTATATGCCTTGGCGTTGCCCGTCACCGCCGCAAAGTTCTCTCCCAGGAACAGGCCGTGATCGCCGTCGGATTGGCTTTTGTAGTATTGGGTGGTCAGCTGCAGCTGTTGATGATCGTCGATGTTGAGGGTGCCGGTGCCCATGACGTCGAGGCGATCGGAATACTGCAGGCCGGTTTGGGTATTGTCGATCAGTACCTCATTGCCTTTGCCGTCATACCAGCCGCCATAGCGCTGGTAAGAAACGGACAGGCGCCCAGAGGCGTTGTCGTTGCCGCCGCTGACCGCCGCCGCCACGTTCTCGTCGTGATCGTTATGGCCGCCAAAGCCGGTTTTACCGCCGACCTGCAACTCGACCTGCTGTTCCTGTTGCCCTTTTTTGGTGACGATATTGATCAGGCCGCCGGTGCTGCCGCCGCCGTACAGAGAGGTCGCGCCGGAAATCACCTCGATATGATCGATATTGAATGGATCGATCGAATCCAACTGGCGGCTGTCGCTGCGCGATGAATTCAGGCGTACGCCGTCAATCATCACCATCATCGAGCGGCCGCGCATATTCATGCCATAGTTGGTACGGCCCTGACCGCTGACGTCCATGCCGGGGATCAACTGCGCCAACATGTCCTTGATCTCTTTACCGCCCTGAACCTGCTGTTCGATCTCCTGGCTTTCAATAATCCAAGTGGTCTGTGCCATTTCCGCCGTGCTGCGGTGCGAACGGCTGGCGGAGACCACCATCTGCTCTTCGGTGCCGGCTTTCTGATCTTCAGCCCAAGCCGCCGGCGCAAGCATTGCCAGCAGACAAGGGTTCAATACCCAAAGGTGTTTGCGTTTCATCGTTATTTCCTGGTGATATTGTTATTGTGTTTTTTTTGAGAATGCTTCTTTTATCAATAACGTTTCTTGTTATCAATAAAATCGTGATATGATTTTTTGCGATACATTAACGTAATTAATTAGTTTTATTAACATTTTGCCCGCTGCGCGATCGAGCACCCCACGCCGTCAACACGGCAGCCGATCGGCCATACGCACAAGCGACAGCCGTTGCCGGAGAATCGAGAACATGTCCGCCAGCTACAGAATTTTTGATATCACCTTGAAAAGCAAAACGCTGATTTCATCTTCGCTGGTGCGCTGCGTGTTTGAAGGTGCAGATATTCATCGGATGAAGCTCGAAGCGCCGGACCAGCGCATCAAACTGTTGTTCCCGGCGGCGGACGGCAAGATCCCGCAGTTGGTCAACAGCTCGGACTGGTACGGCGATTACATGGCGATCCCCAAAGAACAGCGTCCGGTGATGCGCACCTATACGTTGCGTGCGCTGCGCCGCGAGCAGAATCAGATGGACGTCGAGTTCGTGTTGCATGGCGTGAACGGCCCGGCTTCCGCCTGGGCGACCCATGCCGAACCCGGAGACACGATTCAAACGGTCGCCCCCAACGGTGACTTCGACGGCGACAGCGGCGGTTACGAATGGGCGCCGCCGGCGCAGTTGCAACAGGCGTTGCTGATCGCCGATGAGACGGCGGTGCCGGCGGCGATGGCGATTCTGGAACAGCTGGCGCAGCAGGCCAATCCGCCGCGGGTGCAGGCGTTTTTTGAGGTGCCGGTGGCGGGGGATTGCCTGGATTTGGCGCATTTCCCGTTCGCCGAGGTCTACTGGCTGCCGCGTGACGTCGGCCGCCAGCTGGCACACGGTACGCTGCTGGTGGAAGCGGTGCGCCAGCGGGTGGATATCCCCGCATCGGCGTGCGCACAGGCGCAGTCACTGGCGGAAAGCAGCCTGAGCGATGAGGTGCTGTGGGAGCGGGCGGCCGGCAGCAACGCTTTTTATGCCTGGGTGGCGGCCGAATCTTCTGCGGTGAAAACGCTGCGGCGTTACCTGATTGGCGAACGCGATCTGGATCGCTCCACCGTCAACTTCATGGCCTATTGGTGCTGAACGAGCCGTCCTTTTCCGGCATCGGCGCGGAGTCTTTATCTCTCTGCCGAAGATCGACGCGCTAATCGCCGGCTGGGATCGCGTTTAATCAGTCAAGACGCAGAAAGCTGTCGGCATCGCGCCAGGCCGGGAAGGCGTTGCGGTAACTCTGCAGGGTTTCCAGCGACAGCTCGGCGTCCAGGCGCGTGGCCGCGCCGGGTTTCGCATCCGCCAGGATCTCGCCCTGAGGGCTGATGATTAAGCTGTCTCCGCTGTAGCTCAGTCCGTTAGGATCTTCGCCCACCCGGTTGCAGCCCGCCACATACACCTGATTTTCAATCGCCCGCGCCGCCAGCAGCGTTTGCCAATGGCGGCTGCGCGGCGCCGGCCAGTTGGCGACGTACAGCGCCAGATCGTAATCCTGCTGATAGCGTGCCCAGACCGGGAAACGCAGGTCGTAGCAGATCTGCGGCAGGATGCGCCAGCCGCGCCACTCGAAGATTTCACGCCGGTTGCCGGCCTGGTAATGCAGGTGTTCGCCGGCCATGCGGAACAGGTGGCGTTTATCATAGGCATGCACCTGGCCGCCCGGCTCTACCAGCAGGAAGCGGTTGACCGCGCCTTCGGGCGTTTTCAGCGCCACGCTGCCGCCGATTAACGCGTGGCTTTTCACCGCCCAACCGCGCAGCCAGTCGATCACCTGCTGTTCGGGCAGGGCGCTCTCGCCGGCATCCATGGCAAAACCGGTGGTGAACATTTCCGGCAAAACGATGAGATCGCGCCCGGCGATCGGTGCCAGCAACGCGTCGAAGGCGGCCAGGTTAGCGAGGCCGTCGCGCCAGACCAGAGGTTGCTGCAACAGGGTAATTTTTAAAGTCGACATAACCGCTCCGCAGCTGCATCCAGCGTGGCGTCCTGTTTAGCGAAGCACAGCCGGATCAATTTATGGGGGAAAGGATCGGCACAGAAGACCGACAGCGGAATGGCCGCCACGCCCACGTGCTCGGTTAACCAATGGCAGAACGCCACATCGTCCAGATCGGAGATGGCGCTGTAGTCCGCCAGCAAGAAGTATGTACCCGCGCAGGGTAAAATTTCCAGTCGGCTGCGCGCCAGCGCCTGCACAAAGCGATCGCGCTTGGCGCGATAGAACGCCGGCAACTGCCGCCAGTGCTCCGGCTCGGCACGCAGGCTATCCGCTAGCGCCAGCTGCGCCGGGGTGTTGACCGAAAAGGTCAGGTATTGATGCACCTTGCGCACCTCGGCGCTCAGCGCGGCGGGCGCCACGCAGTAACCCACTTTCCAGCCGGTCATGTGGAAGGTTTTACCGAAGGAGGACACCGCGATCGCCCGTTGGCGCAGCTGCGGGTGGGCCAACACGCTGGCGTGGCCGCCTTTGGCGAAGCAGATGTGTTCGTAGACTTCGTCGCTGAGCACGTAGATTTCGCGTTCTGCAATGGCGTGCCACAGCTGCTGCATATCTTCCGCCTGCCAGGCGGTGGCGGACGGGTTGTGCGGCGTGTTGACGATCACCAGGCGGGTGCGCGGCGACAGCGCGGCGGCGAACCGTTGCCAATCCACGGCAAACGCGGGCGGCTGCAGGGCGAGGCGTTTGAGTACGCCGCCGGCCAGCGTCACCGCCGGCGCATAGCTATCGTAGCTGGGATCGAAGCAGACCACCTCATCGCCGGGGCGCACCAGCGCGCTGATGGCGGCGAACAGCGCTTCGGTGGCGCCGGCGGTGACGGTCACTTCAGCAGCGGCGTCCGGCTGCCAGCCATACAGCTCGGCGGTTTTGTCGGCGATGGCTTCGCGCAGCGGCGCCACCCCGGTCATCGGCGCATATTGGTTGGCGCCCTGGGCAACGTGCCAGGCCAAGCGTTCTTTCAGGTAGTCCGGCCCGTCGAAATCAGGGAAGCCCTGAGACAGGTTGATCGCCTGATGCTGCTGCGCCAGCGCGCTCATCTGGGTAAAGATGGTGGTGCCCAGGGCAGGCAGTTTACTTTCGGGAATCAATGCGGAAGTGCTCATAGCAGGTGAATACTCCAGGCGCTTATATTGCCGTCAATATAACACGATGCTAGTATTTGGCAATCAAGACGCTTAGATGGCTAAATGCGAAAAAGTGCTTAGCCCGCCACGCGGCAGGCAAAGTTTCCTCTGCCGGCCGCCTTACCGAACGGGAAATGATAATAATGACGGATAATCCGCAATTTACCGCATTGCTGGCGGCCTGCCACTGGATTGGCGACAAAGGCTGGTGCCCGGCGACCGGCGGCAACATGTCGCTGCGCCTCGACGAACGTCAGTGCCTGGTCACCGAGTCCGGCAAAGACAAGGGCAGCCTGAGCGCCGCCGATTTTCTGCGGGTGGATATCGCCGACAATCATGTGCCGAGCGGCCGCACGCCGTCGGCGGAGACCGGGCTGCATACGCTGCTCTACCGCCTGTCTGCGCACATCGGCGCGGTGCTGCATACCCATTCCGTCAACGCTACCGTACTGTCGCGGGTGGAACGCGGCGATGCGCTGGTGCTGCAGGGATACGAAATGCAGAAGTCGCTGGCCGGCCAGCGCAGCCACCTGGACAGTGTGGCGATCCCCATTTTTGATAACGATCAGGATATCCCCCGGTTGGCGGCGCGTGTGGCGGCCTATGCCGAGGCCACGCCACTGCAGTACGGTTTTCTGGTGCGCGGCCACGGTCTCTATTGCTGGGGAAGCCAGGTAGCGGAAGCCCGCCGCCATCTCGAAGGGCTGGAATTCCTGTTCCAGTGTGAACTGCAACGCCGCTTACTGGAGGCGAAATGATCCGCGCTATCGTGACCGATATTGAAGGCACCACCAGCGATATTCGCTTTGTGCATCAGGTACTGTTTCCCTATGCCCGCGAACGGCTGGCGGATTTTGTGCGCCACCATGCCGCTGAGAGCGAAGTCGCCGCGCCGCTGGCGGCGCTGCGCGCTGAAATTGACCAGCCGCAGGCAGATCTTGACGCGCTGATCGCCGCCCTGTACCGCTTTATGGATGAAGATCGCAAATCTACCGCGCTCAAGGCGCTGCAGGGCATCATCTGGCGCAGCGGCTATCGCGAGGGCGACTTCCGCGGGCATCTGTACCCGGAAGTCGCCGGGCAGTTGGCCGCCTGGCAGCGGCAGGGAGTGAAGCTTTACGTCTATTCCTCCGGTTCGGTGGAAGCGCAGAAGCTGCTGTTCGGTCACAGCGACGCAGGCGATCTGCAGCCGCTGTTCAGCGGCTATTTCGATACGCACGTTGGTGCCAAGCGCGAAACCGCGTCGTACCGCAACATTGCGCAGGCTATCGGCATCGCGCCCGACGAGCTGCTGTTCCTGTCCGATATTCACCAGGAGCTGGATGCGGCGCAGGCCGCCGGCTGGCATACCTGCCAGCTGATCCGCGATGAGACGGACGAGCAAAGCCGGCATCCGCAGGTTAACCGTTTTGATCGTATCGATTTAGGGGAGTTCGTTTCATGAGTGGATTGACCATTTTCAGCGATAAAGCGCCGCAGCAGCCGCTGTGGCAGAGCCGCGACGCGCAGGAGATCCAGCGCCAGCTGGCGCAAATCGGCGTGCGCTTTGAGCGCTGGCAGGCGGATCGCGAGCTGGGCGACAACCCGCAGCCGGAGGCAGTGATCGCCGCCTACCAGCATGAGATCGACCGGCTGGTGGCGGAAAAGGGCTACCAGAGTTGGGACGTGATCAGCATGCGGCCGGACCACGAGCAGCGTCAGGCGCTGCGCGAAAAATTCCTGTCCGAACACACGCACGGCGAGGATGAAGTGCGCTTTTTCGTTGAAGGGGCGGGGCTGTTTTGCCTGCATCTGGACGGCAAGATCTTCCAGATCCTGTGCGAAAAGAACGATCTGATCTCGGTGCCGGCCAACACCCGTCACTGGTTCGATATGGGCTCGGCGCCGCACTTTACCGCGATCCGGGTATTTGACAACCCGGAAGGCTGGGTGGCGCATTTCACCGGCGACACGATCGCCGATGCCTATCCGCGTTTGGACTGATCGTCAACCGGCGGGCGTTACCCCAGCGCCCGCTGGAAAATCCCCGCTTCAACCTGTTGCGGCGTGATCACGCCGCTGTCGAACACCCACCCGCTGATAAGCTTCGCCGGCGTGACATCGAACGCCGGATTGTACACCGGTGCCTCGTTCGGCGCCCACTGGCAGGCGCCGAAGCTGCCTGAAACGCCGGTGACTTCGGCCGCCGCGCGTTGCTCGATCGGGATGGCGGCGCCGTCCGGACAGTGCGGATCGTGGGTGGTGTGCGGGGCGGCCACGTAGAACGGGATGCCGTGATAGTGCGCCAGCACCGCCAGGCTGTAGGTGCCAATCTTGTTGGCGACGTCGCCGTTGGCGGCGATGCGATCCGCGCCGACCCACACCGCATCGACCTGGCCCTGCGCCATCAGGCTGGCGGCCATCGAATCGCAGATCAGACGATAGGGAATGCCCAGCTCGCCCAGTTCCCAGGCGGTCAGACGACCGCCCTGCAGCAGCGGCCGGGTTTCATCGACCCACACCTGTTGCACTTTGCCCTGCTGGTGGGCGCGCAGCAGCACCCCGATGGCGGTGCCGACGCCGGCGGTGGCCAACCCGCCGGTATTGCAGTGGGTCAGCAGGCGGCTGCCGGGCTTGACCAGCCCAGCGCCGTGATCGGCGATGCGATCGCACAGCCGGCGATCTTCCTCCACCAGCCGCAGCGCTTCGTTCACCATCGCCGGCGCCCAGTCAGGCTCCGCCAGCGCCAGCTTCATGCGATCCAGATTGTTCATCAGGTTAACCGCCGTCGGGCGGGCGGCGCGCAGCGTGTGCAGCGCCTGTTCCAGCTCGGCGCGCGGCAGACCGCGTTCCGCCAGCAGCGCCAACAGCAGGCTGGCGGACAGCCCGATCAGCGGCGCGCCGCGCACCCGCAGGCTGTGAATGTGCCCGACCAACTCTTCCACGCTGTCGCAGGCCCGCCACCGCTTTTCCTGCGGCAGAGCTTGCTGATCGAGGATCCAAAGGCGGTTATCTCGCAGGGTCAAACTGGTGGTGTTAAGCGCTTGCATCGGCGGTTAATTCCTTGTTGCGTGGTTATTGCATCTGAAACGCTATTCTGCCAACATGACTTCCAGATGTATAGACGTCCAAATGCTTTTACGTCTAAATAATCAGAGTCGCTGGGTCAGTGAGAGAGAACAGAGGGGTTGGGGAATGTCGCTTTATCGTACGTTTACGGCTGCCGATGCCGTTGAATATGCCCGCCAATACGGGCAGGTGGCCGAACCGCAGGCGCTGGTGAGCGCCGACGAGATCGGTGACGGCAACCTGAACCTGGTGTTCAAGATCCGCGATCGCGAAGGCGTGAGTCGGGTGATCGTCAAACAGGCGCTGCCCTACGTGCGCTGCGTGGGCGAATCCTGGCCGCTGACGTTGGATCGGGCGCGCATCGAAGCGGAAACGCTGCTGGTCCACGGCAGTTTCTGCCCAAGGCATACGGTAAAAGTCTTGCATCACGATCCCGAATTGGCGGTGATGGTGCAGGAAGATCTCTCCGATCATCGCATCTGGCGCAGTGAACTGGTGCAGGGGAACTATCACCCGCTGGCGGCTGGGCAACTGGCGGAATACCTGGCGCAGACGCTGTTTCACACCTCCGATTTTTATCAGTCGGCGCAGCAGAAGAAGGCGGAAGTCAGCCGTTTCACCAACCCCGAGCTGTGCCAGATCACCGAAGATCTGTTCTTTACCGACCCCTATACCGACCATGAGCGCAATCAGTTCGAGGCGGCGCTGTTGCCGCAGGTGCAGGCGCTGCGTGAGGATGCGCCGCTGAAGCTGGCGGTCGCCGGCCTGAAACATCGTTTCCTCAGCAAAGCGGAGGCGCTGCTGCACGGCGATATTCACAGTGGTTCAATTTTCGTGGCGGAAGGGCGGTTGAAAGCGATCGACGCTGAATTCGGTTTCTACGGCCCGATCGGTTTCGATGTCGGCACTGCGTTAGGCAACTTGCTGCTCAACTATTGTGGCCAGCCGGGGCTGTTCGGGCCGCGCGATGCCGCCGCCGGACGCGAGCAGCGCCTGCAGGATGTGCGCGAGCTGTGGCTGATTTTCGCCGATCGCTTCCTGGCGCTGTGCCATCAGCAAAGCCGCGATGCGGCGCTGGCGACGCCGGGTTACGCCGAGCAGTTCCTGCAGCAGGTCTGGGCTGACGCAGTAGGGTACTGTGGCACCGAACTGATCCGGCGCACCATCGGCCTGGCGCACGTCGCCGATCTGGACAGCATCGCCGACGCCGACATGCGCCTCGACTGTCAGCGTCACGCCCTGGGATTGGGGCGCACGCTGATCGTCAATGCGCCGCAGATCGAGCATATCGATGCGCTGTTGGCGCGCATTCGCCAGCAGGGCTGAAAAGGCGGGTGCTCGTGGATCCTGCCTGACACCATCCGCCAACGGGCGGGGCGAACCCCGCCGTTGGGTTGCCTTACCGTTCGGATTCGTAAGCCAAAGTGGCCGCAACCTCCGAGTCTCCCAACCTGATGCGCAGTTCGCACAGCGAACCGCGGGTTAGCCAGATGAACGCGATCAGCGTCATACAGACGATCACCAGCTTAAGCACGACCCGTTTTTGCTGCATTTTTGACCTCCCTATCCTTGCCTTGCGGCGGGTAAGAGGCTAACCTGATGTTGCTAGGCATCAGAGTGGCCTCGGGTTGATAATATCGACTCGGGGCCTTTCTCTTTCTCTCCTTTGCCAAGGCTCCGGACAGAAAGATCCAGAGCACCCGCTGCGCAGTCTACCCGAACTTCCTTCCCGTGAAATCCGCCGTTGCGCCAACCTGCGGCGCGGTGCGCAGTTTGTGGTGCAAGAAAAGAAAAAGGGGCGATGATGATCGCCCCTTGGATGCGTGGAGTGGGAATTGGCGTTAAGCCGCTTCGGTCTGCTGTTGGCGCTTAGACTGCGCCGCCGGCTTTTCCGGCTTGGCGGCCGCCAGCGCATCCGGTGCAAAGTCGTCCACGTTGATGGAGCGCAGACGGCTCTCTTCGGCTTTCACCAGGATCTTCGCTTCGTCGGCGCTGATCTTGCCTTCTTCCAGCGCGCGTTCCGCCAAACGATCCAGACGGGTGAACGGCAGGTTTTTGCCGGCTGCCTTGCACAGACGTTCGTGAATCGGCTCGGCGGCCATCACGTCGGCCAGCGCCGCTTCCAGCAGGCCGATTGGGTTATGTTCGCTCGGCGTCAGGTACTGACCGCGCCCCAGGCGGCTGCGGGTGGCGGAAGGCACCTGCAGAATCTTGGCCAACTGGTGATCCAGGCGATCGGACGGTGCGGTATGCACGCGGCCGAACGGGAAGACCACGAAGCGCATCGCGCCAGCGATAAAGCGGTTCGGGAAGTTGCGCAGCAGGTCATCCAGCGCCTGTTCGGCTTTATGCAGGCTGTCTTGCACGCCCCAATGCACCAGCGGCAGATCTTCTTTCTGACGGCCTTCGTCGTCAAAGCGTTTCAGCACGGCGGAAGCCAAATACATCTGGCTGAGGATATCCCCCAGGCGAGCGGAGATGCGCTCACGGCGCTTCAGGCTGCCGCCCAGCACGCCCATGGAAACGTCCGACAGCAGCGCCAGGTTGGCGCTCAGGCGGTTCAACTGCTGATAGTAACGACGGGTCGCATCCTTGGTCGGCGTGGCGCTGGTGCGGCCGTTGGTCAGGCCCAGCCAGAAGCTGCGTACCTTGTTGCTGCTGACGTGGCCCAGGTGGCCGAAAAGCGATTTATCGAAGGCGTTCAGATCGTTGTTCTGTGCCGCTGCCATTTCATCCAGCACATAAGGATGGCAGCGGATTGCGCCCTGGCCGAAGATCATCATGGTGCGGGTCAGGATGTTCGCGCCTTCCACCGTGATGGCGATCGGTGCGCCCTGATAGGCTCGAGCCAGGAAGTTGGATTCGCCCAGCATGATGCCTTTACCGCCGGCGATGTCCATGGCGTCAACGATCGACTGTTGGCCGCGGTGTGTACAGTGGTATTTGACGATGGCCGACAGCACGGCCGGTTTCTCGCCCTGCACCAGCGCGTAGGTGATCAGCGAAGCGGCGGCGTCCATCACATAGGTGTTGCCGGCGATGCGTGCCAACGGCTCTTCGATCCCCTCCATCTTGCCGATGGAGATCTTGAACTGACGGCGAATGTGCGCGTAGGCGCCGGTCGCCAGGGCGATGGATTTCAGGCTGCCGGTAGAGTTGGACGGCAGGGTGATGCCGCGGCCGACCGACAGGCACTCAACCAGCATGCGCCAGCCCTGGCCGGCCATTTTCGGCCCGCCGATGATGTAATCGATCGGCACGAACACGTCGGTGCCGCGGGTTGGGCCGTTCTGGAACGGCACGTTCAGCGGGAAGTGACGGTTGCCGATTTCCACGCCCGGCGTGCTGGTTGGGATCAGCGCACAGGTGATGCCCGGGGATTCGTTGTCGCTCAGCAGGCGATTCGGGTCATGCAGTTTGAATGCCAAACCCAGCACGGTGGCGACCGGCGCCAGCGTGATGTAGCGCTTGTTCCAGGTCAGGCGCATGCCCAGCACCTGCTTGCCTTGCCATTCGCCCATGCACACGGTGCCCACGTCCGGGATCGCGCCGGCATCGGAACCCGCTTCCGGGCTGGTCAGCGCGAAGCAAGGAATTTCGTCGCCGCGCGCCAGGCCCGGCAGATAGTGGTTTTTCTGTTCTTCGGTACCGTAGTGCTGCAGCAGTTCGCCCGGGCCGAGGGAGTTTGGCACGCCGACGGTGATCGCCAGGATGCCGGAAACGCCGGCCAGTTTTTGCAGCACCATCGCCTGAGCGTAAGGTGAGAATTCCAGACCGCCGTACTCTTTCTTGATGATCATCGCGAAGAAACGGTGTTCTTTCAGGTACGCCCAGAGTTCAGGCGGCAGATCGGCCAGTTCGTGGGTGATCTGGAAGTCGTTGGCCATGCGGCAGGCTTCTTCCACCGGGCCGTCAATAAACGCCTGCTCTTCTTCCGTCAGGCGCGGTTTCGGGTAGCTGTGCAGCTTGTTCCAGTCCGGCGCGCCGCGGAACAGATCGCCTTCCCACCAGGTGGTACCGGCGTCGATCGCTTCCTTCTCGGTGGTGGACATCGGCGGCATCACCTTGCGGAAGGCGCGCAGCGCCGGCGCGGAGAGCAGGGAACGGCGTACAGAGGAAAGGTTCAGCGGCAGCAGCACGATCGCCAGCGGCAGCAACAGCCAGAAGCTCCACAGGCCGATAGCACCCATGGCGGCAGTGTACGCCACCAGGATCAGGCTGCTGAGGGTAAGGTTCACTCGGTGGTAGAACACCACGCCGAGGAGAGCCAGGAAAACGACGATACTAAGAACCATCATAAGAAGCTCCGAAGTAGTAAGAGGTCTGACCTGTTGTGTGTATGTAATAGGTTTTAGTACAAGGCAGAATTTTTATCAATGCGTTTACAGTTTAATTACAACTCACGTCACAAACTGACAGCACCAATCATCAAAAACCTCCCCGCTTCCTTAACTGGCGCGCTGTTTGGCTGAGAATGCTTCTCGCTGTTTCCGCGATCCGGTACACTGCGAAGCGGAAGATTTGACGATAACAAGAGGTTCCTCATGTACCACGACCTTATTCGCAGTGAACTGAACGAAGCAGCTGATACCCTGGCGAAATTTATCAATGACGACGCCAACATCGACGCCATCCAACGTGCGGCGGTGCTGCTGGCGGATTCCTTCAAAGCCGGCGGTAAAGTGATTTCCTGCGGCAACGGCGGTTCCCATTGCGACGCGATGCACTTCGCCGAAGAGCTGACCGGCCGCTACCGTGAAAACCGCCCGGGCTACCCGGCAATTGCCATCTCGGACGTGAGCCACCTGTCCTGCGTCAGCAACGACTTCGGTTATGAGTATGTGTTCTCGCGCTATGTGGAAGCGGTGGGCCGCGAAGGCGACGTGCTGCTGGGCATTTCTACTTCCGGCAACTCCGGCAACATCATCAAGGCCATCGACGCGGCGCGTGCCAAGGGGATGAAAGTGATCACCCTGACCGGCAAGGACGGCGGCAAGATGGCGGGTTCCGCCGATGTGGAAATTCGCGTGCCGCACTTCGGCTACGCCGACCGCATTCAGGAAATCCACATCAAAGCGATTCACATCTTGATTCAGCTGATCGAAAAAGAGATGGTTAAGGCTTGATAGCCTTCGGGGAGCTGCGGCTCCCCCAGGAATAAGACGGCGGACGCCGCATGGTGCGTCCGCACAGCCTGTGTCAGTGTGGTTAAGGAGTGCTGGCGATGTGTGAACTGCTCGGGATGAGCGCAAACGTACCGACCGATATCTGCTTCAGCTTTACCGGCCTGGTACAGCGCGGCGGCCGCACCGGGCCGCATAAGGATGGCTGGGGCATTACCTTCTATGAAGGGAACGGCTGCCGCACATTCAAGGATCCGCAGCCGAGCTTCAACTCGCCGATCGCCCGCCTGGTGCAGGACTATCCGATCAAGTCCTGCGCGGTGGTGTCCCATATTCGCCAGGCCAACCGCGGCGAAGTGGCGCTGGAAAACACCCATCCGTTCACCCGTGAACTGTGGGGCCGCAACTGGACTTACGCGCACAACGGCCAATTAAAAGGCTATCGTCAGCTGGATACCGGCACGTTCCGCCCGGTCGGCCAGACCGACAGCGAATACGCGTTCTGCTGGCTGCTGCATCAGCTGGCGCTGAAATACCCGCGCACCCCG
Source organism: Serratia sp. OLAL2 (assembly GCF_002752475.1). Taxonomy (NCBI): domain Bacteria; kingdom Pseudomonadati; phylum Pseudomonadota; class Gammaproteobacteria; order Enterobacterales; family Yersiniaceae; genus Serratia; species Serratia sp. OLAL2. The sequence continues at coordinate 351,201 of NZ_MSTL01000017.1, read as the reverse complement.
AGCCAATGGCCGGCGGTCTTCCGCTATATCGGCCTGTTGGCGAACCAGCTGCGCAAGAAAGGGGTGTTCAACATGCTGTTGTCGGACGGGCGCTTCGTGATGGCCTATTGCTCCACCAACCTGTATTGGATCACGCGCCGCGCGCCGTTCGGTAAGGCGACGTTACTGGATCAGGATGTGGAGATCGATTTTCAGCAGCAGACCACACCGAACGATGTGGTCACGGTGATCGCCACCCAACCGCTGACCGCCAACGAAACCTGGCACAAGATTGAGCCAGGCGAGTTCGCGTTATTTCACTTCGGTGAGCGGCTTGTTCTGAGCGAAGGGATTGGTGTTGGGCGTCGGGCTGGCTGACGCGTACTGCGTCATCTGGCCGCTGCTCATCAACGGTTGACCCAGCACATACTGGCCGTTGTCTACGGTCATCATCGGCGGCTGGTGGTTCTTCGCGAAGTAATCGTAACCCGGCTTCAGCTGGCGCCAGAAGGCGATATAGCTGGATGACGCATGGCGCTTGAGGTTTTGCTCGGTCATGCGGAACGGATAGATGCTGATATCGACGCGGCTTTGGCCATAGGCAAAAGCAGCTTCGACGTAGCGATAGATCTCATCCATATAGGTGTTGGTCATCGCGTAACAGCCGATCGATTTACATTCGCCGTGGATCATCAGATAAGCGCCGGAATAGCCCTGCGATTTATCGTAATCGTTAGGGAAACCGATATTGATCGCCCGATAATACTTGCTGTCGGGTTTCAGATGGCGTGCGTCAACGCTATAAAAGCCTTCCGGACTTTTAAAGTCGCCTTCACGACGTTTAGGACCCAGCCCGCCGGAGAAATTACAGATCGGGAACGTGTTGACCAGGCGGAATTCATTGCCCATTTTGGCATACAATTCCAGCTTGCGTTCCTCTTTGAAGATCTGAATATAGACCGGCGAACCCAATAATTGCTGTTTAACTACCGGTGCTTCGGGTACCTGCTCGCTGGCGCTGCAGGCCGTGATCATCGGCATAGAAACAAGCATCGCAAACAACAGCGCGATTTTGCTCATTATTATTCCTGCTTATATTTATCTGCCGGCGTAATTGAGGTTGGCCAGCATGCCACTGATTATTGTTTTTACTGCTGCAAAACACCGCCAGATTACCAGCGCGTTTATTTTTAGCAATACGTGATATGTATAAAAAAACGACAAAGCTCGATAAAAGTGAAATGACCGGCAGATTTTAACGATAAGTAGTGAAAAACAGGCGAAATTTAATTGCGTTTGCTTGACCCAAGTCACGACGGAACGCAGAACAATGTTGCGAACAATGTTAATATTCTCTCTTCAATTTAACGCACTGTGGCGATTGAAGCGGCAAGAGTTATTGCATATAACCCGGCCGTTTTGATGGTTATTTGGCTACATGCCGTTAACACATCGACTGTCGCGCAAACAACGGAAAGGGGGATTCAAGGGAATGCGCGTTACCCCAGTTTTTCACTGCGAGAAAGTTCATGTTGGGCGTGCCGTTGTGCGCACTGCCCGGCAATCCTGGCATCGTCAGCACCCGCCTCTGGGGCCGGTCAGACGTGTAAACCCAACTACATCGTATAAATCCTATGATTAAGATCAGAAAAGGGTTAGATCTGCCGATAGCCGGAGCCCCGGTTCAGGCGATCCAAGATGGCCCGAACATTCAGCATGTCGCCCTGCTTGGGGAAGAGTATGTCGGAATGCGCCCCTCCATGCTGGTGCAGGAAGGCGATACCGTTAAGAAAGGCCAGGCGTTGTTCGAAGATAAGAAAAACCCCGGGGTTTTCTTCACGGCTCCCGCCAGCGGCCGCATCGTCGCGATTAACCGCGGCGAGCGGCGCGTATTGCAATCGGTGGTGATTGCGCTGGAAAACGGCGGCGACGATCAGCTCGAGTTTGCGCACTACCCGCAGGGGGAATTGGCCCAGTTGCCACGCGAACAGGTCGAGAGCGAACTGATCGCCAGTGGCCTGTGGACCGCGCTGCGCACCCGCCCGTTCAGTAAAACGCCAAGCCCCGGCAGCGAACCGCGCGCCATTTTCGTCACCGCGATGGATACCCAACCGTTGGCTGCCGATCCGCAGGTGATCATCGCCGAGCAGCAGGCGGCGTTCAACGCCGGGCTGGTGGTCTTGGCACGCCTGACGGCGGGCAAGGTGCACGTATGTCACGCCGCCGGCGCCTCCGTTGGCCAGCAGAGCGGCCCGCAGATCGCCTACAGCGAATTTGCCGGCCCGCATCCCGCCGGGCTGGTGGGCACCCACATTCACTTCCTTGAACCGGTTAGCCTGAAGAAAATCGTTTGGCACATCGGCTACCAGGACGTCATCGCCATCGGCACGCTGTTCACCACCGGTAAGCTCGATACCCGCCGGGTCGTGGCGCTGGCCGGGCCGCAGGTGGCGCAGCCGGCGCTGCTGCGCACCCGCCTGGGGGCCAGCCTCGAGGAGCTGACCGCCGGCCGCCTGAAAGACGGCGAGAACCGGGTGATCTCCGGTTCGGTGCTGAACGGCATGCACGCCGCCGGGCCGAACGCCTGGCTCGGCCGTTTCCACTCGCAGGTGTCGGTGCTGGAAGAAGGGCGCGACAAAGAGCTGTTCGGCTGGATCGTGCCGTCGCCGAACAAGTTCTCTATTACCCGCACCACGCTGGGCCACTTCCTGAAAAACAAACTGTTCGCCTTCTCGACCACCACTAACGGCGGCGAACGCGCCATGGTGCCGATCGGCAACTACGAGCGGGTGATGCCGCTGGATATTTTGCCGACGCTGCTGCTGCGCGATTTGCTGGCGGGCGACAGCGACAGTGCGCAGGCGCTGGGCTGCCTGGAGCTGGACGAGGAAGATCTGGCGTTGTGCACCTTCGTTTGCCCCGGCAAGTATGAGTACGCGCCGGTGCTGCGCGAGGTGCTGACCAAGATTGAGCAGGAAGGATAACCGATGGGCCTGAAGAATTATTTTGAGAAGATAGAGCATCACTTCACGCCGGGCGGCAAACTGGAAAAGTGGTACCCGCTGTATGAAGCGACCACCACGGTGTTTTATACCCCCGGAACGGTGACGCGCGGCGCTTCGCACGTGCGTGACGCCATCGATTTGAAACGCATGATGATCCTGGTGTGGCTGGCGGTGTTCCCGGCGATGTTCTGGGGCATGTACAACGTCGGCCAGCAGGCGATCCCGGCGCTGCACCATCTGTACAGCGGCGACGCGCTGCAACAGGTGCTGGCGGGCGACTGGCATTATCGTCTGGCGCAGTGGCTAGGCGCCTCGCTGGCGGCCGACGCCGGCTGGGTCAGTAAGATGGTGCTGGGCGCCTGTTACTTCCTGCCGATATACGCCGTGGTGTTTGTCGTCGGCGGCTTCTGGGAAGTGCTGTTCGCCATTATCCGTAAGCATGAGGTTAACGAAGGCTTCTTCGTCACTTCAATCCTGTTTGCGCTGATCGTGCCGCCGACCCTGCCGCTGTGGCAGGCCGCGCTGGGCATCACCTTCGGCGTGGTGGTGGCCAAAGAGATCTTCGGCGGCACCGGGCGCAACTTCCTCAACCCGGCGCTGGCCGGCCGCGCCTTCCTGTTCTTCGCCTATCCGGCGCAGATCTCCGGCGATTTGGTGTGGACCTCCGCGGACGGTTTCTCCGGCGCGACGCCGCTGGCGCAGTGGAGCGCAGGCGGGGCGCACAGCCTGAGCAACGTGGCCACCGGCCAGTCCATCAGCTGGCTGGACGCCTTCCTCGGCAACATTCCCGGCTCCATCGGTGAAGTCTCCACGCTGATGATCCTGATCGGCGGGGCGATTATCCTGTTCGGCCGCGTGGCCTCCTGGCGCATCGTCGCCGGCGTGATGCTCGGCATGGTGGCTTCTGCACTGTTGTTCAACGCCATCGGTTCGGACACCAACCCGATGTTCGCCATGCCGTGGTACTGGCATCTGGTGCTGGGCGGCTTCGCCTTCGGCATGATCTTTATGGCGACCGACCCGGTTTCCGCCTCCTTCACCAATAAGGGGAAATGGTGGTACGGCATTCTGATCGGCGTGATGTGCGTGCTGATCCGGGTGGTCAACCCCGCCTATCCGGAAGGCATGATGCTGGCGATCCTGTTCGCCAACCTGTTCGCACCGCTGTTCGATTACCTGGTGGTGCAGGCCAACATCAAGCGGAGAAAAGCCCGTGGCGAATGAAGCGAAAAACGACGGCATCGGTAAAACGCTGCTGGTAGTGCTGCTGCTGTGTCTGGTGTGTTCAGTGGTGGTGGCGGGCTCCGCCGTCGGCCTGAAGTCCAAACAGCAGGAGCAAAAGCTGCTCGATAAGCAGCGCAATATTCTCGACGTAGCCGGCCTGTTGCAGCCGAAAATGGAGAGCGAGCAGGTCAAGCGTCTGTACAGCGAGCGCATCGAACCGCGCCTGGTGGATCTGAACAGCGGCGAGTTTGTCGCTGGCAAGGCGGCGGCGTTCGATCTGGGCGCCGCGCTGCGCGACGACGCCAAAAGCGTGGCGTTGCCCGCGGGCGACGATCCGGCCGGTATCAAACGCCGTAGCAACCAGGCGGAAATCTACCTGGTGCGCGACGAAAGCGGCCAGGTGAACAAGCTTGTGCTGCCGGTATACGGCACCGGCCTGTGGTCGATGATGTACGCCTTCGTGGCGCTGGATAACGACGGCAATACGGTCAAGGGCATCACCTACTACGACCAGGGGGAAACCCCAGGGCTGGGCGGTGAGGTCGAGAATCCGTCCTGGCGCCAGCAGTGGGTCGGTAAACAGCTGTTCGACGACAACGGCCAGCCGGCGATCCGCGTGGTGAAAGGCGGCGCACGTCAGGGGGATGTGCACGGAGTGGACGGCCTATCCGGCGCCACGCTGACCTCCAACGGTGTGCAGCATACGTTTGATTTCTGGTTGGGCGAGCACGGCTTCGGCCCGTTCCTGAAAAAAGTTCGTGAAGGAGCGCTGAAAAATGGCTGATTCCAAAGAGATAAAGCGGGTCCTGCTGGGGCCGCTGTTCGACAATAACCCGATCGCCCTGCAGGTGTTGGGCGTCTGTTCTGCGTTGGCGGTGACCACCAAGCTGGAGACGGCGGTGGTGATGACCATTGCGGTGACGCTGGTGACCGCGTTCTCCAGCTTCTTCATCTCGCTGATCCGTCACCATATTCCCAACAGCGTGCGCATCATCGTGCAGATGGCGATCATCGCCTCGCTGGTGATCGTGGTCGATCAGCTGCTGCGCGCTTATGCGTTCGAGATCTCCAAGCAGCTGTCGGTGTTCGTCGGCCTTATCATCACCAACTGCATCGTGATGGGGCGCGCCGAGGCTTACGCCATGAAGTCGCCGCCGATCGAGAGCTTTATGGACGGCATCGGCAACGGGCTGGGTTACGGGGTGATCCTGGTGCTGGTCGGTTTCCTGCGCGAGCTGATTGGCTCCGGCAAGCTGTTCGGCGTCCCGGTGCTGGAAACGGTGCAGAACGGCGGCTGGTACCAGCCGAACGGCCTGTTCCTGCTGGCGCCGAGCGCGTTCTTCATCATCGGCCTGCTGATCTGGGTGCTGCGCACCCTGAAGCCGGCGCAGATCGAAAAGGAGTAAAGGCCGATGGAACACTATATCAGCCTGTTTGTGCGCGCGGTGTTCGTCGAGAACATGGCGCTGGCGTTCTTCCTCGGGATGTGTACCTTCCTGGCGGTGTCGAAGAAGGTCTCGACCGCCTTTGGCCTGGGCATCGCGGTGACCATCGTGCTCGGCATTTCGGTGCCGGTGAACAACCTGGTCTACAACCTGATCCTGCGCGACGGCGCGCTGGTGGAAGGCGTCGATCTGAGCTTCCTCAACTTCATCACCTTCATCGGCGTGATCGCGGCGCTGGTACAGATTTTGGAGATGATCCTCGATCGCTTCTTCCCGTCGCTGTATAACGCGCTCGGCATCTTCCTGCCGCTCATCACCGTGAACTGCGCCATCTTCGGCGGCGTGTCCTTCATGGTGCAGCGCGACTATAACTTCGCCGAATCGGTGGTGTACGGCTTTGGTTCCGGCACCGGCTGGATGCTGGCGATCGTCGCCATGGCGGGGATCCGCGAAAAACTCAAGTATGCCAACGTGCCGGCAGGGCTGCGCGGCCTGGGCATTACCTTTATCACCACCGGACTGATGGCGCTGGGCTTCATGTCCTTCTCCGGTGTTCAGTTGTAAAGGCAGGAAGAATTTATGGAAATTATTTTAGGCGTAGCAATGTTCACCACCATCGTGATGGTGCTGGTGTTGCTGATCCTGTTCGCCAAATCGAAGCTGGTGAACACCGGTGACATCGCGGTGGAAATCAACGGCGATCTGGATAAGAGCTTCCATGCGCCGGCGGGCGACAAGCTGCTCAACGTGCTCTCCAGCCAGGGGATCTTCGTCTCCTCGGCCTGCGGCGGCGGCGGTTCCTGCGGCCAGTGCCGGGTGGTGATCAAAGAGGGCGGCGGCGATATCCTGCCGACCGAGCTTTCGCACATCAACAAGCGCGAAGCGAAAGAAGGGTGCCGCCTGGCGTGCCAGGTGAACGTGAAGCAGAACCTGAAGATCGAGCTGCCGGAAGAGATCTTCGGCGTGAAGAAATGGGAGTGCGAGGTTATCTCCAACGATAACAAAGCCACCTTTATCAAAGAGCTGAAGCTGAAGATCCCCGATGGCGAGGACGTGCCGTTCCGCGCGGGCGGCTTTATCCAGATCGAAGCACCGGCGCACGACATCAGCTACGCCGACTTCGACGTGCCGCAGGAGTATCGCGGCGACTGGGACAAGTTCAACCTGTTCCGCTACCGCTCGACGGTGAACGACACCACGGTGCGCGCCTACTCGATGGCCAACTACCCGGAAGAGAAGGGCATCATCATGCTCAACGTGCGTATCGCCACGCCGCCGCCGAACAATCCGGACGTGCCGCCGGGCATCATGTCTTCCTATATCTGGTCGCTGAAAGCCGGTGATAAGGTGACCATCTCCGGGCCGTTCGGCGAGTTCTTCGCCAAGGACACCGACGCCGAAATGATCTTCATCGGCGGCGGCGCGGGCATGGCGCCGATGCGTTCGCACATCTTCGACCAGCTCAAGCGCCTGAACTCGAAGCGCAAGATCACCTTCTGGTACGGCGCGCGTTCGCTGCGCGAGATGTTCTATGAAGACGACTTCAACCAGCTGCAGGCGGAGAACGAAAACTTCACCTGGCACGTGGCGCTGTCGGATCCGCAGCCGGAAGATAACTGGACCGGCTACACCGGCTTTATCCATAATGTTCTGCTGGAGAACTACCTGAGGAACCACCCGGCACCGGAGGACTGCGAGTTTTACATGTGCGGGCCGCCGATGATGAACGCCGCGGTGATCAAGATGCTCAAAGAGCTGGGCGTCGAAGACGAAAACATCATGCTGGATGACTTTGGTGGCTAAATGCGCGCATGGGCGATGAAGAACTGGCTGACGGGCGTGGCGCTGAGCGCCACCCTGCTGCTGACCGGCTGCGGGCCGGAACAGGTGGATCTGACGGGTAAAACCATGGGCACCTCGTATTCGATCCGTTACGTGACTGGCGACAATACGCCGTCGGCGCGCGAGATGCAGGCGGAGATCGACAAACGGTTGGAGCAGGTGAACGATCAGATGTCCACCTACCGGCCGGATTCCGAGCTGAGCCGCTTCAACGCCAGCCGCGACATTGACCGGCCGTTCCCGGTTTCGCCGGCCACCGCCGAAGTGGTGCGCGAAGCGCTGCGCATCAACCGCGTCACCGACGGTGCGCTGGACGTGACCGTCGGGCCGCTGGTCAACCTGTGGGGCTTCGGCCCGGAAGGGCGGCCGGACAAAGTGCCGAGCGAGGCGGAGCTGGCGCACCGCCGCGCCTGGACCGGCGCCGACAAACTGTCGGTGCAGGGCAGCGCGCTGGTGAAAAGCATCCCCGAGCTGTATGTCGATCTGTCGTCGATCGCCAAAGGGTATGGCGTGGACGTGGTGGCGGAATATCTGCAGTCCCGGCATGTGAAGAACTACATGGTGGATATCGGCGGCGAGGTGCGCACGCGCGGGCATAACGGCGAGCAAAAGCCGTGGCGCATTGCCATCGAGCGCCCGACCGCCGGTACGCAGCAGCAGGCGCAGCTGGTGATCCAGCCGGGGGAGATGTCGATCGCTACCTCGGGTGACTATCGCAACTACTTCGAGCAGGACGGGGTGCGCTATTCGCACACCATCGATCCGGTCACCGGCCGACCCATTCACCACCGTTTGGTGTCGATCACCGTGCTGAGCCCGACCTGCATGACCGCCGACGGCCTGTCCACCGGCCTGAACGTCATGGGGCCGGAGCGCGGCCTGGCGCTGGCCAACCTGCTCGGCATTCCGGTGTTCATGATCGTGAAAACCGCCGACGGGTTTGAGGAGCGTTACTCAGACGCGTTCAAGCCCTATCTGAAAAAGCGTTCGTGAGGTTGCTATGTTGACGGTATTCGCCGCTACTTTCGTGTTGTTCCTGCTGATCGTCGGCGGCATGTCGCTGGGCTATGTGTTCAAACGCAAAAGCCTGCAGGGCAGCTGCGGCGGCATCACCGCGCTGGGCATGGAGAAAGTCTGCGACTGCCCGGAGCCGTGCGATGCGCGCAAAAAGCGCGAAGCCAAAGCGGCGCAGCGGCGCGAGCAGTTGGAAAAGCACCGTATTCTGTAGCGAAAACCCGGCCTTGGCCGGGTTTTTTATTTCGCCTTGCGGAAGCTTTTCGCCTCGGCCGGCGAGTTGACCATCACGCCGTCAGCGCCCAGCGCCAGCGCCTGCTGATATTCCTGCGGCGAGTTGACGCCGAACAGGATAATGTGCGCCGGGCCCTGCGAGCGGAAACAGTCCATCGACTCTTTATCCCAGGTCAGAAACGCCTTCGAACGCCCTTCGCCGAGGGTATATTTCTCCACCACTTCCACCTCGCGCTTCAGCTCCAGCCCGTACCAGCGCGGCTGCCGGTTGTCCGGTTTGACGTCGCACTGGTGCGCCATGGTGACGTTGGCCAGCAGCGTGCGGGTTTCGTCGCGGCTTTCAAAGCGCGGGATGGCCGGCGGCAGCGCCTGCAGGTATTTGGCGTCGGTAGAGTAGACGCGGATGCGGTTCAGGCTGTCGGTGCTTTGCAACGTCGCCAGCAGCGTTTGGCCAAACTGCGCCGGATCGGCGTCCGGAGATTTGATGTCCAGATAAAAAGTGACGTGCGGAAACGCTTTAAGCACGTCGTCGAGCCGTGGAATGCCGATACCCTGGCCGCGGAACGGGTGTGCGTCACCCTTGGCGAAGGCCCAACCGGCGTCGGTCTCGGCCAGCTGCGCGGCGGTATAGGCAGAAACAGGACCCTGCCGGTTGGTCAGCGCTTTCAGATCCGAGGGGCGATACAGCACGATGATGCCGTCTTTGGATTCTTGCAGGGTGATCCAGATGGCGTCGGCGCCGTTTTTCAGCGCGGTTTCGATGGCGATGCGAGTGTTTTCCGGCGCATCGGCGGTGCCGCCGCGATGGGCGACGATCGCCGGCGCATGACCGGCCGCGGCGCTGGCCGCCAGCGCGCTCAGCGACAGCGCGGAAGCCAGCAGCAAATGAGAAAATCTGATCATGTAGGGTACCTTGTCGTTATCGTTGTGGTGAGCCGCACGGGATGGCGGAAATCATACTATTGAAAAATTAAGCTTTTTTAACAACGCGGAAATATCTGTCAGAAACGCCGCTTTCCTCGAGCTCTGCGGCCTTGAGCTTTTGGTACCTGGCTGTATACTTATACAGTATTGTTGGAGGGTGCGATGCGTAAAATCATTCATGTCGATATGGACTGCTTCTTCGCGGCAGTGGAGATGCGCGACGATCCCAGCCTGCGCGATATCCCGCTGGCGATTGGCGGTAGCGCCGATCGCCGCGGGGTGATCAGCACCGCCAACTACCCGGCGCGGCGCTACGGCGTGCACAGTGCCATGTCCACGGCGATGGCGCTCAAACTGTGCCCGCATCTCACCCTGCTGCCGGGGCGCATGGCGGCCTACAAAGAAGCTTCGCTGCACATCCGCGAAATCTTTGCCCGCTATACCCCGTTGATCGAGCCGCTTTCGCTCGACGAGGCCTACCTCGACGTGACCGACAGCCCGCAATGCAACGGTTCGGCGACGCTGATCGCCCAGGAAATCCGTCAGGCGATCGCCGACGAGCTGAACCTCACCGCGTCGGCCGGCATCGCGCCAATCAAGTTTCTCGCTAAAATCGCCTCCGAGATGAACAAGCCGAACGGGCAATACGTGATCACGCCGGCGCAGGTGCCGGCGTTTTTGCAGCAGCTGCCGCTCAGCAAGATCCCCGGCGTCGGCAAGGTGACCGCCAAGCGGCTGGAGGAAGTGGGGCTTATCACCTGCGCCGACGTGCAGCAATACGATTTGGCGCAGCTGCTCAAGCGCTTCGGCAAGTTCGGCCGGGTGCTGTGGGAGCGCTGTCAGGGCATCGATCGGCGCGAAATCTCTCCTGAGCGGCTGCGCAAATCGGTGGGGGTGGAGCGCACGCTGGCGGAGGATATTCACGACTGGGAAGACTGCGAAACGCTGATTATCGACAAACTCTATCCCGAGCTGGAGATGCGGCTGCGCAAGGTGAAGCCGGATCTGCACATCGCCCGGCAGGGCGTGAAGCTGAAGTTTCAGGATTTTCAGCAAACCACCCAGGAGCACGTGTTCCCGGTGCTGAACCGGCAGGATTTGCTGGAGGTGGCGCGGCAGGCGTGGCGCGAGCGGCGCGAAGGGCGCGGCGTGCGGCTGGTGGGGTTGCATGTGACGCTGCTCGATCCGCAGCTGGAGCGGCAGCTGGCGCTGTCGTGGGAATAAAAAAGCCGGCGGTCGCCGGCTTTTTGCGTTAAGCGTGCAGATTACGCGCGCTCAGGGATTGCTTTCAGCAACGAGGTCAGCAGCTTCCAGTACAGGCCGACGCTTTCGATATGCACCTGCTCATCCGGCGAATGCGGGCCGGTGATGGTTGGCCCGATCGATACCATGTCCATGTTTGGATATGGCTTTTTGAACAGACCGCATTCCAGACCGGCGTGGATCACCATGATGTTCGGCGTCTTGTCGAACAGATCCTGATACAGCTCGCGCACCAGGTGCATCACCGGCGAGTCGGCGTCCGGCTGCCAGCCCGGGTAGCCGCCCTTCGGCGCCACTTTAGCGCCGGCCAGCTGGCCCAACGCGGTCAGCATCTCGACCACGTAGTCTTTGCCACTGTCGATCAGGGAGCGGATCAGGCAGATGATTTCCGCTTCGTTTTCGCTGGTGGTGACCACGCCGACGTTCAGCGAGGTTTCCACCACGCCTTTCACCGCGTCGCTCATGCGGATCACGCCGTTCGGCGTGCCGTTCAGCAGCGCCAGGAAGCGCTGCTGGCTGTCGGCGCTCAGCGCCAGCGAAGCGCTGGTGGTCGGCTCCAACAGCACGGTGATGTTCTTCTCTTTGGCGGAGAGTTCGTTCTGCAGCACGGCCAGGAACTCCTGGCTCAGCGCTTTCAGTACGTCGGCCTTGTCCGCCGGCACCGCTACCACCGCGGAGGCTTCACGCGGGATGGCGTTGCGCAGGGTGCCGCCGTTCAGGTCCAGCACGCGCAGGTTCAGCGCCGCCGCATGGGCGAACAGGAAGCGCGCCAGCAGTTTGTTGGCGTTGCCCAGCCCGACGTGGATCTCGGCGCCGGAATGGCCGCCTTTCAGGCCCTTGAGGGTCAGCTTCAGGGTTTGGTAACCGGCCGGCACCGCTTCGCGCTGCAGCGGCAGGGTGGTGATGAAGTCGATACCGCCGGCGCAACCCATGTAGATTTCGCCTTCTTCTTCGGAATCGGTATTGATCAGGATATCCGCCTGCAGCCAGTTCGGCTGCAGCCCGAAGGCGCCGTCCATACCCGCTTCTTCGGTCATGGTCAGCAGCACTTCCAGCGGGCCGTGCTCAACGCTGTCGTCGGCCAGCACCGCCAGGGCGGAGGCCATGCCGATGCCGTTGTCGGCGCCCAGCGTGGTGCCGCGCGCTTTCACCCACTCGCCGGCGATATAAGGTTGGATCGGATCCTTGGCGAAGTCGTGTACGGTGTCGTTATTCTTTTGCGGCACCATGTCCAGGTGCGCCTGCAGCGCGACCGGCTTGCGGTTTTCCATGCCTTTGGTGGCCGGCTTGCGCAGCAGGATATTGCCGACCTGATCGCGCTCGGCGTGCAGGTTCTTTTCTTTGGCCCAGGTGAGGATGTGCTGCGCCAGCGCTTCTTCATGATAAGAAGGGTGCGGGATAGAACAGATCTTGGCGAAAATATCCCACAGCGGCTGTGGCGAAAGCTGAGACAATTCAGACACTATAAGTCTCCTGTGACGGCAGGCTCCGACAGGACGGGCATGCCGCGCGGTTAAGGTGAGCGGGTATCTGTGCGTCGTGGCACGATCGTCAGAGAATATCACTTTATTTCCGGCGGTGCGCCCCCCGTATTGTGCGGTTTAAGCGCTTGATCACATGGCTTCGCTGCGGGAACGCTCGCTTTTTCAGCATCAATCACCGAAAAGCCGCCCGGCGGAAATCGCGAGGTTTTCCTCGGTACAGCTGGAATTCAACGCGGCCAGTCTCTATAATCTCGCGCAACCTTTTTTCCCCTGAACTACAAATAAGCCGCTTCACCGCCGGCTGGGACACGATTCTATGAGCGAAAAATACGTTGTTACCTGGGATATGCTGCAAATGCACGCACGCAAGCTGGCGCACCGCCTGCTGCCTGCCGACAAATGGACAGGCATCATTGCCGTAAGCCGCGGCGGTCTGGTACCGGCGGGCCTGCTGGCGCGCGAACTGGGCATCCGCTATGTGGATACCGTCTGCATTTCCAGCTATGACCATGACAACCAACGCGAAATGAAAGTGCTCAAGCGCGCCGAAGGCGACGGTGAAGGCTTCATCGTGGTGGACGATCTGGTGGATACCGGCGGCACCGCGAAAGCGATCCGCGACATGTACCCGAAAGCGCATTTCGTCACCATCTTCGCCAAGCCGGCGGGCCGTCCGCTGGTGGACGACTACGAAGTCGACATCCCGCAGGATACCTGGATCGAACAGCCGTGGGACATGGGCGTCAGCTTCGTTCCCCCGATCGGCGGTCGCTAAGTCCAGCCAGTTCCAGCCCAACGCCCGGTTATGCCGGGCGTTTGCGTTATCTTGGTTTATCCCGCCAGAGTTAGGTACACTACCTCCAGTTAAGTAGGCCTTTTGCGGCCTATCGCCAGATTTACGGAGGCTGTTGTTACCATGGCACAGGCCAACCTTTCTGAAATTCTTTTCAAGCCCAAATTCAAACACCCTGAAACCTCGACGCTGGTGCTGCGCGCGCGCAACAAAGTGAGCGCCGCCATGCATTCCGCATTGGAGGGCGACACCACCGGTAGCTGGTACCGCATGCTGAACCCGCTGCTGTGGGCCTGGCGCGGCGTCAGCCCGATCGAAATTCACGAAGTGCTGGCGCGCATCGCCGCCTCGGACGCCGAGCGCAGCAATCCGCAGCGGCTGGATACCGTGGTGGGCTACCGCAACGGCAACTGGATCTACGAGTGGATCCATCAGGGCATGCAGTGGCAGCAGCGGGCGACGGAACAGCAGGATCCGCTGCTCGGCGGCGAGTACTGGCTGAAGGCCGCGAGCCTGTACAGCATCGCCGGTTACCCGCACCTGAAGGGCGACGAGCTGGCCGAACAGGCCGAGATGCTCGCCAACCGCGCTTACGAAGAGGCGGCGCTGTTGCTGCCGTATCAGCTGAAAGAGCTGGAGTTCCGCATCGAAGGCGGCGGCAGCGTCACCGGTTTCCTGCACATGCCGGAGAAGGGCGAGGCGCCGTTCCCGACGGTGCTGATGTGCGGCAGCCTCGATACGCTGCAGACCGACTATCATCGCCTGTTCCGCGACTACCTGGCACCGCACGGCATCGCCATGCTGACGCTCGATATGCCGTCGATCGGTTCTTCGTGCAAATGGAAGCTGACGCAGGACTCCAGCTACCTGCATCAACAGGTGCTGATCCAGCTGGCCTCGGTGCCGTGGGTGGATCATCAGCGGGTGAGCGCCTTCGGCTTCCGCTTCGGCGCCAACGTGGCGGTGCGGCTGGCCTATCTGGAGCCTCAGCGGCTGCGCGGCGTAGCCTGCCTGGGGCCGGTGGTGCATCGCCTGCTGTGCGACAGCAGCACCCAGTTGAACGTGCCGGACATGTATATGGACGTGCTGGCCAGCCGCATGGGCATGGCTAACGCCTCGGACAACGTGCTGAAGGTGGAGCTGAACAGCTACTCGCTGAAAATGCAGGGGCTGCTGGGGCGCCGTTGCCCGACGCCGATGATCTCCGGCTACTGGGAGCGCGATACGCTCAGTCCGAAAGAGGAGTCGCAGCTGATCGTCACCTCTTCGGTGAGCGGCAAGCTGGTCGCCATCCCGCGCACCCCGGTGTACGACAGCTTCCACCGGGCGTTGCTGCAGATGTCCGGTTGGCTGAGGGACAAAATGCGTTAATTAGTTGCTAAATTTTAACAGTTTGTTAAAAAGAGTGGTCTACATTGAGGAGGTTAGAGAATGACGTTACCGAGTGGTCACCCTAAAAGCCGACTAATGAAACGTTTTGCCAGCTTGGGGCCGTACCTGCGTGAAGGGCAATGTGAAAACGACCGTTTTTTCTTTGATTGTTTGGCCGTCTGCGTCAATGTAAAGCCCGCTCCGGAGAAGCGTGAGTTCTGGGGCTGGTGGATGGAGCTTCAGGCGGAAGAGGCGCGCTTCACCTATTCGTACCAATTCGGCCTGTTCGACAAGGAAGGCGACTGGACGGCGCAAAACATTAAGGATGATGAAGTAAACGCCAAGCTGGAAGACACCCTGCGCGACTTCCATCGCCGCCTGGGCGAGCTGCTGGCGACCATGGAACTGGGGCTGGAACCCGCCGACGATTTCAAAGAAAAACTGATCAAACTCTCCGCCTGACCCCGTTTGACCACGTATTGTGCTGATTTCGCGTTGTGCCTGTTGGCATAACGCGTCTCTCCTGTTACAAAGACCTTTGCACTCTTCTTCTCATCATTACACACGGCAGAAATACTATGAACGGCAGCCAGACATTGGTTGTGAAATTGGGCACCAGCGTGTTGACCGGCGGATCGCTGCGTCTGAACCGCGCCCACATTGTCGAATTGGTGCGCCAATGTGCGCAGCAACACGCCGCGGGCCACCGCATTGTCATCGTCACTTCCGGCGCCATCGCCGCCGGGCGCGAACACCTGGGCTACCCCGAGCTGCCCGCCACCATCGCCTCCAAGCAGCTGCTGGCAGCGGTAGGGCAGAGCCGGCTGATCCAGCTGTGGGAACAGCTGTTCTCCATTTACGGCATTCACGTCGGGCAGATGCTGCTGACGCGCGCCGATCTGGAGGACCGCGAGCGCTTCCTCAACGCACGCGACACCATGACGGCGCTGCTGGATAACCGCATCGTGCCGGTAATCAATGAGAACGACGCCGTCGCCACCGCCGAAATCAAGGTGGGCGACAACGATAACCTGTCGGCGCTGGCGGCCATTCTGGCCGGGGCTGACAAACTGCTGCTGCTTACCGATCAGCAGGGCCTCTACACCGCCGATCCGCGCAACAACCCACAGGCCGAACTGATCCGTGAAGTGCACGGCATCGACGACGCGCTGCGCGCCATCGCCGGCGACAGCGTCTCCGGTCTGGGCACCGGCGGCATGGGCACCAAGCTGCAGGCGGCCGACGTGGCCTGCCGCGCCGGCATCGACGTGGTGATCGCCGCCGGCAGCAAGCCGGGCGTGGTGGCGGACGTGATCGAAGGCAAACCGGTGGGCACCCGTTTCCACGCGTTGGAAACCCCGCTGGAAAACCGCAAGCGCTGGATCTTCGGCGCGCCACCGGCCGGTGAGATCACCGTCGACGATGGCGCGGTGGAAGCGATGATGGCGCGCGGCAGCTCGCTGTTGCCGAAGGGCATCCGCGAAGTGAAGGGCGACTTCTCGCGCGGCGAAGTGATCCGCATCCGCAACCTGGCGGGGCGCGATCTGGCGCACGGCGTCAGCCGCTACAACAGCGACGCGATGCGCATGATCGCCGGGCACCACTCGCAGGAAATCAGCGAGATCCTCGGTTATGAATACGGTCCGGTGGCAGTGCACCGCGACGATATGATTGTCAGTTAAGGAGTGAGCATGCTGGAGCAGATGGGGAAGGCCGCCAAGCAGGCCTCCTGGCAGCTGGCGGTGCTGAGCACGGCGAAGAAAAATCAGGTGCTGTCGGTGATGGCCGACAGGCTGGAAGCCAACAGTGAAGCGATCCTGCTGGCGAATGAACAAGACATGGCGCAGGCGCGCGCCACCGGCATGAGCGAAGCGCTGCTCGACCGCCTGCTGTTGACCCCGGCGCGGCTGGCGGCGATCGCCAACGACGTGCGCCAGGTATGCCGCCTGAACGATCCGGTCGGCCATGTGCTGGACGGCAACCTGCTGGACAGCGGGCTGAAGCTGGAGCGCCGCCGGGTGCCGCTCGGCGTGATCGGCGTGATTTACGAGGCGCGGCCGAACGTCACCATCGACGTCGCCAGCCTGTGCCTGAAAACCGGCAACGCGGTGATCCTGCGCGGCGGGAAAGAGACGCACAACACCAACCAGGCGACGGTGAAAGTGATCCAGCAGGCGCTAGAACAGTGCGGCCTGCCGGCGGCGGCGGTGCAGGCGATCGACAGCCCGGATCGCGCGCTGGTGAACGAACTGCTGCGCCTGGATCGCTATGTCGACATGCTGATCCCGCGCGGCGGCGCCGGCCTGCACAAGCTGTGCCGCGAGCAATCGACCATCCCGGTGATCACCGGCGGCATCGGCGTGTGCCACACCTACGTGGACGCCGACGTCGATTTCGACAAGGCGCTGACGGTGATTGAAAACGCCAAGATCCAGCGCCCGAGCGCCTGTAACTCGCTGGAGACGCTGCTGGTGAACCGCAGTATCGCCGCCGAGTTCCTGCCGGCGCTGAGCGCCAAAATGGCGGCGGCGGGCGTGACGCTGCACGCGGCGGAAAACGCGCTGCCGCTGCTGCAGGGCGGCCCGGCGACGGTGGTGCCGGTGAATGCGGAGGATTACGACGACGAATGGCTGTCGCTGGATCTGAACGTGCTGCTGGTGGACGATATCGATCAGGCCATCGACCACATCCGCACTCACGGCACCAACCACTCCGACGCGATCCTCACCCGTTCGCTGAGCAGCGCCGAGCATTTCGTGCGCGCGGTGGACTCCTCGGCGGTGTACGTCAACGCCAGCACCCGCTTCACCGACGGCGGCCAGTTCGGCCTGGGCGCGGAAGTGGCGGTAAGCACCCAGAAACTGCACGCCCGCGGCCCGATGGGCCTGGATGCGCTGACCACCTACAAGTGGATCGGCTACGGCGACGATCTGGTGCGCAGCTAAGGCCGCATTGCGGTCATAAAGAGGTCGGGGTGCAGCATGCTGCGCCCTGATTGTTTTTGGAAAAGAGGGTCTGCACGACAGTCTGGTTGCTTGCAAAACAACCAAACGCCCCGGCGGCTATTGACTCATTTCGCGCGCAGGTCTACCTTGTTCAACGCACTTCCGGCTTGCCCCGCAGGCCCGGCTCGATGCCGATATAGCTCAGTTGGTAGAGCAGCGCATTCGTAATGCGAAGGTCGTAGGTTCGACTCCTATTATCGGCACCATCTCTCCTTCAGATTCCCTTTGCTTACCTTTTTGCCGGTTAAACAACCGTTTAATTAATCACTGTTATAATTACCCCTGTTGAGTCTTGATGGGTGAATGTTTTCTCCTCAAGCATTGCGATGCGGCGCTCTGTGGAGCGGCATCCGTTTTTGGACATGCCGGTGGTTCGGTGAGAAGTAAGGAGAAGTGCACTATGAGCAGAAAAGACAAGCTCGCGGCGGCCCTGCTGGCCATCTTCCTGGGTGGGCTGGGCATTCACAAGTTTTACTTAGGGATGAAATGGTGGGGGCTGTTCTACCTGCTGTTCTGCTGGACGGGGATCCCGGCAATTGTCGGCTTTATCGAAGGCATTATTTATCTGTTCCAATCGGAAGAGAAGTTCAACCAGAAATACAATCCGGGTCTGATTTAACGCGTTTTCTGGCGGCGCCTCCTGTTAAGGGAAGCGCCGTTTTTCATTCCGTTACTGTTTCTTCATCATCATCTTGCCGCGCATCTCTTTACTCATCATTTTATTCGAGCTGGAGATCACGCAGTTATATTGCTTGCCTTGGTTGATGATCATAAAGGTGCTGACCGGATTTTTAAAATCTTTGTCGATGGTGAAATAAATATAGGCCTGCGGCAACGCGGCCGGTTTAAAGGCGCCGAAGGCATACACATCCGCCAGGCCCAGCGCGGAGAGATCGACCGTCAGTTCCATCGGCTGTTTGTCATTTGGCGATGGGAACATCGATTTGGCCGACATCATCATGGTGCTGCTGTTGATGCTGTAATCGGTTTTAACCTTCATGCCGATATATTTCGATTCCGGCATGGAAAGTTCTTTTTGGCAGGCGGCGTCGTGCTGTGGCGCCGGGCTGCCGTTTTCCATCACGGCGTGCACGTGTTCCAGCGTCACTTCCGCGCTGCCTGTGGTAGGCTGCGCATCGGCCGCGTAAGCCGCGCCGCTGAAGGCGGCCACAGAGGTAAGGATAATGCCCGTAACGATTTTCATTGTCGGTCTCCGGAATGCTAATAATGGTATTAATTGCGGTGTGTAGCCTATTGGCCCGATAAAATGCAAAGTGACCCGTTCCGCGGAGATAAAATACCCTCGGAATTTTTATAATTAATAGCGTTTCACCCACGCGGTATGCGAGGTTTGTTTAATTATATTGGGAGCCTTTCTCTTTTGTTTTTCAGTCTGTTTACCTGCATATAAAGAGTATGTATAAACATAGTCAATGTTTAGAATATGCACAAATTACTGCAGTTTTTTTTCCCTTTTATCTTTTGTTTTTTAATAGGGTTGCGAATATTGCATTGAGATACAGGGAGTTGTCTTTTCTACGTTCAAATCACTCTTTGAAGCGTTATTTATGTGATCTTTGTAGTCACAGAAATAACGCTGAAATTATTATCTTTCTATTTAACGGCTAATTATTCATGGCATAGGCTTCAACCCTTTGCGTTTCCTGCGCTAGAATCAGGCGGTTTTCTCGTGGAAAAGGATATCGCCATGGCCGCCTGGGCCTTTTTGATCGTCGGTTGGGGGTTGATTTGGCAGGATCACCCGATTTTCGGCGTGTTGTGCATCGCGCTGTTTGCCGTGCTGCAATGGGTGAAGTACGCCGCTAAAGGCGCGCAAGACCCCGAAGAGGCCGCAGAGTGGCGCAAAACCGACTGGCATTCGCAGCCGATTGAAATGGCGCACGCCGGCGACAGCGATCGGCAGATTGGCGGCGTGGGGGAGCTGGGCATGGGCGGCCCCAGTTTTTGGACGCTGCTGCTGCGTGACGGGGCGATTGTGCATGGCGCCTGTGCGGCGCCGCAGGACGTGGAGGGTGGCAAGCTGCGCCTGATCCCGACCCGCGGCCGCGAGGGTGAGGGGCTGACGGTGTACGAGCCTGCTGCCCGGGCGATGTATGCGCTGCCGGCATTGACCGATCGCGAGCAGGACGCGCTGGCCGCCGGCTCCGCCGAGGCGCTGGCGCGGCTGCGGGAGGAATGCCGGCAGGCGGAGGCTACGCCGTTGCACCTTGTGCGCGGTCTGTGGGTGCCGCAGTGGGTAGCGGATCCGGCCGATCGTCTGGAGATCGCCTTGCCCAACGGCCGGGTGCTGGCGGCGCGCTTGATGTTGCCGGCGAATCTGCGCCTGGCGGACGATCCTGCCGCGCTGCTGCACACGCCGCCTTATGAACTGTTGCTGGATAACCGGCCGACCGATCGCTTCGTGCGCGATCTCGAACGCGTGGCGGAATCCCCGGCGGGTGACGGTTTGAGCGTCGGCGGCTGCCAGTTCCGCGGCGAGCATATCGTCGATGGCCTATACCATCTCTACTTCGCCGGCGAGTGGTTCAGCCTGCTCTCGTATGCGCATAAACCGGCGGGCGGGCGCGGTTCGGACACCACCTTTTTCGTCGAGCGGGTCGAGCCGCAAGACGGCGGGGTGTTTGTGATTGAGTGGGATGCCTACAGCGTGGGGCCAGGCGGGCGTGAGCCGCGCGTGCCGGCCCCGCCGGTATTGGTTATCGCGGTGAGTTGGCAGGAAACGCCGCTGCAGTTGCCAACGGCCAACAACCGCGTGACCGTGCGCTTGCCCAACGCCGCGGCGTAAGGCTTAAGGCAGCACCCTGACTTCGCCGTCGTGCAAGGTCAGCACCGCGATCGGGCTGCCGGAGAAGCACTCCCTAAAGATCCAGTCGCTGGGCCGAAACGCCGCCGCAGGCAGCCCGGCCTGCCACTCCTCCCACTGCGGGGCCGGCCGATCCGGCGGCAACAAGAAGGTGACCAGCCAACCCGCTTCGCAGTGCACCCTTTGGCCGCTTGGACGGGTGAAGGTATGCGCACCTGCCAGCTCCATCACCGGCGGTAAAACCTCGAAGGCGATGATCGGCACGCCGGCCACGCTCTGCGCCTGAGGAAAACGCACGGCGGTCACGCCGTTCATCGTGATAGGGCTGTCTTCGGTGCCGGGCAGGCGTGGCTCCTGGCGGTTTACCCAACTGCCTTTCGGCAGCGTCGTTTCACCGAACGGCTTTGCCTCGTCGAGCGTCAAGTAGCTGCGTTGATTCCAACGATCTTCCGCCCGCTGGCTCTTGATGTCCTGGATGGCCATGCCGATCAGCATCAGCGCGAACGCCACCGGGTAGATCGCCAGCGCCGAGGCCAACAGATAGCCGCCCCAGGAAAGCGGCGGGCGCGGGCGGCCGCAGCGGGCGGCGGCGTATCGCCAGCCCCACCAGGCGAGCAGGATGCCGGCGAGCAGCAGGGCCAATAACAGCGCCAGCAGGCCGGCGGCGCCGGCGCCATAACCTAACAGCATGGCAAGTTCCTTATGTTCACGGCGTGGTGGAGCGATAGCGAACGAAGTAGGGCAGCGCCGGGATCTCCCCGTCATCGTCATAGTGGCTTTCTGGTTCGATCACGGTTTGGCGCGCGTCGTCGCGCCCGTTGTACCGGTACTCCAACGGCTGTCGGTAGTGCACGTCGGATGAGCGCAGATCGAAAATCAGCGAAAGACGCGCATCGCCGTTATCCGTTTGGGCGACCAGCTTATCGTTGCCCGCCCAGAGCTGATACAGCGATTTATCGCCGGTCTCCAGCAGCACCTTCAACTGCCCGTCGGATTGATAACGCAGAAGCTGATACAGCCCTCTGTCCAGCGTTTGTGCGATCAGGTAGATGCCGCCGTCCGGGGCTTGCGCGCTTTCCTCCACGCGCACCAGCAGCCAATGCATTTCAATCACCTCGCCGGTTTTACCGTTAACGGCGATGTGTAACGCGCCAGATCCGAGCACCGGGTTCATCCAGAAATGCACGCGGTCGCCATCAATGGCGGTGAATATCTCGGGTACGGATTTGCGCTTACCGGAGGCGTAAGCCGTCGGTGACTCCTCCTCGCCGCGCTCAAAGCCCAGCAGCTGCCGCGCGTCCAGCAGCGCCGGCAGATCCAGCGTCTGCCGCCAATGGGCGCCGAAGTCCGGGCTGTAGAATACGCCTTCGGTGCTGATGAGATACAGCGCGCGTTTTCCCGGTTGCGCCACCAGTTTGCCGCCGACAAAGGAAGGCCGGTTGTCGTCGCCCTCCGGCCAGGGGATCAGCGCCCCGATGGTACCCCGTTGCACATCAACCAGCCTGCGGCCCTCAGAGAGAAAAAGCACGCACTCCTGCTCGCCGCAAACCGCATCGTGGATCAAGTCGTCGAGTTCCCCCAGCATTTGTAACCCTTTTGGGCCGGCAAACAGCACCTGGCTGAGGTAGTTGGCCGCCCAACCGTAAAAGCTATTGTACGCGCGGTCTTCACTTCTTTTGCTGGTGAGCAGCAGGGCGCCGTCCGGCGCCGGGTAGCTGTGGATGAGATCGTAACGGGCTATCGTCGGCAACGCCTGGTCGCCCCGAGTCCATTGCCACTGCGCATAGCGTTGCTCAGGGGCGAGCAAATAGACGCCCAGCGCGCTGGCTAAAAACAGCGTCAGGATAATAAGGGGTCTTTTATAAAGCGCTAACGTCATCATTTCAGCTCCGTCACCTGAGCCTGCCGCCACAACCTGCGGCGCAGATTTCGCAGGTATTTAAACGTTTTAAACGTGCGGTGCTGGTCAAAAGAGTACAGGCGACAGATCTGGGCGAAACCCTCGATCAGCAGCGCCAGGCCGCTGACCATCAGCATCAGCAGCAGAATAATCGGCGGCAATTCACTGCCGAGGCGCTTCAGGGTCCAGGCATCCAGGTAAAAGCCCGCCGGGGTATCGGCGTTATCCACCACCGTCATGCCGAGCACAAAACACGCCACGATTGCCCCAAAAATGAAGACAACGCGCGCGCACAGGTTAAGGCCGGCTTCGGTGAAGTAGCGGCTGCCGCCGATGAGATAGGTTTGGCGATCGCGATGATTGATGATCCCACGCACCGTCGGCAACTCGGGGACGGTGTCGTTTTCGCAATACAGCACCTGCAGCGGATCGCCTTTGGCGATGAAAAGCGGATGTTGCCGACGAAATACTGGGTGCAGTTTGGTATTGGGGACGTTGAGCGCGCGGGTCGTCAACGCGAAGTGCGTCTCCTTCTGACGCCACGCATAAGTGTCCAAATACTGCACCTGCCGCGGGATCTCATAGTGGCAGAGTTCGTAGCTCAGGGCGTTGACCGTCTCTATGCCGGAGGCCTCGACGCCCTCGGGGAGGGGGAACTCGGTTTGTGGCGTTGCGGGCACTGGCGCGGCGTCTGCGCGGACGGCCCGGTATCTGATGCCGGGGATTTTCAGGCTGAGCGAGCCGGGCGGCGTGACGTCTTGCCCCTGCAGCACGCGATCCAGCGCTCTGAGCAGGCGCCTGCGGCCGCGGTGCGCAATCAACAGGAGCTCCGAACCGACGAACAGCACCATGCCGATGCCGATAAGGCCGGCGATGATGGCGATAAAGAACAGGACGATGGTCAGCCAGGAATCTTCCCGGTCCATGATGAAAAAGGCCGCTGGGAAACCGCCGGCCAGCGCCGCGCCCAGCAGCAGCAGGGCGAAGTATTTCAGCTTATATTTCAGCGTTCTGTCAGGCTCCAGCAGGCCTTTCGTGCCGTGCAGCAGCCAGTGCAGCCAGTAGCTGCCGTCCCGCAGGCGGTGGGCGCCGATCTTCACCCGATCGCCGGCGGCGAGCCTGGCCAGCAGATTTTCGCTGTCGCTGAAGTCATCGCGATAAAAAAAGAACGTCTGGCCGGAGGCGATGATCCTCACCAGATTGTCGGGCGCCGTCTGTTGGCAAGCGCATTGCTCGACGGTCACATGAAAAAATTGGGTTTGCATATCATTCCCTGTCAGCAGGCGTGGTCCGAAAATTCATCCCTGGCGCCGGATGGTCAGCGCTTTTTCATCAGTGGCAGCATGCGCACCAGCGCATTGTCCTTGACGATATAGTGGTGGAATAGTGCGGCGGCGGTATGCAGGCCGATCAGCCAGTAGCCGAATGACGCCAGCGTTTTGTGCCAGCCGATAATCGCCCGCGCCTGCGGCCGATCGGCCACGTCGGCGAACGGCATCGGCAGGCCGAATAGATACCACTCTTTGCCCCCCAGATAGCGCGAATAGACCCCCAGCACCGGCAGCGTCAGCAGCAGCAGGTAGATCAGGGTGTGCGTCAGGTGCGCCAGGCCGGTTTGCCACTTCGGCGGTTTGGGCGCGATGGCGGGCGAGGGGTGGCGCCAGCGCAGGAACAGGCGGGCGATCATCAGCGCAAATACCGTTACGCCGCAGCTGAAGTGGGTGACAACCAGCACGTACCAAGGGGCGCTGCCCGGTTCGGCCAAGCCGCGCAGCTCGATGGTGACACAGGTGATGACCAGCAGGATCGCCACCAGCCAGTGCAGGCGAATTTGCCACGGCATGTAGGTGTTCTGCACCGGGTTACCTTTTGATGTTAAAGGGTCTGTGCGTCGATGGTAACGAAATGTTACATCAGAGGAAAGCGCGTGCGCGCAATTTAGGCAAAACGCCAGGTTCAGCTTGCTTATTAAGCTATTGGTTTAGTGGGATATGCGTCTGGTGATAGGTGGGCGCCGTAAGTTATGAAGCTAATAATGATAGGTTCAGAGGCTGGCAGCTTATTAAGCGATGAAGCGGGTTGCGCCGCAGTCCGCGCTGCGGCGCCTAAGATCAGTTCAATTTGGCCTTGGCGAAATCGCTGCCGTTCACGTCCACCACATAGCCGCTCAGGTTGCTGCGGGTGGCGTAGAACACTTTGCCGGTGGCCAGCGGCAGCCACGGCGCCTGTTTGGCGAAGATCACCTGCGCCTGTTGATACAGCTTGGCGCGCGCCTGCGGCTGGTTCTCCTGGATCGCCTGCTGGATCAGCCGGTCATAATCCTTATCGCACCAGCGTGCCACGTTGGCGCCGCTCTG
Organism: Serratia sp. OLAL2; assembly: GCF_002752475.1. Lineage (NCBI taxonomy): Bacteria > Pseudomonadati > Pseudomonadota > Gammaproteobacteria > Enterobacterales > Yersiniaceae > Serratia > Serratia sp. OLAL2. The sequence continues at coordinate 326,537 of NZ_MSTL01000017.1, read as the reverse complement.
CACGCCGGCGCAGCCGAGCAGGGTGGCGAAGTTGTCCGGATCGCCGTTGTCCGACACCCAGCCGTACAGCGCGCTCTGCTGCTCGCCTTTGCGCAGCCCGGCCAGGTACTGACCCCACTCCCAAGTGACAATCTTGGCCTTCACGCCCACCTTCGCCCAGTCGCTTTGGATCATCTCGGCGATGCGCTTCGAGTTCGGGTTGTAAGGGCGCTGTACCGGCATCGACCAGATGTCGGTTTCAAAGCCCTGTTCCAGCCCGGCCTGCTTCAGCAGCTCGCGCGCCTTCTGCGGATCGTAGGCGTACTCCGGCAGTTTGTCGTTGTAGCCCAGCATGCCCGGCGGCAGCAGTGAATTGGCCGGCGTGCCGCTGTCTTTGAACACCGCGGCGACGATCGCTTTCTTGTCCACCGCGTAGCTCAACGCCTGACGCACCAGCAGGTTGTCGAACGGTTTTTTCTGGGTGTTGAACGCCAGATAGCCGACGTTCAGCCCGGTAATGTCGTGCAGCTGCAGGTTGCCGTCGGCCTTGATGGCGGCGAACTGTTCCGGCAGCGGCGCGGGGATGATCTGGCATTCGTTGGTTTTCAGCTTGGCCAGCCGGGTTTGCGGATCCGGCGTGATGGAGAAGATGAGGTGCTTGCTGGCCACTTCGCCCTGCCAGTAGTGCGGGTTGGCGATGTAGCGGATCAGCGAATCCTGCTTGTACTGCTGCAGCGCAAACGGCCCGGTGCCGATCGGCCAGTTGTCGACGTATTCCGGCGTGCCCTTTTTCAGCATGGCGTCGGCGTATTCGGCGGACAGGATCGAGGCGAAATCCATCGCCCAGTCAGCGACGAAGGCGGCGTTGGGCTGGCTCAGCGTGAAGCGCACGTGATGCTCGTCCACCGCTTCCACCTTGGTGATCAGCTTATCCAGGCCCATGTCGGTGAAGTATTCATAGTTGCCGCCGGAGACCTTGTGATAAGGGTTAGCGGGATCCTTCTGCCGCATCACGGTGAACACCACGTCTTCGGCGTTGAAGTCGCGTGTCGGGGTGAAGTATTTGTTGCTGTTGAATTTCACGCCCTGGCGCAGGGTAAAGGTATAGGTCTTGCCGTCCGGGCTGACGCTCCACTCGGTGGCCAGCGACGGGGCCGGGGTTTTATCGCTTTCACGCAGCGTCACCAAGCGGTTGTACAGCACCTGCGAGGTGGCGATAAAGGTCGGCCCGGAGCTGGAGAGCTGCGGGTTGAACGATTCCGGCGAGGCGACGGTGCAGTACACCAGCGCATCGGAAGCGGCCAGCGCGCCGCCCGCCGACAGCAGGCCGCAGCCGGCCAGCACCAATCCGGCGATAGGGTGTTTTAAAAACGTCAAGGCAAGATCCTCAGGTGGAGTGGGCCGTTACCGGCGAATTGATCTAACTATAGATAACGGATGGCGAGACGGGGAACAAGCGTCTCACCTGCGCATTCTGTGCGCCCCGCGTTGCCTGCCGCCGCAGCGCAGATCTACACTGCGGGACAATCAGTCACTCGCAAGGATTTCCCGATGAGCCACTTTCGTCCTGTCGCCCTCGAACACGCCAGCCGCCTGCTGAACCACGGCCCGACGGTATTGATCACCAGCCGCAGCCACGACGGCGCCAAACGCAACGTGATGGCCGCCGCCTGGTCGATGCCGGTGGAGTTCAGCCCGCCGCGCATCGCCATTGTGGTGGACAAAGGGGCGCACAGCCGGCAAATGATCGAGGAGAGCGGCGCATTCGGCATTTGCGTGCCGGCGGCCATGTTCATCGACGCCACCTACGCGGTTGGCAGCGTGTCCGGGCTGGATGAAGACAAGTTTGCCCGCTTTCACATCGCCGCAGCGCCGAGCGCCACGCTGCAGGTGCCGCTGATCGAACAGGGTTGCGTGGCGTGGCTGGAGTGCCGCTTATTGCCGGAAAGTGGCGCACAGGAAAAATACGACACCTGCTTCGGTGAGGTGTTGAGCGCGGCAGCGGACGAGCGGGTGTTCCAGCAAGGGCGCTGGAACTTCACCGCCGCCAATGCGGATCTGCACACCATTCATCATCTGGGGGCCGGCAACTTCGTGCGCAGCGGCGAGACGCTGCGGGCCAAACCGCTTTAATCGGCCTCGCGCCCGCGGTCGGCATCATAGCGCTCGCGGGCGGCGTCCAGCTCGGGGAAATGGTATTCCGCCCATCGGTCCAGCGCCGCCAGCGTCTCGACCAGCGAGCAGGCGACGGCGCTGAGCCGGTATTCAACATGCGCCTGATTCTTTTCACTTAAATCTAGCCGTTCGAGCAGCCCGTTGCGTTCCAGCTGGCGCAGCGTTTGCGTCAGCACCTTCTGCGAAATGCCGTCGATGCGGCGCAGCAGCTCGCCGTTGCGCATCGGGCGCTGCGCCAGCGCAGGCAGGATCAGCATCACCCACTTGCCGGAAATCAGCGCCAGCGCATCGCGTGCGGAACACTTGCTCGAATAGACGTCGCCGGGATAAGCCATTGGGGGTTACCTTCAGGTGCGTAATTGCCAAGGGGACGATAAAGCCACAGCATAACAGCACCACCTTACAACGGGAGACACAGGATGAACGTGCTGATTGTGCTGGCTCACCCCGAGCCGCATTCTTTCAATGCCCATTTGGCCGAACAGGCGCGGCAGGCCTGGCTGGCGCAGGGGCATCAGGTGAAAACGGTCGATCTGTATCAGGAGGGGTTTGATCCGCGCGAGGGCGCCGGCCATTACCCCAGCAGAAAGCAGGTGGACCGGTTCGATGCGATGCAGGAGCAGCGCCATCACTGGACGATCCAGGCGCTGCCGGCGGAGATCCGGCGGCATATCGAGCTGTTGTGCTGGGCGGATACGCTGGTGCTGCAGTTCCCTTTCTGGTGGTTCGGCGCGCCGGCCATCATCAAGGGCTGGATGGATCGGGTGTTCGTTTACGGCGGGATCTACGACAGCCGCCACCGCCATGAGAACGGCGTGATGCGCGGTAAGCGGGCGCTGCTGACCGTGACCGCCGGCGCTTCCGCACAGGCCTGCGCGCCGAACGGGCGCGACGGCGATATGCGGCTGATGCTGTGGCCAATCATGCATGCGCTGCACTATATCGGCTTTAGCGTGCTGGAGCCGTTCCTGGTCTATGGCGTGCGCGGCGGGTTGGCGGGCGAAGCTCTGCAGGCGCAAAATGCCGCTTTGGCACAGGTGACACAGACGTACCGGGACGGTTTGAACGCGTTTTCCACCTGGCCGGCGGTGCCGTTCAATCGCAATGAAGATTTTGACGCCGATCTGGCGTTGAAGCCCGGCGCGCCGGTCTACAGTCCGTTCGTGCGGCACCGCGATCCGGATTAGAACCCGGCCTTCAGCAGTTCCTCGCGCAAATCGTCGATAATCGCCGGTTCGATGTCGGGGAACTGTTGCTGAATATCGGCGATGGCTTCGGCCACGCTGGGGCCGGCGAAAGTGCCGGAGAAGGGCAGCAGCGGCAGATTGGCGTCGCTGTCCGGCAGTTCGCCGCGGATGGTGCCGGTGATCATGCCCGCTTTTTTTTCCGCCGTGAGGTCGTACTCCCCCACGTTTTTGTCGATCGGTTTCATTGGCCGCCTCGCTGTCGGTGAGTGTTTACCCTGTTCTGTTAAAGCATAGTGTTTCAGGCAATGAATACCAATCAGTGTATATAATATTAATATAAAACAATGTGATGCGTTTTTTGTCGTTTGACGTTTGCCGGGTGGCGGCGCTATGCTCGTGGCGCTAAAGGAACCTTCCTCACTGACAGGGACAGACGACATGAAAAGACTGAAAAGCGCGGCGCTGTTGTTGCCGCTGGTGGCGCTCAGCGCCTGCACCCATCACCTCAGCAGTGCCGAGCAGCATGCCAAACACTACGTTTATCAAACTCGCGACGATTTTGATCCGCAATTCCGCACCGATGTGAACGGCAGTATTAAGAACGCCGTGCCGATGTTCGAACAGTTCTACCAGCTGGGGAAAAAGGATCGCGCGGCAGGCGTGGCGCGCAGCGAGGCGCAGAAAAAGGCCGATTACCTGGCCAGCACGGAGTTCCAGCAGAACATGGAACACAAAACCATTTTCATTAATCGCGCCTACAGCAGCGCCGACAATCCTAAGCGCCGCCAGGTGCTCTCACAGGAAGCGGTAGGTGCGTACTGGGACGGTTACGAAGGTCGCTGAACATAATCCCTCACAAATAGAAGGTAATAAAAACTGGTCTTCTGGCGGTTATTTGATTATAAAAACCGCCGCTAAGGACGATGTTCATAGATGAAACCAGGAGTGTTTATGTTGGCAAAAGTTAAGCGTTCGTTCGCCGCCGCCGTCGTATTGATGTTGGCGCTGCCTGCGGTTCAGGCCGCGGATTACCGTGCGGGCGAGCAATACACCCGGCTGGATAAGCCGGTGGCCGCCGCGCCGGCGGTGGTGGAGTTCTTCTCCTTCTACTGCGGCCCTTGCTATCAGTTCGCCGATACCTATCGCGTAGGCAGCACCGTGGCGCAGGCGCTGCCCGCCGGTGAGAAAGTCACCAAATATCACGTCAGCCTGATGGGCAAACTGGGCAATGAGCTGACCGAAGCCTGGGCGGTGGCGACGGTGCTGGGCGTGGAAGACAAGATTGAAGGGGCGATGTTCGACGCGGTGCAGAAACAGCGCGCCGTCAACGGCGCCGACGATATTCAGCGGGTGTTTACGGCGGCCGGCATCGATGCCGCTACCTATGAAAACGCGCGCCACAGCCTGCTGGTCAAAGGATTGATCGCCAAGCAGAACGAAGCGGTGAAAGCATTCGAGGTGCGCGGCACCCCGTCGTTCTACGTGGCCGGCAAATACAAGATAGACAATGCCGGCATGGCCAGCACCAGCGTTGAAGGCTACGCCAAAGAGTACGCGGCGGTGGTGCGTTACCTGTTGGACAAACAGCCGTAAACCGGGCCGTCAGGGCCCGGTGCTAGCCGCCGGGTCTATTTCGCCGCGGGTAAATCCAGCGCCTGGCGCAGCTCGTCGCGTGCTTGCCGGTACTGCTGCTGGAAATCCTGCTGCTGTGAAAGCTGCTGGCTGATCACACTGCCGGCGATGCGGCCCATCTCGATATCGGAAGGGTAGTGGATCCCCGCCACCACCCGGTTGTCGCCGTATTGCCAGGCGCGCGTCATGATGGCGGCACGCTTCTCCGGCACCATATTGGCCAGGGTGATGCCCATCAGCGTGCCCAGCGTGGTGTGGCCGGAAGGCCAGGAGCCGGAGCTGGAGCGCTTGACGATCGGCTCGATGCGGCTGTCCAGCATATGCGGGCGCGGGCGCTTCCAGAAATCTTTCGCCGGATCGACCACCGCCGCTTCGGTTGCGACGATGCGATCGAAGAAGGCGCTCACGGCCGGCAACGCTTCGGCGTTGAACTTCGGCCCCATCACGTTGCTGTATACCCAGACGTTCTCTTCCGCATCCGCCTTAGCCTGGCTGGCCATTTCCGGCGTGCGTTTCTGCTGCATGTCGAGCACTTCCCGCAGTTCGCGCTGGGTCTGCGCCGAGTCGTTGGCCGGCGGCGGCGGCAGGATGTGGGTCAGATCCACCTGCTGCGCGGTGGTGAACGGTTGGGCTTCCTCTGCCGCCTGCGCATGGAACGCGGCCAGGGCGCTGGTGGTAAACAAACACAGCGCTAAAATGGATTTCTGCAACGATTTCATCGGGTCATGTCCAGGGAGTCAACGTGAAGGGGGAACAGCCTGTATTTTTGGCGAGGCCTGTGACGATGAGATGACGGTTTCGTGGCGGATTGATGACGGGCGCCCGATGATCTGTGATCGCGGCGCCAAATCCCCCGCTCGCCATTGATTGTGTGTTAACGGATTGTTATGGTGTTTTTCTGTTCAACGGCGCAGCACCGCTGCTGTTTGAAGGGAGAGATCATGACGGCATTGGCAACGCTCCGGGACGTCGGCTTCGAAGAGTGGCTGGGGAAAATCAACACCGCCTGCGGCCGTTTCTGCGCGAAAACGTTGGGGCCCGGCTTCAGCGGGGCGATGCAGGAGTTTCGCGCCCATGTCCTGCGCCTGAGCGTGGTCGACGTGTCTCAGGCCCGGCTGTACCGCACGCCGAGCGAGATCGCCCGCAGCGATGGTGCGCACTTTTTCACCGTTTTCCAGCTGCGCGGCAGCGCGTTGATGGAGCAGGGCGATCGCCAAACGGTGCTCTCTCCCGGCGACATGACGCTGATCGACGCCTCACGGCCCAGTAGCTTCACCTTCCAGCGCGATTCGCGCCAAATCTCTCTGCTGATGCCGCGCGGCTGCCTGCCGGTGCCGCCGCCTTGCGCCCAGCGTCTGGGGGCCGAGCTCAGCGCGGTGCGCCTCAGCCGCCAGCTGGTGCTGAGCAGCATGCAGGATCCTCAGCTTGCCGCGGCGGAAAGCGAGGCGGTGCTGAATGCGCTGGCGGCGCTGCTGCGCCCGGCTCTGGCGCTCGAGCAGGCGCGGCCGGAGGGGCAGCAACCGGTCTTTGACAAGGCGCTGGCATTGATCGACAGGCATATTCAGTCGGCGCAGCTGCGCCCTGAGTGGGTGGCGGCCGAGTTGGGGGTGTCGTTACGCAGCCTGTATCGGCTGTTCGCCCGTCAGGGGCTGGTGGTGGCGCAGTACATCAGGAACCGCAGGCTGGATCTGTGCGCGCAGGCGCTGCGCAGCGCCGCCGGGCAGGAAAAACTGGCCGGCGTCGGCCTCGACTGGGGCTTCACCGATCACAGCCATTTCTCGACCGCTTTCAAGCAGCGTTTCGGCATGTCGCCGAGCGAATACCGTCGGCAGTATCAGTAAATCAGGGCGCGGGCCAGGCCCGCGCCGCTTCACTCAATAGCGGATGCAGACCGATTTCGATTCGGTGTAGGCATCCAGCCAATCCGGGCCGAAATCACGGCCGCTACCCGACTGTTTGAACCCGCCGAACGGCATGTTCGGGTCGATCAGCGTATGGGTGTTGACCCACACGGTGCCGGCCTGAATGCGCGGCGTCAGCGCCATCGCCTGCTGCAGGCTGGTGGTCCACAGGCTGGCGGTCAGCCCGAAGTCGGTGTCGTTGGCCTTGCTCAAGGCCTCTTCGGCGCTCGCCACCCGAATCAGGTTGACCACCGGGCCGAACACTTCCTCGCGCGTCAGGTTCAGCCGATCGTCCGGGTTGATCACCAGGGTCGGCGGAATGTAGAAGCCGTTGGCGTCCGGCCCGGCCGCGCCGCCGATAAGCTCAGCGTTTTTCGCCCGGGCGTCGTCCAGGTAGGCCGCCACCTTGTTGCGGTGCGCGAGCGACACCAGCGGGTTGATTTGCGCGCCGGTATCCATCCCCGGCCCGACCGACAGCGATTTCACCGCCTGTTCGAATCCGGCCACCAACCGATCATAAATCGGCGCTTCAATATAAATTCGCGAGCTGGCGGCGCACACCTGCCCCTGATTGAGGAAGCTGCCAAGCATCAGGCCTTCGATCACCTGCTGCGGATCGGCATCTTTCAGCACGATGGCCGGGTTTTTGCCGCCCAGCTCCAGCGTTACGCGGGTCAGGCGATCCGCCGCCGAGCGCGCGATGCTTTTGCCCACCGGGGTGGAGCCGGTAAAGCTGACTTTGGCGATCAGTGGATGTTCGGTCAGCGCTTTGCCGCACACGGTGCCGCAGCCGGTGACCACGTTGAACACGCCCGGCGGCACGCCGGCTTCGCTCGCCAGCTCGGCGATGCGCAGCAGGGTGAGCGGGGTGGTTTCCGACGGCTTGATGACGATGGAGCAGCCCGCGGCCAGCGCCGGCATCACTTTCCACATGCCGATCATCAGCGGGAAGTTCCAGGGCACGATGCCGGCGACCACGCCGATCGGCTCTTTACGGGTATAAACCTGATATTTGGCGCCCGGCGGCATCGGAATAGAGACGTCCAGCGTTTGACCGGTGATTTTTGTCGCCAGCCCGGCGGTGTAACGCATCCAGTTCAGGGTGCTGCCGACTTCGAAAGCGCGGGCGATGTTGATGGATTTGCCCTGCTCCAGGGTTTCGAGCTGCGCCAGCTCCTCGGCGTGCTGCTCCACCAGATCGGCGAAGCGCAGCAGGATACGCTCGCGCTCGACCGGCAGACGCTGCGCCCAGACGCCTTCGCTGAAGGCTTTGTGGGCGGACTGCACCGCCAGTGCGACGTCGTGTTCATTGGCGTCGGCGGTGGTGGCGATCTGCTGCCCATTGGCGGGGTTATACACCGCCAGGCGGCCTTCCGCGGCGGACGCGCGCCACTGGCCGTCGATATACAGCCCATGCTGACGATCGAGAAAACGCGATACGCTATCCAGCACGGCTACGGTATTGTCAGACATACATCCTCCGATCAGGCTCATCAGGTTATCGTTAACCCTGCAAGTCTAGATCAGCGGGAAAGCGGCGGCTTTGGTCTGCCTGACATTCGGTTTGTCCTGCGTGTCATTTTGCCGTGACGGAAGGGTAAACCGAGGCCGGCGGGCGCCGGCCGGGAGGGATCACGAGCTCAGGGTCGCCAGACGGGTGGCGAAACCAAGGAACAGCAGGCCGATCAGGCCGTTGCCGAGCTTCGCCAGGCCTTTCTTGTGATTGAAGAAATGCGCCAGCATCGCGCCGGAGAAGATCAGCGTGCTCATGTAGATAAAGCTGACGGCTTCGAGGATCAGCGCCAAAATGGTGAACGACAGCCCGGTGTGCGCATAGTTGAAATCGATGAACTGCACGAAGAACGACACGTAAAACAGGATCGCCTTCGGGTTGGTCAGGCTCAGCGTCAGCGATTTTCGCAGAATGCTGTGGCCGCCCTCAATCTGCTGCTGTTGCGCCTGCGCCTTCTGCACGAAGGTGGCGTAGAGGATTTTTGCGCCGAGGAACAGCAGGTAAATTGCGCCGAGAAAACGCACCAGGGTAAACAGGAACGGCGTGGTGCGGATCAGCGACGCCACGCCGATATAGGCGCAGAAGATCAGGATCGCATCGCCGATAAACACGCCCAGCGCGGCGGTATAGCCGGCGCGCACGCCGCGCGATATGCCGGTTTTCAGCACGTACAGCGTATTCGGCCCCGGCAGAATGATGATGAAGACCACCCCGGCCAAATAGGTCCATAAATTCAGGACGCCAAAACTCTCTAACACAATAACCTCTCCATGCGCGCAACTAACAGGCAAAAACACTGGCCACGCCCGTGGCCGGCCGCGATCCTAACGCTGTGCAACCGGGTTGGCAACGTAATAAACTTCATGTTGTTGGTTAAAAATTGTCGAAACATTGTTGAAAACGTCGGCGCCGAATTAAAAAGCAAGAGTCGGCGTGTTTCGCCAACGGCCCGTCACTATGCTGGTTAACATCGAAACCGCAGTGAGGAACGGATGATGAAAAACGTAATCGACAGCGCCGATCCGCGCTGGCTGGCGATCGTCAGCCGCGACAAGCACGCCGACGGCCGCTTTATCTACGCGGTGAAAACCACCGGCGTGTATTGCTCGCCTTCTTGCCCGTCACGTCAGCCGAATCGGCAAAACGTGGAGCTGTTCGACGATGCCGAACAGGCGGAAGCGGCGGGCTATCGGCCCTGCAAACGCTGCCGGCAGGGGCTGACGCCGTTGACGGAACAGCATGCGCGGCAGATAGCCGAGGCCTGCCGCTATATCGAACGGGCGGAGAAAGCGCCGTCGCTGCAGACGCTGGCGCGCCACGTCGGGTTGAGCCAATACCATTTCCACCGGCTGTTCAAAGCGATCACCGGCCTGACGCCGAAAGGCTACGCCGACGCGCAGCGCAGCCAACGCTTGCGCACCGGCCTTACGCAGCAGGAAACGGTGACCGACGCGATCTTCGACGCCGGCTATGGCGCCAACGGCCGCTTCTACCAACAAGCCAACGCCGCGCTGGGCATGACGCCGAAGGCCTACCGAGCCGGCGGCAAAGGCATGCGCATTCATTTCGCCGTCGGGCGCTGTTCGCTGGGCGAGATCCTGGCGGCGCAGAGCGAGGTGGGCATCTGCGCCATTCTGCTGGGGGACGATGCGCAGCAGCTGGTGCAGGATCTGCAGGACAAATTCCCCAACGCCGAGCTGATCGGCGGCGACGCGCAGTATGAAGCGCTGATGGCGCAGGTGGTGGGCCTGATTGAAGCGCCGGAGAACGGGTTGGCGCTGCCGCTGGATATTCGCGGCACCGCGTTTCAACAGCGGGTCTGGCGGGCGCTGCAGGCGATACCGGTCGGCGAAACCGTCAGCTATGCCGATATCGCTCGGCGCATCGGGGCGCCCAAAGCGGTGCGCGCGGTGGCCGGCGCCTGCGCCGCCAACGTGCTGGCGGTGGCGATCCCCTGTCACCGGGTGGTGCGCAACGACGGCGCCTTGTCCGGCTATCGCTGGGGCGTCGAGCGCAAGAAAGCCTTGCTGGAAAAAGAGGCGCAGCGATGAGCGGCGCGCTGGCGGCGCGGCTGGCCGAATTGGACTGGGCGGCCATCGAGTGCGAACTCGATACGCAAGGTTGCGCGCGGTTGCCCAGCGTGCTCAGCCAAGAGCTGTGCCGCGAGCTGGCGGCGCTCTACCCGCAGGATGCGCACTTCCGCAGCCGCGTCGTGATGGAGAAGCACGGTTTTGGCCGCGGCGAGTACCGCTATTTCACCTATCCGCTGCCGTCGCCGGTGGCCGAAGCGCGCAGCCTGATGTATGCGCGGCTGGCGCCGGTGGCCAACCGTTGGAACGCCTTATTGGGCCTGGCGGTGCGTTATCCCGCCGACCATGAGGTTTACCTGGCCGAATGCCACCGGGCCGGCCAACGGCGGCCGACGCCGCTGCTGTTGCGTTACGAAGCGGGAGATTACAACTGCCTGCATCAGGATCTGTACGGCGAGCGGGTGTTTCCGCTGCAGGTGGCATTTTTGCTCTCCGTCCCCGAGCGGGATTTCACCGGCGGCGAATTCGTGCTGACCGAACAGCGGCCGCGGATGCAGAGCCGGCCGGAGGTGGTGCCGCTGCAGCAGGGCGACGCCGTGGTGTTCGCCGTGCATCATCGGCCGGTGGCGGGAGTGAAAGGCTACTATCGGGTCAATCTGCGCCACGGCGTCAGCCGGATACGCGCCGGCCAACGCCACACGCTGGGGGTGATCTTTCACGACGCGCTATAGCTTGCGCGCTAGCAGGGTGGCGAAGCGCAGCGAGATGCGGTTGCCGTTGGCGTCGGTCTTGTGCAGTTGGCCGACGTCCTCGTTGTATTTGAGGATCTCCCAGTCGCGATAATAATGCTTCAGCTCACCCGGGCTGAAGGTGAACGGGAACGGCAGCGGGCAGGGATAATCCTCGGTATCCATCGCCGCCACGATCAGGTTATGGCCGCCGCGCACGGTGCTGTCCTGCATGTTTTGCACGATAGGCGGGATCTGCTGCCGCTCGAGGAACATCATTACCACGGTGGACAGGATGAAGTCGTAGTCGCCGCTGAAGCGATGGGTATTGAGATCCTGCACCCCGGCACTCAGGCGGGTCAGCTGCTCGGCGTCGACGATCTGATTGAGGCGGGCTATCGACGGCGCGTGCTTGTCCCAGGCGGTGACGTCGAAACCTTTCAGATTGAGATAGAGCGAATTGCGCCCGCCGCCGCAGCCCAGATCCAGCGCCTTGCCCGGCGCGATGCGCGCCGCCGCTTCGATCACTTCGGAGTGGGTGCGCGTCAGTTCGTATTTCTTGTGGTAGTAATCTTCCGGCGTGCAGTAAAACGCCAGCCGGCAGGTCATGTCGTCCGAAAAGGAAACGATGCGATGCCACTGCTGCGGTGCGATAAACGGCGGCTGGCTTTCGGGGCTGAACTGCCAGGTCTCGGTGGTGGCGCCGTCTTCGGTCATCATGGCGAACGTCAGGTTCCCGCTCAGTACGGTGAGCTTCGCCCAGGTGCCGCTCTGGGTGTTGTGGCGCTGGCGGAAGGCCGCCGGCAGCGTGTCGCTGTTCCATTCTGGCAGGGTTTTATAGCAAAGCAGCTGCTGCTCCATAGGGGGCTCCTCTGGCTGGGCAAGCAAAGTGATTTATATGATGCATATAAAATACATCTTTATTCGTCATTTGAAAATCCCGAGCTTCGCAAACCTATTGCTACAAACGGCGGCGCATACGGGTGGTGACCGCATCGAAACCTAACTTGGAATACAGGCGCGCGGCCGTCGGATTATCGTTGAACACCGTCAGTTCGGCATATTCCGCCCCCTGTGCTCTCGCCGCGTCCAGCACCGCATTTAGTACCCGCTCGCCATAGCCTTTGCCACGCCAGGCGTGCGTCACTTCAAAATCATAGATAAACAGCTGCTTACCGAAGGTTCGTTGCTCAATGGCGTACCAGACGGTGGCGATGCTGTCCTCGACATTCGGCAGCCTCGCGCATACCAACCGTTGGCCGGGCATCGCCAGCCCTCGTTTGAAATTGGCTTCGGCCTCGATCAACGCGTGTTCCTGGCTGAGCTGAAACGAACGCGCCAAATCGTCTGCGTAAGCCTTTACCCCGTATTTACGGTAGTGATCCAGTTCCTGCGCCGTCATTTCTTTGAGTTCGATCATTTTGTTCTCCCTGCGTTGTTGGGTATTTCCCGGCCCACCTGTGCGGCGGAACGGGTATATTTATACTGGATTGTGCGCGGCGGCTGGGCTAATTTCAGTGCTGTTCATGTCATCACGTTCAGGGAAAAGATGCCGATACTTCGTTTATTCCACCCGATGCCCTTCCGTTTGCTAAGCCTGGCCGCGCTGCTGGCGCTGGCGGGCTGTACCAGCAAAACCACCACCACGGCACCGGCGGCGCGCCCCGCCGACGTCAAAGCCCGGCTGATGACGCTGATCCCGGCTAACGCCGGCGATCGGCAGGGCTGGGCTACCGATATTACCGCCGCCTTCGCCGCGCAGGGCATCGAGCCGAGCGATGAGAACCTGTGTTCGGTGCTGGCGGTGACCGAACAGGAGTCGACGTTCCAGGCTAACCCGCAGGTGCCGGGGCTGCCGAAGATCGCTTGGAAGGAGATCGACCGCCGCGCCGATCAGATGCACATCCCGAACTTTTTGGTGCACACCGCATTGAAGATTTCGTCGTCGAACGGCCAGAGCTACAGCGAGCGGCTGGATAAGGTGCGCACCGAGAAGGATCTGAGCGATATCTTCGATGACATGATCGACCGCGTGCCGATGGGGCAGAAGCTGTTCGGCCATTTAAATCCGGTACATACCGGCGGCCCGATGCAGGTGAGCATCGCCTTCGCCGAGGCGCACGCCAAAGGGTACCCTTATCCGGTCGACGGCTCGATTCGCCGCGAAGTTTTCAGCCGGCGCGGCGGTATGTACTTCGGCATTATGCATTTGCTGGGGTACCCGGCCGATTACAGCCGGCCGATTTACCGCTTCGCCGACTTCAACGCCGGCTGGTACGCCAGCCGCAACGCGGCGTTCCAAAACGCGGTCAGCCGGGCGAGCGCCATTCCGCTGGCGCTGGACGGCGATCTTATCGATTTCGGCAGCGACAAGCCCGGTTCGACCGAGCTGGCGGTGCGCACGCTCGGCAAGCGCCTGAACATGAGCGACAGCGCCATTCGCCGGGCGCTGGAGAAAGGCGACACGGCCGGCTTTGCCGACACCGAGCTGTATAAGAAGGTCTATGCGCTGGCGGGCGGCAAGCTGCCGCGTGAGATGCTGCCGGGTATCCAGTTGGAGAGCCCGAAAATCACCCGCAAGCTGACCACCGCCTGGTTCGCCAAGCGGGTGGACGAACGCCGCCAGCGCTGCATGGCGCGCGCCGGCGGGTAACGGCATAAAAAAACGCCGCCGGTTTCCTGAACCACCGGCGGCGCGATCGCGCATCAGGCGCTGCGACGCGGGTTGGTCAGGCCAAAGTTAAAGCTGTTGCAGCGGTTACAGAACTCTTTCATCACCGGCGGCGTGTCCATCATCGGCACTTTCACCTCGATAAACGCCAGCCGATCCTGCCGCGAGGCGTGTTCCAGGGCCATTTCCAGCTGTTGCGTGGTTTCCACCGCCACGCTGAACGGCTGCGCCTGGGTATTCAATACCGCCGGCAGTTTGGCGTAGTCCCACGGGCTGATGTCGTTGTAAGACGAGTTTTCGCCGAGGATATAGCGTTCAATGGTGTAGCCGTCGTTGTTGATCAGGAAGATGATCGGCTTTTGCTCGCAGCGCAGCAGGGTAGACACTTCCTGCGCGGTGAGCTGGAAGGAGCCGTCGCCGATGAACAGCAGGTGGCGGCGCTCCGGCGCCGCCATCAGGGTGCCGAGCAGCGCCGGCAGGGTATAACCGATCGAGCCCCAAATCGGTTGGTTGACCACCTTGACGCCCCCTGGCATGCGCATGCCGCCGATGGCCGCGCCTGAGGTGCCGTTTTCCACCACTACCACGTCATCCGCCTGGATGAAGCGTTGGATGCGTCGCCACAGATAGGCCTGGTCGATAGGCGCGTCGCTCGGCGTCGCCAGCTTCTCACGGGGATCGGCCAGCGGTGATAAACGCTGCGCCGGCGCGTCTTCGCTCAGATCCAGCAGTGCCTGCAGCAGATCCGCCGTCGCTACCGCTGGGTAGGAGGTGTTGTCCAGTTTCATCGAAAACGGCTGAATATCCACCTGAGCGGCGGCGGGAATTTGCTGCGAGAAATAGCCGGTGGTGGAGTCTACCAGACGTACGCCGAAGCTCAGCACGCAGTCCGAGTGGGCCATGTGTTCATACAGTTCGGGGCGCGACAGATTGCCGCTGTAGCCGCCCATCCAACCGGCGGTGTTTTCCGGGATAATGCATTTGGCGGTGGGCATATTGGTCAGCGGAATGGCGAAGCGGTGAGCGACCGCGATGACCAACTGCTGCAACTGGTAGCGATCCACCATTTGATCGACCAACATGATTGGGCGCTGTGCGCGTTTGATTTTGGTTAACAGCGCCATCGCCGCTAAGTGCACATTGTATTTATCGCTGGCCGGTAATTGCGGTGCCGTCGCCGCCGCGGCGATTTCAATTTCCACATCGCAAATATCCGACGGCAGCTGTAAATACACCGGTTTCTTCTCTATCCAGGCGCGGGAAATAACGCGTGGTATTTCTTGTGCGGCATTTTCCGGCGTGATCAGAGCCTGAGCGACGGTGAATTGTTTAAAGCAGTTCATGACGTTGTCGAAATTCCCATCGCCCAGGGTATGGTGCAAGAGCTGATGATTCTTCATCGCATGCAGCGGCGGCGTGCCGGCGATGCAGATAACCGGCGAAGATTCGGCATAGGCCCCGGCGATGCCGGACAGCGCGGCCAGATCGCCGACGCCGTAGGTGACGATCAGCGCGCCGGCGCCTTTCATGCGGGCGTAACCGTCGGCGGCGTAGGAGGCGTTCAATTCATTGCAGTTGCCGACAAACGCCAGCCGCTCGTCGTTTTCCAGCAGCTCCAGCAGGCTGAGGTTATAGTCGCCGGGCACGCCATAAATACGATCGACGTTCAGGGCGTGAAGCTGTTGCAGAATGAATGACCCGATAGTTATTTTCATTGATTGCTCCGGATTATTTATCTTTATTTTGTCAGGCGAAAATCAGCAAAAATAAATTGCTGGCGATGTTGTGTCGTTAGCATTAACAGTTATTTAAAGTCTCAGCTTGTTCAAGATAAGGGGGGCGGCCGGTGAATAGGCGGTTTGTATTCGGCGCTTTACGCGATTGAGTAATGCATAAAAAGTAGGGGTATTGGATATTGGAAAGAGACGGTATTTTTCATTGTCGGTATATCGCTAGAGAAGCGGCGGCGCATTGGCATTTATCGTGATGCAGGGTGAGTCATCCGGTACTTTTGACGCCGCGTTAAATCCCATCGGGTGGCGTAACGCTTTTTGCCTGGGAAAGAAAAGCAGAACCTGGCGTAAAGGGGGATTTTGGTGATCCGCCGCACGCTTATTTCATGAAACCACCTTGTAACCAATCAAAAACAAAAAATTAACAACGATCGTTTTTTGTCCGCCTTTTTTCGTCAGCTTTGCTTTACGGGCCTGCAGTGCGCGCCACGTCGGGCCGGCGCTAAAATGTGCCGTCACGGGCATTAATATAACGTGGTGGCCATCACATTCCGTAGGAAGTGATACGTAAACTTTTCTCTACGTGCGCGCAGATGGCGTATACCTACCAGAGGGGATGATGTCCCAGCGGTACTGGCCTGTGGGGGGAACTGCGATGAAAAGCTATCGACATATTCTGGTACTGATTCATGATGAGCGTGACGGGCTGCCGTTGCTGCGTCAAACGGTGGCGATGGTGCGCGGGCTGCCGATTGCCCTCACCGTCGGCCACCTTAACGCCGACTACGCCGAGCTGGAGTACGGCAGCGATGCGCTGGTCAAAGATCGCCAGGCGCAGGAGGTGATCGCCGCCAAGGCGATGCTGAGCCGGCTGGTGAGCGCCGTCGAGGCGCCGGTTGCGGTCAAGGAAATCGTCACCATCCGGCGCTTTAAGGACGTGAGCGATTTCATTCATCAGGCTGGCATCGATCTGGTGGTGGTCGGGCACCAAAACCGCCTGTTCGGCCTCTATTCCTCATATTCTCTGGAATTTGTGAACCGCCTCGATGTCGATGTATTGGTCAAGCACCTGGCCCGCGAGTAGCGAACGACAAAGCGGACTTTTCCCACGGTTTTGCCCTCCTAAAGGCGATAGCATAGGGGAAACCGGTGCAACCTGTTAAAAATTATTGGGAATATTCCGGTGCTAAACTTAACCAAAGCACAACGGGCGTTGGATAAATTAGATACAGCTTGATCTTGCCTGGGCTATCGGTAAGAATCTGCGGCCGTATTTTTACAGGAGCTTTACGATGTTTCTCAAACGGACTCTTTTGGCATGTTCTCTGGCGTTGATATTTCCTGCACTGCCTTCTTACGCTGAGGTTGGTACAGAAAGTGGCAATACCGCACAGGCTGAAAAACCGGGTCTATGGCAGCGTTTTACCGATAACGTGGCGGAGACCTGGAACAACTCGCCTAACCACGATCTCTATATCCCGGCCATCACCTGGCACAACCGTTGGACTTACGATGATGAACATATCGATAAGTACAACGAGCGCCCGTGGGGCGCCGGTTACGGCATCTCCCGCTACGACAGCGACGGTGACTGGCACGGCATCTACATCATGGCGTTCAAGGACTCCTTCAACAAATGGGAGCCGATCGGTGGTTACGCCTACGAGAAGATCTGGCGCCCGCTGGATGACAAGGATTTCCGCCTGGGGCTGGGCTTCACCGCCAGCGTCACCGCGCGCGACAACTGGAAATACATCCCTATTCCGGCGCCGCTGCCGCTGGCCTCTATCGGCTATCAGCGGCTGACGTTCCAGGCGACCTACATTCCCGGTACCTATAACAACGGCAACGTGTTCTTCGCCTGGCTGCGCTGGCAGTTCTAAACTTCCTGAATTCCGAAAAACGGCGCGGTGGCGAGATAAAAGGAACTTGTCGCCGTCGGCGGCGTCGGAAGGGTATCCCGGCGCGCTGCGCCGATCGCATGCCGTTATTACAGGAGTTTCACCACTATGATCACCAAACATCGTTTACTGCTGGCCTTGGCGCTGTCCGCTACCCTGGCCAGCGGTGCCTCCCAGGCCGCCGGGCTGATGGATTCCCTCAGCAGCGCGGCGGGTGAACTGAGCAAGTCGGGCGGCGATAGCAGCAGCGGCATGTCACTCTCCTCGTTGACCGGTCTGCTGAACGGCGGCGACAAGGCGCTGAGCTCCAGCAGCATGACCAATGCCGCCGGTATCCTGCAGTACTGCGTGAAAAACAACGTGCTGTCGGCTAACGGCGCCGAAGGGGTGAAAGATCAGCTGCTCAGCAAGCTGGGCATCACCAGCACCGAAAACGCCAAGAGCCAGGATTATCAGCAGGGCCTGGGCGGCTTGCTGCAGACTGGCGAAGGCAAGAGCCTGGATCTGAACAGCCTGGGCACCTCGCAGATCACCGAGAAGGTGAAGCAAAAAGCCTGCGATCTGGTGCTGAAGCAGGGCAAATCCTTTATTTCATGATGAGCGAACGGCGGAGCGCTCCGCCGTTCGTTTTTGCATAAGCTGAAAAAATGAAAAAAACGTTGATGCTTTCCCTGCTGGCAGGGATGACGATGTTGCAGGGGTGTTCCGTGAAATCCAACGAGGCGCCACCACCGCCGCAGGTGAAACCGATCGGCATGGCGAACCCGGCCGACGTGTATTGCACCAAAATCGGCGGCAAGCTGAACGCCAAAGAGAATGCGGCAGGCCAGTATTCCACCTGTACCTTGCCGAGTGGGCAGGAAATTGAAAGCTGGGAACTGTTCCGCCGCGATCATCCGGTGAAAAAGTAACCCTATGCGGCGCCGGCTCTTTCTGCCCGGCGCCCGATCAGAATTGGCGATCGCCTATAGATTGCAGCTGCAGGCTGCCGTCCTTCTGTAGCGTCAGCGGCATGCGCCAATCGCGCTGTTTATCCAGGTTAAACGGCCGGGAGCGGAACATGCAGCCGGTCTTGATGTTCTTGATTTTCATCACGTGTTCCGCGTCCGCATTGATTTTTACCTCGAAGCTGCCAGCGGGCGGAATAAAGACTTCCGCCAGCTGCTGCGGCGCCGCCGGCGTTTCCAGCTTGACCAGCACCGCGAAATCGTTGTCCTGATTATCCAGCGTCAGCCGATGCAGACCGGTCGCGGGCAGCCTGGTCGGCTGATGCAGATAACCGGCTGAGGCGGGCCACGGCTGGCCGGCATTGTCGTGCAACGGCCCACCGCACTGTTCACGCGCTTCGCGCAGCGGCATTTCGCGCTTTATTGCGCGGTTGTAATCGGCGGGGGCGGCGAGGCTGAATTCATCGTCATACTGGTGGGCGCGCAGATAGCGCTTGGCGCCGAGCACCGCGATGGCGACCAGCATGAAGAACAAAAATATCCTCAGGCGATTTTTAAAAATCAGCCCGAACAGCTTCCCGGGGAGTTGAAACAGCCACCTTGCGATCGTCAATAACATCGTTTTCCCTTTACGCCCAAGCCGTTACGTCTGCGGTAACTTCGCTTGCCACAGTATAGCCAAAGCGTTGCCATCGGGCGGCATACGCCATGAAATTCCCGTTTTTTTACCCCAAACCTTCCTCTAGCAACAACAGCAGCAGGAAGCCGGCAAAGAACATCGCGGTGGCGAACGGTGTCTCTTTCCCGCCCTCATGCGCTTCGACCAGCAACTCCTCGGTCACCAGGTAGAGCAGGGCGATCAGGCCAAAGGCCAAAAAGGCGGTCAGCCAAAATGTGCCCAGCATGGCCACCGGCGCCCCCAGCAGGCCACCGATGGGCAGCAGCAGCGCCAGGCCGACTATCGCCGCCATGGCACGCAGCCGCCTGCCGAGAAAGTCTTTCAAATCGCCGACGATCGATAATCCGAGGAACAGCACTTCCAGCGTTAACGCCAGCGTCAACAGCAGGCCGGCTTTGGCGCCGGCCGCGAAGGCAATGCCCAGCACCAGCCCATCGATAAAGATATCGACGCCGACCGCGGCGATAAAACCGACCGGCCCCTGCGCTTTTTCACCCAGCCGCCGAACCAGCAGCATTAACAGCACCCCCGCAACGCCGCCCAGCAACACCGCCACAGGCGACTGCTGCTTGAGATCGGGCAGGATTTCGGTGGCGGCGGCGGCGAAAACGATGCCGGCGGTAAAGTGATGGATGACGCGCATTGCGGCGTCACCGGGGCGGCGATAGAGCGCCACCGCTGCGCCGACGACGGTGGCTGCGGCGGGAAACAGCGTATAAAGCACGGCGGAGGTCATCGCGTCATAATCCCTTAATGGTGATGTCACTTTCAGTCTAGATGAGCACTGCCGCTCGAGTGTTGCCAAAAAAGTGATTGTTCGATTGTGTGCGTTTGTGTACATTTATGATCACTTTAGCGCCACCGGATCCCCGCGATGTCCAAACTGTTACCCAATGAGCGCCATCAGGCCATTCTCGACACGCTTCGCCAACAGGGGCGGGTGCTGGCCATGGAGATGGCGCAGCGTTTGAATACCACCGAAGCGACCATCCGCCGCGATCTGCGCCAGTTGGCGGCGCAGAACCTGTGCAAACGCATCTATGGCGGTGCGCTGGCGCCGACCCCGGCCGAAGGCCCCATGACGGCGCGCATTGCCCTCAGCGGCGATGAGAAGCTGGCGTTGGCGCAGACCGCGCTGGGGGTGATCGGCGAAGAACAGCTGATCTTCCTCGATGCCGGCAGCACCCACCTGTATCTGGCAGAGCTGTTGCCACGCGATCGGCGTTTGACGGTGGTAACTAATGCGTTGAGCATCGCCGGTAAAATGCTGGAACGGCCGGGGATCCGTACCATCCTGATCGGCGGCGAACTGGATGCGCAGGTCGGCGGCTGCGTGGACGCCAAGGCGGCGGAAGAGATAGACGGGTTTCATTTCGATCTGGTGTTCACCGGCATCTGCGCTTACGACCCGGCCGGTGGCTTTTCCGCATTGAGCTATCAGGACGCCACGTTCAAAAAGCGCTTGCTGACGCGCGCCGGCAGCGTGGCGGTGCTGTGCACCCGCGACAAACTCAATACCTATGCCCCTTACCCCTTCCTGCCCGCCGGGCGGGTAGATCATCTGGTGACGGCGCGCGGCGCGCACCCGCAGCTTGAGTTGCAGGTGGCGCAAGGCGGCGGCCAGATCTGGCACAGCGATTTATCGATCGGAGAATGATGATGAAAATAGCCCATGTTGCCCTGTGGACCCATAACATCGACGCGCAGCTGGCGTTCTGGCAGCGTTATTTCAACGGTGAAGCGGGGGAGGAATATGTCAGCCGCAACCGGCCGGGGTTCGTTTCCCGCTTCGTCAGCCTGGCGGCCGGGCCGTCGCTGGAGATCATGTGCGTGCCGACGTTGCTGCCGGCGCAGGCGCAGGAGGAGCGGGTCGGTTGGGCGCACATCGCGCTGTCGCTGGGGGATGAGCGGCAGGTCGATCGGTTGGCGCAGCGCGCACAGCAGGAGGGCATTTTGCTGTCTGCGCCGCGCTGGACCGGCGACGGCTTCTACGAGGCCGTCATTCGCGATCCGGATGGCAACGCGATCGAAATCACCGCCTGATCACTCTTCTTCAATGCTGGCGAACTGCTCCCCCAGATAGTCGAGCAGCAGCCGCACTGCCGGCAGCAGGCCGCGGCGCGACGGGTAGACTGCGTGCACCACGCCGCCCTGTGGCTGCCAGCCCGGCAACAGTTGCACCAGCTCGCCGCGCAGCATGTCGTCGCGCATCATCATCGCCGGTAGCTGAACGATGCCGGCGCCGGCGATGGCGGCGGTACGCAGCATCAGCATGTCGTCGGTGACCAGCCGCGGCGTGTGTTCCCACTCCACCCGTTCACCCTGCGGGCCGGTCAGCCGCCATTGGTGCTGAGCGCGCGCCGGGCCGAGATCGAGCGTCGGGTATTTACGCAGGTCTTCCGGCGTTTGCGCCGGCCCGAGGGTGCGCACCAGCGCCGGGCTGGCGGCGACGCACCAGGTGCGCTGCGCGAGGATCTTCAGCACCAGATCGCTGTCCTCCAGCGGCGGCGGCCGTACGCGGATCGCCAGATCCAACCCTTCCCCCACCACGTCCACCCGGCGGTTGGTGGCTTCCAGATGCACCGTCACCTTGGGGTAATCGGCCATAAAAGCTGCCACCATGCTGCCGACGCGGGTGTGCAAGATCGCCACCGGGCAGGACATGCGCACCGTGCCGCAGGGCTCGGCGCGGGTCTGCTCGATCGCTTGCTGCGCCGCTTCCGCTTCCACCAGCATCGCCTTGCAGTGCGCGTAATAGGTTTGGCCGAGCTCGGTCACCGAGAAGCGCCGCGTCGAGCGCTGGATCAGGCGCACGCCCAACCGCTCTTCCAGCAGCGCCACGCGGCGGCTGAGCTTGGATTTGGGAATGCCCAGTGCCCGGCCGGCGGGGGCGAATCCCTGGTGATCGACCACGCTGGCGAAGAAAAACAGGTCGTTCAGATCGGTCAGCATCGCATCCCTTATCGTTCTATCAGTAGAACGCTGAGTGTACATCTTGCCTACTACTGCAGCAAACCCCGGCGGATTAAACTTCTGACATCAACTTAAGGCCGTGAGGTCTGAAACGGGAGTTCAAGATGAAAAAAATCCTCGGTATTCACAACAGCCCGGAAGCACATTGGGTCGGTAACGGTTTCCTGGTGAATTCGCTGTTCTCTTATAACGATTTGGGGGCGGAAATGAGCCCGTTCCTGCTGCTGGATCACGCAGCGCCAACCAAATTCCGCTCCGCCTCCGGCACTCGTGGCGTGGGTCAGCACCCGCATCGCGGGTTTGAAACGGTGACCATCGTCTATCAGGGCGAAGTGGAACACCGCGACTCGACCGGCAGCGGTGGGGTGATTGGCCCCGGCGACGTCCAGTGGATGACCGCCGCCTCCGGCATTCTGCACGAAGAGTTCCATTCTCGGGACTTCTCGCGCAAGGGCGGCACCATGGAAATGGTGCAGCTGTGGGTTAACCTGCCGGCCAAGGACAAAATGGCCGAGCCGGGTTACCAGACGCTGCTGAACGCCGATATTCCGGTGGTTCCGCTGGCGGACGGCGCCGGGCAGGTGCGGGTGATTGCCGGTGACTTTGGCGGCCACGCCGGCCCGGCACGCACTTTCAGCCCGCTCAACGTGTGGGACATGAAGCTGAATGCCGGCCATACCACCACGCTGACGGTGAAAGAAGGCCATACGCTGGCGCTGGTGATGTTGCACGGTGCGATCCTGGTCAACGGCGAAGACGTGGTGCGCGAAACCCAAATGGTGCGTTTCGACCGGGCGGGGGATTCGATCACCATCGAAGCCAACAACGACGTCGCACTGCTGGTGCTGAGCGGCGAACCGATCGATGAGCCTATCGTCGGCTACGGCCCGTTCGTCATGAACAGCGACGCGGAAATCCAGCAGGCGTTCCGCGATTTCAACAGCGGTAAGTTCGGCAGCATGAACGCCGAAGCGAGCGCCGGTTGAACTTTGGCGCCTGGGGCGGGCCGTGTTCCCCGGCTCAGGCGCTACACTTAAACCTCAACGCCCCGCCGCCAGGCGGGGCGTTTCATCCGCAACATCAACCCCACAGGAGTAAAACCATGACTGCAAACTACAAGCGCCTCGACAAAGACCAGGCCGCCGTATTGCTGGTGGATCATCAGGCAGGGCTGCTTTCGCTGGTGCGTGATATCGATCCCGATCGGTTTAAAAACAACGTGCTGGCGCTGGGTGATTTAGCGAAATACTTCAACCTGCCGACCATTCTTACCACCAGTTTCGAAAACGGCCCCAACGGCCCGCTGGTGCCGGAACTGAAAGCCCAATTCCCCGATGCTCCCTTCATTCCTCGCCCTGGCCAGATCAACGCCTGGGACAACGACGACTTCGTCAAGGCGGTAAAAGCCACCGGCCGCAAGCAACTGATCATCGCCGGCGTAGTAACCGAAGTGTGCGTGGCATTCCCGGCGCTGTCGGCGCTCAATGAAGGTTTCGAGGTCTTTGTGGTGACTGACGCCTCCGGCACCTTCAATGAGTTGACGCGTCAGTCGGCCTGGAGCCGCATGGAGGCCGCCGGCGCGCAGCTGATGACCTGGTTCGGCGTCGCCTGCGAGCTGCACCGCGACTGGCGCAATGACATCGAAGGGCTGGGCGCGCTGTTCTCCAACCATATCCCGGACTACCGCAATCTGATGACCAGCTACAACACGCTGACGAACGGCAAGTAACGCGACGGCCCTTTACCCAACCTTTCGCCTTTCATCACGTTAGACGCGGGATGTAAGCAAAACGTAGCGGGGCGAAAAGGTAGCGAAAAGCGGCTTTCTCATGGGCCGGGGGCGGGGTAGCGTAATCCCGAACCCGGCAAATGAGGCTAATTCAATGAAACAAGCAATCAAGATCCTGGCGCTGCCCTGCATGGGCATGGCGCTGTTATTCAGCGCGAGCGCGATGTCGGCCCCCGAGGCGCCTGCGGCCAAAGCGTTGCCGCCTGTGGCGGGTGAACCGATGCGCATGCCGCCTTTCCCGGGCGGGCACCCGCCCAAGCCGGGGTTCTGCCACGGCGGCGAGCTGTTCTGCGCCACCTCGGCCAGCGACAATCCGGTGGAAACCATCAACAAACTGACGGCGGTGATCCCGGCGGGCAGCGCCAAACATTACGAAGTTCGCGTCGCGGTGGTGGCGGTGCCTGACGCACCGCCCGCGCCTTAACACGCCCTGTCATCCCGCTCTGGCCTGGGCGCGCTAGGCGCGTTAGGCTAAGGCGAGCGTTTTTCGGGAGGCGGGATGACCCCTTTATCACATCTGCCTTATCTCCAGCCCGGCGATCGCGCGCTGTTGTTCGACGGCGAATGTAATCTGTGTCACGGGCTGGTGAGGTATCTTATTCGCGCCGATCGGCAGCGGCGCATTCTGTTGGCGACGGTGCAATCCGCCGAAGGGCAGGCGATCCTGCAGGCGCTGGGATTGCCTACCGATCGTTTCGATTCCGTGGTCTATGTTGAGCAGGGGCGCTGTTGGCTACGTTCGGCGGCGTTGTTTCAGGCGCTGCGTCAAGTGGGGTGGCCGTACCGCGTACTGGCGCTGGCGCGTTACCTGCCGCCGCGACTGGCGGACAAGGTCTATGATGCGGTCGCCGGCAATCGCTACCGGCTGTTTGGCCGCAACGACGGCACCGGCCTGCCGGGCACCGATCAGCCCGGGCGTTATCTGCCCCGGCGGCAGGAACCGCCGGCCTGAGCTTTACGCTTCTTTACCATCCAACCGCTTGAAATATCAACACTCCAGCTCCATATAATGGAACGTTCAGCCAACAAGGAGCGCGTATGGGAATCAGTGAAGAAGAGCACATCCGCCGTTTGACCCAGGAGAAGAACGACATGGGCAATACGGCGAAATGGGTGGCGATCGTTTCCGCCGTGTACTTTGCCTTGATGGTGTTTTACGGCCACCCGACCGGCGTGTTGGCGATGTCGGGCGCGGTGTTTATCGTGTCTACCACCACCTGGTTGAAAAAGCGTCAGAAGGTCAAATCTTATCGCATGGCGTTGGCCAAAATCAGCGACGATCAACCCTGATAGTCGCCGCGCTTTAGCGTATACACCAGGCTCGGCGCTGCGCCGGGCACGTCATCCAGCGTATCCACCCGCCGTAAACCGACCTTTTCCAATACTCGCCACGAGGCCTGATTCTCCGCACGTACAATGGCGGAAATCTCCTCCAGCGCCAATCCGACAAAACCGTATTGCAGCGAAGCCCGCGCCATCTCGGTGGCCAATCCCATGCCCCAGACGCGAGTATCGAAGCGATAGCCGAGGTTCACGGTGCGCTGCGCCCCGAGCGGTTTCCGGGACAATCCGCCAAAGCCGATAATCCAATCCGGCCGTTCGCGCAGAGCGATCGCCCAGGAACCGTAACCGTGTTGTTGCCACCCGGCAATCCTCTCGTGCAGCGCCGATGCGGCCTGCGCTTCGCTGGTGAGTGGGCCGGCGGGATTGAAACGCTGCGTTTGCGGATCGCCAAAGATGGCGTAGAAACGTGCGAGGTCCGCCATTACCGGTGGGCGCATCTGCAGGCGTTCGCTGAAGAAAGGGGTGGAAGGATTAAAGCTTGTCATCGTTTCTCTCCGCTGGATAAATGAACAGTGTTCACTGTAGACCAGATTGGCGAAACGGGAAATCCCCCTCTGCGGGTGAGAGGGGGAGAGGGCATTACAGGAAGGAGTCGTCGTCGTCGCTGTAATCGTCGTCGGCGTAGTCCGTGTCGTCCTGATAGTTGGCGTTCTGGAAGCCGTTGTCCTGGTTCAGGAAGCTGCCACCGTCGCCGTTGTTGAAGGTATCAAGGTTGTTGGAGGCGTCGAAATTGCGCATCGCGCTGTCGTCCAGCGGCGCCGGGGTTTCTTCGATAATATTCACGATTTCCTGCGGCTGCGAATGGCGGAACATGCCGGTCAGCATGTCGGCCAATACCACGCCGCCGGCGACGCCCGCCGCCGTTTGCAAGGCGCCGCCCAGGAAGCCGCCGGCACGTGAAGGCGCCGCCTGTTGCGGTTGGGCATAGGCCGGTTGCTGAGGCTGTTGCTGCGCGTTGTTCCAGGCCGCCGTATTTTGCTGCTGCGCCTGATACTGTTCGCGCGGGCTTGGCGTGCGGCTGCCGCCGCCAAACAGACCGGCCAGGAAACCGCCGCTGCTTTGCTGGCCGTGGGCAGTTTGCTGCAGCTGCGCGACCTGGGCTTCCAGATCTTTGACCCGCTGGTCCATCTGCTTGAGCGCTGCTTCCTGAATGATCATCGCCTGCGCCATGTAATAAGGGGCGGAAGGCTGCTCGCGAATATGCTGGTTGATTTGCTGCTCTGCCTGGAGATCCCGTGGGCCCGTCTTGGTCTCGGCTTCTTTCAGGCGGCCAAACAGACCATCGATAAGGCGTTGTTCTTCGGATTGCATAGGCGTACCTCGGGAGATAAATAACGTTGCTGGATGATGACTATCATCGGTAACAATCACCCTAGCGCGTTTACATGAACCAATAAATAAATGGCGGGTAAACCTGCCTATGAATTTGTTACCAATTGCGGCAGCGGGATCAGCATCACCAGCTTCAGACCGGCGTGCTCCGCCGGATGGAAGGTGAGTTGGCGATAGCGCAGTGCGCCTTGCTGAGGATGTTCGAACGCTCTTTCGCCGCCTTCGCGCGCCATCACGTCATGTTGCTTCCACCAGTGATTAAAGTCCGCGCTGTTGTGCGTCATGTTGCGCACGAAGGCGCGCATCTCTTCGGTATTTTGATGATGGCTGGTCTCGGCGCGAAACTCGGCCACCACGCGGCGAGCGCGTTCCTCCCAATCGCTGACCAGCGTTTTCGCCAACGGGTGGAAGAACATGAAGTGCAGCAGGTTGGGGCTGTTGGCCACATCCAGCCAGCCGCGGAACAGCGCCGCCGCCTGCGGGTTCCAGGCGACGACGTTCCAGGTCACGTCCAGCAGATAGCAGGGCACCGTCATCTGATGCACGCTTTGCAGCACCGCGTCGTTGGCGGTTTCGCGGTGCGCTTCCTGCTCGGGATCGGCGATGCGCGCCAGGGTAAACAGGTAGTGGCGTTCGGCCGGGCCGAGCCGCAGCGCTTTGGCGATGCGTGCCAGCGTATAGGGGGAAATAGACACCTCGCGGCCCTGTTCGATCCAGGTATACCAGGTGGCGCTGATGCCGCTGATTTGCGCCAGTTCTTCGCGGCGCAGGCCGCTGGTGCGGCGGCGCGAAGAGCTAGGCAGGCCGATCATTTCCGGCGTGATGCGTTCGCGGTGCGCGCGCAGAAATGCGCCGAGGGCTTTTGGCCCGGATAAGGCTTCTGATGACATAGCGTGGTACCTATTTATACCAGGATAACTGCTCATATTGTACCCGTATAGTAGCCTGATTATAGTAGCCGAAAAGCCTTCAGGCACAGGCGCAAGCCGGATAATAACAGGAGCAAACATGAGCAACAGCAACAGCCATAAAAACGCGGTAGACCGGCAGTTCGGCGAGCAGGCCAACGCCTACTTAACCAGCGCGGTACATGCGCAGGGCAAGGATTTGCAACGCCTCGCGCAGTTACTGGCGCCGCATGCCGACGCGCGTCTGCTCGATTTGGGCTGCGGCGCCGGGCATGCCAGCTTCACCGCGGCGGCCAGGGTGGCGCAGGTGGTGGCCTACGATCTGTCGGCGCAAATGCTGGCGGTGGTGAAGCAGGCGGCGGCGGAAAAAGGCCTGGGTAACATTCAGCTGCAGCAAGGCGTGGCGGAGTCTTTGCCGTTTGAGGACGCCAGCTTCGATCTGGTCATCAGCCGCTATTCGGCGCACCACTGGCACGATGTCGGCCAGGCGCTGCGTGAGGTCAGGCGGGTGCTCAAACCGGGCGGCAGCGCGATCTTTATGGACGTGGTCTCGCCGGGGCATCCGCTGCTGGATATCTACCTGCAAACCGTGGAAGTGCTGCGTGATACCTCGCATGTGCGCAACTATGCGCCAGGCGAGTGGCTGGCGTTATTGACCGAAGCCGGGCTGGTGGTGCGTGAGGTGACGTCGGATCGGTTGATGCTGGAGTTCGACAGCTGGGTGGCGCGCATGCGCACCCCGGCGCATTTCGTCACCGCGATCCGCGCGCTGCAGCAAAGCGTGTCGCAAGAGGTGGCGGAGCATTTCGCGATTCAGCTGGATGGCTCTTTTACCAGCGATATCATGATGTTTGAAGTGACGAAGGGCTGAAAGCAACGGGGCAGCCGATGAAGGCTGCCCCGTGAAACGCGATCGACTGCGATACGCTTATTTTTTGTCTTCCAGCAGGCAGCGGTAGATCAGGCCGCCGATAATGCCGCCGACCAGCGGCACCAGCCAGAACACCCACAGCTGCTGCAGCGCCCAGGTGCCCTGGAAGATCGCTACGCCGGTGCTGCGCGCCGGGTTGACGGAGGTGTTGGTCACCGGGATGCTGATCAGGTGGATCAGCGTCAGCGTCAGGCCGATCGCCAGCGGGGCAAAGCCTGCCGGCGCGCGCTTGTCGGTTACGCCATGAATAACGATCAGGAAGAAGGCCGTCAGCACCAGCTCAATCACGATGGCTGATTGCAGAGAATAACCGCCCGGTGAGTGTTCGCCGTAACCGTTGGAGGCGAAACCGCCCGCGGTGGCGTCGAAACCGGCTTTGCCGCTGGCGATCAGATACAGCACCGCCGCTGCGGCGATACCGCCGATCACCTGTGCGATCACGTAAGGGATCACGTCTTTCGCCGCGAAACGGCCGCCGGCGAATAAGCCGACGGTGATCGCCGGGTTAAAGTGCCCGCCGGAAATATGGCCGACGGCATAGGCCATCGTCACCACGGTCAGACCGAAAGCGAGCGCGACGCCGAGGAAACCAATACCCAGTTGTGGGAATGCCGCTGCTAATACTGCGCTACCACAACCACCAAACACCAACCAAAATGTGCCAAAAAATTCAGCAAAAAGTCGCTTTGACATAGATTCCATCCTGCGGAATTGACTAACGGGCGTTAGCACTAAAAACTATAGAACAGCTTTTTCAGTTCATGCAGATATTCTATAGAATTTTCTTAATGCACCTTGAATAACGGCGGTATTAAATCCCTGGTATTTTATTTTGTCTATGAGAAAAACACCGTTTTTCGCCGTGTTGACGCGCGTTTGCCGATTTTTTTATCTTTGTTATCAGAATTTACCCTAAGCAAAATGACGGGTTATTTCCGGGCGGTTTTTTCCAGCGGTTTTCTCCATTCAATACGCTCAGGTTAATTGCTAATTTCTATTTGCCAGCCAACCTTATTGCCTGATGTGCATTTGACGAATTGCCTATTGTCATCTAAGTGTCATGCTAAATTAATATCGTCTTCTGCCTGACAACGCTTCATTTAACCTCGGGTAACAAATATGAAAATAAAATCGCTCTCCCTGCTGTTGGCTTCACTGTTTCCTGTATTGGCCCACGCTGCCGACATTGAGGTGGCGCGTTATGTGGTCGGCTTCCCCGGTGGGGAACGCGTCGCCTATCAGGGGGCGTTCGCCAAGCATTTCCCGCAGGGGTTGCCGGTGGGGATCGGCTCCGGGTTGATGTTCAACAAGAAGCAGGGCGACGATTTGGTGCTGACGACGCTGACCGATCGCGGCCCGAATGCCGATGCCCCGGCGGTAGGCAAGCAAGAGGCCAAGATTTTCGCCAATCCGCAATTCACGCCTCTGTTGATGGACATTCGTATCGGCGGCGGCAAGGCCGTGGCCGAGAATGCGCGGCCCTTGCATGACGAAAAAGGGCCGATTAGCGGGCTGCCGCTGCCGAGTGAGCTGATTGGTTCCACGAACGAAGTGGCGTTGAACGACGCGCTGCAACCGCTGTCCGGCGATCGCCGCGGGTTGGATACCGAAGGCATCATCGGTGACGGTAACGGCGGTTATTGGCTGTGCGATGAGTACGGCCCGTTTCTGATCCATGTCGACGGCAAAGGTAAAATCCTCGCCAAATATGGCCCAACGCCGCAGGCCGGCGAGCAGGCGGTGGCGAGCGGGTTACCGAACATCCTGAAGTGGCGCCAGCCTAACCGCGGTTTTGAGGGGCTGACCCGGATGCCGGATGGGCGCATTCTGGCGGCGGTGCAGAGCACGCTGGATGTCGACGGCAAAAGCAAAAACAAGGCGCAGTTTACCCGGCTGGTGAGCTTCGATCCGCGCAGTGGCAAAACCGCGATGTACGGCTATCCCATCGATATCGACAGCTATAAAAAAGCCAAAGACGCCAAAATTGGCGATGTCGTGGCGTTGGACAACCAGCGCATCCTGTTGATTGAACAGGGAACCGGTAAAGAAAAGACGATGATCAACAAGATCTATCTGGTGGATCTCGCGCAGGCCAGCGATCTGATCGCGTTTGACGGCCAGGGTAAAGCGCTGGAGTTCGATGATGCGAAAGATCTGGCTAAACGCGGCGTGAAGCTGGCGCAGAAACGGGAAGTGGCGGATCTGCGTCAGTTGGGTTGGCGCCAGGAGAAAGCGGAAGGGTTGGCGCTGATCGACGATCGCACGCTGGCGGTGATCAATGACAACGATTTCGGCTTGCAGGCCAAGCTGGTGGATGCGTCGCCAAAGAGCAAGAAAATCGGTGACTATCAGCTGGAGAAAGGAGGGCGGTTGAGCCTCGACGGCGACAAAACCGACGCCCGCATCGAATTGCGCCCTCTGGAGCAGCCGGAATCGCTGAGTGAGCTTTGGGTGCTCACCTTGCCGCAACCCTTGAAGTGACCGAGATAGGGGGGCGATAGCGCCCCCTTCAGACCGTTGACAAAGGAGGAAAAAACGTGGTTTTTCCTCCTTTGTGGCCATCAGCCGAAAATCAATAAATTGATTTTCCTTGTTTTTTATCCGCTGCTCTTTGCAAACCCGGCAATGGCATGAGGTTTGTCATCAATCTCACAGCGGGGGCGATAGCGCCCCCGTTTGTGTCAGGCTTCCGCATGCTGCTGCGGCGCTCTGCCGCGCGAGATGCTCTCCCACACCGCCACCATCACCATGATCAGCGTCGTCAGGCCATTGACCATCAGCAGATCGGTTAAATAGGCGATAGGGGCCAATACCGCCAGCGCCAGCAGCCCAACCAGGTGCGACAGCGGAAAACGGTGATACACCAGCCGTTTGTACAGCGCGTTGGCGAACAGGTAAATCGCCGGGCCGAGCAGCAGCACCGCCGCCGTGGCGTGTTGGATACGGCCGTCGGGATGGGCGATCACCAGCTCGTTGGCCACGGCGCAGACGATGATCGCCCCCACCAGCGCGACGTGCACATAATGGAAATAAGCGCCCAGTTGGCCGGGGTTTTCCGCCTGGCTGATGGCGTGGCTGCCGGCTTTGCTGCTGGTGTCGAAGTAAACCCACCACATCGCCAGGCTGCCGAGAAAGGCCACCAGCGAGGCGATGAGCACCGGCAGACTCCAGCTTTCCATCTCGCTCAGGGTGGCGCCGGTGATCAGAATGGTTTCTCCCAGCGCTACGATCACGAACAGCTGGCAACGTTCTGCCAGATGGTGGCCTTCGATGGTCCATTCGCTGCTGCTGTCCGAGCGCCCCAGGACCGGTAAACGGAAGCCGAACATCGGCGAGACGTATTCGCACAAGACGGCGATCGCCCACAGCGCCAGGCGGGCATTGCCTTCTGCCAGCCCACCGACGATCCAGAAGACGGCGGAGATGCACAGCCAACCGAGAATGCGGCGAAAGTTTTGTTTTAACGGATGATCGGGCGCCAGCAGGCGTAGCACCGTGACGGAGCGGCCAACCTGAATGGCGACGTAGAACAGCGCGAAGATCAGACCGCGTTCGCCAAACGCCTGTGGCAGCGCGGCGGCGGCGAACAGCCCTAGCAGCATGATCGCGAACAGCAGCAGGCGGATCTGACGGGTATCGGGATTGAACCAGTTGGTGACCCAGGCGGTGTATTGCCAGGCCAGCCAGACGGCGAACCACAGCAGCAGGGTTTCCAGTGCGCCGGTCAGCGTCAGGTGATGCAACAGATAGTGGGAAAGTTGGGTCACGGCGAAAACGTAGATCAGATCGAACAGCAGTTCGGAGAATGAGACCGAAGCGCCCTGACCGTCACGCACGCGCAGCAGGTTTTGCGACATAAGCGTTCTTCCTTAAAAGGGTAAGCCACAAAATCAGCGTAGCTCAGCGCGCCTCGGCGGGTAAAAAATCTTAAATAGCGGCGGCGTGCGTTCTTTCTTTCGCCCTGTCTTTAATTGTTCATCAAATAGGGGTAAGGTGAACTCAATAAAGTCATTCCTGCCTGAAAATACACACTCGCACTCATATCCTCCTTATTCTCCTCACAATGATTGATGTTCTTTACGTTGCATGACGTCCGTTTTCATTGGCTAGCGGATAATTAACATCACTGACAACGAGCTAATAAACAAGAACACCTGGAGTCAATCATGAAACTTATCCCAAGCATCGCAGCCGTATTGATCGCCGCCGCTTCCTTCTCCACTTTTGCCGCGCCGCTGTCGTCGGTGAAACAGGTCAACAGCGAGCAGGCCGCCAATCTGCAAAGCATCGGCGTCGTGTCGGTTTCCGGCATTAGCGGCTCACCGCATGACGCCATCACCGCCCTGAAAGAAAAAGCCGCGGCGGACGGCGCCAGCCATTACCGCATTATCGGCCTGGACACCCCCGGGGACTCCAGTAACTGGCGCGGCAATGCGGAAATTTATCGCTAAGCGTTGATTGTTACTCTCTGGCCACGGCAACGTGGCCAATAAAATAAACGGTCGTAATAATTATCTGAACAGTCGGCGCATAAACGGCTTATTTTCAGGTCATTATTACGACCGTTTTTCTTTGTGCCGTCGTGGCTGAGGTCGCATTTTATTACAACTGTGTCTGCCGCTTTCGGAATCATGTTAATGATTACTTAAGAAATTCGGCTCACATTGGGGGCTTAACCCAAGGAGGCCTCAATGTTAAATGCGACCCGGCTGCAACTGATGAATCACTTCGCTTACCTGCAGCAATTTATGGCTTCACCGCGCACCGTCGGTACGCTGGCGCCTTCTTCCCCGTGGCTGTGCCAGGCGATGCTGAACCAGATTGAATGGACCCGTGCGCTGTCGATCGCGGAGCTGGGCGCGGCGGACGGCGTACTGACCAAACGCATCCTGGGGCGGATGCGCGCCGATGCGGCGCTGGAGGCTTTCGAAATTCAACCGCATTTCGTGCATCGGCTGCGGGGGATAGACGATCGGCGGCTGCAGGTGATGCCCCATTCGGCGACCCAAATGGCCACGGATTACGACGTGGTGTTTTCTTGCCTGCCGCTGCTGTCGATCCCGGTCAGGATCAGCGTGCGCATTCTTCAGCAGGCCCGGCAGCGGCTGCTGACGCGCAACGGCACGCTGGTGTTGTTTCAATACAGCCACCTGTCGGAAAAATTGCTGTCCCGCTATTTTCACTGGAAGCGCCTGCGGGTGGTGCGCAACTTCCCGCCGGCGCTGGTGTATGTTTGTACGCCGCGTTAGCTACAGCGTTTTCGCCATTACTACCACTTCTTCGTCATGCTGCCGCCGGCGTTCCACGGGATGCCAACCCCAGCCGGCGTACAGCGCTTCCGATTTGTCGGTGATGAGATGCAAAACCGAGTGATGGCGTTGCCGCGCCGCCTCGACGATGGCCATCTCAAGACGGTGGGCGATGCCCTTGCGGCGGTGATCGGGATGCACGAAGACGCCGGCCAGCCATGGGGTGAGATCCTGGCGCTGATGATCGTCGCTGGGCCACAGGCTGGCCATGCCCACCGGACGATCGCCGTCGATCATCATCAGCGTCAGGTGATCGTCGCTTGGCCGGCTGCAGTGGGCGAAGCGCAACTGGGTGCGCTTCAGCGAACCGCCACGCTGTGAGCCCCATTGGCCGAAGGCCCAGGCGGCGCACACATCGGCAAACTGCGGGCAATCCGACAGCGGAATGATGCGTTGAGTCATGGAGGTCTCCCGGTTTTTAGCTGTTTCCCCGTTCTATATAACCGATTTCCCCGCCATTTTTTTAACTTTTTAAAGCCGTTATTTTAGCGGTTTCGCCATGTTTGCCGCGCGCCCGGCGCCGTTTCCCGGATTTCTTTTGGCAATCGCGGCGTGGGATTGCAAGTGTTAATGAGAGTGATTATCATGCGCACACTATTTCCCCCGTTTCGGCTCAATCATGCGCAATTCCCTCATTTTACTGCTGCTTTCCCTGTGGTTCGGCCTGTTCTCCGCCCAGGCGAAGACGGTGACCGATATCACCGGCCGTCAGGTTGTGGTGCCGGACAATCCGCAGCGCATCGTGGTGGGGGAGAGCCGCATGCTGTATACGCTGGCGCTGCTGGAGCCGGGCAACCCGGCGCAGCGCATCGTCGGCTGGCCGGCGGATCTGGCGCGTTTCGATGCGCAAAGCTGGCAACGCTATACGCAGAAGTTCCCGCAGATCGCCGCGATCCCCATTATCAGCGGCAATAATTTCCGCCAGGTCAACATCGAAAGCCTGCTGCAGCTGAAGCCGGATCTGGTGATCCTGGCGCGCTACGCGCGTGAAGACGGTGACAACGATCTGCTGGTTTCCGCGCTGAACAAGGCCGGTGTGGCGGTGATCTACGTCGATCTGCGTATCGATCTGCTGAACAACACCGTGCCGAGTGTGCGGCTGCTGGGCGAAGTGCTCAATCGCCAGCAGCGCGCCGAGCAGTTCATCGCGTTTTATCAGCAGCATATGGCGGTGATTCAGCAACGCCTGGCGGGCTATCAGGGGGCGAAGCCCAAAGTGATGCTGCACCTGCATCTGGGGCGGCGCGATACCTGTTGCACCACCGCCGCACACGGCAACCTTGGCGATCTGCTGACCTTCGCCGGCGGCGACAACATCGCCAACGCCAGCGTCAAAGGGGTGTATGGCGAACTGAACCCGGAAACCATTCTGAGCGCCAATCCCGACGTATACCTCGCCACCGGCATGGCCGGCCCGCAAGGCAAACGGCTGTCCGATCTGAGCCTCGGGCCGCAGGTCAGCCCACAGGAGGCCGCCGACAGCTTCCGCCGGCTGATCGCCAAACAGCCGATGCTGGCCAGCTTGCAGGCGGTGAAAAACCACCGCGCCTGGAGCGTCTGGCACAACTTTTACCTCAGCCCGTACCACGTGGTGCTGGTCGAGGTATTCGCCAAAGCGTTTTACCCGGATCTGTTCGCCGACATCAATCCGCAGCAGACCTTCCAACAGCTGTATCAGCAGTTTTTGCCGTTACCTTTTTCAGGGACCTATTGGAGTCAGTTAGATAATGAATAACAACAAGCGCGGCTGGTGGTGCGCATTGCCTTTGGCGGCCTGCGCAACATTGCCGACGTGGGCGGCGGAAAAAGTCGCGTCGAAAGAAGAAAGCCTGACGGTGATTGGCCGCAAAGACGCCGACGGTGTGCAGAGCTATCAGCCGTTGACGAGCGTCACCGGCACCCGCAGCGAAGCCAACCTGCTGAATGTGCCGCAGGCGATCGACGTGGTGCCGCAGCAGGTGATTACCGATCAGGCGGTCAGCAGCCTGGACGAAGCGCTGTACAACGTCAGTGGCATTACCCAGGCCAACACGCTGGGCGGCACTCAGGACGCGGTCATGAAACGCGGCTTTGGCGATAACCGCGACGGCTCTATTCTGCGCGATGGCGTGCGCTCGGTGCAGGCGCGCAACTTTACGCCGACCACCGAGCGGGTGGAGGTGCTCAAGGGGCCGGCCTCGATGCTGTATGGCATGGGCGAGCCGGGCGGGATGATCAATATGATCACCAAAAAGCCCCAGCTGCAGCAACATACCCACGTGGAAGGCTGGGGCAGCAGCTTCAACGGCGGCGGCGGCCAGCTCGACGTTACCGGGCCGCTCGGCACGTCGGGATTCGCCTATCGCATGATCGTCGATCACGATGAAACCGACTACTGGCGCAACTTTGGCCGCAACCGCCAGACGGTGATCGCGCCCTCGCTGATGTGGTACGGCGAGAACACCACCGTGCGCTTGGCCTACGAGCATATGGAATATCTGGTGCCGTTCGATCGCGGCACCATTATCGATTCGCGCACCGGCAAACCGGTGAATACGCCGCGCGATCGCCGTTTCGACGAAGCCTATAATGCTACCCGCGGCGATCAGGACAGCATTACCCTGCAGATCGATCAAACGCTCAACGAGCGCTGGAAAAGCTCGCTGACCTACGCCTACAGCCGCAACAGCTACAGTGACAACCAGGCGCGCGCCACGGCGCTGAACCCGGTGACCGGCGTGTTGAGCCGCCAGGCCGACTCGACCGCCAACGCCGTCAGCCACGCCAACGCGGTGCAGCTGACGCTCAATGGCGACGTGGACTGGGGCAGCATCAACCACCAGATGCTGTTCGGCTTCGATTTTGAAGATAACCGTACCTACCGCGGCGACATGATCCGCGGTAAAAAGAACAGCGATTTCAATATCTATCATCCGGTATACGGCCTGATGCCGCCGTCGACCGCGGTCAGCGCCAAAGACAGCGACCAGCGGGAAAACCTCACCAGCTACGGTTGGTTTATGCAGGATTCTATCCAATTGACTGATAAATGGCTGGTGATGGGCGGGCTGCGTTACGACGCTTTCGACGTCTATGCCGGCAAGGGGCGGCCGTTCCAGACCAACACCGACAGCTCGGACGGCAAGATGGTGCCGCGCGCCGGTGTGGTCTACAAGCTGACGCCTTACGTGTCGCTGTACAGCAGCTATACCGAGTCGTTCAAGCCGAACTCTTCCATCGCCACCCAAATTGATTCGCTGCCGCCGGAGCAGGGCAAGTCGTGGGAAGTCGGCGGCAAGCTGGCGTTGCCGAACGGCGTTACCGGCACGCTGGCGCTGTTCGACATCACCAAGCGTAACGTCATGGTCAATGAGCTGGTGGAGGGCGAAACCGTGACGCGCACCGCCGGGCGCGTGCGTTCGCAGGGCGTGGAGCTGGACGTGGCC
The DNA here is from genome assembly GCF_002752475.1 of Serratia sp. OLAL2. Classification (NCBI taxonomy): domain Bacteria; kingdom Pseudomonadati; phylum Pseudomonadota; class Gammaproteobacteria; order Enterobacterales; family Yersiniaceae; genus Serratia; species Serratia sp. OLAL2. Next base: position 289,450 of record NZ_MSTL01000017.1, on the reverse strand, counting down.
GGCAATCTCACCGACTCGCTGAGCCTGATCGGTTCCTATGCGTATACCGACGCCCGCGTGGTGGACGATCCGGACAACAAGGGGAAAGAGATGACCAACGTGGCGCGCCATACCGCCTCGCTGTTCCTGACCCAGAACCTCGGCAGCCTGGGCCTGTACAGCGGAGATGAGGTGCGTATCGGCGCCGGCGCGCGCTACGTGGGCCGGCGCCCGGGCGACGCCGCCAACAGCTTCTACCTGGATAACTACACCGTTGCCGATGCGTTCGCCGCTTACACCATGCCGATCAACGGCTATCGGGTGAAATGGCAGCTGAACGTGAAGAACCTGTTCGATAAAACCTACTATCCGTCCAGCGGTGGCAATCTGCGCGTGGCGGTGGGAGAGCCGCGTGAGGTGGTGCTGCGCGGCAGTATCGATTTCTGAGCCACGGGCGGTGGAATTTGTTTAAATAACCGCCCCAACGTTAAGGAGAACTCATGAGCCTGCAGATCCGTTTGGCGCAGCAGCGAGATATCGCGCATCTGATGACGGTTGAACGTTCGGCGGCGCAGCTGTTTCGCCAGCAGCCGGAATGGCGCTTTATCGCCGAAGGCGAGGTGATGGCCCCGAAACAGCACGCCGCGTTTATCGCCGAGCGCCGTGAATGGCTGGCGGAAAGCGACAACGGTGAGTGCGCCGGTTTTATCGCCGTGTTGGCTCAGGGGGAAGACTGGCATGTCGCCGAATTATCGGTCGCCGCTGCCTGGCAACGGCAGGGCGTCGGCCGCCGCCTGATCGGCGCGGTGGTGGAAGAAGCCAAACGGCAGGGCGCCACTCGCCTGACGCTCACCACCTTCATTGATGTGCCGTGGAATGCGCCCTACTACCGGCGGCTGGGATTCCGGCCGCTCGACGACGCGCGGCTCACGGTCGCCCTGCGGCGGCACCTGGATGAGGATCTGGCGCACGGCTTTGCCGTCGGCAGTCGCTGTGCCATGGAATTTACACTATCGTAAATATTGAAATACAGAGCGGGCAGGGTATGATGCAGCCACCACGCCATCGCACCCGCTCGGTATTTTGGTATGCAATGCACTCAAGTCACCGCATAAGGGACAACCCGTAATGACACAAACCCTGTTCATGATAGGCGCTCGCGGAGCCGGCAAGACCACGGTAGGCAGCGCATTGGCGCTGGCGTTGGGCTATCAGTTTGTCGATACCGATCTGTTTATGCAGCAAGCGGCGCAGATGAGCGTGGCGGAAATGGTCGAGCGCGAGGGCTGGCTGGGGTTTCGTCGCCGAGAGACCATCGCGTTGCAAGCTGTGACCAAGCCGTCAACTGTAGTTGCCACCGGCGGCGGGGCGATCCTGGCGGAGGAGAACCGTCAGTTTATGCGCCAGCATGGCACCGTTATCTACCTGCGCGCGCCGGCCAGCGTGCTGGCGCAGCGGTTGGAAGAGTACCCGGAAGATGCGCAGCGCCCGACGCTCACCGGCAGGCCGATCGCCGAAGAGATGCTCGAGGTGCTGGCCGCGCGTGAAGCGCTGTATCAGGATGCCGCGCATTACGTGATGGACGGCGCCGCCGATCCGCAGCGGGTGGTGGAGCAAATCCTCGCGGTGCTGCCGCGTGAGACGGTGAAATAACCCTTTCTTCTCTTCGGGCGCTGGGCGCCCGTTTTCCTATTCCGTTTGCCGAGCGGCCGCAAAGTACGCCCCGGGCGTGACGCCGAAGCGGCGGCGAAAGGCGGCGATGTAGGCGCTGACGTTGTCGTAACCACAGGTGTCGGCCACTTCGGCGACCGCTGCGCCGCGTGATAATCCCTCCAGTGAACGCAATACCCGCGCCTGCTGGCGCCACAGCGCGAAGCTGATGCCGGTTTCCTGCACAAAGCGGCGGCTCAGGGTGCGCGGGCTGAGCCCGGCCCAGTCGGCCCAGTCGCGCTGGCTGCGCAGGCTGGCGGGATCGTTCAGCAGCGCCCGGGCGATGTTCAGCAACCGGGCGTCCTGCGGCAGCGGCAATTGCAACGGCGCGCGGCTTGCCGCGTGCATTTCATCCAGCAGCACCTGCAGCAGCCGCCGTTGCGGCGCACTCAGTGGGCCGGCGGGGAACTGCGCGATACGCTCCACCAGGGCCTGCAACAGCGCAGAGGCCGTGAACAGCTGCGGCTGCGGCGGCATCTCCGGCACGCTTTCCCCCGGTAGATACAGACTCCAGCCCGCTACGTCGCCGCAGGCCAGCGCCTGATGGGCGCATCCCGGCGGCAGCCAGCCCAGCGTACCGCCGGTGATCGCCCATTGCCGGCCCGGGAGTTCCATTGCCAGCATGCCACGCGTCAAGAGATAGATCTGGCCGCCTTCGTGCCGGTGCCAGGGCGTCAGGTGCTTTTTTTCATGCTGAAGGCGTTGGCTGCGGATCTGCGTCATGTTGGCCGTTTAACGTTATTGAAAGTCTTGATGTGGTTATTATGCCATCGCCTGGCCGGGATAGGATCGCCGTTCACCCTATTTCGGAGAAACGTGATGACTCAAGTTACCCCACTGAACCTGGTGCTCGATACGCTGCAGCAGGTCGTCGCCAGCCCGGAGCATCGGCCGACGCAGCTCGCTGCCCGTTTCAGCGCAGACTACCGCCAGCAGGTGGATGGCAAGGTGCTGAACTTCGCGCAGTTTGAGCAACATATGGCGCTGCTGAAACGGCAAACCCGCCGCATGACGCTGAGCGTGATCGCGGCGGCGGAGCAGGGCGAGGCAGTGCTGACCCACCATCTGGTCGAGGTGGAAAAGCGCGACGGTACCCGCAGCCGCGTGCGGGTGCTGGCGCACTTCACCGTGCGTGAAGGTCGCATTTGCGCCTGCGACGAACTGACCGAGCTGTTGGCGGGCGCCCCCGGCGATCGCGATCTTGGCTCGCGCGTGCCGGAATGAGGGCGGCTGCTATACTTGCTACTGTGTGAAACACACGGGAGAACGGCATGCGCGAAAATGATCAACCTGCTTATCCACGGAGCGCCCGCGTCGTTGAGGTGTTTCGGGGCGACCCGAACCTGCATCTGCGCCGTTTTGAAGTGCGCACCGACGACATTGAGCCGAATACGCTGCTCAGTGAACATGAAACCGAGCAGGAAGCGCTCGACGCCAAGCACCGCTATGAAGACGAGGCGCTAGAGCTCTGACCTGCTGCACAGCGGAAACCGGCGCCAGGCCGGTTTCCTGTTTATCCCCCCGCGTTAGCATATATTTCCCAGAACAATATTGATAATGATAATCATTTATGTGATTTTTATCGCCCCTATTGGGTGTTTCACTTCTGGGAAAAGAGATGTCCAATTCCGAGTTGCAGGCGCTGTTTCTGCGCCATATGCGGCCGCTGCAAGCCTATTTGAATGCCAAACTGCGCGACCCTCAGCTGGCCGCGGATTTGGCGCAGGAAAGTTTTACCCGCCTTACCGAGCAATATCCGCAGGGTAACATTCTCGATATCGAAGCCTACCTGTACAAAACCGCCAAAAACCTGATGCTCGACCATGTGCGCCAGCAGCAGCGGCGGCAGACCGAAGCGGTCGAAGACGACATTCTGGCGCAGTATCCCTCCGGTGAACCGGCGCTTGAACAACGGGCGATCGATAGCCAATTGCTGCAGCTGTTGCAGCAGGCGCTAGCGGACATGCCGCCGCGCACGCAGCAAATTTTCCGCCTTAACCGGCTCGATGGCCTGACCCAGGCGCAGGTGGCGGCGCAGCTGGGCGTGTCGCTCAGCACGGTGGAAAAACACCTGGCCAGCGCCCTCGAGCGGCTGATGGCGCGGATGGAAGAACAATAATGGCAATTTTTTTACGGGTTTATCCGCGCTCAGACGTCTTAACCTATAACCAGAAAAAACAGAGGTCTATGCCATTATGAAACCGCTAACCGCACAGGCGCGACAGCAGGCGGCCGCCTGGGCCGTGAGTCTGGCCGAAGGGGCGCTGCCGGCCGATCGGCGGCGAGCGTTGGACGCCTGGCTGGCCGCCGATCCGCAGCATCCGGCGGCGCTGCGTCAGGCTCGCCTGCTGTGGACGACGCTTGGGCAACTGCCGCCTGAGCAGCGGCAGGCGTTACAACCGCAGGTGGCGGCGCTGAAAACGCCCTCTCGCTATCGATGGCCCCGCTGGGCGGTGGCAGCGGCGGTGGCGCTCGCCGTTTCATTCGGCGTTTATCGCGGGCCGGATCTGTGGATCGGCCTGCAGGCCGATTATCAAACCGTTCGCGGTGAGGTGCGCGAAGTTGCTTTGCCGGACGGCAGCCGGGTGTCGCTGGACAGCGGCAGCGCGATCGCGCTGGCGTATTCCGCAGATGAGCGCAAGGTGCGGCTGCTGAGCGGCGCCGCCTATTTTATCGTCGCGCCGTTGGGCGGGGCGGAAAGCCGTCCGTTCAGGGTGGAGGCGAAAAACGGCGTCACCCAGGCGCTGGGCACCGAGTTCAGCGTGGCGCGCACTGAACAGGGCGTCGACGTCAGCGTGCATCAGCACAGCGTGCGGGTGACGCTTGAGCGCGGCGAGCGCTCGCTGGTGGTCGCGCAACGCCAGGCGGCGCATTACCGCAACGGGCAGCTGCAGCTGACGCGGCAAACGGCCGGTGATGACGCTTGGCGACGCGGCTGGCTGGTGATCGACCGCCAACCGCTGACGCAGGCGCTCGCGCAGCTCAACCGCTATCGCGGGACCCGCATCGTGGCGGTCAATCCCGCGCTAAGAACGCGCACCGTGAGCGGTGTGTTCGCGCTCAATAAACTCGACGACGGCGTCGGTGCCATTCGTCAGGAACTCTCCGCCCGCCAGCTGAATCTCCCCGGCATCACGCTGCTTTACTGAGCGGCCAAGGCGGGCCGGGATGCCCGCTTCGCCGTTATTTTCACTTTCTGTAAAAAATCTTTACGGGTTTTTGCCTCCCGGAACGTCCTTATGTTTAAACGAGATTGATTTCCATTATCACTTAGTTTGGCATTCTTTCGGGTGGAACACACACGCATGCTTATTCACAAGGGAACCACGCCGGCCGGCCGATTGGCCACGGCGGTACGCGCCGCGCTGGCGGCGATGATGTTGACTCAGCCGGCGGTGGCGCTTGCCGTCCAGGCTGAGGCGAACGGCGCGCAGGCCGCACAGCAAAAGAATTTCAACATTGCGGCGCAGCCGCTGCAGAGTGCCATGTTGCGCTTCGCCGAGCAGGCCGGCATGCAGGTGTTTTTTGACGAGGTGAAACTCGACGGCATGCAGGCGGCGGCGCTGAACGGCAGCATGAGCGTTGAACAGGGCCTGCGGCGCTTGATCGGCGGCAATCCGGTGGCTTTCCGCCTGCAGCCGCAGGGGCAAATCGTATTGAGTCGGCTGCCGACGGCGAACGGCGACGGTGGCGCGCTGGCGTTGGACAGCCTGACGGTGCTGGGTGCCAGCGGCATCAACGCCAACGATTGGGTTTACGACGAACCGCGCTCGGTCAGCGTCATCAGCCGCGAACAGATGGACAACCGCCCGGCGCGACACGCGGCCGATATTCTGGAGCAGACTACGGGAGCCTATTCCAGCGTCAGCCAGCAAGATCCTGCGCTGTCGGTCAACATCCGCGGCATACAAGACTATGGCCGGGTGAACATGAATATCGACGGCATGCGGCAGAATTTTCAAAAGAGCGGCCATGGTCAGCGTAATGGCACCATGTACATCGATTCCGAACTGCTGTCCGGCGTGACTATCGACAAGGGCACCACCGGCGGCATGGGCAGCGCCGGCACGCTCGGCGGCATTGCCACCTTCAATACCGTCAGCGCGAGCGATTTCCTGGCGCCGGGCAAAGAGCTGGGCGGCAAGCTGCACGCCAGCACCGGCGATAACGGCACCCACTTCATCGGCAGCGGCGTACTGGCATTGGGCAACGAAACCGGCGATATCCTGCTGGCTGCCAGCGAACGCCACCTCGGCGATTATTGGCCCGGCAACAAGGGCGATATCGGTAACATTCGCATCAATAACGACACCGGCAATTACGATCGCTACGCCGAGAGCATCAAGAACAACAAAATCCCCGACACAAATTACCGTATGCACTCGCGGCTGGCCAAGGTGGGCTGGAATCTGCCCGCCAACCAACGCCTGCAGCTGAGCTATTTGCAGACCCAGACCGCGTCGCCGATCGCCGGCACGTTGACCAACCTGGGCACCCGCCCGCCCTATGAACTGGGCTGGAAGCGCACCGGTTACAGCGACGTGATGGCGCGCAACGCGGCGTTTGATTACAGCCTGGCGCCGGAAGACGTCGACTGGCTCGATTTTCAGGCCAAGCTGTATTACGTCGATACTCAGGATGACAGCGACACCTACAGCACCAGCTCGCTGCTGGACAACGGCTACGCGACGCGTACCCGCCTGCGTACCTACGGCGCGCAGGCGCAAAATACCTCGCGCTTCAGCCTGGCGCCGGGGCATGACTTCCGCGCCAACTACGGGCTGGAGTTTTATTACGACAAGGCAACCAGCGACTCTTCCCGCCAAGGCATGGAAGGGGTGACGCCGGCCGGCAACCGTTCGGTCGCCAGCCTGTTCGCCAACCTGACCTACGACTACGACGGCTGGCTGACGTTGGAGGGCGGGCTGCGTTACGACCGCTATCGCCTGCGCGGCCAGACCGGCCTGAGCTATCCGGATTTGGCCAAGGATGGGCAACGCTACACGATTGACAATCCTTGCAAAGCGTTGCGTCTGACCGGCTGTTCAACCACCACCCGCGAAGATTGGGACGTGGATCGCGATCAGGGCAAGCTGTCGCCAACGCTGGCGGTGGCGGTACGCCCCGGCGTGGAGTGGCTTGAGCTGTATACCACCTACGGCAAATCCTGGCGGCCGCCGGCGATCACCGAAACGCTGACCAACGGCAGCGCGCACAGTTCATCCACGCAATACCCCAACCCGTTCCTGCAGCCCGAGCGCTCGCGCGCCTGGGAAGTCGGGTTCAACGTGCAGCAGCCGGATCTGTGGTTTGAGGGCGATCGGTTGGTGGCGAAGGTGGCCTACTTCGATACCAAAGTGGATAACTACATCAACCTGGCGATAGACCGCAATAAACCGGGGCTGGTGCAGCCGAGCATCGGCAATGCTGCTTACGTCAACAACCTGTCGAAAACCCGCTTCCGCGGGCTGGAGTACCAGCTCAACTATGACGCCGGGGTGTTCTACGCCGACCTGACCTATACCCACATGATCGGCAAAAACGAGTTCTGCTCGAACAAGGCCTGGTTGGGAGGGCGTCTGCGCTACGGCGACGGATCGCGCCGCGGCAACTTCTATGTTGAGCCGGATGCCGCTTCCAATGACTTCGTCACGTGTGACGGGGGGACGCAGTTCGGCTCCGCCGCCTACCTGCCAGGCGATCGCGGTTCGGTGACGCTGGGCGGCCGCGCCTTCGATCGCAAGCTGGACGCCGGGGTGACCGTGCGCTTTGCGCCGGGCTATCAGGACAGTTCGGTGCCGTCCAATTACCCGTACCTGGCCGACTGGCCGAAGTACACCCTGTTCGATCTGTACGCCAGCTACAAGCTGACCGACAGCCTGACGCTGCGCGGCTCGGTGGAGAACCTGACTAACCGCGCCTATGTCGTTAGCTACGGCGAGACGCTGGCCAATACCCTCGGGCGCGGCCGCACCGTGCAGGGCGGGGTGGAATACCGTTTTTAAGCAGTAAAAGGGCGTTGCTCATCCTTGAGCACAAGGGCAGCCTCGCAAGGGGCGCCGTTCATCAATGGAGATAGAGAAATGGCATTTTCAGTTAACTATGACAGCAGCTTTGGCGGTTACAGCATTCATGACTATCTGGGCCAATGGGCTTCGACATTTGGTGATATCAACCATACCAACGGTAACGTCACCGACTCCAACAGCGGTGGCTTCTACGGCGGCCGGTTGTCTGGTAGCCAATATGCCGTGACCAGTACGGACAACCATGTCACGTCGGTCGTGGCGGGTGGCAACCTGACCTACACGCTGTTCAATGAACCGGCGCATACCCTGTACGGCCAGCTGGATTCCCTGTCGTTCGGCGACGGTTTGAGCGGTGGCGATACATCGCCGTACAGCATTCAGGTGCCTGACGTCAGCTTCGGCGGCCTGAACCTCAGCAGCCTGCAGGCGCAGGGCCACGATGGCGTGGTGCACCAGGTGGTGTACGGTCTGATGTCCGGCGATACCGGCGCGCTGGAAACCGCGCTGAACGGCATCCTCGACGACTACGGCCTGAGCGTCAATTCCACCTTCGATCAGGTGGCGGCGGCGACGGCGGTGGGCGTGCAGCACGCCGACAGCCCGGAACTGCTGGCGGCCTGATTGCGGCTGTTTGCCCGCCGGCGCCGTGCGCCCCGGCGGGCATTTTCTCGTTTTTAGCCGATGGAAAACGCCATGAAAAACGCCGTCAGGCGCGGAGAAGTGATGAGCGTGCTGGCCGCATACCGGCGCGGATTTTGGGGCATCGCGCTGTTTACCGCGGTGATCAACCTGTTGATGCTGGCACCGGCGCTGTACATGCTGCAGGTCTACGATCGCGTGTTGCCGTCGGGCAACCGCATGACGCTGGCGATGCTGACCCTGATGGTGGTCGGCCTTTACCTGTTTATGGGGCTGCTGGAGTGGGTGCGCAGCCAGGTGGTGATCCGCCTCGGCGCCCAGATGGATATGCGCCTGAATCAGCGGGTCTACGACGCCGCCTTCGAAACCAATCTGAAAACCGGCAACCCGCTGGCGGGGCAGGCGCTGAACGATCTGACCAACCTGCGCCAATTTGCCACCGGCAATGCGCTGTTCGCCTTTTTCGATGCCCCCTGGTTCCCGGTTTATCTGCTGGTGGTGTTTCTGCTCCACCCCTGGCTTGGCGCGTTGGCCAGCGCCGGGGTGATCGTGCTGGTGCTGCTGGCCTGGCTCAACCAGCGGGTGTCGCAGGCGCCGCTCGCGGAGGCCGGCCGGGTCGCGCTGAGCGCCACGCAGCAGGCCAACGGCAACCTGCGTAATGCCGAAGCTATCGCCGCCATGGGGATGCTGACCGACTTGCGCCTGCGCTGGCTGCGGCAGCATCAGCAGTTCCTGCTGTTGCAGAACCGCGCCAGCGAGAAAATCGCCGCCGTCACCGCCTGGTCGAAAACCGTGCGGCTGGCATTGCAGTCGCTGATGTTGGGCTGCGGCGCGCTGCTGGCGGTGAACGGCGATATTACGCCGGGCATGATGATCGCCGGATCGATCCTGATCGGCAGGGTGCTGGGGCCGATCGATCAGCTGATCGGCGCCTGGAAGCAGTGGTCGTCGGCGCGCCAGTCCCTGCAGCGGCTGGAGGTGATGTTGGCCGCTAATCCGCCGCGGGCGGCGAGCCTGCCGCTGCCGGCGCCCAACGGGACATTGACCGTGAATCAGCTGGCCGCCAGCGCGCCCGGCGGGAGTGCACCGGTATTGCACGGCGTCAGTTTTCGTCTGGAGGCCGGCGAGGTGCTGGGCGTCATTGGCGCATCCGGCTCCGGCAAAACGTTGCTGATGCGCCAACTGGTCGGCGCGTTGACGCCGCTCAGCGGCGACGTGCGGCTGGACGGTGCAGATATCCGGCAGTGGGATAAACAGCAGCTGGGGCCGCATATCGGCTACTTGCCGCAGGATATCCAGCTGTTCGCTGGCACCCTGACGGAAAACATCGCCCGCTTTGGCCAGGTTGACGCCGAGAAGGTGGTGGCCGCCGCCGCGCTGGCCGGCGTGCACCAATTGATCCTGCATTTGCCCAAAGGGTATGAAACCGAGCTGGGCGAGGGCGGCAGCGGCCTGTCCGGCGGCCAGCGTCAGCGGGTGGCGCTGGCGCGCGCGCTGTATGGCTCTCCGGCGTTGGTGGTGTTGGACGAACCGAATGCCAACCTCGATCGTGAAGGGGAAGAGGCGCTGCAGCGGGCGATCGAAGCGTTGAAGGCGCGCGGCACCACCATCGTGTTGGTGACCCACAAACCGGCGATCCTGGCGACCACCGACAAATTGCTGGTGCTGGCCGCCGGCCAGGTGCAGCACTTCGGCCCCAGCGACGCCATCCTGAAGAAACTGCCTGGTTTTGCGCCTGCAGCCGTACCGGCCAACGTCGGCCGCAGCAGCGGCGGCTTCAACGTCAACTACGCCAACTTTGCCAAAACGGCCAGCGGTGAACGAAAAGTATGAGCAATCAGAGTGTGATCCCCGGCGATATCGACGCCCTTTCCCGACAGTTCGACGAAGGGCGCCATCTGCGGCTCGGCGGCTGGCTGGTGCTGTTGGGGTTTGGCGGCTTCCTGCTGTGGGGGCTGTTGGCGCCGCTGGACAAAGGCGTGCCGGTTTCCGGCAGCGTGGTGGTGGCCGGCAACCGTAAGGCGGTGCAGCACCCGAGCGGCGGCGTAGTGTCGCAAATTCAAGTGCATGAAGGCGACCGGGTTCGCGCCGGGCAGGTGCTGTTGCTGATGGATACCGTCGACAGCCGCACCCAGCGCGATGCGCTGCGCAGCCAGCAGTTGAGCAACGCCGCGCAGCGGGCGCGGCTGCAGGCCGAACGCGACGGCCTGCAGGCGATCGCTTTCCCGGCATTGCTGCAGGCGCGGCGGGAGGAGCCAGAGGTGATGTCGTTGATGCTGCTGCAGCAGCAGCTGTTCACCAGCCGCCGAGCGGCGCTGCAGAGTGAGCTGGCGGCGATCGCGGAGAGCATTGCCGGATCGCAGGCGATGCTGGAAGGGATCCGTCAGTCTTACGCCAGCAAGCAACGGCAAAAGGCCATGTTGCAGGAGCAGCTGAGCGGTATGCGCAAACTGGCTGCGCAGGGGTATGTGGCGCGCAATCGGCTGCTGGATCTGGAAGGGCAGTATGCGCAGATTGATGGCCAGGCGTCCGAGGACACCGGCAATATCGGCCGCCTGGGCCGCCAAATACTGGAGCTGAAGCTGCGGGCGATCCAGCGGCGGGAAGAGTATCAGAAAGAGGTCAGTAGCCAGCTGGCCGAGGTGCGGATGAAGCTGGACGAACTGGATAACCGCCTGGCCAAGGCGGAGGCCGATCTGGGTCATACGCAGGTGAAAGCGCCGGTGGCGGGCACCGTGGTGGGGCTGAGCGTGTTCACCGAAGGTGGCGTGATCGGCGCCGGTCAGCAACTGATGGAGATCGTGCCCAGCGATCGGGGGCTGCAGGTGGAGGCGCGTATCCCGGTCGAACTGATCGACAAGGTGCAGGTAGGGCTGCCGGTCGAACTGTTGTTCTCGGCGTTCAACCAAAGCACCACGCCGCGCGTCGAGGGCGAGGTGACGCTGGTCGGGGCCGATCGCCTGACCGACGAGAAAAGCGGCGCGCCCTATTACAGCGTGCGCGTCAAGGTCAGCGAAGCGGGGCTGCAACGCCTGAACGGGTTGGAGATCCGCCCGGGGATGCCGGTCGAAGGCTTCATCCGCACCGGCGAGCGTTCGATGATGAACTACCTGTTCAAACCGCTGACCGATCGCCTTCATCTGGCGCTGACGGAAGAGTGAGCATGTCGGTTTCGCCGCTGCCTTTCGCCGCACCCGGTGCCGTCATGCCCTGGCGCCGTTGCCTGGTGCTGGTGCTGGCACTGCACCTGCTGGTTGTGGCGCTGTTCTGGCCCTGGCGGGACCAGGCCGCGCCGGCGTGGGTGCCGCCGCCGGCGGTTATGGTGGTGATGGCCGCCGCACCGCAGGCCCCGGCCGAGGTAAAACAACCGCCGGGGCAAAGGACGCCGCCGCCTCAGGTTGAACCGCCGTCGCCGCCGGAACCCTTGCCGACGGTGAAGGTGCCTGAAGCCGTGCGGCCGAACATCGCCGTACCGCCGAAGCAGAAAAAACCGCCCAAGCCGGTGAAGACTCCCCCCCTGCCGCGCACACCGCCGCAGGAGAAAACGATCGCGCCGCCGAAGGTTCAGGAGCAAAGCGTCGGTGCGCCACCGCCGGGCCGGGCGGATAAAACGGCCGCGCCGCAAACTCGCCTGACGCCCTATTCTCAGGCGGGAGTGGACAACTGGCGCAGCCGCATCAGCGGCCGCCTGAATCGTTTTAAACGTTACCCCAAAGACGCATTGCGGCTAAAGCGCCAGAGCGTCGGGCAGGTGCGTTTCACGTTGGACAGGCAGGGCCATGTGCTGGCGGTGACGCTGGTCAGCAGCGCCGGGTTGCCGTCGCTGGATCGCGAAATCCAGGCGCTGGTCAAACGCGCTTCGCCGCTGCCCACGCCGCCGGCGGACGCCTACGTCAACGGCACGGTGGAATTGACGTTGCCGATCGATTTCAGTTTGCGCGGCGCGGGTTTCTGAGCCGCGGCAATATCTCCTCCTGAGAAAATCATTTTTCAGCAGCTTGTCCTGCTATTCATTATTTTCAGAGCGTATCGTTATTTTATTCGGCGCGGATAAGTCGGCGTTCTACGCAATATTTTCATTTGAAAAGCACGAATGCCTTTTATTTTGCGGCTGACAAAAAATAAACAGCTTGACGCTGCGGAGTTCGGGTTTTAGTTTTTAATTATAAAACAGGAACTGAGTTCCATATAGTGGAACAAGGCGGATCATGACAACGCTGGAAAATGCCGCTGCGGTATTAAAACTCTTTTCTCAACAACGTGTGATGCATGGCCAACCGGGTATTGCATTCAGCGACGTGGTTGAGCAATTGGCGCTGCCGAAAAGCACGGTATCGCGCCTGCTGCAGACCATGGAAAATCAGGGCATGCTGGAGCGCGATCCCGATAGCCGGCGTTATCACATCGGCGCGCTGTTGCTGGCGGCATCCAGCCACTATCTGTCGATGCCGCTGGTGGACAACCTGGCGGCCAGTATGGCGCAGCTGTGCCGCCAGACGGCCTGTACCGGCTACCTTTCGATATTGGAAGGGCAGGAGATCATGGTGATGCGGATGTTCCCCGGCCGCCACTTTTTGCAGGTGGTCACCCCGGCGGGTTACCGTTCGCCGGCGGCGGAAACCTCGGTCGGCCGGGCGATACTGGCGCGTGAAAGCGACGAGCAGGTTCGGGCGCGTTACGCCGGCGGTTACCGGGCGACTTCGCCCAATGCGCCGCAAACGTTGGATGCGCTGTTGCAGACGTTGCAGCAGGTGAGGCGTCAGGGATGGTCGCTGGCGCGCAATGAAACCTTGAACAGCATCAGTTCGCTGGCGACCGCGCTGGTGAACAAGCACGGCAGCGAGACGGTGGGGTTGTGCCTGTCCTTCCCCTCGCAGGGCGAGGAGCAGCCGTTTGTACCGGAAGTCTTGGCCGAATTAACCGCAGTCAGCCGCCAACTGGCGGAAAAATATGGCGATGATTATTGGCAGCAGATCAAATAACGCGCCTGAGCTATCGTGTTGCATCATAATTAACGAGCGCCGACACCAGGGAACTCATTAATTATATTTCACCGTATTTTATTGGTAAGAAATAGACAGGCTGAATAAGAAAATAATCACGTTGTGACACCGGTAGTTCCAAATAATGGAACTGCCGCGGCGAGCTATCGTTTGGCGTTATTTCCGCCACGCAGCAGGAAATATTCAGGGAAACCAAGCATGAAATCAAATAATCCGCTAAAAGAGGCCGGCACGCTGTTGGTCATGGCGCTACTTTCGGTGGTGGGGGCGATCATCGGCGTTCAGCTGATCACCACGCTGGGCGTGACGCCCAACACCTCGATCATCGGTGCGCTGATTGCCATGCTGTTGGCACGCATTCCGCTGAAAATGTTCCAACTCTACCGCTCGGTGCACACTCAGAACCTGGCGCAGACGGTGATCTCCTCTGCCACCTTCGGCGCGGCCAATTGTCTGCTGATGCCGATTGCGGTGCCTTACGTGATGGGGCAACCACAGCTTATTTTACCGATGTTCTGCGGCGTGGCGGCGGCGATGTTGCTTGACGCCTATCTGCTTTATCGCCTGTTCGATACCAAAGTGTTCCCCGCCGCCAATGCCTGGCCGCCCGGCGTCGCCGCCGCGGAAGCGATTAAAGCCGGCGATCGCGGCGGCAAGCAGGCCTGGCTTTTGGTGGTGGGCGTAGGGGTAGGTATCGCCGGATCAATGCTCAAGATCCCCATGGCGGCCTTCGGCACCGCCTTTATCGGCAATATCTGGGCGCTGAGCATGTTTGGCGTCGGGTTATTGTTGCGGGCTTACGCCGATCCGGTGGCCGGTTTCGATATCAATGCCCATTTTATTCCGCACGGCGTGATGGTCGGCGCCGGCCTGGTGGCGCTTATCCAGGTTGCGCAGGTGATCCGCAGCCGCCGCGCCGATAGCGCCGGTTATACCCAACCGGACAGTGCGGTAAGCAAAGCGCTCGGCCTGGGCGCGGTCGGCTACATCGCCATCGCCGCGTTTTTGGCTCTGATCGGCGGGCTGTTCAGCGAGATGTCGCTGCCGATGTTGGCGCTGTTCGTGATATACGCGGCGTTCGCCGCTTTCGTTCATGAGCTGATCGTCGGTATCGCCGCCATGCACTCCGGCTGGTTTCCTGCGTTCGCGGTGGCGTTGATCACCCTGATCGTCGGTATCCTGATCGGTTTCCCACCGCTGGCGCTGTGCATCCTGACCGGTTTTACCGCCGCCACCGGGCCGGCCTTCGCCGACATGGGCTTTGATTTGAAAGCCGGCTTCATCCTGCGTGGCTACGGCGAGGATCTGCGGCAGGAGCTGCTGGGGCGCCGCATTCAGCTGTTTGCGGCGCTGATTGCCTTCCTCATCGCCATTCCGGTGGTTTACCTCTCTTATCACAGCTATTTCCTGCAGGACCTGATCCCGCCGGTCGCGCGCGTTTACGCGAAGACCATCGAGGCCGGTGCGCAGCCGGGTATCGCCTGGAGCCTTTTGATCTGGGCGATCCCCGGCGCCGTGGTACAGCTGATCGGCGGCCCTAAGCGCCAGCTCGGCGTGTTGCTGGCAACCGGTCTGCTGATCAATAACGCCTTGGCCGGGTGGGCGGTGCTGGTGGGTATTGCGCTGCGCGTGGCGATCCTGCGCCGTTGGGGCGATCGTGGCCGCACACCGATGGAGATCATGGCGGCCGGGTTTATCGCCGGCGACGCGCTCTACAACTTCTTCAGCTCGATTTTTTCCAGCAAGGGCAAATAGCCCCTGCCGATGACATTGGTGAGGTAAAACGACCATGAGTTTGCAACAAACGCTGCAGGTTTTTGAATTGATTGATAGCGCATTCGTCAGCGGCCAGGACGTCGTCGATCTGTTTGCGCCTTACCCGGCGATCCGGGCCAGCACCTTGCGCGCCGACGGGCCGAAGGGCGGTACCGATTTCGTGCGCATCGAGATCCCCGGTAGCGCAGGCCAATTCGCTGGCGGTGCGGCGCCGACGCTGGGCATTATCGGCCGCCTGGGCGGCATCGGCGCGCGGCCGACGCGTATCGGGCTGGTGTCTGACGGCGACGGCGCGATCGCCGCCATTGCCGCCGCGCTGAAGCTGGCAGAGATGCAGCGTAAGGGCGACACGCTGCCGGGCGATGTGATCGTCACCACTCATATTTGCCCGAACGCGCCGACCCGGCCGCACGATCCGGTCGATTTTATGGATTCGCCGATCGATGACGTGACGATGAACGATAATGAAGTGGTGCCGGAGGCTGACGCCATCCTGTCGATCGATACCACCAAGGGCAATCGCATCATCAACCACAAAGGCTATGCGCTGTCGCCGACGGTGAAAGAGGGCTACATCCTGCGGGTGGCGGAAGATCTGCTGCGCATCATGGAGATGACCAGCGGCCGCCCGGCGGTGACCTTCCCGATCACCACGCAGGATATCACCCCTTATGGCAACGGCGTGCATCACCTCAACAGCATCCTGCAGCCCTCGACCGCTACTGCGGCGCCGGTGGTCGGCGTGGCGATTTGCAGCGAATCGGTGGTGCCGGGCTGCGGCACCGGCGCCAGCCACGAAACGGACATCGCGCTGGTGGTCAAATTCGCGGTGGAGGTCGCCAAAGAATTTGGCCGCGGCACTTGCCGGTTCTACGATGCTGCCGAATTCGGCCAGCTGCTGGCGCTGTACGGCAGTCTGAGCCAACTGCAAAAAAGGAGATAGACCCATGACGGCTTCATTCGCCACGCTGACCCTCGGTCAGGCGCCGCGCAGCGATATCATGCCGCTGCTGTCTGCTTATCTGCCGGCGGAGCGGGTGAGGCACGTCGGTTTGCTGGACGGCCTGGATGCCGGGCAGATCGCCGAGCGTTATGCGCCGCAACAGGGCGATAAGCTGCTGGTGTCGCGCCTGTTGGACGGCACGCAGGTGACGCTCTGTGCCGCTCGCGTTGAAAGCGGGTTGCAGCAGAAGATCCGCGAGTTGGAGGCGGCGGGGTGCCAGGTGATCCTGCTGCTGTGCACCGGCGAATTCGGCGAATTGCAGGCGGAACAGGCGCTGTTGCTGGAGCCGGATCGCATTATTCCGCCGTTGATCTCCGCGATCGTCGGCGCACACCGCGTCGGCATCGTGGTGCCGATGGCGGAACAGGTTGAGCAGCAGGCGCGTAAATGGCGGCAGCTGGCGACGCCGCCGAGCTATGCCGTCGCCAGCCCCTATCTGGCAGATGATGCCGCGCTGGAGCAGGCGGCTTGCGCACTGCTGCGGCAGGGGGCGGAGGTGGTGGTGCTAGACTGCATCGGTTATCACCAGCGTCACCGCGCCTTTTTGCAGGCGCGTCTGTCGGTGCCAGTGTTGTTGTCGAACGTACTGGTCGCCAAGCTGGCTGCAGAGTTAGTCGACTGATTCAAATAGCGAAAAGTTACCGCTCGACGCGCTCTCAGGCGCTTTGCGCCCGTGGATCTCCCCGGGGTTCAGCAGCCCTGACTGCCGGTGAGAAGCCCGGCAGCGTTTTACTCTGCGCCGCGATCGCATTTCGCGCGAAAAACCAGTGACAGATCAACCGCAATCCCCCAATATGGATTTTCCATCAAGATGATTACGCGGGTGCCAGTCTATGCTGAAAGTGAATGAGTATTTTGCCGGAAAAGTGAAGTCTATCGGTTTTGACAGTAGCAGCATCGGTCTTACCAGCGTGGGCGTGATGGAAGAGGGCGAATACACCTTCTCCACCGCGCAACCGGAAGAAATGACGGTGATCACCGGGGCGCTGAAAGTGCTGCTGCCAGGGGCGCCGGACTGGCAGGTGTTTACGCCGGGTGAGAAGTTCTTCGTGCCGGGGCACAGCGAGTTCAACCTGCAGGTGGCCGACGCGACCGCCTATCTGTGCCGCTATCTGAGCAAATAAACGTTGCTCGTTAGGGGAACGCAGGGCTCAGCGGATGCTGGGCCCTGGTCGTTTCTGCGGCGGGATTAACGCTGGGCTTCGCCGCCGAGCGCTTCGATGGTGTTTTTGATCAACGCCGCCAGCTCGCTGGTCATCAGGATAAAGTCGGCGTCAAAGCGCTGGGCGAAGTCGTCGCGATCGATGTCGTCGTTCTGCTCGCGCAGCGTGTCGGCGAACTTCAGGCGCTTGAGCGAGCCGTCGTCCGACAGCATCAGCTGAATGCGCTCCTGCCAATCCACCGCCAGCTTGGTCACCAGCTTGCCGGCTTCGATATGCACCGCGATTTCGTCACTGATCAGATTCTGTTTCTTGCAGCGGATCACGCCGCCTTCTTCCAGAATCGCTTTCAATTCCGCTTCATCCTGAATGGCGAAGCCGGCCGGCATCTCGCCGGAACGCACCCATTCGGTCAGCGTCAGTTCGATCGGGCTTTCCATCGTCAGCGGCACCACCGGCAGCGAGCCGAGGCTCTTGCGCAGCAGCGCCAGCGTATCTTCGGCGCGTTTGGCACTGGCGGCATCGACCATGATCAGATCGTTGACGGTGTCGATCCACATGAAGGTCTGGTTGAAGCGGCTGAACGCGCGCGGCAGCAGGCTGTGCAGCACTTCGTCCTTCAGCGCGTCTTTCTCGGTTTTCTTCAGTTTGCGGTGTTGTTCCGCCTCCAGGCGCTCAATCTTGGCCTGCAGCTCTTGCTTGATGACCGGCGACGGCAGGATTTTCTCTTCCTTGCGCGCGCAGATGACGATCTGGCCGTTGACCGCGTGCGTCAGCGCATCGCTGTGCGAGCCCATCGGGGAGACCCAGCCAGTCTTCGCCATGTCCTGGCTGCCGCACGGCGTGAAGGCGAACGCGCTGAGTTGTTTTTCCATTTCATCCGCGTTTAACGCCACTTCGCGGCTCAAACGGTAAACCATCAAATTCTTAAACCACAGCATAATGTTATCCCTGGCTGGGCGTGCGCTCGGCACGCTGATTCGTCAAAAGCAGGGCGGCATGATAACGAATTGACGCTGAAAAATCGCCCCATTCTCTCCGAATTGCGTTGCTTTACGCACCGAGAAAGGGCGGGGTGGAGGGTGGGAAACAGGTGATTCATCTGCGCGCTTACATTAGGCTGTGGCAACGCTACGTGGCATCGAGGAGAAAAATACGTGCGCATTGGCATCGACTTGGGTGGGACGAAAATTGAAGTGATTGCGTTGGCGGACGACGGGCGGGAGCTGTTTCGCCATCGCATCGCCACGCCGCGCCATGACTATGGGCAAACCCTGGCGGCGATCGCCGGGCTGGTGAAGCTGGCGGAAGATCATACCGGCGAATTGGGATCGGTCGGGATCGGCATTCCCGGCACGCTGTCGCCGTTTACCGGGCGGGTGAAGAACGCCAACTCGGTATGGCTCAACGGCCAACCGCTGGACAAGGATCTGTCGGCGCTGCTGGCGCGCGAGGTGCGTATCGCCAACGACGCCAACTGCCTGGCGGTGTCGGAAGCTACCGACGGCGCAGGCGCTGGCGCGAAAACGGTGTTCGCGGTCATTATCGGCACCGGCTGCGGCGCCGGCGTGGCGCTGAGCGGCCAGGCGCATTCTGGCGGCAATGGCATCGCCGGCGAGTGGGGCCACAACCCGCTGCCGTGGCAGGATGACGATGAGCTGCGTTACGCTCGCGACGTGCCGTGTTACTGCGGCAAGCCGGGCTGCATCGAAACCTTTATTTCCGGCACCGGTTTCGCTACCGACTATGCGCGCCTGAGCGGCAACGCGCTGCAAGGGCATGAGATCATGGCGCTGAGCGAGCGGGGCGATGCGCTGGCGGAGCGGGCGATCGTTCGCTACGAAATGCGGTTGGCGAAATCGCTGGCGCACGTGATCAACATGCTGGATCCGGACGTGGTGGTGCTCGGCGGCGGCATGAGCAACGTGGATCGCCTGTACCGCACGGTGCCGCAGCGGGTGAAAAGTTGGGTATTTGGCGGCGAGTGTGAAACGCCGATCCGCAAGGCGGTTCACGGCGACTCCAGCGGCGTACGCGGTGCGGCCTGGCTGTGGCCGCAACAGCAGCGCTAAACGTTGCAGCAAAGCGCGAGGCTGCTCGCGCTTTAAACCCTTCCCTGTACAAAAACTGGACGGCGTTTTATGATTTAGCTAACTTAGCTAAGGAGGACGCGTATGCCGATTCAGGCCAATATGCACGAAGCCAAATCCAATCTGAGCCAGTTGGCGGACAGAGCCGCGGAGGGAGAAACCGTGATTATTGCAAAAGCAGGGAAGCCGTACGTACAGCTGGTCGCCATCAAGGGGGAAGCGCGCCGCCCTGGCGCCGCCAAGGGCAAGTTCACCGTGCCGGCGGATTTCAACGCCGAGGATGCGGCCATTGCGGCGTTGTTTGAGGGCGATGCATGAAGCGCCTGTTGCTGGATACCCACGCGTTGCTGTGGTGGCTGATCGATGACGCCTGCCTGGGCGCGAACGCCAAAAGGCAGATCGCCGATCCGGGCAATGCGGTGTACGTCAGCGCGGCCAGCATTTGGGAGATCTCGATCAAGCAGGCGCTGGGCAAACTGGCGCTGCCGGAAGATATCTTTGCGATCATCGAGGCCGAAGATTTTCTGTCGCTGCCGATGGACGCCTTTCACTGCCAACAGGCCGGGCAGTTGCCGCCCTATCATCAGGATCCTTTCGATCGCATGCTGATCGCACAGGCGCAGGCCGAAGGGCTGACGCTGGTCTCCGCCGACGCGGTGTTTCCGCAGTACGGCGTGCGGGTAGCCGACGCTCGCCGTTAAGCCGGCTTTTCCTCGCTTTCGCTGCGCACCCGTTCGATATGAATGGTCAGAAACATCATCTCTTCCGTGGTGAGCTGATGCTGATAGTGCTTTTCGATGTGGCGGTTGATCTTACCGGCGCAGGCGAATGACTCGCGGTACTTCTCTTTCACCACCTGATAGAGCGAGTCGTCGTCGCTGTCGACGTAGTTTTTCCCCAGCAGGCGCTGGGCGAAGAATTTCAAATGGGTGACGAAACGGTGGTAGCTCAGGGATTCCTCGTTGTAATCAAAGCGGAAATGGTATTTGACCAGGTTGAGGATCTCTTGCATCACGCGGGTAATATGCAGCGTGTTGTGCATCTCGTCGTTAAGCTGGGCGTTGACCAGGTGTAGGGCGATAAATCCGGCTTCGTCCTCCGGCAACGCGGTGTCCAGCCGTTGGGCGATCAGGGCCAGCGCCTCCAGCCCGACGGCGAACTCGGCCGGATAGAGCTTTTTAATCTCCCACAGCAACGCATTTTTGATATCCAGCCCTTGCGCATGGCGCTGCAGGGCGAAGTGGATGTGATCGGTCAGCGTGATGTAGACGATGTTATGCAACTTGCCCGGCAGGCGTTCGCGGGCGAGAGTAATGATCTTGTCGGCGGTGGTGACGCAGGCTAATGGGATCTCGGCGAGCAGCTCTTTATAGCGCTCGGCGGTTTCTCCGCCGTTATGGGTGAATACCTTTTCGATCAGGCTTTCGTCCAGCGTATCGCCGGGCTTCTTTTTAAAGCCGATTCCTTTTCCCATCACCACCGTCTCTTCCTGACGGTCGTCCAGCGTAATCACCACGTTATTATTGAGTATTTTAGCGATTTTCATGGTTTTTCCCGGTGTTTCAGCATCCTGAAAACGAAAAAACCTGACGCCCGGGAGCGATCCCGGGTGTCAGGTTTTGCCTGTATTTTATGTTTCTTCCCTGCGGCCCTGAGCGGCGGAGGGGATACAGTAACAATCCTATTATGTTGGCATAATAACCCGTGCCCGCCGCGGCTCAACGCTTTTCACTGCGGAGTGCCGCCGCGGTCACACTTCTGCGCCGCGCGCCGCGGGATCATTCCAGCCTGAAATGCGCCTCCAGCCGGCTGACGCCGAGCCCGTTGACCTTTTTCACCTTGATCTGCACCGGAATACGTTCTTTCATCGCCTCGACGTGGCTGATCACGCCGATGGTTTTGCCGGAGGCATTCAGGCTGTCCAGCGCGTCCAGCGCGGTATCGAGGGTTTCGGCGTCTAGCGTGCCGAAGCCTTCGTCGAGGAACAGCGAGTCGATGCTGGTTTTGTGGCTGACCAGATCGGACAACGCCAGCGCCAGCGCCAGGCTGACCAGGAAGCTCTCACCGCCGGACAGGGTGCGGGTATCGCGCAGCGCGTCCGCCTGCCAGGTGTCCACCACCTGCAGCTCCAGCGCATCGCTGGTTTTGCGCTGAAGCAGGTAGCGCCCATGCAGCCGGCCGAGTTGCTGGTTAGCCAGATAGACCAGATGATCGAGCGTTAACCCCTGAGCGAAGCGGCGGAACTTGTCGCCTTCTTTCGAGCCGATCAGCTGGTTGAGGTAGCTCCAGTCGTCGTAGTCTTGCTGACTGCGGGCGATCTGCTCGAACAGCGCCTGCTGATTAAGGCGACGGGCGGCGTCGCTTTCCAACTGGTTGCGCAGTTCACCCTGGCGCAGCTGCAACGTTTTCAACTGCTGTGCCAACTCGGCCAGCGATTGGGTGAGCGCGTCGAGATCCGTGTTGGCTTCATCCACCCCCTCAGGGCGATTCAGCCGATGCTGCTCCAGCGTTTGCGTCGCCTGCGTCAGCAGGGCCGCGGCCTCTACCTGCCGCTGTTGCAGTTGCTCTCTACGCTGCTGCAATTCGCGGCGCAGTGTGTCGTCCAGCAGCGCGGCGGTGAAGGCGGTTTCATCAGCGAATTCGCTGTCGGTCAGCGCCTGCTGCCACTGCTGCTGCGCCTGCTGCAGCCGCTCCTGCATCTGGGTGTGCTGTTGTTGTAACCCGGCCTGCTGGCCGGTCAGGCGCTCGCGCAGTTCCTGCGCCTTTTGCCACTGCTCGGCGGCCTGTAAGCTGGCCTGTTCACAGGCGGTTTGTTTGGCGCGCAGCTGTTCCCGCACCTCGGCGACCCGCTGTTCGCCGAACAGCGCCAGCCGCTGCGCGCGCCGCTCTGCGAGAGTTTTCTCGCCTTCCTGCCAGCGTTGTTGCAGGTCTTGCTGCTGTTGCAGGCTGTCGGCATAGGTTTTCTGCAGCAGCGTAAAGCGCTCTTCGAGCAGCGCCAGCTGTTGCTGCGCCTGCTGCTGCTGCGTTTGCAGAGCGGCGAGCGCGTCTTTTGCCTGTTGTACTGCCTGCGCCGCCTGTTCATGCTGCTGCAGCGCGTGCTGCCCGCGCCGCTCTTCATCGTCGCAACCGCTCAGCCAGGCGCTGAGTCGCTCGCTCTCCGCCAGCGTAAAGTCGAACGCCAGCGGTGCGCTGAGCTGCTGCCACTGCTGCTGTTGGGCAGCCAACTGCTGTTCATCCTGCGCGATGGTTTGCTGCTGGCGTTGTTGCTGTTCCTGCAGGCCTTCGCAGCGGGTACGCAACTCGGTGCCCTGGGTTTGCAGTTTCTCGGCGAGAGTACGCATCTCAACCAAACGCTGTTCCGTGGCCGAAGGCTGTACAGCCTGATACTGCTCTACTGCTGGATGGCTGGTGGAACCGCAAAGTGGGCAGGGGGCACCGCTTTGCAGCAGGGCGCGCTCCGCTTCCAGACTGACGATGCGTTTTTCCAGTTCGTGGATCTGCTCCACTTCCTGCAGCTGCGCCTTGTGCTGTTTGAATTGCTGACGCGCGCTCTCCAACTGCTGTTGCAGCCCGGCGAGCTGCGTTTGCCGCTCGGCGTGCTCCGCCTGTTGCCTAGCCAGACGCTCGCGGGTCTGACGGTTAAGGGATGCCAGAGTAAACAGCTGCTGGCGTGTTGGGCGCAGATCCGCCAGGGCGCTCAGGCGCTGGCGCAGCGGGGCCAACGGCGTTTGCGCCTCCAGCGCCTGTTGCTGCTGTTGTTGAACGGCCAGCGCTTCGTTCAGCGCGTTCAACTGCTGCTGATGTAGTGCGCCCTGTGCCGTCAGCTGGCTGCGCTGAGCGGTGAGCTGCTCCAGCGTAGTTTGCTGCTGGGCGCACTGCTGCGTGGTGGCATCGGCGGCCTGTCGTCGCTCGGCCTGTGTCGACTGCAGTTGGGCTATTTGGTGGTCGAGCGGAGCGACTTGCTCATCGATCAGCTGTTGCTGCTGCTGCATATACTCGGCATGGGTTTGCTGTGCCAGGCGGGCTTTTTCCACCGCCTGCTGCAGCGGCGCCAGCTGCGCCGAGTGCTGTTCCTGTTGCTGCGTCAGCTGGGCTGCCTGCTGTTGTATCGTCTGCAGTTCGGCGCGGCAGCGATCGCGTTCGCCGCGCAGCGGCCGCAATTTCTCGGCCGGTTCGCTGAGCGCCAGCTGCTGCAGCTGCGGGGCGGCCTCCGCCTGCTCGCGCTGGGCGGTTTCCAGCCGCCGTTGACCCTCGCCTTGCTGTTGCCGGAGGCGTTGCCATTGCTGCAGCCAGCTCAGCGCCTGTTGCTGTCGCTGGGTTTGCTCGCCGAGGGCGATTTCCTGCGCGCTCAGCGCCGTCAGCTGTTCGGTCAGAGACTGGCGCTGCTCGTCGTTCAGCAGTTCGATGCCGCTGGCGCGTTGATGCAACCCATCCAGGTCGGTTTTGGCCTGCTTGTGCGACTCGAACACCTGTTCGGACAGTCGCCCATAGATTTCGGTGCCGGTCAGCTCTTCCAGCAGTTCGGCGCGATCGTTGGCATCGGCATTGAGGAAGGCGGCGAACTGCCCCTGAGACAGCATCATCGATTTGGTGAAGCGGCCAAAGTCCAGCCCGGTGATGGTTGCGGTAAGCTCCAGCTTGTCGCGCACCTTGTCCGCCAGGATCTTGCCGTCCTCGCGGCGCGCCAATTCGACCTTCGGCGCCTGCAGATTGCCGTCCGGCGCATTCTTGGCGCGGCGCTGGCTCCAGAAGGCGCGATAGCCGACGCCCTTGACCTCGAATTCGACCTCCGCCAGCGATTCGGCGGTGTGGCGGGTCATCAGTTCATTCTGGCTCGGCGTGACGTTGAGGCGCGGCGTCTGGTGGTACAGCGCCAGGCAAATGGCGTCCAGCAGGGTGGTTTTGCCCGCGCCGGTCGGGCCGGTAATGGCGAACAGGCCGTTGCTGGCGAACGGCTCGGCGGTGAAGTCAATTTTCCATTCGCCCTGCAGCGAGTTGAGGTTTTTTAACCGCAGGCTGAGGATCTTCATGGGTTGGTCTCCTCAGGATTGTGCTGTACCGCATCGACCACCTGGCGGAACAGTTGGTGCATCCGCCGTTGGCGTGCTTCGGGCATGTCGGCCTCCTGCGCCAGGCGCCGTTCGAACACCTCGTTGACGCTCAGTTCGTTCAGCGTTTCCTTATCCTGCTGCGCGATTGCCTGGCGGCGCTGCTCTTTGCTGCGCCGCAACAGCACCACTTCCACCGGCAGCTCATCCGCCATCAGTTGGATGCGGCGCTGAATATCGCTGAGGTAGTCCTGCGTCGCCACTTCGATATCCAGCCACACCGGCAGCTCGCCGGCATAGTCGGCAAATTGCTGCAGTTGCCGTTCGATCTCGGCCAGATCCCCTTTGATCAGCTGCATGGGCTGGAACTGCGGGATCGTTAACGCATCTACCTGCTGGAGGGCTCCGTCGGCGAAATCGACCAGGAAGACGCTTTTGGCTTTGCCCAGCTCATCGAAGCTGAGCGGGATCGGCGAGCCGCTATAGCGAATATGTTCCGACTTGGCGACGTTCTGCGCGCGGTGAATGTGGCCGAGCGCGATGTAATCGGCGGGCGGGAAGGCCTGCGCCGGGAAGGCGTCCAGAGTGCCGATATAGATGTCGCGCACCGAGTCGGAGGTGGTGACGCCGACGGTGGTCAGGTGGCCGGTGGCGACGATCGGCAGCGGCAAGCCCAGCTGGTCGCGGCGCTCGCAGGCCGCCTGATACAGCGTCTGATAATGTTCGGCGATGGCTTCCTGCAGCGCCTGCTGTTTCTGCGCGCCGGATTCGCCGGCGCGGCTGGTAAGCAGATCGCGCGGCCGTAGGAACGGGATGGCGCACAGCACCGCGCCCGGCTGGCCGTCGCGCCGGTTAAGCACCACGATCTGCTGTTCGGCCGCGCCTTGCGCGCTCGCGATCACCGTGGTGTTCAGGCAGGAGAGCAGTTCCCGCGATTCGTTCAGCGTCGCCACCGAATCGTGGTTGCCGCCCAACACGACCAACTGGCAGCCGGTGCGCTGCAGTTCCACCACGAAGCGGTTGTACAGCTCGCGGGCATAGCTGGGCGGTGAGCCGGTATCGAACAGATCCCCGGCGACGATCAGCGCATCCACCTGTTGCTGTTCGATCTGTTCGATCAGCCAGTTCAGAAAAGCCTGGTGCTCGGCGGCGCGGCTTTTGGTGAAAAAGTACTGGCCAAGGTGCCAGTCAGAGGTGTGGATCAGGCGCATGACACTCCCGGATGCAAAGATAATGGCGATGATTATAAAGGCCGCGGCGGCGGCTGTCCCGGCGCAATGATGATGACAACTGGATGATTTTTCTTTACTGCGGGAAATAATCGCTATGCTTACTGCCTATAACAGCCGGTTTTTTTCATAAAAGTGTCACAAAACTGACGCATAATGGCGCCCGAAAAGTCGCTAACACATTGGCAGGATTGACGATGGCAAGACGCATACTGGTGGTGGAAGACGAAGCGCCGATCCGTGAGATGGTGTGCTTTGTGTTGGAACAAAATGGTTACCAACCGTTGGAAGCCGAGGATTATGACAGCGCCGTGACGCGTCTGTCTGAGCCGTTCCCTGATTTGGTGTTGCTTGACTGGATGTTGCCCGGCGGTTCCGGCATTCAGTTTATCAAACATATGAAGCGCGAAGCGCTGACCCGCGATATTCCGGTCATGATGCTGACCGCGCGCGGGGAAGAGGAAGACCGCGTGCGCGGCCTGGAAGTGGGGGCGGATGATTACATTACCAAGCCGTTCTCGCCCAAGGAGCTGGTGGCGCGCATCAAGGCGGTCATGCGCCGCATTTCACCGATGGCGGTGGAAGAAGTGATTGAAATGCAAGGCCTGAGCCTGGACCCGTCCTCCCACCGCGTGATGGCGAACGATCAGGCGTTGGACATGGGGCCGACCGAGTTCAAGCTGCTGCACTTCTTTATGACCCATCCGGAGCGGGTTTATAGCCGTGAGCAGTTGCTTAATCACGTCTGGGGCACTAACGTTTATGTGGAAGACCGCACCGTTGACGTGCATATCCGTCGGCTCCGCAAGGCGTTAGAAACCAGTGGGCATGATAAAATGGTTCAAACCGTTCGGGGCACCGGCTACCGGTTCTCAACGCGCTACTGATCGCGCTGCGCTGGAGAATATGCCGTGTTAGAACGTCTGTCGTGGAAGAGGCTGGCTCTGGAGCTGGCTCTTTTTTGTTTGCCCGCCTTACTGCTGGGGCTGATTTTCGGTTATCTGCCCTGGTTTCTGCTGGCCTCCGCGCTGGCTGCGCTGGTGTGGAATTTCTACAACCAGCTCAAACTCTCCCATTGGCTGTGGATTGACCGCAGCATGACGCCGCCGCCCGGCCGCTGGAGCTGGGAGCCGCTGTTCTATGGCCTGTATCAGATGCAGCAGCGCAATCGCCGCCGCCGGCGCGAGCTGGCGCTGCTGATCAAGCGCTTTCGCAGCGGGGCCGAATCGTTGCCTGACGCGGTGGTGATGACCACCGTCGAGGGCAATATCTTCTGGTGCAACGGGCTGGCGCAGCATCTGCTCGGCTTCCGCTGGCCGGAAGACAACGGCCAGCACATCCTCAACCTGCTGCGCTATCCGGAATTCAGCCACTACTTGCAACAGCAGGAGTTTTCACGCCCGCTGACGCTGCAGCTGAACAACGAACACTACGTCGAATTCCGCGTGATGCCGTATTCCGAAGGGCAACTGCTGATGGTGGCGCGCGACGTCACCCAGATGCGCCAGCTGGAGGGCGCGCGGCGCAACTTCTTCGCCAACGTCAGCCATGAGCTGCGCACGCCGCTGACGGTGCTGCAGGGCTACCTGGAGATGATGGGCGACGAAGAGCAGGACGGTTCGCTGCGCAGCAAGGCGCTCGGCACCATGCAAGAGCAGACCCGCCGGATGGACGGGCTGGTCAAGCAACTGCTGACGCTGTCGCGCATCGAGGCGGCGCCCAATGTCGACATGAACGAGCGGGTGGATATCCCGCTGATGCTGCGGGTGTTACAGCGCGAGGCGCAGTCGCTGAGCGGCGGCAATCACGAGATCACCTTCCGGGTGAACGAACAGCTCAACGTGTTCGGCAATGAAGACCAGTTGCGCAGCGCGGTGTCTAACCTGGTGTACAACGCGGTCAACCACACGCCGAAGGGTACCCACATCGAAGTGAGCTGGCAGCAGACGGCGCACGGCGCGCAGTTCCAGGTCAGCGACAACGGGCCGGGCATCGCCGCCGAGCACCTGCCGCGCCTGACCGAGCGTTTTTACCGCGTCGACAAGGCCCGTTCGCGCCAGACCGGCGGCAGCGGGCTGGGGCTGGCGATTGTCAAACACGCGCTCAGCCATCACGATGCGCGGCTGGAGATCCTCAGCGAACCAGGGATCGGCACCCGCTTTATCTTTACCTTACCCAATAGGTTGATTGTTCCCGCCGCTTTATCAGAGAATGCGGTGAAAAATTAACGCGAGACACCGGTATGACCCGAATAACCCGAGGGCTGTTGCTTTGCCTGGCGCTGCTGGCCGGGCGCGGCGCGCTGGCGCAGCCCGACGGCATGCTGGCGGGCAACCTGTCCAGCGTCGGTTCCGACACCCTGGCGAATCTGATGGCGCTATGGGCGCAGGATTTCAGCCAGCATTATCCCAACGTTAACCTGCAGATCCAGGCCGCCGGATCGTCGACCGCGCCGACCGCGTTGGCGGCGGGCGCCGCGCAGCTGGGCCCGATGAGCCGGCCGATGAAGGCCGCCGAGGTTTCGGCGTTCGAACACCGTTACGGCTATGCGCCGCTGGCGGTGCCGGTAGCAGTGGATGCGCTGGTGGTGTTAGTGCATCAGGACAACCCGCTGCGCGGCCTCAATCTGCAGCAGCTCGATCGCATTTTCTCCGCCACCCGGCGCTGCGGCGAAAGCAAACCGTTGACGCGCTGGGGCGAGCTGGGGCTGAGTGGTGACTGGGCGACGCGTTCGCTGCAGCGTTTCGGCCGCAACTCGGCGTCCGGCACCTACGGCTATTTCAAACTGCGTGCGCTGTGCGGCGGCGATTTTATGCCGCGCGTCAATGAGCTGCCCGGTTCAGCCTCGGTGGTGCAGGCGGTGGCCGGTTCGCTCAACGGCATCGGCTACGCCAGCATCGGTTTTCGCGCCAGCGGCGTGCGGCTGCTGCCGTTGGCGGAGTCGGGAGAGGACTATGTTGCCCCTACCGCCGCCAACGTGCGCAACGATCGCTACCCGCTGTCGCGCTATCTGTATATCTACATCAACAAAGCCCCTAATCAACCGCTGGAGCCGCTGACCGCCGCGTTCCTCGACCGCGTGCTGTCGACTGCCGGGCAGAGCCTGGTCAATCACGACGGCTATCTGCCGCTGCCGCCGGGCGCCCTGCAGAAGACCCGTCAGGCGCTTGGGTTGCCACCGCTCGCGCCGGCCATGATGAAATAACCGACAAAATGCGACGTAATTTTCGCCTTTTTTCACGGCCAAACGAAGCTCGTGCCACGCGAAAATCGGGCTTATATTGGCGTTTTCGCGCGGTAAAGTGATATATGCTTCACGTTTCGTGAATCTGCTGTTCAAAAATGATACAAATCATGTAGTGTATATTTATTGATAGCCAATATGATCGACTGGTGGCTAAAGTTTATATGGTCGATAGCTCTGCTTTTCGCCGTGCGTCTTGCCTTGAAGCGCTATAAACGTTTACCTTAGCCCTCGTTGTCGGATTAAACCTCCATTTTTATAACTCCTAAAATTTTGCCCATCTTCATGAGCGGCCACTTTCGAATAGGGACATAAACGCCGGATCGACTGCGTTTAGGGTGCTTATTTGGCGCTGCAACGTTAGGGCATGCCGGCAACCGGGTGGGGCGTTACGCCACCACGCTATCGGACCATTTTTTTCATTTGAACAGGCAACACGACATCGTATGAGTCATCGTTTAACGTCAAAAGATATCCTGGCACTGGGTTTCATGACCTTTGCCTTATTCGTTGGGGCCGGGAACATCATCTTCCCGCCGATGGTCGGCTTGCAGTCCGGTGAACACGTCTGGACCGCAGCGCTGGGCTTCCTGATCACCGCCGTGGGTCTGCCGGTCATCACCGTCATCGCGTTGGCGCGCGTCGGCGGCGGCATCGACGCCCTCAGTTCGCCGATCGGCCGCGGCGCCGGCCTGCTGCTGGCGACCGTCTGCTACCTGGCCGTCGGCCCGCTGTTCGCCACGCCGCGCACCGCCACCGTATCCTTTGAAGTGGGCATTGCCCCGCTGACCGGCGACGGCACCATGCCGCTGTTCATCTATAGCCTGGTGTACTTCGCGCTAGTGATCGGCATCTCCCTGTATCCGGGCCGTCTGCTCGATACCGTCGGCCACGTGCTGGCGCCGCTGAAGATCGTGGCGCTGGCCGTACTGGGCATCGCCGCGCTGCTGTGGCCTGCCGGCGCGCCGATCCCGGCGACGGCGGCTTACCAGAGCGTGCCTTTCTCCTCCGGCTTCGTTAACGGCTATCTGACCATGGATACGCTGGGGGCGCTGGTATTCGGCATCGTTATCGTCAACGCGGCGCGTTCACGCGGCGTGAAAGACGCCGGTCTGTTGACTCGTTACACCATTCTGGCCGGTTTGATCGCCGGCGTGGGCCTGACGCTGGTTTACCTGAGTCTGTTCAAGCTGGGCTCCGGCAGCGGCGCGCTGGTGCCTGACGCCACCAACGGCGCGGTGATCCTGCACGCTTACGTTCAGAACACCTTCGGCGGTTTGGGCAGCTTCTTCCTGGCGGCGCTGATCTTCATCGCCTGCATGGTGACCGCGGTAGGCCTGACCTGCGCCTGCGCCGAGTTCTTCGCGCAATATCTGCCGTTCTCGTACAAGACGCTGGTGTTTATCCTGGGCCTGTTCTCGATGGTGGTGTCCAACCTCGGCCTGAGCCACCTGATCCAGATCTCCATTCCGGTGCTGACCGCGATTTACCCGCCGTGCATCGTGCTGGTGGTGCTGAGCTTCACCCTGCGTTGGTGGCACAGCGCGCCGCGCATCATCGCGCCGGTGATGCTTGTCAGCCTGTTGTTTGGTATCCTTGACGCGGTGAAAGCCTCCAGCTTCCAGCAACTGCTGCCGGCCTGGACCACTCACCTGCCGCTGGCGGAGCAGGGGTTGGCATGGTTGCCGCCTTCGCTGCTGATGCTGGTGCTGGTCGCGATTTATGATCGGGTGTGCACGCGTTCCCAAGTGACCGCGCACTGATAATCCCCCGGCTTAATCCAGGGCCACGGACATGTCCGTGGCTTTTTTTCGTTTAAAACTATGGGTCATTTTCATGCAACAACAGTCACCCACCTCTGCCCCCGACAATAAGCTGAAACGCGGCCTCAGCACGCGTCATATCCGCTTTATGGCGTTGGGGTCAGCCATCGGCACCGGGTTGTTCTACGGCTCGGCGGACGCCATCAAAATGGCCGGCCCGAGCGTGCTGCTGGCTTACCTGATCGGCGGCATCGTGGCCTTTATCATCATGCGCGCCCTGGGGGAGATGTCGGTCAACAACCCGCAGGCCAGCTCATTTTCCCGCTATGCGCAGGACTACCTCGGCCCGATGGCGGGTTACATCACCGGTTGGACCTACTGCTTTGAAATCCTGATCGTCGCCATCGCCGACGTGACCGCTTTCGGCATCTATATGGGGGTCTGGTTCCCGGAAGTGCCGCACTGGATCTGGGTGCTGAGCGTGGTGTTGATTATCGGCGCCATCAACCTGATGAGCGTCAAGGTGTTCGGCGAGCTGGAGTTCTGGTTCTCGTTCTTCAAGGTCGCCACCATCATCATCATGATCGCGGCCGGTATCGGCATCATCATCTGGGGTATCGGCAACGGCGGGCAACCGACCGGCATTCATAACCTGTGGTCGAACGGCGGCTTCTTCAGCAACGGCTTTATCGGCATGATCCTGTCGCTGCAGCTGGTGATGTTCGCTTACGGCGGCATTGAAATCATCGGCATCACCGCCGGCGAAGCCAAAGATCCGAAAAAATCGATTCCCAAAGCCATCAACTCGGTGCCGTGGCGCATTCTGGTGTTCTACGTCGGCACGCTGTTC
This sequence comes from Serratia sp. OLAL2, assembly GCF_002752475.1. Lineage (NCBI taxonomy): Bacteria > Pseudomonadati > Pseudomonadota > Gammaproteobacteria > Enterobacterales > Yersiniaceae > Serratia > Serratia sp. OLAL2. The sequence continues at coordinate 257,927 of NZ_MSTL01000017.1, read as the reverse complement.
GTCATTATGTCTATCTACCCGTGGAACCAGGTGGGCACCAACGGCAGCCCGTTCGTGCTGACCTTCCAGCATATGGGCATCACCGTGGCGGCGGGCATTCTCAACTTCGTGGTGATTACCGCGTCGCTGTCGGCGATCAACAGCGACGTGTTCGGCGTCGGCCGCATGCTGCACGGCATGGCTGAGCAGGGCCACGCGCCGAAAATGTTCAGCAAGGTGTCGAAACGCGGTATTCCCTGGGTGACGGTGGTGGTGATGATGCTGGCGCTGCTGCTGGCGGTATACCTCAACTACATCATGCCGGAGAGTGTGTTCCTGGTGATTGCGTCCCTGGCGACCTTCGCCACCGTGTGGGTGTGGATCATGATCCTGTTCTCCCAAATCGCCTTCCGCCGCAGCCTGAGCAAAGAGCAGGTGAAGCAGCTGGCGTTCCCGCTGCGCGGCGGGGTATTCACTTCGGTGGTGGCGATCGTGTTCCTGGTGTTCATCATCGGCCTGATCGGCTACTTCCCGACCACGCGCGTCTCGCTGTACGCCGGCCTGGTCTGGGTGGTATTGCTGCTGGCGGGATACTGGTTCAAGGTCAACCATCAGAAAAAACGCGCGCCGTTGGCGACGCAGCAAGACTAAATGGAAAAACACCGGCTAAGGCCGGTGTTTTTTTAGCGTTGGTCTTCCACTTCCTCCTCCCCGGCGGCGCGCGCTTCGATACGCATGTCGCCGCCGTTAAGGCGTTCTTCCTCCTCCTCGCCGGCGCAGCGCGCCAGCACTTCGCGAATGTCCTGCATATTGCTGCTGAGCGCGCTCAGCGAAGGTTGCAGATTGCGGGGCATGCGGCTTTCGTCCAGCGAAGCGCTGTGCAGGCAGCCGATAAACAGCAGGGTGGCCAGCAGGGTAAACAACCGGTGACGTAACCGTTTCAGCAAGGGCTTTCCCTCTCGGTGGTGAAGGTGATGGCGCATTAACGCCGTTTTCGCCGGGGAAAAGAAGGGGGTGGAGATATCTGCTGGCAATTGAAAGAACATCATTACCAGCAGACACAATTACGTCAGCCGACGTCAGGAAGCGTTCGCGCTTTGTCGCAACATGCCGCGCAGGTCATTGCCGCTCGGTGTCTGATGCACGCGCAGGCCGAACTCATCGATCACCGCCAGGATATGGTCGAAAATATCCGCCTGAATGCTTTCGTACTCCGCCCAGACCGTAGTGTTGGTGAAGGCGTAGATTTCCAGCGGCAGGCCTTCCGGCGTCGGCGCCAGCTGGCGCACCATCAGCGTCATATTCTGGTGAATGCGCGGGTGAGCGCGCAGGTAGGCTTCCAGATAGGCGCGCAGCGTGCCGAGGTTGGTCAGGCGGCGGCCGTTGAGCGGCGAGGCCAGATCGACGGCGATCTCCTGGTTATGCTGGCTCAGCTCCTGGGTCTTGACGTTCAGGTAGCTGTGCAGCAGCGGGTTGCGCTGCAGGCGGCGCTGTTCCTCTTCCGACAGGAAGTGCACGCTGCCGGTGTCGATATTCAGGCTGCGCTTGATGCGGCGCCCGCCGGATTCCGACATCGACCGCCAGTTCTTGAACGAGTCGGAGATCAGCGCGTAGGTAGGAATAGTGGTGACGGTGTTGTCCCAGTTACGCACTTTGACCGTGGTCAGGCCGATGTCGGTGACCGCGCCGTCGGCGCCGTATTTCGGCATTTCCAGCCAGTCGCCGATCTTCAGCATATCGTTGGCGGAGAGCTGAATGCCGGCCACCAGCCCGAGGATCGGATCCTTGAACACCAACATCAAGACCGCGGTCATGGCACCCAGGCCGCTGAGCAGCAGCAGCGGCGATTTGCCCATCAGCAACGAAACGATCATGATGCCGATCAGGATCGCCGCCACCAGTTTCAGGCCCTGGAAAATGCCGCGCAGCGGCAGCTGATTGGCGATCGGACTTTGGCGCAGCAGCGCCAGCAGCGTATCCAGCAGCGAGAACAGCGACAGCAGGGTGAAGGCGAGGATCCACACCTGCGCGGCGGTGACGATCACCGCCTGGGTCTGGCTGCCGCTCTGCAACCACAGCGTCGCCTGGATGCTGATGATCACCCCTTGCAGCAGCAGCGCCACGCGCTGGAACAGTTTGTATTGGGTGATGGCCTGTTGCCAGACGCGCTGCGATTGCTGGCCGCGGCGCTGAAGGGCGGCCAACACCACCCGGTGCAGCACCAGGTGGATCACCACCGAGATCAGGACAATCAACCCCAATACCATCAACAGCGACATCACTCCGCCGAATTCCAAACCAAACTGTTCCAGCCAGCGCGTTATCTGTTGTTGCATTACCGCTCCTTAAAAAATGCGCAAAAAATATCCTGTAAGCTCAAAACGCGTTAGCCTAAGGGGTAACGTGAAGGATTTGTGCCTGTTTACCTTTTTTTACATCGAGTTAGCGTTATTTTTCGGTCTCCGCCCCCCGGCTCATCCCTGGGTTTTGCGGCCAGAGAGGAGGGGGAGTTGCACTTAACGTGGCATTGTTCGCTTCTTGAAGAACGCCGTCGATTTCGTTTGGTACAGCAGGAGAAACAGTATGCTTAACGCCTGGCATCAACCGGTCCCGCCTTTTGTGGTGAAGCAAGGGCAACGTTTGGATATCACGCTGTGGTTACAGGGGGATGAACTGCCGGAACGGGTGTTTTTGCGCGCCGAACCGGACAACGAAGAGTGGCTGCTGGTGATGAAAGCGCAGCGCCACGAGGGGATGCGGCGCTACCAGGCCAGCCTTACGCTGAATGAGGGCGAGCCGACGCGGCGTTACTGCTTCAAGCTGCTGTGGGCCGATCGCCAGCAGTGGTTCGGCCCGCAGGGCTGGTCGCCAACGCCGCCGGGCCAGCTGGCGCAGTTCGCCGTCGACGAGCCCGACCATGGCCCCGAGTGGGTGGCGGATCAGCTGTTCTACCAGATTTTCCCCGATCGCTTCGCCAGCAGCGGCGGCGAGCACGGCATCCAAAGCGGCAGCTACCGCCATCACGCGGCCGGTGCCGAGGTGATTCGGCGCGACTGGCAGCATCCGCTGGAGGATCGTCACGCCGCCTCGACCTTTTACGGCGGCGATCTGGACGGCATCTGCGCCAAACTGCCGTATTTGCAGCAGCTGGGCGTGACGGCGCTGTATCTGAACCCGATTTTTACCGCGCCGAGCGTGCATAAGTACGATACCGAGGACTATTACCAGGTCGATCCGCACTTTGGCGGCAACGCGGCGCTGCAGCGTTTGCGAGTGAGCACTCACAAGGTGGGCATGAAACTGGTGCTGGACGGGGTATTCAACCACACCGGTGACTCGCATCCGTGGTTCGACCGCCATCGCCAGGGCGAAAACGGCGCCTGTCACCACCCCGATTCACCGTATCGCGGCTGGTTCAACTTTTACCCGGACGGCCGCGCGCTCGACTGGAAGGGCAACGCCAGCCTGCCGAAGCTCAACTTCGCCGAGCCGCAGGTGGCGGAAGCGATCTATCGCGGGGAAGGCAGCGTGGTGCGCCACTGGCTGCGCCCGCCGTACAGCATCGACGGTTGGCGGCTGGACGTGGTGCACATGCTGGGGGAGAACGGCGGTGCCACCGGCAACCTGCACCACCTGGCTGGCATCTATCAGGCGGTGAAGCAGGAGAATCCGCAGGCCTACGTCTTGGGCGAACACTTCGGCGACGCGCGCCGCTGGCTGCACGCCGGCGTGGAGGATGCGGCGATGAACTACATGGGCTTTGCGCTGCCAGTGCGGGCGTTCTTGGCGGGGCTGGACGTGGCCTATCACCCGGTGCGGCTGGACGCCGCCGGGTGCGCGCAGTGGATGGACGGCTACCGCGCGGGGCTGCCGCACGGCCGCCAGCTGATCCAGTTCAATCAGCTGGACAGCCACGATACCGCGCGTTTCCTCACGCTGTTGCAGGGGAACGCGGCGCGCATGCAGATGGCGGCGGTGTGGTTGCTGAGCTGGATCGGCGTGCCTTGTCTCTATTACGGCGATGAGATTGGCCTGGACGGCGGCAACGATCCGTTCTGCCGCAAGCCGTTCCCGTGGGACGTCGGTGACTGGGATCGGCCGCTGCTGGCGCTGTTCCAGCGCATGGCGGCGCTGCGTAAACAGAGCCTGGCGCTGCGTCGCGGCGGCTGTCAGGTGCTGTACGCCAGCGGAGAAACGCTGGTGTTCGTGCGTCTGTATCAGCAGGAGCAGGTGTTGGTGGCGCTGCAGCGCGACGGCAGCGGCCAGGCGCAGCTGCCGCACAACCCGCTGTTGGCGCGCGGCCCGTGGCGGCGTGTGGAAGGGCGGGGAGAGTTGAGCGAAACGGCCGGCGGGCTGCGCCTGCAGCTGGCGGAAGAGTCGGCCACCGTGTGGCGGTATGAAGGCTAAGGGAACTGCGGGGGCCGTAAGGCCCCCGCGATCAAGGTGAGTAGGCGTTTACATCAGTAACCGACCGCGGAGCCTGCCGGGCGACGCACGTCGTTGGCGCCGTACAGGTAACCTTCGCGCACTTTGCCGGAAACCGCCGAATCGTTGCCGGAGTTGGCCGGGCTGACGCCCGCCGCGCCCGGCAAGCCGACCAGAATCAGTTCGGCGGCGCCCCATGGCGTTTGCTCGACCATCTTATAGCCCATGCCGCTCAGCAGCTTCAGCGTATCGGCGGAAACGCCGCGCTGTTCGTAGTACACCTCATCCGGCAACCATTGGTGATGGATGCGCGGTGCGTCCACCGCTTCCTGCGGCGCCATACCGTGGTCGATCACGTTCAACGCGGTCTGCAGGGTAATGGTGATGATGCGTGAGCCGCCCGGCGAGCCCAGCACCATAAAGATCTTGTTGTCCTTGGTCACCAGCGTCGGGCTCATCGACGATAGTGGGCGCTTACCGGGGGCAATGCTGTTGGCGGTGCCTTGCACCAGCCCGTACAGGTTTTTCTCGCCCACTTTCACCGTGAAGTCGTCCATCTCGTCGTTGAGGAAGAAGCCGGTGCCCGGTGCGATCACCACGGCGCCGAAGCGGCCGTTGACGGTATAGGTGGTGGAGACCGCGTTGCCGTCGTGGTCGACGATCGAATAATGGGTGGTTTCCGGCTTCTCATGCGGTTCCATGCCGGGCTGTACGTTTTCCGACGGCGTGGCCTTGTCCGCGACGATTTTCTTGCGGATCTGCTCGGCGTAGCTCTTGCTCACCAGCCGGTCGATCGGGTTCTTGATGAATTCCGGGTCGCCGAGGTAGGTGTTGCGATCCATGTAGGCATGGCGCATCGCTTCGGTCATGGTGTGAATGGCCGCCGCCGAGTTGAAGCCCATGCTTTTCAGGTCATAGCCTTCCACCACGTTGAGGATTTCGCACAGCGTGACGCCACCTGAGCTGGGAGGCGGCGCCGACACGAACTTGTAGCCGCGATAGCTGCAGGTGATCGGCGGCGTTTCGGTGACCTTGTAGTCGGCGAAGTCGGCGGCGGTCAAAATGCCGCCGCCCTGTTTGGCCGCCGCCTCCACCGCCTGTGGGATCTTGCCTTTGTAGAAGGCGTCGGTTCCCCCTTTGGCGATGGCTTCCAGCGTATTGGCCAGATCGGTTTGCACCAGTTTGTCCCCCGGCTGCAGCGGGCTGCCGTCCGGGCGCAGGAAGATTTTGGCCGACTCGGGATCCTGTTTGAAGCGTGCGACGGTGGTGTCGAGAATATCGGTGTCGGCGCGGGTCAGCACAAAGCCTTCGCGCGCCAGCCTGATCGCCGGCGCCAGCACCTGTTCACGGCTCAGTTTGCCGTACTTCTCACGCGCGGTTTCCATCCCCAGCACGGTGCCAGGCACGCCCGCCGCCAAATAGCCGTACAGGCTGGCGTCTTTCTTCACCTTGCCGTCGGCATCCAGATACATGTTGGCGCTGGCCGCCGCCGGCGCGGTTTCGCGGAAGTTGATGAAGGTGTCGGTGCCGTCCGCCAGGTGGACGGTCATAAAGCCGCCGCCGCCGATGTTGCCGCAGCAGGGGTTCACCACCGCTTGCGCATAGCCGACCGCCACGGCGGCGTCGATGGCGTTGCCGCCCATCTTCAGGATATCCACCCCGACCTGCGAAGCCAGATGCTGCGAGGTGACCACCATGCCGTTTTTGGCTTCCACCGCTGGGTTGGATGCCGCATACAGGCTGCCGCTGACCAGCAGCGCCGCCATGGTCAGGGGTTTGCTCCATTTCTGTAAAAACATAGTTATTCCTACCCTGTCAGTTTTTTATTGTGTTGTGTTGCTTGCCGCTGTTCGCTTGCAAAGCGCGAGCCAGCGTTATTGATAGTAGCCGCAGATGGGCATTCACGCGGCGAACTGGGCGGGAAATGTGAGCGGAAACAGGGAAATAAAGCACTGAAGGCGGGCGGTCTGCCCCAAAAAGGGGCATAAAAAAACCGGCCGCGTGGGCCGGTTGATTCACTATCAGGCTGAAATTACAGCTTGGCAGCGTTTTCAGACAGGTATTTTGCCACGCCGTCTGGGGAAGCGCCCATACCTGCTTTGCCTTTTTCCCACTGAGCCGGGCACACTTCACCGTGCTCTTCGTGGAATTGCAGCGCGTCAACGGTACGGATCATTTCGTCGATGTTACGGCCGATTGGCAGGTCGTTAACAACCTGAGCACGCACGATGCCGTCTTTGTCGATCAGGAAGGAGCCGCGCAGCGCAACGCCAGCTTCCGGGTGTTCGATGCCGTAAGCTTTCTGGATTTCACGCTTAACGTCAGCAACCATTGCGTATTTCACTTCACCGATGCCGCCTTTGTCGACAGGGGTTTTACGCCATGCGTTGTGGACGAATTCTGAGTCGAAGGAAACGCCAACCACTTCAACGCCACGCTTCTGGAACTCTTCATAGCGGTGATCGAAAGCGATCAGCTCGGAAGGGCATACGAAGGTGAAGTCCATTGGCCAGAAGAACAGCACGGCTGGTTTACCGTTCAGGTGCTTCTTCAGGTTGAAGTTTTCAACGATTTCGCCGCTACCCAGTACGGCAGCTGCAGTGAAGTCAGGGGCTTGACGAGTTACCAGGACCATAATTACTCCTGTAATAGGTGTTAAAGGGTGGATGTAAAAACAAGGGCCAGTATAGGGGCCACGACTTGGCGAATAAAGGGCAAAAAACCAATCGATGAGATAGCTTTTACCTATTAAATTCATTAATTAAATTTGACAGGCTTTAAAAATAACCTTTTCCCACAAAAGGGCAAGCGGCAAAGCGTAAATTCTTGCAAGGCGCTGCAATTTCAAACGCTTGAGCTTGACCTCAGAGCGTTTTTTCCTTCGCCTGCTGCATCATTTGCGGATAAAACTGCCAGAATTGTGTTTCAAGCTGATGATAGTGTCGCTCGACGTCGGCGAACGAGCCTGCCAGGGCATCGAGGCGCGGACGTCGGCTGGCCATGCCCTGCAATACCCGGGCGATGAACGGCAATTCGGCGTAGCGTTCCAGCCAGCGTTCCGGCCACAGATAGCCGTTCAGGTTCTGAAAGCGTGGCGGCGTGAGCGGCAGGTAAGGTTCGATCTGGCTGCGGGCTTCCTGGGTAAACTGGTGCAGGTCGCGTGAGGGCTCCAACTGCTGCCAGTGGCGCGCCAAAAAATGGTCCCACACCACGTCGAGGGTGATCGGCGCCACGCGGCGGTAGGGGGCGCTGAAATAGTCGCGGCAGGCTTTGACCTGCGGCAGGCTGTCGGTCAGCACGTCGACGCGGCGGTGCATCATGATGCCGGCTACGACGTCGGGCTGGTAGTCGGCGGCAGGGTTGCCACGCACGAAATCGGCCAGCAGGTTGCCCAGCAGCGAGCTGTCCGCCAGCATGGCCAGGTGAAGATGAGCGAGAAAATTCATCCCTCAACTATACCCGAAGTCAGGCAAATCCTCCTTATTTCTTGCCGCTGACCGCCCCCGGCTTTAGACTAGGCCGCCTGTTTTTTACCAACCAGCCATAAATTGAAGAAGTGAATACCCATGCGCGTCGCTGATTTTTCGTTTGAACTTCCCGAATCCCTGATTGCCCACTATCCCCAGGCCGAACGCAGCGCATGCCGCCTGCTGCAGCTGGACGGGCCGAGCGGGGCGCTGACGCACGGCGTATTCACCGATCTGCTGGATAAGCTGGAAGCCGGCGACCTGCTGGTGTTCAACAATACCCGCGTGATCCCGGCGCGCATGTTCGGCCGCAAGGTCAGCGGTGGCAAGATAGAAGTGCTGGTGGAGCGCGTGCTGGACGACCATCGCGTGCTGGCGCACGTGCGCGCGTCGAAAGCGCCCAAGCCGGGCGCCGAGCTGCTGTTGGGGGATGATGAGAGCATCGCCGCTACCATGGTGGCGCGCCACGAGACGCTGTTCGAGCTGCGCTTCAACGACGAACGCGATGTATTCACCCTTCTCAACGCGGCCGGCCACATGCCGCTGCCGCCTTATATCGCTCGCCCGGATGAAGACGCCGACCGTGAGCTGTATCAGACGGTCTACAGCGAGAAACCGGGCGCGGTCGCCGCGCCGACCGCCGGCCTGCACTTCGACGAACCGCTGCTGGCGGCGCTGCGCGCCAAAGGCGTGGAAATGGCGTTCGTGACGCTGCACGTCGGCGCCGGCACCTTCCAGCCGGTGCGCGTGGAAACCATCGAAGATCACGTGATGCACGCCGAATACGCCGAAGTGCCGCAGGAGGTGGTGGATGCGGTACTGGCCTGCAAAGCGCGCGGCAAGCGCGTCGTGGCGGTGGGCACCACCTCGGTGCGTTCGCTGGAAAGCGCCGCTGCGGCCAGCAAAGAGGCGCTGATTGCGCCGTTCTTCGGCGACACCAGCATCTTTATCTATCCGGGCTATCACTACCAGGTGATCGACGCGCTGGTGACCAATTTCCACCTGCCGGAGTCCACCCTGATCATGCTGGTGTCGGCCTTCGCGGGCTACAAAAATACCATGAACGCCTATCAGCAGGCGGTGGCCGAGCAGTACCGCTTTTTCAGCTACGGCGATGCGATGTTCATCAGCCGTAATCCGCAGGCGGAAAACGAGTCCGTCGGCGGTTAATTTCCCGGGCTGCGCCCACGGCGCGGCCCCGTTTCAACGACATCAGACTGTTTCTCTGATGCTGGAGGCTTTGTGAAGTACGAACTACAAACTACCGATGGCCGCGCACGCCGCGGCCGCCTGATTTTCGACCGTGGCGTGGTGGAAACCCCGGCCTTTATGCCGGTCGGCACCTACGGCACGGTCAAGGGCATGACGCCGGAAGAAGTGAAAGAAACCGGCGCGCAGATCCTGCTGGGCAACACCTTCCACCTGTGGCTGCGCCCTGGCCAGGAGATCATGAAGCTGCACGGCGATCTGCACGATTTCATGCAGTGGCCGGGCCCGATCCTCACCGACTCCGGCGGTTTTCAGGTGTTCAGCCTGGGGGCGATGCGCAAGATCAAAGAGGAAGGCGTGTACTTCCGCAACCCGATCAACGGCGACAAGGTGTTCCTGAGCCCGGAAAAATCGATGGAAATCCAGTATGACCTGGGTTCCGACATCGTGATGATCTTCGACGAATGCACGCCGTACCCGGCCGACTGGGACTACGCCAAGCGTTCGATGGAAATGTCGCTGCGTTGGGCGCAGCGCAGCCGCCAGCGTTTCGACGAGCTGGAAAATAAAAATGCGCTGTTCGGCATCATTCAGGGCGGCGTTTACGAAGATTTACGTGATGTTTCCGTCAAAGGGCTGGTGGATATCGGCTTTGACGGGTACGCTGTGGGCGGCTTGGCTGTAGGCGAGCCGAAAGAGGATATGCATCGCATTCTTGAACACGTTTGCCCGCAAATTCCGGAAGATAAGCCACGCTATTTGATGGGCGTCGGCAAGCCGGAAGATTTGGTGGAAGGCGTGCGCCGCGGCATCGACATGTTCGACTGCGTCATGCCGACCCGCAACGCCCGCAACGGCCATTTGTTCGTGACTGACGGTGTGGTAAAAATCCGTAATGCCAAGCACAAGGATGATACGTCTCCGCTGGATAAGGACTGTGATTGCTACACGTGTCGCCATTACAGCCGCGCCTACTTGCACCATCTCGACCGTTGCAACGAAATATTGGGTGCTCGACTGAACACAATTCATAACCTGCGTCACTACCAGCGCCTGATGGCGGGTTTACGCCAGGCTATCGAAGAGGGTAAATTAGAGCAGTTTGTTGCGGATTTCTATGGTCGGATCGGCAAGCCGATTCCGCCTTTAAACGCTTGATCTAATAATTGATAACTTAATGAGGGAATTTCAATGAGCTTTTTCATTTCTGACGCCGTCGCATCCGCAGGGGCTCCGGCTCAGGGAAGCCCGTACTCTCTGATCATTATGCTGGTGGTGTTCGGCCTGATCTTCTACTTCATGATCCTGCGCCCACAGCAGAAACGCGCGAAAGATCACAAGAAGCTGATGGACTCCATCGGTAAAGGCGACGAAGTGCTGACCACCGGCGGCCTGATCGGTCGTGTGACCAAAGTGGCCGACACCGGCATCATCGCCATCGCGCTGAACGACACCACGGAAGTGATGATCAAGCGTGACTTCGTGGCGGCCGTTCTGCCGAAAGGTACCATGAAGGCCCTGTAATCTTTTTTCCCGAAGGGAATTGCCGTGCTAAACCGTTATCCTTTGTGGAAGTATCTGATGTTGATCGTCGTGATCCTCGTCGGTCTGCTTTATGCGCTTCCCAACATCTACGGTGAGGATCCGGCCGTACAAATCACTGGCGCGCGCGGTGTCGCCGCCAGTGAAACTACGCTGGACCAGGTCCGTACCGTATTAGAAAAAGACAACATCGCGAGCAAGTCGATTGCGCTGGAAAATGGCGCTATCCTGGCTCGCTTTAAAGATCCTGACGTTCAGCTGCGCGCCCGCGAAGCGCTGGTGACCGAGCTGGGTGACAAATTCGTCGTGGCGCTGAACCTGGCGCCGGCCACGCCGACCTGGCTGGCCATGCTGGGCGCAGAACCGATGAAACTCGGCCTGGACCTGCGCGGCGGCGTGCACTTCCTGATGGAAGTGGACATGGACACCGCGTTGAGCAAGCTGCAGGAACAGACCATGGATACCCTGCGCAGCGAGCTGCGCGAGAAGGGCATTCCTTACGCGTCTATCCGCAAGCTGGACAACAACGGCGTGGAAGTTCGCTTCCGTGACGATGCGGCTCGCGACCAGGCCATCAGCTACATCGGCCCGCGTCAGCGCGATCTGGTGCTGTCCGCCAACGGCGCTAACACCATGAAAGCCAACCTGACGGACGCCCGTCTGAGCGAAGCGCGTGAATACGCCGTCCAGCAGAACATCACTATCCTGCGTAACCGCGTCAACCAGCTCGGCGTCGCCGAACCGCTGGTGCAGCGCCAGGGCGCTGACCGCATCGTGGTCGAGCTGCCGGGCATTCAGGACACCGCGCGCGCCAAAGAAATTCTGGGCGCCACCGCGACCCTGGAGTTCCGTCTGGTGAACACCAATGCGGACGCCACCGCGGCGGCCAATGGCCGCGTGCCGGGCGATTCCGAGGTGAAATATACCCGCGACGGCCAGCCGATCGTGCTGTACAAGCGCGTGATCCTGACCGGTGACCACATCACCGACTCCACCTCGAGCACCGACGAATACAACCAGCCGCAGGTTAACATCTCGCTGGATAGCGCCGGCGGCACGTCGATGTCCAACTTCACCAAGGACAACATCGGCAAGCCGATGGCGACCCTGTTCGTGGAATATAAGGACAGCGGCAAGAAAGACGCCAATGGTCGCGCTGTGCTGGTGAAACAGGAAGAAGTGATCAACGTGGCGAACATTCAGTCGCGTCTGGGCAACAGCTTCCGCATCACCGGTATCGGCAACCCGAACGAAGCGCGTCAGCTTTCGCTGCTGTTGCGTGCGGGTGCGCTGATCGCGCCGATTCAGATCGTTGAAGAGCGCACCATCGGTCCAACCCTGGGTCAGCAGAACATTACCCAAGGTCTGGAAGCCTGTCTGTGGGGCCTGGTGGCGTCCATCGTCTTCATGGTGGTCTGGTACCGTAAGTTCGGCGTGATCGCCACCACGGCGCTGGTCGCCAACCTGGTGCTGATCGTCGGCGTGATGTCCCTGTTGCCGGGGGCGACGCTGACCATGCCGGGTATTGCCGGGATCGTGTTGACGCTGGCGGTGGCGGTCGACGCCAACGTACTGATTAACGAACGTATCAAGGAAGAGCTGAAGAATGGCCGGTCCGTTCAGCAGGCAATCCATGAGGGCTATAAAGGCGCGTTCTCCAGTATCGTCGACGCCAACATCACCACGCTGATCACCGCGGTCATCCTGTACGCAGTGGGCACCGGTTCGATCAAAGGCTTTGCGATCACCACCGCGATCGGTGTGGCGACGTCCATGTTCACCGCGATTGTCGGTACCCGTGCCATCGTCAACCTGCTTTACGGCGGCAAACGCATTAACAAGCTGTCTATCTGAGGAGTGCGTTGTGGCACAGGATTATACTGTTGAGCAACTCAACTACGGCCGTAAAGTCTACGACTTTATGCGCTGGGACTATTTGGCCTTCGGCATCTCGTTGCTGCTGTTGGTCGCGTCGATCGTCACCATGTCGGTGCGCGGGTTTAACTGGGGTCTGGATTTCACCGGCGGTACGGTGATTGAAATCAACCTGGAGAAGCCGGCTAACCTTGACCTGATGCGCGACACGCTGGAGAAGGCCGGGTTCCAGGATCCGATCATCCAGAACTTCGGCAGCAGCCGCGACGTGATGGTGCGCATGCCACCGGCGACAGGCACCGCAGGCCAGGAACTGGGCAACAAGGTGATCGGCGTGATCAACGACTCGGTGGATAAAAACGCCACCGTGAAGCGCATCGAGTTCGTCGGCCCGAGCGTGGGCAGCGAGCTGGCGCAAACCGGCGGCATGGCGCTGCTGGTGGCGTTGATCTGTATCCTGATCTACGTCGGTTTCCGCTTCGAATGGCGCCTGGCGCTGGGGGCGGTTATCGCGCTGGCGCACGACGTGATCATCACGCTGGGCGTGCTGTCGCTGTTCCACATCGAGATTGACCTGACCATCGTCGCTTCCCTGATGTCGGTTATCGGTTACTCGCTGAACGACAGCATCGTGGTCTCCGACCGTATTCGTGAGAACTTCCGCAAGATCCGCCGCGGTACGCCTTACGAGATCATGAACGTGTCGTTGACCCAGACGCTGAGCCGTACGCTGATGACTTCCGGTACTACCCTGATGGTGGTGCTGATGCTGTACATCTTCGGTGGCGCGATGCTGCAAGGCTTCTCGCTGGCGATGCTGATCGGCGTGTCGATCGGTACCGTTTCCTCCATCTACGTCGCGTCCGCGCTGGCGTTGAAGCTGGGGATGAAACGCGAGCACATGCTGCAGCAAAAAGTGGAAAAAGAGGGCGCGGATCAGCCTTCGATTCTGCCTTAACCGCCGCAGTATTCAGCGAAATGAGAAGGAGCGCCGATGGCGCTCCTTTTTTTTGCTTTGGGTTTCAGCGTTGCTGCACCACCGCCGGTTGGGCGGTGGCCACCAGACTGTGCAGACGGATATAGCCGAGCTGTTCCGGCGTCAGGCCGCTGAAGCGTAGCTCGAAGTCCTGACCAGGTTTCGGCAGCAGCGAGTCGGCGCTGGCGATCGGTTGCGACAGTGCTTCGGCGGTCAGCGGCCGGCCGGTGGCCTCATCCAGTTGACCCCATTCCACCACCGCGTTGAACGGCGGCAGCGTAGCCTGTGAGAGGATGCGCACATGCAGCTGCGCCTGCGTGCCGTTGGCTTCGCTCTTGATGTGGCTCAGCGAAACGCTCAGTTCGCCGATGCTGCTCTGCAAACGGGCAGCGCTTCGAGCCGCCGGCAGCAGGTAGACGCCATTGTCGGAGTGCTGATTGAGCAAATTCTGCCGCTCCAGTGCGGTGGTTTGGTCGGTCAGTACGCTCACTTTCTGGTTCAGCGCGGCGACCTGATGGCGCAGCTGAGGCACGGCGGTGTTGTGCGCGCAGCCCGCCAGCAAAATGGCGGCGGCGAGCAGGGCGATTTTAGGGTAACAGGTTGTCATGACGGCGATTTCCTATGCTGAGTCTCCTGCTATCAAGCTTAGTCCGCATAGTGGTGAAAGTCATATCGCTGCCACCTTCCCGCCGCCTGTCGCAACAAATGGCCGCCGCCCTTTGTTGTGGCTGCACTTCGGGTTAAACTGCATTTATCTATAAAAAACGTTTATCAGGACGTGTTATGCATTGCCCTTTCTGCGCCGCCGTTGATACCAAAGTCATCGATTCCCGCCTGGTGGGGGACGGTTCGCAAGTGCGCCGCCGCCGCCAGTGTCTGGTATGCAATGAACGCTTCACCACCTTCGAGGTGGCCGAGCTGGTGATGCCGCGAGTGATTAAAAGCGATGAGGTGCGCGAGCCGTTCAACGAAGACAAACTGCGTCGCGGCATGCTGAAAGCGCTGGAAAAGCGCCCGGTCAGCTCGGACGATGTGGAAAACGCCCTTAATCATATCAAATCCCAACTGCGCGCCACCGGCGAACGCGAAGTGCCGACCAAGTTAGTCGGCAATCTGGTGATGGACGCGCTGAAAAAGCTGGATAAGGTGGCCTACATTCGCTTCGCGTCGGTGTATCGCAGCTTCGAAGACGTGCGCGAGTTCGGTGAAGAGATTGCCCGCCTGCAAGACTAAAGGATCTTTCATGCATCACGACGAATTTTACATGGCGCGCGCCTTCGAACTGGCGCGGCTGGGGCGTTTCACCACCGCGCCCAATCCGAACGTCGGCTGCGTTATCGTGCGCGACGGCGAAATTGTCGGTGAAGGCTATCATCTGCGCGCCGGCGAGCCGCATGCGGAAGTGCACGCGCTGCGCATGGCGGGCGACAAGGCGCGCGGCGCCACTGCCTATGTCACGCTCGAACCGTGCAGTCACCACGGCCGCACGCCGCCCTGCGCCGATGCGCTGGTGGCCGCCGGCGTGACGCGGGTGGTCGCGGCGATGCAAGATCCCAATCCTCAGGTGGCGGGGCGCGGCTTGTACAAGCTGCAGCAAGCCGGCGTCGAAGTCCGTCATGGCCTGATGCTGGCCGAGGCCGAAGCGGTCAACCTGGGCTTCCTCAAACGCATGCGCACCGGTTTCCCCTATGTGCAGCTGAAGCTGGGCGCGTCGCTGGACGGCCGCACGGCGATGGCCTCCGGCGAAAGCCAGTGGATCACCTCACCCGAAGCGCGTCAGGACGTGCAGCGCCTGCGCGCGCAGAGCGCCGCCATTCTCAGCACCAGCGCCACCGTGCTGGCGGACGATCCGTCGCTGACGGTGCGTTGGGATGAGCTGGACGCCGAGACGCAGCGCCTCTATCCGCGCGAAAATCTGCGCCAGCCGCTGCGCATCCTGCTCGACAGCCAAAATCGCATTACCCCGCAGCACCGCGTGGTGCAGCAGCCGGGCGCTACCTGGCTGGCGCGCCTGCAGGCGGATGAACAGGCCTGGCCGCAAGAGGTTGAACAGTTTATCTGCCCGGCGCACGGCGGCGGCATCGATCTGGTGGTGATGATGATGCTGTTGGCCAAGCGCCAGGTGAATTCAATCTGGGTGGAGGCGGGCGCATCGCTGGCGGGCGCGTTGCTGCAGGCCGGCCTGGTGGATGAGCTCATTTTGTACATCGCGCCGAAACTGTTGGGCGATAATAGCCGCGGTCTGTGTCATCTGCCGGGCCTGGAACGGTTGGCCGACGCGCCGGAATTCGTCTTTAGCGACGTGCGTCAGGTTGGCCCCGATCTGCGTTTGCGCCTGCGGGCGAAACACTGAATCTCGCGCCCGCGCGCCGGTTTTACAAAAGCGCCGCGCAGGCGGTGAAAGAATATGATAGAATCCGCCCCCCTGCGGGGTATTGAACCCATTTTTAAGGAAAGCCCATGAAAGTTATCGAAGGTGTTGTTGCTACTCCAAATGCCCGTGTGGCGATCGCAATTGCACGTTTTAACAATTTCATCAACGACAGCCTGCTGGAAGGTGCTATCGACGCGCTGAAACGCATTGGTCAGGTTGCTGACGACAACATCACCGTTGTCTGGGTCCCGGGCGCTTACGAGCTGCCGCTGACGGCGAGCGTATTGGCCAAAACCGGCAAATACGACGCGGTTATCGCGCTGGGCACCGTTATCCGTGGGGGCACCGCGCACTTCGAATATGTAGCGGGCGAAGCCAGCTCCGGCATCGGCAACGTTGCGATGAATGCCGAAATCCCGGTTGCCTTTGGCGTGCTGACCACCGAAAGCATCGAACAGGCGATCGAACGCGCCGGCACCAAAGCGGGCAACAAGGGCGCTGAAGCCGCGCTGACCGCACTTGAAATGATTAATGTTATCAAAGCTATTAAAGCCTGAATTTAGTTAAGGGGAATTCCGTGAAACCTGCTGCTCGTCGCCGCGCTCGTGAGTGCGCTGTTCAAGCGCTTTACTCTTGGCAGTTGTCTAAAAACGACCTTGCCGATGTTGAACACCAGTTCCTGACGGAGCAGGATGTCAAAGATGTTGACGTCGCCTATTTTCGCGAGTTGCTGTCCGGCGCGGCAGTGAATGCAGGTATGCTGGACGAACTGATGGCGCCTTACCTGTCGCGTCAGCTCGAAGAGCTGGGCCAGGTGGAGCGCGCGGTGCTGCGCGTCGCGCTGTTTGAACTGAAAATGCGCGAGGATGTCCCTTATAAGGTGGCGATTAACGAAGCGATCGAGCTGGCGAAAACCTTCGGCGCGGAAGACAGCCACAAGTTTGTGAACGGGGTGCTGGATAAAGTGGCGCCAACCCTTCGCAAGAAAAAGTAAAACATTAAGGCCGGCATTCCCGGCCTTAATTTCTTCTAGTGGAATATCGATATGGCATGCGGCGAATTTGACCTCATTGCCCGCTATTTTGACCGGTTTAAGCGCGTGCGCCGGGATGTACAGTTGGGCATTGGAGATGACTGCGCACTGCTGGCAGTGCCGGAAAAACAGCTGGTGGCCGTCAGTACCGATACGCTGGTGGCGGGCATTCACTTCCTGCCGGACATCGATCCGGCCGATCTCGGTTACAAGGCGCTGGCGGTCAATCTGAGCGATCTGGCGGCGATGGGCGCCGATCCTGCGTGGCTCTCGCTGGCCCTGACCCTGCCGGAGGTGAACGAGCCGTGGCTGAAGGCCTTCAGCGACAGCCTGTTCGATCAGCTCAACTATTACGGCATGCAGCTGATTGGCGGCGATACCACGCGCGGCCCGCTGAGCATGACGTTGACCATTCAGGGGCTGATCCCGGCCGGCCGGGCACTGACCCGCAGCGGCGCGCGCATCGGCGACTGGATCTATGTGACCGGCACGCTGGGCGACAGCGCCGCCGGTCTGGCGATCCTGCAGGATCGCCTGGCGGTGACGGATGCGGCGGCGCGCGATTATCTGGTCGCTCGTCATCTGCGGCCGCAGCCGCGGGTGTTGCAGGGGCAGGCGCTGCGCGATCTGGCCAGCTCGGCGATCGACATCTCTGATGGCCTGATTTCCGATCTGAAGCATATCCTGAAGGCCAGCGACTGTGGCGCACGCATCGTACTGGACGAGCTGCCGATGTCGCAGGCGCTGAGCAGCCACGCCGATGCCGAGCAGGCGCTGCGCTGGGCGCTGGCGGGCGGCGAAGATTATGAGCTGTGCTTCACCGTGCCGGAGATCAACCGCGGTGCGCTGGAAGTGGCGCTGAGCCACCTCGGAGCCGACTACACCTGTATCGGCCAAATTGGCCCGCTGTCTGAAGGTATTCGCTATTATCGCGACGATGAGGCGGTAGAGCTGGACTGGGCCGGCTTCGATCATTTCAACGCGGAGCCGGGCACCGATGGATGAAGCCAAGCGCCGGCTGCGGATGAGCAATCCGTGGCACCTGCTGGCCACCGGTTTTGGCAGCGGTTTGTCGCCGGTGATGCCGGGCACCATGGGATCGCTGGCGGCGATCCCGTTCTGGCTGCTGCTGATCCAACTGCCGTGGCAGCTTTACTCGCTGGCGGTGATGTTCAGCATTTGCATCGGTGTCTATATTTGCCATCGCACGGCAAAAGACATGAAGGTGCACGATCACGGCAGCATCGTCTGGGACGAGTTCGTCGGCATGTGGATCACGCTGATGGCGTTGCCGGTCAACGATTGGCGCTGGGTCGCCGCCGGTTTCGTCATCTTCCGCATTCTGGATATGTGGAAGCCGTGGCCGATCCGCTGGTTCGACCGCAACGTGCATGGCGGCATGGGTATTATGGTCGACGATATCATCGCCGGCGTGCTGTCCGCCGGCATCATCTACCTGATTGGGCACCACTGGCCGATCGGGCTGTTCTGACAGACGGGCGCGCTGTTTCGCGCCCGCTTCTCTTTATTCAAACCCTGTCACCCGGTGCGGCACGTAAGCCGTCTCCAGTTCCGCCACCTCTTGCGGCGACAAACTCAAATCGACTGCGGCGATGGCGTCGTCCAGCTGTTCGCTGCGCGAAGCGCCGACGATCGGTGCGCTGACCGCCGGCTTGTTCAGCAGCCAGGCCAGCGCGATCTGCGCGCGTGACACGCCGCGTTCGTCGGCGAGGCTGGCGACGCGCTCGGCGATAATGGCGTCAATGCCTTCGGTTTCCTCGTACAGGCTCTTGCCGAACTGGTCGGAAACCAGCCGCGCGGTGGTTTCGCCCCAGGGGCGGGTCAGGCGGCCGCGCGCCAGCGGGCTCCACGGCAGCACGGCGATGCCTTCGGCGGCGCACAGCGGGTGCATCTCGCGCTCTTCTTCGCGCTGGATCAGGTTGTATTGATCCTGCATGCTGACGAAGCGCGTCCAGCCGTGCAGATCGGCGGTATACAGCGCTTTGGCGAACTGCCAGGCGTACATCGAGGAGGCGCCGATGTATCGCGCCTTACCGGCTTTCACCACGTCGTGCAGCGCTTCCAGCGTCTCTTCCAGCGGCGTTTCGTAATCCCAGCGATGGATTTGCAGCAAATCGACATAGTCGGTGCCCAGACGCCGCAGGCTGTCGTCGATGGATTGCATGATCTTGGCGCGCGACAAACCGCGCTCCAGGTTGCTCAGCGGGAAATACACCTTGGTGGCGATCACCACCTCCTCGCGGCGCGCATAGTCGCGCAGTGCCCGGCCGAGGATCTCCTCGCTGCTGCCGTCGGAATAGCTGTTGGCGGTGTCGAAAAAGTTGATGCCGGCTTCCAGCGCCTGTTTCAGCAGCGGACGGCTACTCTCTTCAGGCAGCGTCCAGGCGTGATTGCCGCGGTTCGGTTCGCCGTAGGTCATGCAACCCAGGCAGATGCGCGAGACGTTCAGATCGGTGTTGCCCAGTTTCAGGTACTTCATGCTTGCCTCCCATTCACAGCTCAGACAGTAACTGTAGCGCGGATCCCGAAGGGCGGAAACGAAAACGCCCCCGCAGGCGGAGGCGTTTGTCAGGTGCAGGCGGTGATTACTGCGCCAGCCAGGTTTCGATTTGGCGCTGAATACCGGCGGCGTCCAGCCCCAGATCGGCGCGCAGCTCTTCCTGGCTGCCCTGCGAGACGAAGCTGTCCGGCAGGCCGAGGTTCAGCACCGGCACCGGGCGGCGTTTGGCCATCAGCAGTTCGTTAACGCCGCTACCGGCGCCGCCCATGATCGCGTTCTCTTCCAGCGTGACCAGCGTTTCATGGCTGGCGGCCAGTTCGAGCACCAACTGCTCGTCCAGCGGTTTGACGAAGCGCATGTCGACCAGCGTGGCGTTGAGCGCTTCCGCCGCTTGCGCGGCCTCCGGCAGCAGGGTGCCGAAGTTGAGAATGGCGATCTTTTCCCCCTGACGGCGCACCACGCCTTTGCCGATCGGCAGCAGGCTGAGCGGCTCCAGCGCAGCGCCGGTGCCGGTGCCGCGCGGATAGCGCACGGCGCTCGGGCCATCGTTATAGTGATAGCCGGTATACAGCATCTGCCGGCATTCGTTCTCGTCGCTTGGTGTCATGATCACCATGGTCGGGATGCAGCGCATGAACGACAGATCGAACGCCCCCTGATGGGTCTGGCCGTCGGCGCCGACGATGCCGCCGCGATCGATGGCGAACATCACCGGCAGGTTTTGGATCGCCACATCATGGATCAGCTGATCGTAGGCGCGTTGCAGGAAGGTGGAATAGATCGCCACCACCGGCTTGTAGCCGCCGATCGCCAGCCCGGCGGCGAAAGTGACCGCGTGCTGCTCGGCGATCGCCACGTCGAAATATTGCTGCGGGTAGTCGCGAGAGAACTGCACCATGCCGGAGCCTTCGCGCATCGCCGGCGTGATCGCCATCAGCGAGCTGTCTTTGGCGGCGGTTTCACACAGCCAGTCGCCGAAGATTTTCGAATAGGTCGGCAGACCTCCGGCGCTTTTCGGCAGCGTGCCGCTGGCGGGATCGAACTTCGGCACCGCGTGGAAGCTGATCGGATCCTTCTCCGCCGGCGCGTAACCACGGCCTTTCTTGGTCATGATGTGCAACAGCTGTGGGCCTTTCAGATCGCGCATGTTTTTCAACGTGGCGACCAGGCCCTGTACGTCGTGCCCGTCTACCGGGCCGATGTAGTTGAAGCCCAGCTCTTCGAACAGCGTACCCGGCACCACCATGCCTTTCAGGTGCTCTTCGGTGCGTTTCACCAGCTCCTTGATCGGCGGCACGCCGGCCAGCACTTTCTTGCCGCCTTCGCGCAGGGTGGAGTAAAGCTTGCCGGACAGCAGCTGCGCCAGGTGATTGTTCAGCGCGCCGACGTTTTCCGAGATCGACATCTCATTGTCGTTCAGCACCACCAGCATGTCCGGATTGATGTCGCCGGCGTGGTTCATCGCTTCGAACGCCATGCCGGCGGTGATGGCGCCGTCGCCGATCACGCACACCGTGCGGCGGCCTTTGCCTTCACGCTCTGCCGCCACCGCCATGCCGAGGCCGGCGCTGATCGAGGTCGATGAGTGGCCGACCGACAGCACGTCGTATTCGCTTTCGGCGCGCCACGGGAAGGGGTGCAAGCCGTTCTTTTGCCGAATGGTGGCGATGCGGTCGCGACGGCCGGTCAGAATTTTGTGCGGGTAGGCCTGGTGGCCGACGTCCCACACCAGATGATCGAACGGCGTGTTGTAGACGAAATGCAACGCCACCGTCAGTTCGACGGTACCCAGCCCGGAGGCAAAGTGGCCGCTGGAACGACTGACGCTGTTCAGCAGGTATTGCCGCAGCTCATCGCACAGCTTCGGCAAGCTCTCTTTGGGCAGCGAGCGGAGTTCCTCGGGGTTTTCCGCTAGCGCCAGGGTTGGGTATTTGGCTATATCAAGACTCATTCGATACTCATATCAGAGGAGTTAACGTCACACGTTAATTGTCGCGTTCAATAATGAAGCTGGCTAACGCTCGCAATGGCGCTGTGTTATAAGATTGCGCTGCCAAAGTGTCCAATGCAGCTAATGCTTCCTGATAGAGATCCCACGCTTTTGCTTTCGCGCTGTCAAGCCCGAGTAACGCCGGGTAGGTACTCTTTCCGTGTTGTTGGTCCGCTCCCTGGCGCTTGCCGATTTTCTCAGTCTCGCCGACAACGTCCAAAATGTCATCCTGAACCTGGAACGCCAGGCCGACCGCGGCGGCGTAACGATCCAGCTGCGGCAGCGCCGCTCGCCCGGCTTCGCCGGCGCTCAGCGCGCCCAAGCGCACCGCCGCGCGGATCAGCGCGCCGGTTTTGTGGCGGTGGATCTGCTCTAGCGCCTGCAGATCGACGCGCTTGCCTTCGGCTTCCAGATCCAGTGATTGGCCGCCGCACATGCCGGCTACGCCGCTGGCGGTCGCCAGTTCGGAGACCATCGCCAGCCGATCGCGCAACGCCACGTCAGGCATTTCGGCATCGGCCAGGATCGAAAACGCCAGCGTTTGCAGCGCATCGCCGGCCAGGATCGCGTTGGCTTCGCCGAATTTAATGTGGCAGGTCGGCTGGCCGCGGCGCAGATCGTCGTCGTCCATCGCCGGCAGATCGTCGTGGATCAGCGAGTAGGCATGAATGCATTCTACCGCTGCCGCCGGCGCATCCAGGTTGCTCAGCGACACGCCGAACATCTGGCCGGTGGTGTAGACCAGGAATGGCCGCAGGCGCTTGCCGCCCAGCAAGGCGCCGTGACGCATCGCCGCCACCATGTTGCCGTCGTTGAACGGCAGCGGGGC
This sequence comes from Serratia sp. OLAL2, assembly GCF_002752475.1. Lineage (NCBI taxonomy): Bacteria > Pseudomonadati > Pseudomonadota > Gammaproteobacteria > Enterobacterales > Yersiniaceae > Serratia > Serratia sp. OLAL2. Next base: position 235,707 of record NZ_MSTL01000017.1, on the reverse strand, counting down.
GATGAAGTCCAACAGCGCGCGATCGGCACGCTGGCGGAAAATCTGCATTTGATCGGCAAAAGCGGCCGATGGGGCGATCTCAGACATGTCGGTTACTCGGTATCCGGTGTAAAAGGCGTCAGCGCCGCATCGTCGGCGCTGTCGTTAAGGAGTATCTGCACACGCTGTTCCGCCTGTTGCAGTTTCTGCTGGCCTTGACGCGCCAGCTGTACGCCACGTTCGAACTCGTTCAGCGCGTCTTCCAGCGGCAATTCGCCTGACTCCAGACGCGTCACGATGCTTTCCAGCTCGCCGAGGGCGCTTTCAAAGCTGGCAGTTTGCTCTGTACTGGCTGATTGTGCTGGTTTTTTCGGCATAATTTTCTTTTTACGTCATCATGTGAACCGTGGCGCCAGAGCCTATCCTAGCGGATCTTGATTAGCAAATCATGGCGCTCATGTGTGGTTTTGTGCGCAGAGCACGGCGATATGGTGATATACTCCGCGCCGTAATTCTTATCTGACAACAAAGACCGCCATGAAGTTTATCATTAAATTGTTCCCGGAAATCACCATCAAGAGCCAATCTGTGCGCTTGCGCTTTATCAAGATTCTCTCGACCAATATTCGCAACGTCCTGAAGCAGTATGATGAAACGCTGGCGGTCGTCCGTCACTGGGATCATATCGAAGTTCGCGCCAAAGATGAAAACCAGCGGCCGATCATCGCCGACGCCCTGACGCGCATTCCCGGCATCCACCATATTTTGGAAGTGGAAGACCGCGCTTATACCGACATCCACCACATCTTCGAGCAGACGCTGGAAGCCTACCGCGCCCAGTTGGAAGGCAAAACCTTCTGCGTGCGCGTCAAGCGCCGCGGCAAGCAGGCGTTCAATTCGCAGGACGTAGAGCGCTACGTCGGCGGCGGCCTGAACCAGCATATCGAGAGCGCGCGCGTTAACCTTAGCCGCCCGCAGGTCACGGTAAATCTGGAGATTGAAGACGACAAGCTGATGCTGGTCAAACGCCGCCTCGAAGGCATCGGTGGTTACCCGGTCGGCACCCAGGAAGACGTACTGTCGTTGATTTCCGGCGGTTTCGACTCGGGCGTCTCCAGCTATATGTTGATGCGTCGCGGTTGCCGCGTGCACTTCTGCTTCTTCAACCTGGGCGGCGCTGCGCACGAGATCGGCGTGAAGCAGGTGGCACATTATCTCTGGAATCGCTTCGCCAGTTCGCACAAGGTGCGCTTCGTCGCTATCGACTTCGAGCCGGTGGTGGGCGAGATCCTGGAGAAGGTCGACGACGGCCAGATGGGCGTGGTGCTCAAGCGCATGATGGTGCGCGCCGCTTCGCAAGTGGCCGAACGCTACGGCGTGCAGGCGCTGGTGACCGGTGAGGCGCTGGGGCAGGTCTCCAGCCAGACGCTGACCAACCTGCGCTTGATCGACAATGCGTCCGATACCTTGATCCTGCGTCCGCTGATCTCGCACGATAAAGAGCACATCATCAAGCTGGCGCGCGAAATCGGCACTGAAGACTTCGCCAAAACCATGCCGGAATATTGCGGTGTGATTTCGAAGAGCCCGACGGTAAAAGCCGTCAAGGCCAAGATCGAAGAGGAAGAGAGCCACTTCGATTTCAGCATTCTTGACCGCGTGGTGAGCGAGGCGAAGAACGTTGATATCCGCTCTATCGCCGAACAGACGCAGGAACAGGTGACCGAGGTGGAAACCGTCGCGGCCTTTGGCGCCGACGAGGTGATCCTGGATATCCGCTCCAACGACGAGCAGGAAGAGAAACCGCTGCAGCTGGAACAGGTTGAAGTGAAAGCGCTGCCGTTCTACAAGCTGAGCACCCAGTTTGGTAATCTGGACCAGAGCAAAACCTACCTGCTGTACTGCGAGCGCGGCGTGATGAGCCGCCTGCAGGCGCTGTACCTGTTGGAGCAGGGCTTCAACAACGTGAAGGTTTATCGCCCGTAACGCACGGAGCGGCATCAACGAGAAGGGCTGAACCGATGTTCAGCCCTTTTTTTATCGGCAAGCCGCTCAGTCGCGGAAGTCGTACATCCCCGGGATCAGCACCAGCTGCGCGGCGATCTCCGCCGCCTTGGCTTTACCAAGCAGCAGGTCTATCAGCTTCAGCGCGAACTCCATCGCGGTGCCCGGCCCCTGGCTGGTGAGCAGGTTGACGCGGGCATCGTACACCACGCGGCGCTCCATCCATTTATCCGCCGGTATCTGGTCTTTCAGGCCCGGGAAGCCGGTCATGTTGCCGATCGGGAACAGATCGTGGTGTTGCAGCACCAGCGCCGGCGCCGCGCAGATGGCGGCGACGATGTTGCCCTGCAGATGCATTTGCCGCACCTTCTCCACCAGCAGCGGGCTGTCGCGGAAGCATTCCGCGCCTTTCAGGCCGCCGGGCAGCACGATGGCGTCGAACGGCTCATCGACGATCGCCACCAGCGGCGCGTCGGCCAGCAGCTTGACGCCGCGCGAACAGACGATAGTCAGCTCGCCGTCGCCGGCAACGCTGGCGGTAGTGACTTTTACGCCCGCCCGCACCAGCAGGTCGATGGTGGTGACGGCTTCGGTTTCTTCGCTACCAGGTGCCAGGCAGACCAGCGCCGATACGCTCATATTCATTTTCCTTTCGTTTAATCAATTCAAACAGCCGCGCATTCTCCGGCAGCGTGAGGCCGTGGCTGCGCGCGCGGCGCAGCAGGTAACCGGTGATGTAGTCGATCTCGGTGTGCCGCTGGCTGCGGATGTCCTGCAGCATCGACGAAATGTTGTCGGCGGTGCTGTGGATCACGTCCATCACGTATTGCATCAGGCCTTCACAGGAGGTGTGGTAGCCCTCCATCGCCATCACGCTGGCGACTTCACGGCACAGCGTTTCGATCTGTTCCGGGTAACGCTGCAGGTCGCCGTTGCGGCAGCCGTACAGCGCCGTCAGCGGGTTGATCACGCAGTTGACCGCCAGCTTGCGCCAGTTGGCCGAGGCGATATTGTTGTGCCAGGCGACGTCAGGCAGTGCCTGATGCAGCACTTCCGCCAGGTGGCTGAGGTGTTGGGCGGCCGGCGAGGTTGGGCCGATGTGGGTGATGCCGGTGGCGACGTGGATAATGGTGCTGCCTTCGTGGCGCGCAGCGTGGGTGGTGGTGCCCTGCAGGATGGGCTGGCCGTTCGGCGGCAGCTCTTCCTGGGTGCCCATGCCGTTGTGCAGCAGCAAAATAGCGCACTGGGGGTTCAGCTTCGGCAGCAGCGTGCTGACCGCGCTGGACACCTGCCAGGCTTTTAGCGTCACCAGCAGCAGCTCGCTTTGCGCAAGATGCTCCGGATCGTTGGTGGGCAAATTGCGATTGAACGAGACGCCTTCCGGCTCTATCACGTTCACTGCGCAAAAAGGCTGTGGCACTCTTAGCCATCCCTGTACATCGTGGCCCTGCTGATACAGCCGGGAGAGCCACAGTTGTCCGAGCGCGCCGCAACCAAGAATGGTTATTTTCATTCAGTCTCCTTGGAAACACGGGAATACCGCTCAATTACCGTGAATTAACTATAGGCTTTATGGCAGCCCGAAGCGCTATCCCTGCGTGCGTTCAGCAGATTTTGTCTGAGGCGGCAAAGCGGTTATCATGCTCGGCATCAAAATCGCCTAAGCTATTAGGCACTCATTCAGGAGGAAGAAGTATGCCATCTTTCGACATCGTTTCCGAAATTGATATGCAGGAAGTGCGTAACGCCGTTGAGAACGCTACCCGCGATCTCGGTACCCGCTGGGATTTTCGCAACGTGCCGGCCAGCTTTGAGCTAAACGAGAAAGACCAAAGCATCAAGGTTGCCACCGAGTCTGATTTCCAGGTGCAACAGCTGCTCGACATTCTGCGCGAAAAGCTGAGCAAGCGCAGCATCGACGGCGCTGCGCTGGAGATCCCGGAAGAGTTTACCCACAGCGGCAAAACCTACAGCGTGGAAGCCAAGCTGAAGCAGGGGATTGAAACCTCTGTGGCGAAGAAAATCGTCAAGCTGATCAAAGACAGCAAGCTGAAGGTGCAGGCGCAGATCCAGGGTGAAGAAGTACGGGTGACCGGCAAGTCACGCGACGATTTGCAGAGCGTGATGGCGCTGGTGCGCGGCGGCGATCTGGGGCAGCCGTTCCAGTTCAAGAACTTCCGCGATTAATCTCTACGGGGCCGGCATTGCCGGCCCTGATTCTTTACAGCGAATTGACCAGCGCTTCCAGCTGACCGCGATTGGTCTGCTTAGTATCCACCTTGACGTAGGCGCTGCGCTCTTCCGGCACGACGATCGCCTCGGCCACACCGGGCTGCGCCTTCAGGCGGCTTTCCAGCGCCGAATCCTTCACCGCCAGTTCCGACAGCGTAATGCGCAGGCTGCTGACATACGGCGGCTCTTTCATGGTGCTGCTGACCAGGAACCAGACGGCGGCCAGCACGGCGCCGGCGATAAACACCAAGCCCGCCCCCTGCAAACCGTACAGCCAGCCTCCGAGGCTGCCGCCGATCGCCACGCCGATAAACTGGCTGGTGGAGTAGACCCCCATCGCGGTGCCCTTGTAGCCGGCCGGTGATTCTTTGCTGATCAGTGAAGGCAGAATGGCTTCCATCACGTTGAAGGCCATGAAGAACAGCTGCACGCCGGCGATGATGCCCCATAGATGAGCGCCGGAGAGCCACAGCAGCACTTCGGCGCAAAACAGCACCGCCACGCAGCCCATAAACACCTGCTTCATGCGGCGATATTTTTCGGCATAGATGATGAACGGCACCACGGCGGCGAACGACACCAGCATGGTCACCAGGTAGACGATCCAGTGTTCGCTGGCCGCCAGCCCGGCTTTCTCCATCGCTAGCGGCAGCGCCACGAAGCTCGACATCAGCAGGATATGCAGGCACATGATGCCGAAGTTGAGCTTCAGCAGGCGCGAGTTGCTCAGCACTTTGCGGAAGCTGCCGCGCACGATGCTGGACTCGCGGTTCAGCAGATGGGTATCGGCGGAAGGTACTACTGCCAGAGTGATGACGATGCCGGCCAGCGCCAGCACGGCGATCATCCAGAACAACGCATGCAGGCCCAAGGCATGGGTGATGATGGGGCCCAGAACCATGGCGATGGCGAAGGTGATACCGAAGCTGACGCCGATGAACGCCATCGCTTTGGTGCGGTTCTGCTCGCGGGTCAGATCGGAGAGCAGCGCCATTACCGCGGCGGCGATGGCGCCGGAGCCTTGCAACGCGCGGCCGAGGATCACGCCCCAGATAGAGTCAGTGACGGCGGCGATCACGCTGCCGAGGGCAAAGATCAGTAGGCCGCCGACGATCAGCGGCTTGCGGCCTATGCGATCGGACACCAGGCCGAACGGGATCTGAAATACCGCCTGTGCCAGGCCGTAAATGCCGATGGCGATGCCGATCAGCGCTTCGCTGGCGCCGTTGAGCGCCATGCCGTAGGTGGTCAGCACCGGCAGTACCATAAACATGCCGAGCATGCGCAGGGAGAATACGGTGCCCAATCCCCAGGTGGCGCGGCGCTCCTGCGGGGTCATTGAATTATCGTTCACATCAAACCTCGGTAAAAACCATGCCATCAGACGTTGCGACAGCGCCTGATGGCATGATTTCTGTAAAGCTGCGTCATTTTAGTGTGCAGGGCAGGGGGGGTAAATCGAATGTTGTTTAACAGATATTACAGTTTGGCCGCTTTTCGGCGTGACAAATAAAATGGGCCGCAAAAGCGGCCCATTCACAGATGATTTGGCTTACCAAACGTAGGTCACCAGCGCTTCAGGCGCCGCCGTGGCGCTGAAGTCGATCGACATCATCACGCTCAGCGAGGTGATGGCGACGATGGAGAACACGAACAGTTTACGCGCCCAGACGCTGTCGTTTTCGGTCTTGTAACCGCGCAGCGCCATGCCCAGCCACCATACGCTCACCGCCGCAGCGACGATCAGGTACTTGTAGCCGGCATAACCTACCAGGGTCAGCATCAGCGTGGCGATCATAAATGCCAGGATGTAGACCGTGATGTGGTTCTTGGCGACGGAAATGCCTTTTACCACCGGCAGGACCGGAATGTTGGCCGCCTGGTAATCTTTAAAGCGGAAGATAGCGATCGCATAAGAATGCGGCATCTGCCACAGGCTAAAGATAGCCAGCAGGATCAACGCGCCGGCGTCGAACTCGTTGGTCACCGCGCAGTAGCCGATAACCGGCGGCGCGGCGCCCGACAGGCTGCCGATCAGCGTGCCGTAGACCGAGTGGCGTTTCATGTACAGACTGTAAACGCCGACATAAACCACGAAGCCCATCACCGCCAGCCACATGGCCAGCGGGTTGGCTGCGATATACAGCAACGCAAAGCCCACAATACCCAAAGCGGTCGCATAAACCAGGGTGACACTCGGCGCGATCAGGCCTTTTACCAGCACCCGATTCTTCGTTCTCTCCATTTTCTTGTCGATGTCGCGGTCGATGTAGTTGTTAAACACACAGCCCGACGCGACCACCAACGAGACACCCACCAGGGTGGCGAGAAACAGGGGATAGTCGATGCTCCCTTTGGAAGCGAGCAGGAATCCCCCGACGACAGAAATTAAATTGCCGAAAATAATTCCTGGTTTAGTGACTTGCAGGTATTGCTTAATCATCACGTGCAGCTCAGCTCTTAATCGACCATCATATTGATGTTGAGGTTGTACATAATCCAGAGTGAACCTACAACAACGATACCGATGATCATAGCGGTGAACAGCAATGCCACCAGGTTCCAGCGCTCTTCCGATGAGGTGTTCATGTGCAGGAAGTAAACCAGGTGAACAATCACCTGGATAACCGCCATACCGACAACAACCGCCAGGATGGTGGAATGAGAGGCGGAGCCGTTCATTACCATCGCAAATGGAATTACCGTCAGGATGATCGACAGGATAAAGCCGATCAGGTATGACTTCACGCTGCCGTGGCTTGCGCCGCCGTGAGAGGTTTCATGGGATGAATGGCTCATTACATAACCCCCAGCAGGTAGACAACGGTAAATACGCAGATCCAGACCACGTCCAGGAAGTGCCAGAACAGGCTCAGGCACATCAGGCGAGTTTTGTTGGTCGCGGTCAGGCCGAACTTGCTCACCTGAATCATCAGCACGATGATCCAAATCAGGCCAGAAGTCACGTGCAGACCGTGGGTGCCGACCAGCGCGAAGAAGCTGGACAGGAACGCGCTGCGATCCGGACCGAAGCCTTCGGCGATCAGGTGATGGAATTCATAGATTTCCATCGCCACGAAGCCCAGACCAAACAGGAAGGTCAGGAACAACCAGGTGTTTACACCGCCAACTTTACCTTTGTTCATGGCGATCATCGCCATGCCGTAGGTGATGGAGCTGAACAACAGCAGGAAAGTTTCGACCAGGACAAACTTCAGGTCGAAGATGTCTTTGCCTGAGGGACCGCCAGCGGTCCCGTTCACCAGGACTGCATAAGTCGCGAACAAGCTCGCAAACAAAATACAGTCGCTCATCAGGTAGATCCAGAATCCGAAGACTTTGGTCTCTCCTGCGTCGTGGTGCCCATGCTCTGCATGGGCTGCGTTATGATTGGTCAGAGTTTCAGTTGACATGGTTCACGCCTGCTTTACGGATTTGTTCGTAGTGTTGGTTCTCAATGCGCTCGATTTCATCAACCTGCACATAGTAGTCAACATCGTGATCGAAGCTCTTGCCGATCCAGACAACGATCATACCGATGAAGCCGGCCAGAGCCATCCACCAGATTTCCCAAATCATTGCGAAACCGAATACCAGGCTGAAGAAGGCGATGATAACGCCGGCGCCGGTGTTCTTAGGCATATGAATCGGTTCGTATTTAGCCGGTTTCTTATACGCTTCGCCTTTTTCTTTCATGTCCCAGAACTCATCACGGTCATGGATCTGTGGCACTACGGCAAAGTTATAGAATGGCGGTGGAGACGAGGTTGACCACTCCAGAGTACGAGCACCCCATGGGTCACCGGTCAGATCGCGGTTCTGTTCGCGGTCACGGATACTGACGAAGATCTGGGTCAGCTGGCACAGGATGCCGCAGGCGATCAGCGCCGCACCGCCGGCTGCAACCAGCAGCAGAGGGTGGAACTCAGGGTTGATGTTCTGGCTGATACGACGGGTCATGCCCATAAAGCCCAATGCGTACAGCGGCATGAAGGCGGTGAAGAAGCCGATGATCCAGAACCAGAACGCGCGGATGCCCCATTTTTCGTTCAGCGTGAAGCCGAAGGATTTCGGGAACCAGTAGGTCAGGCCCGCGAAGCAACCGAACACCACGCCGCCGATGATGACGTTGTGGAAGTGAGCGATCAGGAACAGGCTGTTGTGCAGCACGAAGTTCGCGCCCGGTACCGCCAGCAGAACGCCGGTCATACCACCCACGGAGAAGGTGATGATGAAGCCAACGGTCCACAGCATCGCGGAGTTGAGCTTGATACGGCCCTGATACATGGTGAACAGCCAGTTGAAGATTTTCACCCCGGTCGGGATGGAAATGATCATGGTGGCGATACCGAAGAAGGCGTTAACGTTCGCGCCGGACCCCATGGTGAAGAAGTGGTGCAGCCAGACGATGAACGACAGAACGGTAATCGCGATGGTTGCCCATACCAGTGAGGTATAGCCGAACAGGCGTTTTCTGGAGAAGGTTGCGGTGACTTCGGAGAACACGCCGAACACCGGCAGAACCAGGATATACACCTCTGGGTGACCCCAGGCCCAAATCAGGTTGATGTACATCATCATGTTGCCGCCCATATCATTGGTGAAGAAATGGGTGCCCAGATAGCGATCCAGGGTCAGCAGCGCGATGGTGACGGTCAGAATTGGGAAAGAAACGATGATCAGGACGTTAGTACACAGTGCCGCCCAGGTGAACACCGGCATCTTCATCAGAGGCATGCCAGGGGCGCGCATCTTCAGAATGGTGGCGAAGAAGTTCACGCCGGTCAGCAGGGTACCCAGACCGGAAATCTGCAGACTCCAGATCCAGTAATCGACCCCGACGCCAGGACTGTACTCTTTACCCGACAGCGGCGGATACGCCAGCCAACCGGTCTGAGCGAACTCACCGACCCCCAGGGAGATGTTGATCAGCACAACGCCCACCACGAAGAACCAGAAGCTCAGGGAGTTCAGGAACGGGAAGGCAACGTCGCGCGCACCGATTTGCAGCGGTACCACGACGTTCATCAGGCCGACTACGAAAGGCATCGCCATGAAGAAGATCATGATAACGCCGTGCGCGGTGAAGATCTGGTCGTAGTGGTGCGGCGGCAGGAACCCGGCTTCGCCGGCGGACGCCAACGCCTGCTGGCTACGCATCATGATGGCGTCGGCGAAGCCGCGCAGCAGCATGACCATCGCCACGACGATGTACATGATACCAATTTTTTTATGGTCGACCGAAGTCAGCCATTCGCTCCACAGCCACTTCCATTTGCCGAAATAGGTCAGCAGCGCCAGCACTGCCAGGCCCCCGACAATAATTGCGGCTACGGTGACCATGATGATCGGTTCGTGGTACGGAACCGCATCAAGTGTTAATTTTCCCAACATCAGTTATTCCTCGGCTCCGGCGTGAGCAGCATGTTCACCCATGTCCATACCTTGGCTCATGTCCATGCCTTCGTGCGCGCCAGCGCCCTTGTGCATATCCATGTCGCCCATGAATTTGGCAATTGTTTCTTTGAACAAATTCGGTTTGACAGCGGCAAAGTACTCAACCGGGTTGTTTTCACTCGGCTCTGCCAGTTTGTTAAAGTCGTCGGTGGTGTTCAGGTTTTTAGACGATGCCTTCACCTTGGCCACCCACTGATCGAAGTCGCCTTCGGTCGGGGTAACGATCGCGGTGAATTTCATACCGGAGAAGCCTGCGCCGCTGTAGCTGCTGGAGATGCCCTTGTAGGCACCGGCTTCGTTGCCGATCAGGTGCAGTTTGGTCTGCATGCCGGCCATCGCATAAATCTGTCCACCCAACTGCGGGATAAAGAACGAGTTCATTACCGAGTTAGAGGTGATCTTGAATTCGACTGGAACATCTTTCGGGAAAGCCAGCTCATTAACCGTCGCAATGCCTTGTTCCGGGTAGATGAACAGCCATTTCCAGTCGAGCGACACCACTTCGATCGTCATCGGCTTCTTGTCGGTGACAATCGGCTTGAACGGGTCGAGTTCGTGGGTAGTCTTCCAGGTAATGGTGCCAAGGATGGCGATGATAATGATAGGAATGGTCCAGACGACCGCTTCGATCTTGTTGGAGTGGGCCCAGTTCGGACTGTACTTGGCGTCTTTGTTGGAAGCGCGATACTTCCAGGCAAAGGCGAACGCCATGAAGATAACTGGCACCACCACGATCAACATCAACGCGATTGCAGTGATAATCAGTGTCCGTTGCTCAACACCAATTGCTCCTTTGGGATTCATCAAAACCATATCGCAACCACTGAGCAATACAGTGGCTGCGATTAATGACAGCATCCCAATACTTTTATTGTATTTCTTAAGTCTCATCTAACGACCTCAATAACAAAGGCTCAATTGTCGTTTCATGTGTGCGGGCATTTTACGGGAAGGTTGCAGTACTGTAAACATGCTTAAGGGAGTGTCAGCGGCTTGTTGACACTTTCTGTTAAGGGGGTCACAGATGTAACCCTGCGTGACAATTTACTAATGACAACAACGCGTTGGCACGCTGAATCGTGACGAGCAGCCTGTATGTTAAGGAAAACTAAAGGTATGATGAATTTGGCGAAGAAATGCGCGGCGGGGAAATACGCAGAAAAGGTTTATTTAATGTAAAATAATTGTGTCTTAAAGGTGAATTTAATTTTATTTCCGAGCGCCGCAGTCGGATAAAAAAATAATTTCCGCGCCGATTATCTTTTTTTAGCGAAATAAATATACCCTCGGATCGCTTTTTTTTCGGCCGGCGAAATCGCCGGCCGGTCAGGTTATGCCAAACGGGTGCGGCGCAACGCCAGGTAATCCAGCGTGCTGCCCATTGCGACGCCGAGCAGGCTCAGCGCGGCGCCGACCTGCAGCAGCCGATCGGCCAACAGCGGTGCCTGTGCCCAGTCCAGCGCATTGGCGATCAGCAACAGCAACCACAGACCCAGCAACGAACAGCCTAGCGTCAGCAAGCGCAGCGCCCAACGGTAAGATTCTGAAAACTCGGTGCGCGGCATAAAGTCACCATGCTGCTGGGTGTGTTCCAGCGTCTGGCGGCAGATGCCGAGCAACAGCAAGCCCGGCAGGGCGGCGGCGATCGAGAACAGATAGAACAGCGGCCAACCATGGGCTTCGACGAACCAGCCGGCGATCGGGCCGACATAGACGCGTCCTACGGCGGACAACGCCGACAGCAGCGCGAACTGAGTGGCGGAGAACGAGCGGTTGCACAGCGTCATCAGCAGTGCCACGAAGGCCGCGGTGCCCATGCCGCCACACAGGTTTTCGAGGAAGATGGCGCTGCCCATGGTGAGCAGACTCTTGTCGGTCACCGCCAGGATCCAATACCCGAGGTTGGAGACTGCCTGCAGGACGCCGAACAGCATCAGCGCACGGAACAGGCTGAGACGCTGCATCAGCACACCGCCGAACAGGGCGCCGACGATGGTAGCGAACAGGCCGAGGGTTTTGTTCACCAACCCGACTTCACCGGCGTCGAACCCCACACCGCGGATCAGGAACGTGGTGCTTAGGCTGCCGGCGAAGGCGTCGCCCATTTTGTACATCACGATCAGCAGCAGGATCAGCCAGGCGTTGTTGCGGCCGAAGAAATCGCGCAGCGGCGCGACGACCGCCTGTTCCATAGTGCGCGGCGCCGGGATGCTTTCATCCGGCTCCGGCGCCAGCAGTGTGGCGGCCACGCCGATCAGCATCAACCCGGCCATCAGCCAGTAGGTGGCTTGCCAGCCGAAATAGCGATCCGCCAGCCACAGCGCCAGGCCGCCGGAAACCAGCATCGCCAGCCGATAACCCAGTACCGATATCGCCGCACCCGTGCCGCGCTCTTCGGCTTTCAGCAGGTCGGTTTTATAAGCGTCGAACACGATATCTTGCGAGGCGGAGCAGAACGCCACCAGCACCGCCAACGCCGCCAGCCACCACAGGTGCTGCGCGGGTTGCATGAAGCCCATCGCCACGATCGCGACCACCAACAGTAACTGGCTGATCAGCAGCCAACCGCGGCGCCGTCCAAGGAACGGCGGGGTATAGCGGTCCATGAACGGCGACCAGAGGAATTTGAAGACATAGGCCTGGCCCACCAGCGAGAAGATGCCGATGGTTTTCAGATCGATATTTTCGACGGTCATCCAGGCTTGCAGCGTGCCGGAGGTCAATGCCAGCGGCAGACCCGACGCGAAGCCCAGCAGCAGCAGAATGGCGGAGTTACGCTGGGTGAAGATGTTCAGATAGTGTTTCGACATGAGTTCCCTGTCTGCGCCGCCCGATCCGCCGGGCGGCGCAAGGTGCGGTGATTAGCGCGCGTTTTGCTTGATGAAATCGTTGACGCTGGTGTCCTGTGCCATGTCGGCGATCACGTCGCCCAGCACGGAGTTGACGGCGTCGGTGATCTTCTCGTTGGTCGCCGTGAAGGCGCCCTGCACGTTATAGGTCGAGCGGTAATTCTTCACCTGCTTGTTGCCGTTCTTCGCCTGGGCGATGATCGAGATGTCGGCTTTGGTGGTGATGTTGTAGCGCAGGTTGCCTTCGGAGACGTCCGCGTACAGGTTATTGACGACGATCTGCAGCGCCACCGGGCCGTCGGCGCCGATCATGTAGCCGCGTGCGCCCATCTGTTTCTCCAGCACTTCCTGCAGCAGGAAACGCAGATCGCGCGATGGCGTCAGCGTGACCAGCTGGCCGTCGCGGTTTACCTTGGCCAGCGCCTGGTCGGTACGCTGATCCGCACCGTTGATGCTGACGGTGATGCCCTGCAGGGTAGGATCCTGCTGCGGCAGAACGATTTTCGGCGTGACGTTCAGGGTGTTGCTGCTGGTTGCGCAGCCGGCCAGCAGCAGGGCGGCCAGCAAAGGAAGACAAAGTTTCTTTAACATGTTTTCTGTCTCATTCTCGATGGATTTAGCAATAATCAGAGTGGGATAGCCGACAACAAATTGCCGACATCATAGCATCGCCGCCGTGCGGTGGAAGCGCGGAAGGCGCCAGAGTGACAAATTTTTACCTGCCGTTGATAAAAACACGCTTTTTTGTCCCGCTCAATCGGATAATCCCCCAAGCGACGGGGATAGCGCTCATCATTTGACCGCAGAAAAGAGAAATTTGTCCCTGCGATGGTCTAAACGGGGGAAAACCGGCTAATATTGAACTAGATGGGCACGGTCCTCTGCCGGTGTTGTAAGGAGATCCTATGATTCGCGAGCAAATAGAAGCAAAGTTAAGGGCGGCGTTTGAGCCCGCGTATCTGGAAGTCGTTGATGAAAGCTATCGTCATAACGTTCCGGCGGGTTCAGAAAGCCATTTCAAAGTGGTATTGGTCAGCGATCGCTTCGTCGGCGAACGTTTTTTGACGCGCCACCGTTCCATCTACGGCGTGCTGTCGGAGGAGCTGGCGGACGGCGTACACGCGCTGGCGCTGCACACCTATACGCTCAAGGAGTGGGAAGGGTTGCAGGATACCGTGCCGGCCTCGCCGCCGTGCCGCGGCGCTGGGACGCTGGCCTGAGGGGGAAATTTTCAGGTATCAGTGGAACTTTGCCCTTGAATTAGGGTATTACTACTGACGAATTTTGAAACGGCCTGCGGGCCGTTTCTGTTTTTGACGACGACACGGCCGACGCGCAATGTGGCCAACGTTCGGTCTGTTTTGGCGGCCTTTTGGCGATCGAATCGGCAAAAGTGTGAGTTTTAGCGCGCCTGCGCCGCCTAGCTTTCCTCGACTCGCCACGCATGCGCCGCTATAATGTCGCGTCTTATTTTTCCGGAATGGTTTCGGGACGCTTCTGTCATCAGGGAACTCGGTTCTTATCTGTAGCCGTCCTGGTTCTTGGAACGGAGTTGACCGAGCACTGTGATTTTTTTGAGGTAACAAGATGCAAGTTTCAGTAGAAACCACTCAAGGCCTTGGGCGCCGTCTCTCTATTACTGTACCGGCTGATACTATCAAGCAGGCGGTGAAGAAAGAGCTGATCAACGCAGCGAAAAGCGTGCGTATCGACGGCTTCCGCAAAGGCAAAGTGCCGATGAACATCGTGGAACAGCGTTACGGCGCTTCTGTTCGTCAGGACGTGCTGGGCGAAGCGATGCAGCGCAGCTTCGTTGATGCGATCATCAAAGAAAAGATTAATCCGGCCGGCGCACCAAACTACGTGCCGGGCGAGTACAAAGAAGGTGAAGACTTCACTTTCGCCGTTGAATTCGAAGTGTATCCAGAAGTTGAGCTGAAAGGCCTGGAAAACATCGAAGTTGAAAAACCTGTGGTCGAAGTGAACGACGAAGACGTCGACGCGATGCTGGACACCCTGCGCAAGCAGCAGGCGACCTGGAAAGAAACCGATCGCGCAGCGGAAGCTGAAGATCGCGTGACCGTTGACTTCACCGGTTCTATCGACGGTGAAGAGTTCGAAGGCGGCAAAGCGTCTGACTTCGTGCTGGCAATGGGCCAGGGCCGCATGATCCCAGGCTTCGAAGAAGGTCTGGTCGGTCACAAAGCGGGCGAAGAGTTCTCCATCGACGTGAACTTCCCGGAAGATTACCACGCGGAAAACCTGAAGGGCAAAGCGGCCAAATTCGCTATCGTGCTGAAGAAAGTTGAAGAGCGCGAACTGCCGGAACTGACCGAAGAGTTCATCAAACGTTTCGGCGTGGCGGACGGTTCCGTTGCCGGCCTGCGCACCGAAGTTCGCAAGAACATGGAGCGCGAGCTGAAAGGCGCCGTGCGTAACCGCATCAAGTCTCAGGCGATCGATGGCCTGGTGAGCGCGAACGAAATCGACGTGCCAGCTGCCCTGATCGACGGCGAAATCGACGTACTGCGTCGTCAGGCTGCACAGCGTTTCGGCGGCAACGAGAAGCAAGCGCTGGAACTGCCACGCGAGCTGTTCGAAGAGCAAGCGAAACGCCGCGTAGTGGTTGGCCTGCTGCTGGGCGAAGTGATCAGCACCAACGATCTGAAAGCTGACGAAGACCGCGTGAAGACGCTGATCGAAGAAATGGCTTCTGCCTACGAAGATCCAAGCGAAGTCATCGAGTTCTACAGCAAAAACAAAGAGCTGATGAACAACATGCGCAACGTGGCTCTGGAAGAGCAAGCGGTTGAAGCCCTGCTGGCAAAAGCGAAAGTGACAGAAAAAGCCACTACCTTCAGCGAGCTGATGAACCAGACTCAACAGGCGTAATGCCGGCGTGCCGGGCGCAATGAACGGCGCCTCCGGTTTCGCCTGGCGAACCGGCGCACGATGAAAAAGCCCGCAACCTCAGGTTGCGGGCTTTTCTTTTTGCCACGTTGCTGATTAATCTCAGGTTAAACGGGGCAATATGCACTATATTTACCCTGTTGCCTGGGGAACTGGCTGGCATGATAACGGTCAGATTAACGGCATCGTTTTCGGCGCGCGGAGAAAATCGGCCTCTGGGCTTGAAATCGCGCCGGGCTCCCCCAATCTGTAAAGAATAATTCTGGGGCTGTTTGCCAAAGTGCGCGGGATGAAATAACCGTCGGGTACGTGTGGCGCGGGTCGAATGCTTGAGCATAGTCATCATGGCCGTTCTCAAGTAGAATCGGCGTATTAGGGTGACACCCTGGCCGCCAAGGCAATTTCTATTAGGAGACGGTAATGTCATACAGTGGCGAACGAGATCAATTTGCACCGAACATGGCGCTGGTGCCGATGGTGGTAGAGCAGACTTCACGCGGGGAGCGTTCTTACGACATCTATTCCCGCCTGCTGAAAGAGCGCATCATTTTCCTGACCGGCCAGGTGGAAGATCACATGGCCAACCTGATCGTGGCGCAAATGCTGTTCCTCGAAGCGGAAAGCCCGGAAAAAGACATTTACCTCTACATCAACTCGCCGGGTGGGGTAATTACCGCGGGCATGTCGATTTACGACACCATGAAGTTCATCAAGCCGGACGTCAGCACCATCTGTATGGGCCAGGCGTGCTCGATGGGCTCCTTCCTGCTGACCGCCGGCGCCAAAGGCAAGCGTTTCTGCCTGCCGAACTCGCGCGTGATGATTCACCAGCCGCTGGGCGGCTACCAGGGCCAGGCTACGGACATCGAAATCCACGCGCGTGAAATCCTCAAGGTGAAAGCGCGCATGAACGAACTGATGGCCGAGCATACTGGCCAGCCGCTGGAGCAGATCGAACGCGACACCGAGCGCGATCGCTTTATGACCGCGGAAGAAGCCGTGGAATACGGCCTGGTTGACGGCATTCTGACACACCGCAGCTAGAACCACGCGGCGCCAATGGACTATAGTAATCAGAGTGGGCAGGGGCTCGCTCTGTTGTAGCCCCTCGGCGTTCCCGATATGAGTTTGGGCGCACTGCCGCCGTGATTTTCCTGCGGGACAAGACTAAAGAAGAGGTTTGACTGATGACAGATAAGCGCAAAGACGGTTCAGGAAAGCTGCTGTACTGCTCTTTTTGCGGCAAAAGCCAGCATGAAGTGCGTAAGCTGATTGCCGGGCCGTCAGTGTATATCTGCGATGAATGTGTCGATCTGTGTAACGACATTATTCGCGAAGAGATTAAAGAAGTTGCCCCGCATCGTGAGCGCAGTGCGCTGCCGACGCCGCACGAGATCCGCCACCACCTGGATGACTACGTCATCGGCCAGGAGCAGGCGAAGAAAGTGCTGGCGGTTGCGGTGTACAACCACTACAAACGCCTGCGCAACGGCGATACCAGCAACGGTATCGAGTTGGGCAAGAGCAACATCTTGCTGATCGGCCCGACCGGCAGCGGTAAAACCCTGCTGGCGGAAACGCTGGCGCGTTTCCTGGACGTGCCGTTCACCATGGCCGACGCCACCACGCTGACCGAAGCTGGTTACGTGGGCGAGGACGTGGAAAATATTATCCAGAAGCTGTTGCAAAAATGTGACTATGACGTGCAAAAAGCGCAGCGCGGCATCGTTTATATCGATGAAATCGATAAGATTTCCCGCAAGTCCGACAACCCGTCGATCACGCGTGACGTCTCGGGTGAAGGCGTGCAGCAGGCGCTGCTGAAGCTGATTGAAGGCACCATCGCCGCGGTTCCGCCGCAGGGCGGGCGCAAGCATCCGCAGCAGGAGTTCCTGCAGGTCGATACCTCCAAGATCCTGTTTATCTGCGGCGGCGCATTTGCCGGCCTGGATAAGGTGATCGGTCAGCGCGTCAACACCGGCTCCGGCATCGGCTTCGGCGCGACCGTCAAGGGCGAGTCCGAGAAGGCGACCGAAGGCGAACTGCTGCTGCAGGCCGAACCGGAAGACCTGATCAAATTCGGGCTGATCCCTGAGTTCATCGGCCGTTTGCCAGTCGTGGCGACCCTGAGCGAACTGAGCGAAGACGCGCTGATTCAGATCCTGAAAGAGCCGAAGAACGCCCTGACCAAGCAGTACCAGGCGCTGTTCAACCTGGAAGGCGTGGAGCTGGAGTTCCGTGACGAAGCGCTGAACGCCATCGCCAAGAAAGCCATGGCGCGCAAAACCGGCGCCCGCGGCCTGCGTTCCATCGTGGAAGGTGCGCTGCTCGACACCATGTACGATCTGCCGTCGATGGACAGCGTAGACAAAGTGGTGATCGACGAGTCGGTGATCGCCGGCCAATCCAAGCCGCTGCTGATTTACGGCAAGCCGGAAGCCCAGGCATCTGGCGAATAATTAGCCAGTCAAACCAGAGCGTTATCAGCAAAATGGGGGATTTCATCCCCCATTTCTTTTTCCTGCATTCTTGCCGTTGAATGTAAGAGATTCATCCCCATATACTCATTAACCAGATTTTATGAAACGTTAGATGCTTGCGTCTCATGAGATTCCCCCTCAACCTGGCGGAAATTAAACTAAGAGAGAGCTCTATGAACCCTGAGCGTTCCGAACGCATTGAAATCCCCGTCCTGCCATTGCGCGACGTGGTGGTTTATCCGCACATGGTGATCCCGTTATTTGTTGGCCGGGAAAAATCGATTCGGTGCCTCGAAGCCGCAATGGATCACGATAAGAAGATCATGCTGGTGGCACAGAAAGAGGCCTCAACGGATGAACCTGGCATTAACGACTTGTTCTCGGTTGGCACCGTAGCGTCGATCCTGCAGATGCTGAAGCTGCCGGACGGCACGGTAAAAGTGCTGGTCGAGGGGCTGCAGCGCGCGCGCATCACTACGCTGTCCGACAGCGGTGAGCATTTCGCCGCGCAGGCGGAATACCTGGAGTCGCCATCGATCGACGAGCGCGAGCAGGAAGTGCTGGTGCGCACCGCGATCAATCAGTTTGAAGGCTATATCAAGCTGAACAAAAAAATCCCGCCGGAGGTGCTGACCTCACTGAACAGCATCGACGACGCCGCGCGCCTGGCGGACACCATCGCCGCCCACATGCCGCTGAAACTCAGCGACAAGCAGTCGGTGCTCGAGATGTCCGACATCACCGAGCGTCTGGAATACCTGATGGCGATGATGGAATCGGAGATCGACCTGCTGCAGGTTGAGAAACGTATCCGCAACCGCGTCAAGAAGCAGATGGAGAAGAGCCAGCGCGAGTACTATCTGAATGAGCAGATGAAGGCGATTCAGAAAGAACTGGGCGAAATGGACGACGCGCCGGACGAGCACGAAGCGCTGAAGCGCAAGATCGATGCGGCGAAAATGCCGAAAGAGGCGCGCGAGAAAACCGAAGCGGAACTGCAAAAGCTGAAGATGATGTCGCCGATGTCGGCGGAAGCGACCGTGGTGCGCGGCTACATCGATTGGATGCTGCAGGTGCCGTGGAATGCGCGCAGCAAGGTGAAAAAAGACCTGAACAAGGCGCAGGAAGTGCTCGATACCGATCACTACGGCCTTGAGCGCGTCAAGGATCGCATCCTCGAGTACCTCGCGGTTCAGAGCCGCGTCAGCAAAATCAAGGGGCCGATCCTGTGTCTGGTGGGGCCACCGGGCGTGGGTAAAACCTCACTGGGGCAGTCGATCGCCAAAGCGACCGGTCGCCAGTACGTGCGCATGGCGCTGGGCGGCGTGCGTGACGAAGCGGAAATCCGCGGTCACCGTCGTACCTACATCGGTTCGATGCCAGGCAAACTGATCCAGAAGATGGCTAAGGTTGGGGTGAAGAACCCGCTGTTCCTGCTGGATGAGATCGACAAGATGTCTTCCGACATGCGCGGCGATCCGGCTTCCGCTCTGCTGGAGGTGCTGGATCCGGAACAGAACGTGGCGTTCAACGACCACTACCTGGAAGTCGATTACGATCTGTCCGACGTGATGTTCGTTGCCACCTCGAACTCGATGAACATTCCTGCGCCGCTGCTGGACCGTATGGAAGTGATCCGCCTGTCGGGTTACACCGAGGACGAGAAGCTCAACATCGCCAAGCAGCACCTGCTGCCGAAGCAGCTTGAGCGCAACGCGCTGAAAAAAGGCGAACTGACGGTCGACGACAGCGCCATCATCGGCATCATTCGCTTCTACACCCGCGAAGCCGGGGTGCGTAGCCTGGAGCGTGAAATCTCTAAGCTGTGCCGTAAAGCGGTGAAAACGTTGTTGATGGACAAGAAGCTCAAGCATATCGAGATCAACGGCGACAACCTGAAGGATTACCTGGGCGTGCAGCGCGTCGATTACGGCCGTGCGGATACCGAAAACCGCGTGGGCGAAGTCACCGGGCTGGCGTGGACGGAAGTGGGCGGCGATCTGCTGACCATCGAAACCGCCTGCGTGCCGGGCAAAGGCAAACTGACCTACACCGGTTCCCTGGGTGAGGTGATGCAGGAATCGATTCAGGCGGCGCTGACCGTGGTGCGTGCGCGCGCGGAGAAATTGGGCATCAACGCCGATTTCTACGAGAAACGCGACATCCACGTGCACGTGCCGGAAGGGGCGACGCCGAAAGACGGCCCAAGCGCCGGTATCGCGATGTGCACCGCGCTGGTCTCCTGTCTGACCGGTAACCCGGTACGCGCCGATGTGGCGATGACCGGCGAGATCACGCTGCGCGGCCAGGTGTTGCCGATCGGCGGCCTGAAAGAGAAGCTGTTGGCGGCGCATCGCGGCGGCATCAAAACCGTGCTGATCCCTTACGAGAACAAGCGCGATCTGGAAGAGATCCCGGACAATGTTATCGCCGATCTGGAGATTCATCCGGTGCAGCGAATCGATGAAGTTTTGAACATTGCGTTGCAAAACCCGGCCTTCGGCGCACTGCCGGTAGCGGCAAAATAGTGACGAATCGCAAAAACCATTGATAAAACTTATACTGGCAAGCCATTTCGGACTTGCCAGTATTTTTTTGTACCGCTAAGTTAGATCTCTGTCGGCCCGCGTTTTGCCACCCAGTCGGTGGCTTGCCAAGGTTCGATGGGATTGATATAACAGCTGCGCTGTCGCAACCGTAGGGATTTTTCGGTGCGACGATAGAATTCTAGAGGGGATGATAGAGTGAATAAGTCACAACTGATCGACAAGATTGCCGCAGGTGCTGATATTTCCAAAGCGGCAGCGGGACGTGCTTTAGACGCAGTAATCGCTTCCGTTACCGACTCTCTGAAAGCAGGGGATGACGTGGCTCTGGTAGGTTTCGGTTCCTTCACCGTGCGTGAACGTTCGGCTCGTACCGGCCGCAACCCGCAGACCGGTAAAGAGATCAAAATCGCGGCAGCCAAAGTACCGGCCTTCCGTGCAGGGAAAGCGCTGAAAGACGCTGTAAACTGATTTAGCGTCTAACCGTTTAGCGTAACAGGGTTTTGTAATAAACAATCACCTGACGCAGCGGTGCTGGTAAGGTAAGATACAAGGCGCATCGGACTGATGCGCTTTTTTTATTTTTGTCGCAGGGAACGCGCCTGCACAAGGGTTGTTAATCCACATCACAGCGGAGTGTTGTCACACTATGATGGACAATTTACGCGCGGCTGCCAATCACGTCGTGCTCAAAATCATCCTGGCCCTGATCATCCTGTCATTCGTTCTGACCGGGGTGGGTAACTACCTGATCGGCGGCTCCGGCGATTATGCTGCGAAAGTAAATGGTCAGACGATCGAACGCGCTCAGCTGGAACAGGCTTTCCAAAGCGAGCGTAGCCGCATGCAGCAGCAACTGGGTGACCAGTTCTCCGCGCTGGCCGGCAACGAAGGCTACATGCAGCAGATGCGCCGTCAGGTGTTGTCCCAGTTGATCGACAACATGCTGCTCGACCAGTACGCCAAGAAACTGGGCCTGACGGTCAGCGACGATCAGATCAAGGACGCCATCCGCAAGGCGCCTTACTTCCAGACCAACGGCCAGTTTGATAACGCCAAATACCTCGACCTGATCGGCCGCATGGGCTACACCGCCGACAATTTCGCGCAGTCGATGCGTCAGCAATTGGTCAATCAGCAGGTGATCCAGGCCTTCGGCGATTCCGGCTTTGTGCTGCCGTCCGAATCGCAAGCGATGGCGGCGTTGGTGCTGCAGGAGCGCGACGTGCGCCTGGCGACCATCGATTTGAAAGCGCTGCAGGCGAAACAGAGCGCCGGCGACGACGAACTGAAGGCGTATTACGATCAGAATAAAAACAGCTTCATCGCTCCGGAGCAGGTGAAGGTGAGCTATATCCCGCTGGACGCCGCGTCCATGCAGGACAAGGTGAAAGTGAGCGAAGAGGACATCAGCGCTTACTATGACCAGCACAAGAGCAGCTATGGCCAGCCAGAGCGTAAAAACTACAGCGTGATCCAGCTGAAAACCGAGGCGGAAGCCAACGCGGCGCTGGACGAGCTGAAGAAGGGTGCCGATTTCGCCACCCTGGCGAAAGAGAAATCCACCGACATCATCTCACGCCGTACCGGCGGTGAGCTGGGTTGGCTGGAGCCGGAAACCACCGCCGACGAGCTGAAACAGGCTAACCTGACCGAGAAAGGGCAGCTGTCCGGCGTGGTGAAATCCTCTGTCGGCTTCCTGATCGTGCGTTTGAACGACATCGAACCTGAGAAACTGAAACCCCTGAGCGAAGTGCATGATGCTATCGCCAAGCAGGTGCAGCAGGAGAAAGCGGTAGACGCGTATTACGCGCTGCAGCAGAAGGTGAGCGAAGCGGCGACCAGCGACAACGAATCACTGGCCTCGGCTGAAGAAGCGGCCGGCGTGAAAGCGGCGCAAAGCGACTGGTTCACCCGCGACAACATTCCCGCCGCGCTGAACTTCAAGCCGGTCGTGCAGGCGATCTTCGACGGCTCGCTGATCGGCGAGAACGGCGCGCCGGGCAGCAACTCTGACGTTATCACCGTAGACGGCGACCGCGCCTTCGTGGTGCGCGTGAGTGGCCACAAGCCGGAAGGCATCGAGCCGTTCGACCAGGTCAAAGACCGCGTGGCAGATCTGGTGAAGCGCAACAAGGCGCTGCAGGCAGCGAAGCTGCAGGGCGAGAAGCTGCTGGTTGAGCTGAAGCAGGGCAAGGGCGACGAGGCGATGAAAGCCGCCGGCCTGAGCTTTGGCGCCGTGCAGAAGATGGCGCGCGCGCCGGAAGACAGCCAGCTGGTGGAGAGCGTGTTCGCGCTGCCGCACCCGCAGGACGGCAAACCGGTGTACGGCATGTCGCAGGATCGTCAGGACAACGTGGTGCTGATCGCACTCGATGCGGTGAAGCCAGGCACGCTGCCGGAAGACGAAATGAAAACCTTCGTCGGCAAGATGGAAGAGGGCGCGACCGGCGTTTCCTTCGATTCGCTGCTGGCGAGCCTGCGTAAAGAAGCCAAAATCAAAATGGGCGCCGCTGAGCAACAGCCGCAGTAATCGCCGCATTTTTCTGCAACGCAGTGCAACAAACAAAGGCCGCTTTCGCGGCCTTTTCCACATCTGATATCCGCCGATTGCTGAATATCCGCCGCCGCGGCAAGGTAGCCGTGCTGTCACACACAAGGAGGATACAGCATGCAACATACAGAGAAAAAAGCGTTATCAGGTTACCGTCATCACGTCAAAGCGGCGCTGACCGCGCTGTTGTTATGCCTCGCGGGGCCAGCCGCCGCGGTAGATAAAGCCGATGCGCCGGCGCCGATGCTCTCAACACCGGCGGGCAATGGCGGGCAATCGGTGATGACCAAGGCAACCGAAGAGGCGGCGGTCAGCATCAATCAGGCCACCGCCGAACAGCTGGCTGCCGCCCTGAGCGGCGTCGGTCTGAAGAAGGCGGAAGGCATCGTGCGTTACCGCGAACAGAACGGGCCGTTCACCCAGGTTGAGCAGTTGCAGGAGGTGCCGGGCATCGGGCCGGCGCTGTTCGAGAAGAACCGCACTCGGCTGAAAATGTGATCCCGGTCGCGGCTGCGTGGCAAAATGCCGCTGAGGCCGTGACTCCTCTGCTACATTTTACAGGTCTTACCAGTTTGGCGCGTTGACCAAACGGGCGAGGGAGCCTCTGCGGCTCCCTCTTTCTGTAATCACCAGGCAGGAGCGATCGTTCCCTATGCAAACCTTTATCAAAGTTCGCGGTTATCACCTTGATGTTTACCAGCACGTTAACAACGCCCGCTATCTGGAGTTTCTGGAAGAGGCTCGCTGGGAGTGGCTGGAAAACGAGGCCGGGTTCCGCTGGATGACGGAAAACAACATCGCTTTCATCGTGGTGAACATCAATATCAATTACCGCAGCCCGGCAGTATTGGGGGATAAGCTGCGTATCGACAGCCAGATGGTGCAGCTCAACGGCAAGAGCGGGGTGCTGAGCCAAAAGGTGACGCAGGATCCGGCGGGGACGCTGGTGGCCGACGCGCTGCTGACTTTCGTGTGCGTCGATCTGAAAACGCAGCGGGCTCTGCCGATTGAAGGCGAATTGCGCGAGCACCTGGAGGCGCTCACGCTGAAGGAAAACCCGCAGTAAACTCACGGGCGGCAGAGGTTGCCGCCGTCACTGCCTCAGGCCAGAGCGGCCTTCTGTTTCAACGCCGCCATCACTTCCGCCTGGTTGGCCCGGTATTGCATCAGGCCATTGGCGCGCAGGTTGCAGGCAGCGCATTCACCACAGCCGTCACCCTTGATGCCGTTGTAGCAGGTCAGCGTATCCTGCCGCACGCGATCCAACTGGTGGTAATAATCCGCCAGCGCCCAGGTCTCGGCCTTGTTCAGCCACATCAGCGGCGTTTCGAAGCGGATATCGCGAGCGATGCCCAGCACCACCGCTTTGTTCAGCGCTTTAACGAACTCGTCGCGGCAATCCGGGTAGCCGGAGAAGTCGGTTTCACACACGCCCGTGATCACCGCTTCCGCTTCCACCTGGTAGGCGTAGATCGCCGCCAGCGTCAGGAACAGGATATTGCGGCCCGGCACGAAGGTGCTCGGCAGCGCGTTTTTCTGGTTGGGATCGTAGGCGGGAACCGGAATATTGTCGCGCGTCAGGCTGCTGACGGCCAGCTCATTGAGCAGCGTTACGTCCAGCACCTTGTGCGCTTTGGCGCCGAGGGCCACCGACAGCTCTTGAGCCACTTCAATCTCGGCGCGATGGCGCTGGCCATAATCGAACGTGACGCAGTGAACTTCGTCATACTGTTGCAATGCCTGGATCAAGCAGGTCGTGGAGTCTTGTCCACCGCTGAAAACGACAACCGCGCGCTTCATAAAATCACCTTTTTGGACTTTGGCCATTCCCGATACACATTCGGGCGGCAGGATAAAAATTGCGTTGCGGCGACAATAGTAGCAGAAAGGGCCGCCAGGCGCAGCGCGGTTCGGCTCAGGTCGGTGCGTCGTCCACCGGCGGCGGCAGCCACGCCTGGCAAAAATCGAACCAGCCGTGCGCGGTCAGCGTCACGCCATGCATGCGCGGCGGCGCGCTGATCTGATACTGGTAGTGGAACAGCGGCGTGATGATGGCGGCGGCCATCAGCCGTTGGTAATAGGCCTGCAGCCGCTCGAAGCGCGGTTGCTGCGCCTGCAGCTGCTGGATCTGCTGCAGCGTCTCCTGTTGCTGTTGCCAGCGGCTTTCCGTCAGGATGCCGCGCCACAGCGTATCCTGCCGCAGCCAGCTCTCCAGCGTCGCCTCAGGCGCTTCGCCGATCAGGTTGTCCGCCAACAGCAGGTCGGCCTGGGCGATCTGTTCCTCGCTTTGCCAGCGCTTGCCGGCGTAGTAGCGCACCTCCAGCTCGCAGCCGTGCTGCGCCAACAGCTGTTGCAGCGCGACCGTCACTGTTTCCAGCTCGACCGGCGGCCGATACAGCAGCGTCAGCCGGGCAGGCAGGGGGACATCTTCTTCAATCTGTTGGCTGGGAATGCGCCAGCCGGGCAGCATTTCATGGCTGGGGGTGATCACGCTGTTGGGGATCGGCAGATGGTTCAGCAGGCCTGACTGCTGGATCAGCATCAGCAGCTTTTGCCCCTGGGCTTCGCTCAGCACGCCGTGGCGCAGGTTCAGCGCCAAATAACACCAGCCCAGGCTCATGCTGCGCTGTACCGGCCGGGCCTGCGCCAAATCGTCTTGCTGACCGATGGTGATGCGCACCGGATGCTGGCAGCTGGCGTCGGCGCCGGCGGTGGGCAGATCGGGGGTGATCCAGTATTCGATGGTGTCCAGATACGGATGCTGCAGATGGTAACCGGCGTGCTGTTCTAGCCGCACCAGCTGCGGTTCATTCAACGTCAGTTTGAACGGGCCGGCGCCGATGGCCGGCAGCTCCGGATGGGTCATCAGACAAGGCAGCTCCGCCAGCCGGTGGGCCAGCCAATAGTCCGGCAACTGCAGATCAAACTGAATGCACAACGGATGCGGCAGGCTGATGTTCGCGACGTTGGCCAAGCTGGGTTGGCTACGCGGGTGGCGCTGCAGTTTTTCCAGCGTTTGCAGCAGCTGGTGGCCGGTCAGCGGTTCACCGTTGTGCCAGCGCAGCTGGCTGCGCAGAAAGAAGCGCCAGCGCAGGCCGCGATCGTCAATCTGCCAGTGGTGCGCCAGATCGGGCTGCGGTTCCGGGTTACCGGTCATCAGGCGCGTCAGCCCGGCGTGCAGGGTCGACACCAGATGTTGTTCGGCGCGGCCGGTCAGCGTGAGCGGATCGAGCGCTTCCAGCGTGCGGTAATAGGGAATGCGCAGCGTCGGGCTGCCGGCCTGCCATTGCCCGCCGAGGTGCGGGCTGAGCAGATCCTGCAGGTGCTGCGGATCGAGTTGCGCCATCTCCAGCGCCCCCTGATGGTTGCCCTGTTGCAGTAGCTGTTGCAGTAGCTGCGCGCGCAGTTCATCCGGGGTTTTCAGGCAGTGCAGGCGAGCGCGTTTGCCGCGGCCGGGCTGCGAATGCCAGCTCAACCAGCCTTGATCCTGCAGCTGTTGCACCAGCGTGCGGGCGTGTCGCTCGCTGCAATAGAACATCGCCGCCAGTTCGCCGATGGTCACGGCGACCGGCGCGCTGCCGAGCTGATGGTACAGGCGTTGATATTGGCTGAGACGGTGAACCAGGCGCATGAGTAGAAATCCGGAACAGTTTTCTCAAATTGTTCACTATTACTTCCGCAAATGCCATCCCATACTGCAGTGATTGTAATCGCGTTCACATTCAGAGGTCTCTATGTATCGCCTGGCAGCTTTCGATATGGACGGCACGCTGTTGATGCCGGATCACCGGGTTGGCCCGGAAACGCTGGCGGTGCTGAACCAGCTGGTGGAACGGGAGATGGTGGTGACGTTCGCCACCGGACGGCACTACCTCGATGCGCAACCGATCATGGCGCAGCTGGGGCTGCAGGGCTACCTGATCACCGGCAATGGCACGCGGGTGTATGACAACCGCGGCCAACAGCTGCATGCCACCGATCTGCCGGCGGCGGTCGCCGAAGAGGTGCTGCATCATCATTGGCGCACCTGCGCCAGCATGCATGTGTTCCGAGACGAAGGTTGGCTGACCGAATTCCCCGTGCCGGAAGAGATGCTGCGGGCGCATCACCTGAGCGGCTTTCGTTTTCAGTTGGCCGACGTGCGCCGCCTGCCGGCGTTCGGCAACAGCAAGGTGTGTTTTGTCGCGCCGCATGAGGAATTGCTGGCCTTGCAGGTGCAGCTGCGGGCACAGCTGGGTGGTGAGGCCGATCTGTGCTTTTCCGCCTACGACTGCCTGGAGGTGTTGCCGCTCGGTTGCAACAAGGGTACGGCGCTGGACCGGCTGAGCCGCCATCTGGGGCTGACGATGGCCGACTGCATGGCGTTCGGCGACGCAATGAACGACAAAGAGATGCTGGGGGCGGTGGGGCACGGCGTGGTGATGGGCAACGCCCTGCCGCAGCTGAAATCCCTGCTGCCGCAGCTACCGGTTATCGGCCATTGCCAGCAACAGGCGGTGGCCCACTATTTACAACATTGGCTGCGTTCACCTTGCCTCACCTATTCCCCCGAAGAATGAGGTTCTCCTTACAGCCGGCCGGGTATGACTACCCGGCTTTTTTTTTACCTAACGCCTGGCGTTACAAATCCGCCAGCTGCGGCAGATACGGCTGCAGATCGCCGATGTTGTTGCTGACCCATTCCGGGTTGTAATAGGTATCCAGGTAACGCTCGCCGCTGTCGCACAGCAGGGTGACGATCGATCCTTGCTCGCCGTTTTCCCGCATCTGCTTCGCCAACTGCAGCGCACCCCAAACGTTGGTGCCGGTAGAGGCGCCAACCTTGCGGCCCAGCACGCCTTCCAGCCAGTGAATAGTAGCGACGCTGGCAGCATCCGGCACGCGCAGCATGTTGTCGACCACCGATGGGATGAACGACGGCTCGGCGCGTGGGCGGCCGATGCCTTCGATACGGCTGCCGCAGCTGCCGATCAGGGTGCGATCGCCGTGGTGGAAGCAGTCATAGAACACCGAGTTTTCCGGATCGACCACCGTCAACCGGGTGTCGTG
This sequence comes from Serratia sp. OLAL2, assembly GCF_002752475.1. Lineage (NCBI taxonomy): Bacteria > Pseudomonadati > Pseudomonadota > Gammaproteobacteria > Enterobacterales > Yersiniaceae > Serratia > Serratia sp. OLAL2. The sequence goes on along the minus strand of NZ_MSTL01000017.1, from coordinate 207,647 downwards.
CCCCTGATAGCGGATGTAGCGCCCCAGCGTGGCGGAGGTGCCGCCGGTGCCGGCGCTCATTACGATGTGTTTCGGCACCGGGAAGGGTTCGCGCGCCATCTGGCGGAAGATGCTGTCGGCGATGTTGTTGTTGCCGCGCCAGTCGGTGGCGCGCTCGGCGTAGGTGAACTGATCCATATAGTGGCCGTTCAGCTCTTTCGCCAGCTGTTCGGAGGCGGCGTAGATCTGGGCGGCGTGATCGACGAAGTGACAGCGGCCGCCGTAAAAGGCGATCTGTTCCACCTTGCGGCGCGCGGTGCAGGACGGCATCACCGCGATGAACGGCAGGCCGATCAGGCGAGCGAAGTAGGCTTCGGACACCGCGGTGCTGCCGGAAGAGGCCTCGATGATGGTGGTGTTCTCGGTGATCCAGCCGTTGCACAGGCCGTAAAGGAACAGCGAGCGCGCCAGGCGGTGTTTCAGGCTGCCGGTCGGGTGGGTGCTCTCATCTTTCAGGTACAGGCAGATGCCGGGAAACGCCGGCAGGTTCAGGCGAATTAGGTGCGTATCGGCGGAGCGTTGAAAATCCGCTTCTATTTCACCGATAGCATATTTTACCCAAGAGTTTGTCATGATTTGGCCTCAGAATAGGGGGCTGATTTATGGCGTAGCATAGCCTGTCGGCGGGAAAAAAGGATTGCCATTTTTCCTGTTTAATCGCCTAATGAGAGAAAATTTTTCTCCTGGTGGCCGCTATGTTAGATAAAACAGACCGTAAGCTGCTGTGCATGCTGCAGCAAGATTGCACCCAGTCGCTGCAGGCGCTGGCGGATGCGGTCAATTTGACCTCGACGCCGTGCTGGAAACGCCTGAAGCGTCTGGAAGACGAGGGCTATATCCGCGGTCGGGTGGCCTTGCTGGATAATGAAAAGCTCGGCCTGGGGCTGACGGCGTTCGTGCTGATCAAAACCCAGCAGCACAGCAGCGAGTGGTATCAGGCTTTTGTGCAGCTGACCAGCCAGATGCCCGAGGTGCTGGCGTTTTACCGCATGGCGGGAGAGTACGACTACCTGATGCAGGTCGAAGTGGCGGACATGAAAAGCTACGACGGCTTTTATAAGCGTCTGGTGAACGGCGTACCGGGCCTCATCGACGTCACCTCGAGCTTTGCCATGGAAAAAATCAAATACACCACCGCGCTGCCGGTGCCGGAGTGAAAAGTTCACCGGACGGGCGGCTCAACGGTGGTATCCTGCTCTGCTGAAGCAGAAAAAGAGACAAATCCCATAAAACCCTGGAATCAAACTGCGTGAGATTATTTGCTCAAATCGGCTGGTACTTCCGCCGGGAGTGGCGCCGCTACCTCGGGGCGGTGGTGCTGCTGATCGTCATCGCCATCCTGCAACTGCTGCCGCCTAAGCTGGTCGGCATCATCGTGGACGGCGTCACCGAAAAACAGATGTCCACCGGCGTGCTGATGGCCTGGCTCGGGTTGATGATCGGTACCGCGATCGTCGTTTACCTGCTGCGCTATGTGTGGCGGGTGTTGCTGTTCGGCGCGTCCTACCAGTTGGCGGTCGAGCTGCGCGAAAACTTTTACCGCCAGCTCAGCCGGCAAAACCCGGCGTTCTACCTGCGCCACCGCACCGGCGATCTGATGGCGCGCGCCACCAACGACGTGGACCGCGTGGTGTTCGCCGCCGGTGAAGGCGTGCTGACGCTGGTGGATTCGCTGGTGATGGGGTTGGTGGTGCTGGTGGTGATGAGCACCCAAATCAGCTGGCAGCTGACGGTGCTGGCGTTAATCCCGATGCCGCTGATGGCGATCGCCATCAAATATTACGGCGACCAGCTGCACCAGCGTTTTAAATCGGCGCAGGCGGCGTTTTCCAGCCTGAACGATCAGGCGCAGGAAAGCATGACCAGCATCCGCATGATCAAGGCCTTCGGGCTGGAAGATCACCAATCCAACCGCTTCGCCGAGGTGGCGGCGCAGACCGGGGCCAAGAACATGCACGTGGCGCGGGTGGATGCGCGCTTCGATCCGACCATTTATATCGCCATCGGTGCGTCTAACCTGCTGGCCATTGGCGGCGGCAGTTGGATGGTGGTGAACGGTTCGCTGACGCTCGGGCAACTGACCAGCTTTGTGATGTATCTCGGCCTGATGATCTGGCCGATGCTGGCACTGGCCTGGATGTTCAACATCGTCGAACGCGGCAGCGCGGCCTACAGCCGCATCCGCAGCCTGCTTGATGAGGCGCCGGCGGTGCAGGATGGCCCACAGGCGCTGCCGGCCGGGCGCGGCGTGCTGGACGTGGATATCCGCGCGTTCCACTACCCGGAAAACCCACATCCGGCGCTGCACGATGTGGCGGTGACGCTGAAACCAGGGCAAATGCTGGGGCTGTGCGGGCCGACCGGGGCCGGTAAATCGACGCTGTTGTCGCTGATCCAGCGTCAGTTCGACGTCGACCAAGGGCAGATCCGCTATCACGGCCTGCCGTTGCCGCAGGTCAAACTCGACGACTGGCGTTCGCGACTGTCGGTGGTGAGCCAAACGCCGTTCCTGTTCTCCGATACCGTGGCGAACAACATCGCGCTGGGCCATCCGGGCGCGACGCAGGCGCAGATCGAACAGGCAGCGCGGCTGGCCAGCGTCCATGAGGACATTTTGCGGTTGCCGCAGGGCTATGACACCGAGGTGGGCGAACGCGGCGTGATGTTGTCGGGCGGGCAGAAACAGCGCATCTCCATTGCGCGTGCGCTGCTGCTGGATGCAGAGATCTTGATCCTCGATGACGCGCTGTCGGCGGTGGACGGCCGTACCGAACACCAAATCCTGCACAACCTGCGCAGCTGGGGGCAAGATCGCACGGTGATCATCAGCGCGCACCGGCTGTCGGCATTGACCGAAGCCAGCGAAATCCTGGTGATGCAGCACGGTGGCGTTGCACAGCGCGGCGATCCGGCGGCGCTGGCGGCGCAGCCGGGCTGGTATCGCGATATGTACCGTTATCAGCAGCTGGAAGCGGCGCTGGACGAAGCGCCGGAAAACGGCGAGGAGGCGTTGGCCAATGAATAAAGTGCAAAAGCTGTGGCCGACGCTGAAGCGGCTGCTGGCCTACGGCTCGCCGTACCGCAAACCGCTGGGGCTGGCGGTGCTGATGCTGTGGATAGCGGCGGCGGCGGAAGTCGCCGGGCCGATCCTGGTCAGCTATTTTATCGATAATTACGTCGCCAAAGGGCAACTGCCGCTGACGATCGTCGGCGGGCTGGCGGCGGCCTACATTCTGCTGGAGTTGCTGGCGGCGGCGCTGCACTACTTCCAGGCGCTGTTGTTCAACCAGGCGGCGGTGGGCGTGGTGCAGCGGTTGCGTACCGACGTGATGGACGCCGCGCTGCGCCAACCGCTCAGCGCCTTTGACACACAACCGGTCGGGCAATTGATCTCGCGCGTTACCAACGACACCGAAGTGATCAAGGATCTGTACGTGATGGTGGTCTCCACGGTGCTGAAAAGCGCCGCGCTGATCGGCGCCATGCTGGTGGCGATGTTCAGCCTCGACTGGCGCATGGCGCTGGTGGCTATCTGCATCTTCCCGGCGGTGTTCGTGGTGATGGGCATCTATCAATACTACAGCACGCCGATTGTGCGCCGGGTGCGCAGTTATCTGGCGGACATCAACGACGGTTTCAACGAAGTGATCAACGGCATGGGCGTGATTCAGCAGTTCCGCCAGCAGGTGCGCTTCGGCGAGCGCATGAGCGCCGCCAGCCAGTCGCATTATCTTGCGCGCATGCAGACCCTGCGGCTCGACGGTTTTCTGCTGCGGCCGCTGCTCAGCCTGTTTTCAGCGCTGGTGCTGTGCGGCCTGTTGATGCTGTTCGGCTTCAGCGGCGAGGGCGTGATTGGCGTCGGCGTCCTCTACGCCTTCATCAACTACCTGGGGCGCCTGAATGAACCGCTGATCGAGCTGACGTCACAGCAGTCGATCCTGCAGCAGGCGGTGGTGGCCGGCGAACGCATTTTCGAGCTGATGGATCGCAGCCAGCAGAGTTACGGTGCCGACGATCGTCCTCTGGCCGGTGGCCGCATCGACATCACCGATCTGAGCTTCGCTTACCGTGCGGACAAAAAGGTGCTGCAGCATATTTCGCTGGCGGTGCCCTCACGCGGCTTCGTGGCGCTGGTCGGGCATACCGGCAGCGGCAAGAGCACCTTGGCCAACTTGCTGATGGGCTATTACCCGGTCAGCGAGGGGGAAGTGCGTCTCGATGGACGCCCGATATCCAGCCTGTCGCACCGCACGCTGCGTCAGGGCGTAGCGATGGTGCAGCAGGATCCGGTGGTGATCGCCGATTCGGTACTGGCCAACGTCACGTTGGGGCGTAACATCGAGGAAGACGCCGTTTGGCGGGCGCTGGAAACGGTGCAGCTGGCGAGTCTGGTGCGCGGCTTCCCGCAGGGTATCCACACCCGCCTGGGGGAGCAGGGCAATAACCTGTCGGTCGGGCAGAAACAGCTGCTGGCGATGGCGCGGGTCTTGGTGCAGGCGCCGCAGATCCTGATTCTCGACGAGGCGACCGCCAACATCGATTCGGGCACCGAGCAGGCTATCCAGCGGGCGCTGCGTGCGATCCGCGAGCACACCACGCTGGTGGTGATCGCCCACCGCCTCTCAACCATCGTCGATGCCGATTCCATTCTGGTGCTGCATCGTGGCCACGCGGTGGAGCAGGGCAACCATCAACAGCTGCTGGCGCAGCAGGGGCGCTACTACCAGATGTATCAACTGCAGCTGGCGGGCGAGCAGTTGGCGGAAGCGGTGCGCGAGGAGAGCCAACTCGTCTGATCCCACGGGCCGCATTCGCGGCCCTTATTTTTCCCAACGCACCACAAGCAGGCAACTCGCCCAAGCTACGCCCCCTTTCTGCACTTTTTCGACGCGATGCGCACCAAATTAGTGCGCATTATTTAACCCATTCAAGGTATCGGCGCTGCGCTGCGTCGCGGCGGCGCCCGCGTGTGCGCTAATCCGCTGAATCGTCATGCAAAATTAAATTTGGCACAGCCCTTGCTACATATGACGCGTACCAGGGGTGAGTTTGGGCTTAATTCGTGGAGGGGCAATATGAAGCTGGTGACCGTGGTAATCAAACCGTTCAAGCTGGAGGATGTGCGCGAGGCTCTGTCCTCCGTGGGCATTCAGGGGTTGACCGTAACCGAAGTGAAGGGCTTTGGCCGCCAGAAGGGGCATGCCGAGCTGTATCGCGGCGCCGAATATAACGTCAACTTCCTGCCCAAGGTCAAAATCGATATCGCTATCGCCGACGATCAGTTGGATGAAGTGGTTGATGTGATTAGCAAAGCCGCCTATACCGGCAAAATCGGCGACGGCAAAATTTTCGTTGCCGAATTGCAACGCGTGATCCGCATTCGCACCGGCGAAACCGACGAATCGGCACTGTAACCACGAACTCAGTTAAGCAATGGGGATGGATTGATAATGAAAAGACTGTTATCCATGTTGGGCCTGAGTTCGGTAACCCTGGTTCCTTCTTTGGCCCTGGCCGCCCCGGCGGTCGCCGATAAGGCCGACAACGCCTTTATGATGATCTGCACCGCGTTGGTGCTGTTCATGACGCTGCCGGGCATCGCGCTGTTTTACGGCGGCCTGCTGCGCGGCAAAAACGTGCTGTCGATGCTGACGCAGGTCACCGTCACCTTCGCGCTGGTCTGCGTGCTGTGGGTGCTGTATGGCTACAGCCTGGCGTTCAGCGAAGGCAATGCGGTGTTCGGCGGATTCGAGACGGCGATGCTGAAAGGCATCGGCATCGACAGCGTCACTGGCAGCATCAGCCAGATGATCCACGTCGCTTTCCAAGCCTCCTTCGCCTGCATTACTGTGGCGCTGGTGGTGGGGGGCTTCGCCGAACGCATTCGCTTCTCGGCGGTGCTGATCTTCGCGATCCTGTGGTTCACCCTGTCTTACCTGCCGATCGCGCACATGGTGTGGGGCGGTGGCTATCTGGCCACCGACGGCGCGCTGGACTTCGCCGGCGGCACCGTGGTACACATCAACGCCGCCAGCGCGGGGCTGATCGGCGCCTATCTGCTCGGCAAACGCGCCGGCTTCGGTAAAGAGGCGTTCAAACCGCACAACCTGCCGATGGTGTTTACCGGGGCGTCCATCCTGTATATCGGCTGGTTCGGTTTCAACGCCGGTTCCGCCAGCGCGGCCAACGGCATCGCGGCCCTGGCATTCCTCAACACGGTGGTGGCTACCGCGGGCGCCATTCTCTCCTGGACCTTCGCAGAGTGGGTGCTGCGCGGCAAGCCTTCGCTGCTGGGCGCCTGCTCCGGCATGATCGCCGGGCTGGTTGCGGTGACGCCGGCGGCGGGCACCGTCGGCGTGGGCGGCGCGTTGATCATCGGCCTGGTGGGCGGTGTCGCCGGCCTGTGGGGCGTCGTGACGTTGAAGAAATGGCTGAAAGTGGACGACACCTGCGACGTGTTCGGCGTGCACGGGGTGTGCGGCATCGTCGGCTGTCTGCTGACCGGCGTGTTCACCGCTTCTTCCCTCGGCGGCACCGGCTATGCCGAAGGGGTGACGATGGGGCATCAGGTGTGGATCCAGCTGCTGAGCGTCGTGATTACGCTGGTGTGGTCAAGCATCGCCGCCTTTATCGCCTTCAAGATTGCGGGCGCGATGGTGGGGCTGAGAGTGCCGGAAGAGCAGGAGCGCGAAGGGCTGGATGTCAACAGCCACGGCGAGAGCGCCTACAACCAATAAGACTCGAAGCAGGGCAGTGCGCGAAAGACTAAAATAATGATGAAGCAAAAAGGGGCGATGGAAACATCGCCCCTTACTTTATATTGCGGATTAGGCGTCGCGCTGGCGAATCACCCCTTCCTGCACGGTGGTGGCGACCAGTACACCGTCGCGAGTGTAGATCTGGCCGCGCACAAAGCCCCGTGCGCCGGAGGCGGAGGAGCTCTCCACCGCGTACAGCAACCAGTCATCCATACGGAACGGACGGTGGAACCACATTGAGTGGTCAATGGTGGCCACCTGCATGCCCGGCTCGAGGAAGCCGACGCCGTGTGGCTGCAGCGCCGTCGGCAGGAGGTTAAAGTCCGACGCGTAGCCCAGCAGATATTGGTGGATGCGCTGATCGTCCGGCATGCTGCCGTTGGCACGGAACCACACGTAGCGATGCGGTTCTTCCACGCTGCCTTTCAACGGATTGTGGAATTTCACCGGGCGCATTTCGATCGGCTTCTGGCCGATAAATTTTTCGCGCACTTTTTCCGGCAGCATATGCGCCAGCTTCTGGGCGATCTCTGACTCGGACAGCAGCCCTTCTGGAGGCGGCACGTCCGGCATCAGGTTCTGGTGCTCGAAACCGGTTTCCGGGCTTTGGAAAGAGGCGGTCATATAGAAAATAGGTTTGCCGTGCTGAATAGCGCTGACGCGACGGGCGCTGAAGCTGTTGCCGTCGCGCAGGGTTTCTACGTCGTAAACGATGGGTTTGCTGCTGTCGCCCGGGCGCAGGAAGTAGCTGTGGAACGAGTGCACGCTGCGCTCGTCCGGCACCGTCTGCTTGGCGGCGTAGAGCGCTTGGCCGACAACCTGTCCACCGAACACCTGGCGCAGCCCCAGATCTTCGCTTTGGCCGCGGAACAGTCCTTCTTCGATTTTCTCCAGATCCAGCAGATCAAGGAGGTTTTGCAATGCCTGGCTCATAAAATTGTTACCTTTCTAATAATCATTTTGCGCAGTGTGCGGAATATCACGGCGTGGCGTCAACATTTTGCATTACAGGGCCGATGAGAATGCTCTTAATCGTGGGCACCTTGGGCTGTTTAAGTGATTAATAGGCGGGGTAAAGTGGATTTATCAGTGTTTTGTGCTAGGTTTAATAAGTGCGGTGGTGAAAGCCACCAACATGTTGATAATAAAAAAGGAGACCGATCCATGAAACTCTGGCAAATCGTAGGCGGTGCCGCGGCACTGACGATCACGCTGGCAGGATGCGCGCAAAAGAGTGCTGATGTGCCTACACAGGCGGCCGGTAATCCGGCGGCTGCGCAAACGCAGATTCAAGGCCCGGCGGTGACAGGTTCGGTTAATATACGTCAGCGTATTGCGCTGCCGCCGGACGCCGTACTGACGGTCACCCTCTCTGACGCCTCGCTGGCGGATGCACCGTCCAAAGTGATTGCACAGCGCGCGATACGTACTGAAGGGCAACAGGCGCCATTCAACTTTACGCTACCGTACAATCCGTCAGACATCCAACCGAATGCGCGTATCATTCTGAGCGCGGCGGTGACGGTCAACGGGCGACTGATGTTTATTACCGACACTATCCAGGAAGTGGTTAACCGCAACGGTACCCGCGCCGATCTGCTGCTGGTTCCGGTTCAGGGTGTGCCGATTCAGGCTGCGCCAACCGCCATGCAGTAAATTTCCTGCGGTACAGCAAGATGAAATCAACAGCCTTTGCGCTTCGGCCAAAGGCTGTTTTGTTTTACCAGCGCCAGCCGTAGCGCTCGAAATCGACCGTGCTGTGCGGGCCGAAAATAATCCCTTCCGCCAGCAGTGCCTGCCGTTGCCGTTGAAAATCCTCCCCCTGCTGCGAGATCTGTCCGTGCCGGTTGATCACCCGGTGCCAGGGCAGCGCGCTGCCTTCCGGCAAACGCCGCAGCACGCCGCCAACCTGGCGCGCGGCGCGCGGTGAACCGGCCAGCCGGGCGACTTCGCCGTAGGTGGTGACTTTGCCGTAAGGAATGGCGGCCACGATGTGGAATACCCGCTGGCTGAAAGAGGCATCTTCTGGTTGCATATTGCTGTTCCTGCGCGAGTCAAAACCCAGGCGAAGAGTGTGCCACAGTGCAGGTGGGTAAGAAAACAGCGGTTAGCCCCGGTTGGCTTGCTATTTGGCGGGGCATCGCCGATAATGCCCACCGCTTCAGAGTACAGAAGCCGTCAATGGGGGCCCTGTTGGTTCTCCCGCAACACTAACTTGTGAACTCGGTCAGGTCCGGAAGGAAGCAGCCGCAGCAGGTGACGTGTGTGCCGGGATGTAGCTGGCAGGGTCCCCACCCATTTGGCCTTCGCCAATCCGCACTTTTGCCGTCTCTCTTCTACTCATCGATTATCCCTTTCTGTCATCAGGCAGAGCGACAAGGCATTTCTTTTCTTCCCGCCCTCAATTCTTTTGGATAATGAATTAGCGGTTCTGGATGCAAGCATAATGAGGGGGCGATGGCGTAACCTGTCTCGATTTAAAAAGAAAATGGTTTCCAGGCAATATTATTATTGAAAGGGGGAGTGCAAATGAAGTTTTACTGTCAATAGGAAAAGTACGTATTCAGCTTGAACATTGAAGCCGATAAAAGCATCGGCTCAACGCGTTGGGGGTCTGATTATCTGACATATTTCCAAACGGAGGTGGGGATTTTGTCATACAGTTTGTTCATGGTGAGCTCTGCCAGACGGTGATCGGCCGCTGAGTAAAACAGCTCCAGTTCATCATCGGAAAGCTCGTACTTATTTTTCTCAATAACACGTTCGAGAGTATCAATCGTGGTGCATTTACGTAAACGCATCAGATAGTCGGTTTTAGTCATGGTGGCCTTTAGTTTAATAACCGTAAAAATAGCTCGGGAATAATTATCCCTTAAGTTTTCATTGTCGTACAGATGTCCTCTCCTGAGAACATTCTGAATAATCTCGCCTTGGTTTTTTGCCAGCGGCGCAGGTCGGAATCATTGATACCGTAACTGCTGAACAGCGTATAGGTATCATCGAGATATTCTTCGACTAACTCCGACAGGTCAGATTCGTCCATGTATTTAATTTTATAGCTCATCACAAACGAAGCGATATGTTCGATCAACTCATTAAGCTGCAGGTTGACGGAGGACGTCGGATCGTTGACCCACCCATGATGACTGTCTCCCAGGGTAGCGATACCTTCATCATACAAATTTTCGCACAAGAATTTGAGCTGAGCAATGTCGTGTCGCTTAGGCGAATACTCATCCATATCATCCCCTCCGTAAGTCTTAATTGCGGTGTGATAACACTATGTGAGTAAGCTGATTTACATCATGGACGGAGGCAGCTTAACGGTCTTTAAATAAACTTCCCGTAAAGTGAATATAAATCATTTTTTCGCGTTTGGCCTGTAGTTATTACGTAAACTTACAATTCATCCGCTGTTGATGGACGTGAGTTATCAATGATGTCGAAGATTAAACCCCGTTCTGTCACACGGAACCGGACGCTATCGCTGAGAGTGTCTTCGCTGTTGATATCCAGGCAGGCATTAAAAATGCCCCACTTATAACGATAACTCATTGAATAATCGCTACCACCCTGTTGCACTATATCAAGTATTTCTAATGAATCTTCGGCATAGCGTGCGCTTTCAGAATAAAAACTGAGTCCGCTGGTCAGCGCCGGCACTAACTCCGCTATATTGCCATTAATCACTTTCTTTAATTTGTTAACAGAAAGTGCGTTGACATCCAGGTTACAGGCAAGGGTAACAAGCATTAATCTCGGCCAACAGCAATGTTATCTGCTTATCTTACTCCTTTTCCTCCCTCGTCGGTAAATTTTTCGATTTACCGCTGTTCTTTACCTTACGCCAACATTTCAACCGAATGGGAATATCCCTGGATTTGATAAGGAGGCTTGGGGGGAAAGTGCCGCTGCGCGAGAGATTGTTACGTTCCGTTGCATTATTGTCGCGCCATAGCTTGAGATGCGACAGTGTATGTGATGTTATATTATAACTACAAACCCATCATTTTTGGCTACGACATTGACTCCCACTTCGCAACATGACGCCACGCCGTCACTGAATTCGTTGTTCACCACCTCTGCTGCCGCGCGTTGCGCAGGTGCCGTTATGCTGCTGGCCCTGCTGTGGCTCGGCATCTTCTGGGCGGTGTCGCTGCCATGATTACCTTGCGTCAGCTGGCGATAGGCTATGGCGCCACGCCGCTTTTCCCGCCGCTGAGCGGGCAGTTTACCGCCGGATCGCTCACCGCGGTGGTGGGCGTCAACGGGGCAGGTAAGTCGACGCTGCTGAAAACCTTCGCCGGATTGTTGCCGCCGCTGGGCGGCAGCCTGAGTTTTATCGGCGGAAAGCCGCCGCGCAGAGCTTATCTACCGCAACAGGCGGAGCTGGATCGGCAATTCCCGATTGCGGTAAGCGATCTGGTGGCGATGGGCTGTTGGCCGCAAAGTGGCATGTTCGGCGGCATGAACAAGCGTGCGGCGAGCCAGGTCAATGAGGCGTTGGCGAGCGTTGGCATGAGCGCGCTGGCGCACACTCCGGTGGGTGAACTGTCTGGCGGCCAGCTGCAGAGGGTGTTGTTTGCGCGCCTGCTGGTCCAACAGGCGCCGCTGATTTTGCTGGATGAACCTTTCACCGGTATCGACAGCGCCACCACGCAAATTTTGCTGCAGGTGATTGCGCAACTGCACCGGCAGGGGAAAACGGTGATCGCCGTGCTGCACGATATGTCGATGGTCGCCGAGCATTTTTCACAGGTACTGTTGCTGACGCCGCAGGCTTGCCACTGGGGCGCGGCCAAGCGGGTGCTGGAACAGGTGCCGAGGTATCACGCCGCCGAACGGCAGCCGGATCTGCGGGCGGTGGCGCCATGATGTTGTTGCATGGGCTTATCGATCCTTTCCTCTCTTTCGGTTTTATGCGCCGCGCGCTCATGGCGTGCCTGGCGTTGTCGCTCAGCGCCGCCCCGCTGGGCGTGTTTCTGCTGCTGCGCCGCATGAGCCTGGTCGGGGACGCATTGTCCCACGCGGTGTTGCCGGGCGCGGCGATCGGTTATCTGATCTCCGGCATGTCGCTGGTGGCGATGGGGGTGGGCGGTTTTATCGCCGGGTTGGCGGTGGCGATGCTGTCCGGCCTGGTGAGCCGCCGCACGCCGTTAAAAGAAGATGCCAGCTTCGCCGGGTTCTATCTGGGGTCACTGGCGCTGGGGGTCACGCTGGTCTCGCTGCGCGGTTCCAGCGTGGATCTGCTGCACGTGCTGTTCGGTTCGATTTTGGCGGTGGATGCGCAGGCCATGCTGATGGTCGGTGCGATCGCCTCGGTTTCGCTGCTGGCATTGGCGGCGCTGTACCGCGCGTTAGTGATCGAATCCTTCGACGTCACTTTTCTGCGCGTCAACGCCCCGCGCCGGTTGGCGCTGATCCACGGCCTATTTCTGGCGCTGGTTGTGGTCAATCTGGTGGCAGGATTCCAGATCCTCGGCACCCTGATGTCGGTGGGGCTGATGATGCTGCCCGCCGCCAGCGCGCGCTTCTGGGCGCGCAATCTGCCGCAGACGCTGGCGACGGCGATGGGCATCGGCGCGCTGTCCAGCGTGATTGGGCTGGTGTGGTCCTATTACGCGTCGTTGCCTGCCGGCCCGGCGATCGTGCTCAGCGCCAGCGTCATATTTTTCGTCTCGATCCTGTTTGGAACGCGCGGAGGTATTTGCGCCTTCGCGCGCCGTTGAGAAGTGCCATTTGCAAGGAGAAAGTATGAAACGTTTACCTATATCGCTGGCGGTTGCTGCTCTGCTGGCCAGCCCATGGGCGATGGCGAAGACCGTCGACGCCGTCGCCAGCTTTTCCATTCTGGGTGATATCGTCAAAGAGGTGGGCGGCGATCACGTCAAGGTCAGCACGCTGGTGGGGCCGGATGGCGATCCGCACAGCTTCGAGCCTTCGCCGCAGGACGGCAAGAAGCTGGCTCAGGCTGATGTGGTGTTCGTCAGCGGTCTGGGGCTGGAAGGGTGGATCGATCGCTTGGTCAGCGCTTCGGGTTATAAAGGGCAGGTGATCACCGCTTCACAGGGGATCAGTACCCGCCAGATGGAAGAGGACGGCAAACCGATTACCGATCCTCACGCCTGGAACAGCATGAAAAACGGCGTACAGTACGCCACTAACGTGATGAACGCCCTGATTGCCGCCGATCCCGAGGATGCCAACTATTTTCGCCAGCGCGGAGCCGGATACATTCAGCAGCTGCAAAAGCTGGACCAGTGGGCCAAAACCCAGTTCGCCGCAGTGCCACCACAGAAACGTAAGGTGCTGACCAGCCATGATGCGTTTGGCTACTTTGGGCAAGAGTATGGCGTCACCTTCCTTGCCCCGGTCGGGTTTTCCACCGAGGCCGAAGCCAGCGCCAGCGACGTGGCCAATCTGATCAAGCAAATCAAACAGGAAAAGGTCAACGCTTACTTTATCGAAAATCAGACCGATCCGCGGTTGGTGAAACAGATCGCCGCCGCCACCGGCGCCAAGGCGGGCGGCGAGCTGTACCCTGAAGCGCTCTCCCGCGCGGGCGGCCCGGCGGCCACCTATGAGCAGGCGTTCAAGCACAATGTCGACGCGCTGCTGAGCAGCATGAAGTAATCTCCGCCCCCGCCTGCCGGCGGGGGACGGCTTGCAGGTACTTTCTCGCCGTAAAAAAAAAAGCCCCGTTGAGCAGCAACTGGGCTTTGCGACAGATGACACTTTGGAGTTAACGCTTTTTCTTACGTCCCTGTACCGCTTTGAATCGCGGATTGCTTTTACAGATCACATAGATGCGGCCACGACGACGCACGACTTTGCAATCCGGGTGGCGGTTTTTCGCCGAACGCAATGAACTCAATACCTGCATGGGATTTCCTTGTTACTTATTGCCGATAAAGCGGCCAAAGCGCTGCTGGAAGCGCGCCGTGCTGCCTTCTTTGGAATAGTCTTTCTGCTTGCCGGTGTAATACGGATGCGAAGCAGAAGAGACGTCAAGGGTGACATACGGCCAGCTTTCGCCGTCCAGTTCGATGGTGCGATCGGTTTTGATGGTCGATCCCACTTTGAAGTAGGCATTGGCGCTGACGTCGTGGAACACCACGGTGCGGTAATCGGGGTGGATGCCGGGTTTCATAATGGCTCTCTCGTGTAATGTTATACTATAACAGTAATTATGCGCCGACCTGGCATCGCGATCAAGCGCAAATTGCACACAAAAGTGAATTAATGAGAACGGTTTGCATTAAGCAACTGAAGCAAAAGAAAAAGGCCGCATGCGCGGCCTTTTCGGTTATCGGGTAGAGATCCCTTCACTGAGCGATCAGTGGTGTTCTACCGGATGGCTGTGTTCCAGGTCTTCGTTCTTCTTGCTGAAGCGGCGGCGAACCACCACGAAGAACACCGGCACGAAGAAGATCGCCAAGACGGTGGCGGTGATCATCCCGCCCATTACGCCGGTACCTACCGCGTTCTGTGCGCCGGAGCCTGCGCCGCTGCTGATAACCAGCGGCAGAACCCCGAGGATGAAGGCCAGAGATGTCATGAGGATTGGACGCAAACGCATACGCACCGCTTCCAACGTCGCTTCGATCAGACCTTTGCCTTCTTTCTCCATCAGATCCTTGGCGAACTCAACGATCAGGATGGCGTTCTTCGCCGATAGACCGATGGTGGTCAGCAGCCCTACCTGGAAGTACACGTCGTTGTTCATGCCGCGCATCGTCGCGGCCAGCAACGCACCGATAACCCCCAGCGGCAATACCAGCATGACCGAGAACGGCACGGACCAGCTTTCATACAGCGCTGCCAGACACAGGAACACCACCAGAATCGAGATGGCGTACAGCGCCGGCGCCTGGTTGCCCGACAGACGTTCCTGATAGGACATACCGGTCCAGTCGTAACCGATGCCACTTGGCAGTTTGGATGCCAGCTGTTCCATCAGGTTCATCGCTTCACCGGTACTCTTGCCCGGTGCGGCCTGGCCCAGAATTTCCATCGACGGCAGGCCGTTATAGCGTTCCAGACGCGGTGAGCCGTATTCCCACTTCGCCGAAGAGAAGGCGGAGAATGGCACCATCTGGCCGCTGGTACCGCGCACGTACCACTTGTTGATGTCTTCCGGCAGCATACGGAACGGCGCGTCGGCCTGTACATACACTTTCTTCACACGACCTCGGTCGATGAAGTCGTTGACGTACGAACCACCCAGGGCGGTGCTCAGCGTGCTGTTGATGGTAGTGATGCTGACGCCCAGCGCCTTGGCTTTCTCCTGATCGACGATCAGTTTGAACTGCGGCGTATCTTCCAGGCCGTTCGGGCGCACACCCACCAGCACGTCCGGATGCTGAGCAACCATGCCCAACAGCTGGTTACGCGCTTCGGTCAGTTTTTCGTGCCCCAGGCCACCCTGGTCAATCAACTCGAAGTCGAAGCCGGTTGCGGTACCGAGTTCGATGATCGCCGGCAGGTTGAACGGGAACACCAGGCCTTCTTTAATCTGCGAGAAGGCACCCATGGCACGGCCCGCGATCGCCTCGACCTTGTTCCCGGCCCCTGGACGCTCACCCCAGTCTTTCAGGCTGACGAATGCCAGGCCGTTGTTCTGGCCGTTACCGTTGAAGCCGAAGCCCGCGACGGTAAACACCGAAACCACGTTGTCCTTTTCCTTGTTCAGGAAGTAGTCGGAGACTTCTTCCAGCACTTTGTTGGTACGGGACTCGGTGGCACCGGCAGGCAACTGCACCATGGTCAACAGAATGCCCTGATCTTCGTCCGGCAGGAACGAGGAAGGCAGGCGCAGGAACAGCAGGCCCATGCCAACCACGATCAACAGGTAGATGATCAGATAGCGGCCGGTGCTGCGCAGGATGTTGCCCACGCTGTCGGTATAGTGATGCGTGCTCTTCTCGAACATGCGGTTAAACCAGCCGAAGAAGCCTGTTTTAACCCCGTGATCGCCTTTCGGGATCGGTTTGAGTAGGGTGGCGCACAGCGCCGGCGTCAGGATCAAGGCCACCAGCACCGACAGCGCCATCGCGGACACGATGGTGATCGAGAACTGGCGATAGATGGCGCCGGTTGAACCGCCGAAGAACGCCATCGGCACGAATACCGCCGACAGCACCATGGCGATACCCACCAGCGCGCCCTGGATCTGGCCCATCGATTTACGGGTAGCTTCTTTCGGCGGCAGCCCCTCTTCGGACATGACGCGCTCGACGTTTTCCACCACCACGATGGCGTCATCCACCAGCAGGCCGATCGCCAACACCATGCCGAACATCGTCAGGGTGTTTATCGAGAAGCCGAACGCGGCGAGGATCGCAAAGGTCCCCAGCAGTACTACCGGCACCGCGATGGTTGGGATCAGCGTCGCGCGGAAGTTCTGCAGGAACAGATACATCACCAGGAAGACCAGGATGATGGCTTCGATCAGCGTTTTCACCACTTCGTTGATGGAGATTTTAACGAACGGGGTGGTGTCGTACGGATAAACCACTTTCATCCCTTGCGGGAAGAATGGCGCCATCTTGGCCAGCTCGTCTTTCACACCTTTGGCGGTGTTCAAGGCGTTGGCGCCGGTCGCCAGTTTGATACCCAGGCCGGCGGCAGGCTTGCCGTTGTAGCGAGCGGTAACGGCATAGCTTTCCGCGCCGCGCTCGATATGAGCGACGTCGCGCAGGCGTACCTGAGAACCGTCGGTATTCACTTTCAGCAGGATCTTGCCGAACTCTTCCGGCGAAGTCAGACGGGTCTGCGCGATGATCGAGGCGTTCAACTGCTGCCCCGGCACCGGCGGCAGGCCGCCCAGCTGGCCTGCGGCGATCTGGTTGTTCTGCTCGGTGATGGCGGAGGTCACGTCCGTGGTCGTCAGTTGGAAGTTGTTCAGCTTGTTCGGATCCAGCCAGATACGCATCGCGTACTGGGCACCGAACAGCTGCACTTCACCCACGCCGGACGAACGGCTGATCGGGTCCTTGATGTTGGACGCCACGTAGTCCGCAATATCGTCCTGAGTCATGTTCGGATCGTCGGAAACGAAGCCGGCCACCATCAGGAAGCTGCTGCTGGATTTTTCTACTTTCAGGCCCTGTTGCTGAACTTCTTGCGGCAGCAACGGGGTGGCCAACGACAGTTTGTTCTGAACCTGAACCTGCGCGATGTCAGGATCGGTGCCGGAATCAAACGTCAGGGTAATGGTGACGCTACCAGAGGAATCACTGGTGGAGGACATGTACATCAGGTTATCGATACCGTTCATGTTCTGTTCGATAATCTGCGTGACGGTATCCTGCACCGTTTTGGCATCTGCGCCCGGGTAGTTGGCGGAAATACTCACCGCCGGCGGTGCAATAGTGGGATACTGCGCGATTGGCAGTTTCATTATTGCAAGCACCCCCGCCAACATGACGATGATGGCGATTACCCAGGCGAAAATCGGGCGATCTATAAAGAACTTAGCCATGTATTACAGGCTCCTTTTTATGACTTCTGCGCTTCAGACTGCGGCTGTTTTTGCGCCTGAGTGTCAACTTCCTGCACTTTTACCTGCGCGCCCGGATGCACTTTCATCAGGCCGGAGACGATCACGCGATCGCCGGATTTCAGGCCATCGGTAACCAGCCATTTGTCGCCGATCGCCTGGTCGGCCTTCAGCGTGCGCAGTTCAACTTTGTCGTCTGCCCCTACCACCAACGCCGTCGCGTCGCCGCGCGGGTTGCGGGTAACGCCTTGCTGAGGCACCAGCAGCGCATCGCTGCGCACGCCTTCGTCCAGACGGGCGCGTACGAACATGCCCGGCAACAGCGTATCGTTCGGGTTAGGGAACAGGGCGCGAATGGTGATGGAGCCAGTGGTTTCATCGACGGTGACGTCAGAGAACTCCAGCGTGCCTTCCTGCGCGTATTCGGTGCCGTTTTCCAGCATCAGTTTCACTTTTGCCTTGCCGTTTTCCTGCTTCAGCGCGCCGCTGGCCAGCTCTTGCTTCAGGCGCAGGAAATCAGTGCTTGACTGGGTGACGTCGACATACATCGGATCCAGCTGCTGCACGGTAGACAGTGCGGTTGCCTGGCCGTTGCTGACCAGTGCGCCTTCGGTCACGGCGGACTTGCCGATGCGGCCGGAGATCGGAGAGGTCACCTTGGTGTACGCCAGGTTGATGCGCGCGGTTTCCACGGCGGCCTTGGCGGCCACGACGGCGGCGTCCGCCTGCTGCAGCGTGGAGACGGCGTTGTCGTAGTCCTGTTTACTGATGTAGCTCGTGCCCAGCAATGGCTTGTAGCGGTTTACCGTCACGCGTGCGATGGAAGCGCTGGCCTGTGCTTTGGCCAAATCGCCTTTCGCGCTGTCGTAGCTGGCTTGATAGGTTGCGGGATCGATTTGGTACAGAGACGTCCCGGCCTTGATATCGCTGCCTTCAACGAAGTTGCGCTTCAGGATGATGCCGCTGACCTGAGGGCGAACTTCGGCGATACGATACGCAGCGGTGCGGCCAGGAAGATCGGTAGTAATGTTGAGAGGCTCAGCCTTCAAGGTGACTACGCCCACTTCAGGCGCCTGTTGTTGGGCGCCTTGCTGTTGGGTTTCTTTATCGTTACATCCTGTTAGCACTAAGCTGCCTGAAAGCATCAGAACGGCCGCCAGAGGCGTTAACCCTCTGTTTTTGTTCATAGAAAAACCTCAAGTGTCCGATTTCAAAATGATCAATGGATCACAAGCTTTAAAACCCATTGCTGCGTTAATTATATGTGCGTGCTATGGTACATACATTCGCGAATGTATGTAAATCACACTCCCCCTAAATAACAATGCCATGGCACGAAAAACCAAACAGCAGGCGCAAGAAACCCGACAGCAAATCCTTGATGCTGCGGTGAGAGAGTTCTCTGAACGTGGCGTTGCTGCAACGTCACTGACAGATATTGCCACCGCTGCCGGGGTTACGCGTGGAGCCATCTACTGGCACTTCAAGAATAAGGTAGACCTGTTTAATGAAGTTTGGGAATCTACCGAGCCGAAAATTGACCAGCTCGAAACAGAGTATCAGGCAAAGTTTCCCGATAATCCACTGCGGGTTATCCGAGAAATTCTGATTTACATTCTGACGTCTACGGTTGAAGACGGCCGTAGGCGGGCGTTGATGGAAATTATATTCCACAAATGCGAGTTTGTCGGTGAAATGATGCCGCTGC
Organism: Serratia sp. OLAL2; assembly: GCF_002752475.1. Classification (NCBI taxonomy): domain Bacteria; kingdom Pseudomonadati; phylum Pseudomonadota; class Gammaproteobacteria; order Enterobacterales; family Yersiniaceae; genus Serratia; species Serratia sp. OLAL2. Next base: position 188,641 of record NZ_MSTL01000017.1, on the reverse strand, counting down.
TGGATTCGCGCAAGGTGCTGTACCTCGCCGGCTATGAACGCATCGAAGCGGTGCTGTATAACTGCATTCACCACGGGCAATTGCCCGCCGATTTACATACCCGCCGTGCGGCGATCATCCTGCGCGGTTATATCACCGGCCTGATGGAAAACTGGCTGTTTATGCCGGAAAGTTTCGAGCTGCGGGCCGAAGCCGAAGCGCTGGTGGACGCGTTTTTGGAGATGCTGCAGTTTTGCCCCACCTTGCGCCTCAAACCCGACGCGGTGACGCCTGACGCCGACCGCCTTCCTTTATAAGGAGAGATTTCATGTCATCAGTTGTTCTTATTGCCAATGGCGCCGCCTATGGCCATGAATCCTTGTTCAATGCGCTGCGGTTGGCCATCGCCATGAAAGAGCAGCAGAGCAGCCTCGACCTGCGGCTGTTTCTGATGTCCGACGCGGTGGTGGCCGGGCTGGCCGGACAGCAGCCGCACGAAGGGTACCATCTGCAGCAGATGCTGGAGATCCTCACCGCGCAGCAGGTGCCGGTCAAGCTGTGCAAGACCTGCGCCGACGCGCGCGGCGTCAGCCGCTTGCCGCTGGCGGACGGCGTGGCGATCGGCACCTTGGTCGAGCTGGCGCAGTGGACGCTGGCGGCGGAGAAAGTGCTGACTTTCTGATTTCGCGACAACGAGACATCACCGGCAACGTTTTTGTTGTTCGTTGCCCGCCGGCGGTCGTGATAATCTTCAGGCTTCTTTACCGATCCGAAGCCAAATCATGCATCGCTGGTTGACTCTGCCTTCTCTGGCGCCGCTCTCGTTTGTCGGCGCATGCCGGCGGCGCATCGCCGCCGTGACACTCTTTTTCCTGATTTTTGCGTGTTGCTTGCCGGCACAGGCGGCGCTGAACGGCGATCTGCCGCAGCGCAGCGAAGTGCAAAGCCAGCTGGAAACGCTGAACAAACAAAAAGCCCTGACGCCGGTCGAAAAGCTCTCCCAGCAGGATTTGACCCGCACGCTGGAACTGCTGGATGCCATCGAGCGCAACCGGCAAGACGTCGCACAGCTTAAACAGCAGGTGCAGCAGGCGCCGGCGAAGCTCAATCAGGTCACCGCCGAACTGGATGCGCTGAAGCAGCCGACGGACAACGCGGCCGCGCGCGCCGCGCTGTTGCCGCTGTCGCTGCGCCAGCTGGAAAGCCGGCTGTATCAAACGCTCGACGAGCTGCAAAGCGCGCAGGAGAGCCTCTCGACCTACAACAGCCAACTGGTGTCGCTGCAAACCCAGCCTGAACGGGTGCAGAGCACCATGTACGCCGCTTCGCAGCGCCTGCAGGAGATCCGCAGCCAGCTCAGCGGCCAGACGCCGGGGCAAGATTCGCTGCGCAATAGCCAGCAGGTCATGCTGGCCACCGAACAGGCGCTGCTCAACGCGCAGTTGGAGCTGCAGCGCAAGAGCCTGGAAGCCAACACTACGCTACAAGATCTGCTGCAAAAACAGCGTGATTACACCACGGCACATATCGATGCGCTGGATCGGTCGGTGCAGCTGCTGCAGGAGCTCGTCAACAGCAAGCGCCTGACGCTGTCTGAAAAAACCGCCAAAGAGGCGCAGAACCCGGAAGACGCCACCGATATCCAGCACGATCAGCTGGTCAGCAAGCAGCTGGACGTCAACCGACAGTTGAGCCAACAGCTGATTGCCGCCACCGAAGAGAGCAACACCCTGTTCCAGCAGAATATTCGGGTCAAAAACTGGCTCGATCGCGGTCTGCAGGCGGAACGTAACCTGAAAGAGCAGATCCAGGTGCTGAAGGGCAGCCTGGTGCTGTCGCGCATTCTGTATCAGCAGCAGCAGAGCCTGCCGCAGGGCACGCTGCTGGCTGATATAGACACGCGCATCGCCGATCTGCGGCTGGAGCAGTTCGATATTAATCAGCAACGCGACGATCTGTTCAAGGGTGAGGATTACATCAACCAGCTGGTGGCCGAAAGCAAGGAAAAGGCCGGCCCGGAAGTGATCGACGCACTGAACGAGATCGTCGACATGCGCCGCGAACTGCTGGATCAGCTGAACAAGCAGCTCAGCAACCAGCTGTCGCTGTCGATCAACCTGCAGATCAACCAACAGCAGCTCACCAGCGTTTACGGCTCGCTGCAGGATACGCTGACCCAGCAGATTTTCTGGGTCAACAGCAACAAGCCGGTCGATCTGGCGTGGCTGAAGGCAATGCCGGAGGCGGTGCGCGATCAGCTCGCCGGGCTCGATCTCAAATTCGACGGTGGCAAGCTATTGCAGGGCGGCTTGAATGCGCTGGTGTTCCTGATCCCGTTGCTGTTGGCGATCGGGGTATTGCGCTGGCGCTACCGGTTGATCGACAGTCATTTGCAAAAGCTGGCCAACGACGTGGGGCAACTGAAGCGCGACGGCCAGCTGCACACGCCGAAGGCCATCGCGCTGACCTTGCTGAAGGTGTTGCCTGGCGCCGCGCTGCTGCTCGGCGTCGGTTTCTGGATGTATCGCGCGGATTTGGGTATCAGCGACTTTATTTGGGCGTTGTCGCAGCAGCTGGCGTTGTCGTGGCTGGTGTTCGGCTTCAGCTATCGCATGCTGAAACCGGGCGGCATCGCCGAGCGGCATTTCAACTTCGGCGCTAACCTGTGCGCGCATTACCGCCGCCAGACGCTGCGGCTGGGGCTGGCGCTGCAGCCGCTGATCTTCTGGTCGGTATTGGGCGAGAAAGCGCCGCTGCGTCTGGTGGAAGACGTCATCGGCCAGATCGTGGTGATGTTGACGCTGGCGCTGCTTGCGGTGCTGGTGTTCCCGCTGTGCCGCGACAGCTGGCGTGAAAAGGGCTCGCATGCCGTGCGGCTGGTGATGGTCACTGCGCTTGCCGCCACACCGCTGATCCTGCTGGGGCTGATGTTCGCCGGTTACTTCTATACCACGCTGCGGCTGGCCAGCCGCTGGATAGACAGCCTGTATCTGTTCTTCCTGTGGAATATCGTGTATCTGACTGCCCTGCGCGGCCTGAGCGTGGCGGCGCGGCGTTTGGCCTACCGGCGCGCGCTGGCGCGGCGGCAAAACGTGGTGAAAGAGGGGGCCGAAGGCGGCGAAGCGGTGGTGGAAGAGCCGCCGCTGGCGCTCGATCAGATCAACCAGCAGTCGCTGCGCCTGACCACCCTGGTGCTGTTCGCCATCTTCGCCAGCGCCTTCTACGCCATTTGGTCGGATCTGGTGACGGTCATCGCTTACCTGGACAGCATCACGCTGTGGCATTACACCAGCACCGTGGCGGGCAGCAGCGTGTCGCAGGCGGTGACGCTGGGTAACATGATGGTGGCGATCGCCGCGGTGATCGTCGCTTATGTGCTCACCCGCAACTTGCCCGGCCTGCTGGAGGTGGTGGTGCTGTCGCGGCTGCAGCTGCGGCAGGGGGCGTCTTATGCCATCACCACCGTGCTCACTTACCTGATCACCGCCGTGGGCGCCGTGGTTGCGCTGGGATCGCTGGGCGTATCCTGGGACAAACTGCAATGGCTGGCCGCCGGTCTGACGGTCGGGCTGGGCTTTGGCCTGCAGGAGATCTTCGCCAACTTCGTCTCCGGCCTGATCATTCTGTTCGAACGCCCGATCCGCATCGGCGATACCATCACCATCGGCACCTTCTCCGGTTCGGTCAGCAAGATCCGCATTCGTGCCACCACCATTACCGACTTCGATCGCAAAGAGGTGATCATTCCGAACAAGGCGTTCGTCACCGAGCGGCTGATCAACTGGTCACTGTCCGACACCATCACCCGCGTGCTGATCAAGGTGGGCGTGGCCTACGGTTCCGATCTCGACAAGGTGAAAAAGGTGCTGCTGCAGGCGGCGCACGACAACCCGCGGGTGATGACCGATCCCGAACCGCAGGTGTTCTTCCTCAACTTCGGCGCCAGCACGCTGGATCACGAACTGCGGCTCTATGTGCGGGAACTGCGCGATCGCAGCTACACGGTGGACGAACTGAACCGCTCAATCGACCGCTTGTGCCGGGAAAACGACATCGACATTGCCTTCAATCAGCTGGAGGTGTATCTGCATAACCAGCAGGGCAATGAAGTGCAGGAAGTGAAAAGAACGCTCTCGCCGGATGAAGGCGGCCAGACGGCGGGCTGATGTGCGTTGAAAGATGGAAGGGACAGCGGTGCTGTCCCTGGTTACTGTCCGGCAGGCAGATAGGGAGAGGTGACGCCGGCGCGCTGCAGCTTTTCCTGATAATCCCGTTTGACGATATCCAGTGCTGCCAACGCGGTAGCCGGATCGATCTCGTTGCATTCCAGCAGGTAAATCAAGTCTACCGCCAGCTGCAGTTCGGGTGAGGCATTTTCCAGAGACATAGCACCTGCGCTTATTAATTAATGGGATGAAAAACTCGTGTCTCGCCAGAGTATAGTGAACCCGGCGCGCAACCGGGAATAATCATTAAAATATTGTGATAAATCTTCAAAAACCGTTTTCTTTGCGCTCGATATTGCGCTCGATGCGCGCCAGCGCCTGACGGCAGCGCATCAGTCTCCCCTCCAGCGCCGCCAGCTCGTGCTGCAGCTTTTGTTGCGCCGCCAGCGTGGTCTGGCGCCCCAGCAGGCTTTCCCGATCCTGAATCATGGCGATCAGCCGGCGTTCGTAATCCTGGTGCTCGGCCAGCTTGTGGTACAGATCGGCCTCGGGGGCTTCCTTCGGCTGATTCTTGCGCCGTAGCGCCTGGGTTGCCAGCTCGCGCTGCAGGGCAGAGATTTGGGCAACCAGTTTTTCGGCCAGAAAGGCCACCTGGCTGGCGCGGCTGTCGTTAGCGGCGTTTTGCAGCTGGGCGAAGTTTTTCTCCACCTCGGCCAGGTAGTCGCGCAGCCGCGTGCCGCGGTTGGCGAACAGGGCGGCGTCGAAGCGCGCCTGCGGGATCGGGGCGTCGCCGCGCGGAGTGACTTCGGCCGCCAGCGCCGCGATCTGCTGCGCCAACACCTGTAATAGACGCTGAGTGCTCACATAAGCTCCCTCTTGATTTCAACAGGCGTAAGCTTGCCCGCGATGCCGCCCTGAAACAAGCGCCGCATGCATATTCCGCCGGCGCGGCGCCGATGCTACAGTAAGCCGCAACCGATTGAGGAGCGAAGAGCCGCATGAAGCGAGGGTTATTGATCATTTTGGGCTGGCTGGCGGTGGTGCTGGCGACGTTGGGCGTGGTGCTGCCGCTGTTGCCGACCACGCCGTTCCTGCTGTTGGCTGCCTGGTGCTTCGCCCGCTCTTCGCCGCGCTTTCATCACTGGCTGCTGTACCGTTCCTGGTTTGGCCCTTATCTGCGCCACTGGCAGCAGCATCGCGCGCTGCCGCCGGGAGCGAAGTGGAAGGCGGTGCTAGTGATCGTGCTGACCTTCGCCTGTTCGCTGTGGCTGGTGAAAATCTGGTGGGTGCGCGGTCTGTTGCTGCTGATGTTGGCTATTTTGCTGACCTTTATGCTGCGCCTGCCGGTTATTGACCTGTCGCAACAAAAACAGCGCTGATTGTGCGCCGCTGGTTGCATTTGTCCGCCAGTTTGCATAGATTTGGGCGTTTTCGTGCGCGGATCGCCTGCCATTCCTTCTCCGGTGTGTTTCACCCAGAGGCGGCGGGTGAGCGGCGCGCCGGTTTTCAGGCAGCTTTATCAGGCAACAATTATGACCGCTACTGCGCAGCAGCTTCAGTTTATTAAAGACAGTATCAAAACCATCCCGGATTATCCGAAGCCGGGCATCCTGTTCCGCGACGTGACCAGCCTGCTGGAAAACCCGTTGGCCTACGCCGCCAGCATCGAGCTGCTGGTTGAGCGCTATCGCGAAGCGGGCGTGACCAAGGTGGTGGGTACCGAAGCGCGTGGTTTCCTGTTCGGTGCGCCCGTCGCGCTGGCGCTGGGCGTCGGTTTCGTGCCGGTGCGCAAACCGGGCAAACTGCCGCGTGCCACGCTCAGCGAAAGCTATGAGCTGGAGTACGGTACCGACAAGCTGGAGATCCACACCGACGCCATCACCGCGGGTGACAAAGTGCTGGTGGTGGACGATCTGCTGGCGACCGGCGGCACCATCGAAGCAACCACCAAACTGATCCGCCGTCTGGGCGGTGAAGTGAAAGACGCCGCGTTCATCATCAACCTGCCGGATCTGGGCGGGGAAGCGCGTCTGAACAAGCTGGGTATCGACTGCTACTGCCTGGTGGACTTCGCCGGCCATTGATGCGGCATCGCCCCTTGGGCACAACGGCCTCGCGGATCGCCGCGGGGCTGTGTTAGCATGACCCTCCAGATTACTCGACTTCTCCGGTATTAATGAGCTATCAGGTTCTCGCCCGTAAGTGGCGCCCTCAAACGTTCGCAGACGTGGTCGGCCAGGAACATGTCCTGACCGCGCTGGCCAACGGCCTCTCGCTGGGGCGGATCCATCACGCCTATCTGTTCTCGGGCACCCGCGGCGTGGGGAAAACCACCATCGCGCGCCTGCTGGCCAAAGGCCTGAACTGTGAAACCGGCATCACCGCCACGCCGTGCGGCCAATGCGACAACTGCCGTGAGATCGAACAGGGGCGTTTCGTCGATCTGATCGAGATCGACGCCGCTTCCCGCACCAAGGTGGAAGATACCCGCGATCTGCTGGACAACGTTCAGTACGCGCCGGCGCGCGGCCGCTTCAAGGTCTACCTGATCGATGAAGTGCACATGCTCTCGCGCCACAGCTTCAACGCGTTGCTGAAGACGCTGGAAGAGCCGCCATCGCACGTGAAATTCCTGTTGGCCACCACCGATCCGCAAAAATTGCCGGTGACCATTCTTTCCCGCTGCCTGCAGTTTCACCTCAAAGCGCTGGACGTCGATCAGATCCGTCAGCAGCTGGAAACGGTGCTGACGGCGGAGCAGATCACCAGCGACGCCCGCGCGCTGCAACTGCTGGCGCGCGCCGCCGACGGCAGCATGCGCGATGCGCTGAGCCTGACCGATCAGGCGATCGCCATGGGGCAGGGGCAGGTGACCGCCGCCACCGTCAGCCAGATGCTCGGCACGCTCGATGACGAGCAGCCGCTGGCGATCCTCGAAGCGCTGGTCAGCGCCGACGGCGAAAAGGTGATGGCGCAGGTCGCGCAGGCCGCTTCGCGCGGCGTGGACTGGGAAAACCTGCTGGTGGAGACGCTGGCGTTGCTGCACCGCATTGCGATGGTGCAACTGCTGCCTTCGATGCTCGACAACCACTACGCCGCCGTAGAACAACGGCTGCGTGAGTTGGCGCGCACTCTGCCGCCGGCCGATGTGCAACTCTATTACCAAACGCTGTTGGTGGGCCGCAAAGAGCTGGCCTATGCGCCGGATCGTCGCATGGGGGTTGAGATGACCCTGCTGCGTGCGCTGGCGTTTCACCCGAAAGCGGTGATCCCGGAGCCGGTGGCGTTGGTGCAGACCGCGCCGGCGCCGATGGCGCAACCGCAGCAGGCCACATCGCCACAGCCGCCGCAGTTTCAGGACGTGCCGCCCCCGCTAGGGCAGCCGGCCGCGCCGCAGCGACAATCATCGACCCCTTTACCGGATGCCACCGCCCAGCTGTTGAAAGCGCGGTCCCAGCTGCAACGGCAGCAGGGAGCATCCACACCAAAAAAGAATGAGCCGGCGGCGCCAGGAATAGCGCGGCCGGCAAACTCGGCGCTGGGGCGTTTGGCTTCCGTGACCGAGCGTAGCCAGCAGCGCCTGGCGGAGAAGAAGGTGCCGGAAAAACCGGCGAAGCCGGAAGCCTATCGCTGGCGCGCGCAGACCGAGCCGGAAGCGGCGCCGGAACCGTTGGCGACGCCGAAAGCGCTGCGCACGGCGTTGGAGCACGAGAAAACGCCGGAGCTGGCCGCCAAGCTGGTGGTGGAATCGCTGGAGCGCGACGCCTGGGCGGCGGAAATCGATAAGCTCAAGATCCCGAAACTGGTGCAGCAGCTGGCGTTGAACGCCTTCAAGCAGCAGCCGGAACCGGGCAAGATTAACCTCCATCTGCGGTCTTCGCAGCGCCATCTGAATTCGCCTTCGGCGCAGAAGACGCTGGCCGAAGCGCTCGGCGAGCTGTACGGCAGCCCGGTTGAGCTGACCGTGGTGGAGGACGATAATCCGGCGGAGCGCACCCCGCTGGAGTGGCGACAAGCCATCTATGAAGAAAAGCTGGCGCAGGCGCGCCAGTCCATCGTTGCGGATACCCATATCCAGACGCTGTGCCGGTTCTTCGACGCGGATCTGGATGAAGAGAGTATCCGCCCCCTTTAAACGCCGCGCGAGGTGCGCGGCCCTAGCGACGAGAGACGACTATGTTTGGTAAAGGCGGTCTGGGCAACCTGATGAAGCAAGCCCAGCAAATGCAAGAAAAAATGCAGCAGATGCAGGAAGAAGTCGCCAAATTGGAAGTGACCGGCGAGTCTGGCGCAGGCCTGGTGAAAGTCACCATCAACGGCGCACACAACTGCCGCCGCGTGGAGATCGATCCTAGCCTGATGGAAGATGACAAAGACATGCTGGAAGATCTGATCGCCGCCGCGTTTAACGACGCCGCGCGCCGCATCGAAGAGACTCAGAAAGAGAAAATGGCCTCCGTTTCCAGCGGCATGCAGTTGCCGCCTGGCTTCAAGATGCCGTTCTGATGCAAACCAGCCCGCTCCTTGAATCCCTGATGGAGGCGCTGCGCTGCCTGCCGGGCGTCGGCCCGAAATCGGCGCAGCGCATGGCGTTTCAGTTGCTGCAGCGCGATCGCAGCGGCGGCATGCGCCTGGCGCAGGCGTTGACGCGCGCGATGTCGGAAATCGGCCACTGCGCCGACTGCCGCACCTTCACCGAGCAGGACATCTGCACCATCTGCGCCAATCCGCGCCGTCAGCAAAACGGCCAGATTTGTGTGGTGGAAAGCCCGGCGGATATTCACGCCATCGAGCAGACCGGCCAGTTCGCCGGGCGCTACTTTGTGCTGATGGGCCATCTGTCGCCGCTAGATGGCATCGGGCCGGGGGATATCGGTCTCGATCGCCTGGAGCAACGGCTGGAAAAGGAAAGCATCACCGAAGTGATCCTCGCCACCAACCCGACGGTGGAAGGGGAAGCGACTGCCAACTACATCGCCGAGATGTGCGGCCAGTATGGCGTGCTCGCCAGCCGCATCGCCCACGGCGTACCGGTGGGCGGCGAGCTGGAGATGGTCGACGGCACCACGCTGTCGCATTCGCTGGCCGGGCGTCACGCCATCAAGTTCTGATGTTTTCCCGGACGGGGCCACTCGGCCCCGTCGTTTTTTTGCCAAAAATTTCCCGCCGTCCGCTTGAAAAACAAGACCCTGACCCTCATCTGATCCTCATTGTTCGATTTTGGTAGCCATTGTCTTTTGAGGTAATCAATGAGTATGAAAGGTCAAGAAACCCGCGGGTTCCAGTCTGAAGTAAAACAGCTGCTTCATTTGATGATCCATTCGCTGTACTCCAACAAAGAAATTTTCCTGCGCGAGCTGATTTCCAACGCCTCTGACGCCGCCGACAAGCTGCGCTTCCGCGCCCTGTCCGCGCCAGAGCTGTATGCCGGCGACGGCGAGCTGCGCGTGCGCTTGTCCTTCGATAAAGAGCAGCGCACCCTGACCATCGCCGACAACGGTATCGGCATGCGCCGCGAAGAAGTGATCGAAAACCTCGGCACCATCGCCAAATCGGGCACCAAAGCGTTCCTGGAATCCATCGGTTCAGATCAGGCGAAAGACAGCCAGCTGATCGGCCAGTTCGGTGTCGGTTTCTACTCGGCGTTCATCGTGGCGGACAAAGTGACCGTGCGCACCCGCGCTGCCGGCGCCGCCGATGACGAAGGCGTGTTCTGGGAGTCCGCCGGTGAAGGCGACTACACCATCGCCGACATCACCAAAGAGACCCGCGGCACCGAAATCACCCTGCATCTGCGCGAAGGCGAAGATGAGTACCTCGACGCCTGGCGCTTGCGCTCGGTGATCGGCAAATATTCCGATCACATCGCCCTGCCGGTAGAGATCGAAAGCAAGAACGAAGAAGACGGCACCGTCACCTGGGAGAAGATCAACAAGGCGCAGGCCCTGTGGACCCGCAGCAAGGCTGACGTCGCCGACGAAGAGTACAAAGAGTTCTACAAGCACATCGCCCATGACTTCACCGATCCGCTGAGCTGGAGCCATAACCGGGTGGAAGGCAAGCAGGAGTACACCAGCCTGCTGTATATCCCGGCGCAGGCGCCGTGGGACATGTGGAACCGCGATCACAAACACGGCCTGAAGCTGTACGTGCAGCGCGTGTTCATCATGGACGACGCCGAGCAGTTCATGCCGAACTACCTGCGCTTCGTGCGCGGCCTGATCGATTCCAACGATCTGCCGCTGAACGTGTCGCGCGAGATCCTGCAAGACAGCCGTGTGACGCAGAACCTGCGCGGTGCGCTGACCAAGCGTGTGCTGCAGATGCTGGATAAGCTGGCCAAAGACGACGCCGAAGGCTACCAGAAATTCTGGCAGCAGTTCGGTCTGGTGCTGAAAGAAGGCCCGGCGGAAGACAACGGCAACCAGGAAGCGATCGCCAAACTGCTGCGCTTCGCGACCACCCACGGCGACAGCTCGGCGCAGACCGTGTCGCTGGAAGAGTACGTCGGCCGCATGGCGGAAGGGCAGGAAAAGATTTACTACATCACCGCCGACAGCTACGCCGCCGCCAAGAGCAGCCCGCATCTGGAGCTGTTCCGCAAGAAAGGCATCGAAGTGTTGCTGTTGTCCGATCGCATCGACGAGTGGATGATGAGCTACCTGACCGAGTTCGACGGCAAGCCGTTCCAGTCGGTCAGCAAAGCGGATGAAACGCTGGATAAACTGGCGGATGAAACCGAAGAGCAGAAGGCGGCCGAGAAGCAGCTGGAACCGTTCATCGAACGCGTGAAAACCCTGCTGGGCGAGCGCGTGAAGGATGTACGCCTGACGCACCGCCTGACCGATACGCCGGCGATCGTGGTGACCGACGCCGACGAAATGAGCACCCAGATGGCCAAGCTGTTCGCCGCCGCCGGTCAGCAGGCGCCGGAAGTGAAGTACATTTTCGAGCTTAATCCCGAGCATGCGCTGGTCAAACGAGCATCCGACGTGGGCGATAACGAACATTTCGCCGAATGGATCGACCTGTTATTGGATCAGGCGCTGCTGGCAGAACGCGGCACGCTGGAGGATCCGAACTTGTTCATCCGTCGCATGAATAAGTTGCTGTCCGCTTAAAAGCTGAAGATATGCGCCCTTAACGACACCGTTAGGGGCGTATTTCCGGTTTTTCCCCGCTTTTTCTTGCCTTTTGTTCGTCCGTTTTTTTGCACATTCCGCAATCGATTTCCTTCGCGCGCCTTGAGCCTGCCCCCCCTGAAATGGTATCGTTGAGCGTTTTCGCAATTTTATAAAAACTACATAGCAAGGGGATTTACGCAATGCGTATCATTCTGCTGGGCGCTCCGGGCGCTGGTAAAGGTACTCAGGCTCAATTCATCATGGAGAAATACGGCATTCCGCAAATCTCCACCGGTGACATGTTGCGCGCAGCCGTGAAGGCCGGCAGTGAACTGGGCAAGCAGGCGAAAGAGATCATGGACGCCGGCAAGCTGGTGACCGATGAGCTGGTGATCGCGCTGGTCAAAGAGCGCATCACGCAGGAAGATTGCCGCAAGGGCTTCCTGCTGGACGGCTTCCCACGCACCATTCCGCAGGCTGACGCGATGAAAGAAGCCGGCATCAACGTGGACTTCGTGCTGGAGTTCGACGTGCCGGACGAGCTGATCGTTGACCGCATCGTTGGCCGCCGCGTACACGCGCCGTCCGGCCGCGTCTACCACGTGAAGTTCAACCCGCCGCAGGTGGAAGGCAAAGACGACGTGACCGGCGAAGAGCTGACCACGCGCAAGGACGATCAGGAAGAGACCGTGCGCAAGCGCCTGGTGGAATACCATCAGATGACCGCGCCGCTGATCTCTTACTACAGCAAAGAAGCGGCAGCGGGCAACACCCAATACCGCAAAATCGACGGCACCCGCAAGGTGGCCGAAGTGAGCGCAGAGCTGGCGACTATCCTCGGTTGATAGCAAACTGGCAGTGCATGACGCCGGGCCTGTGGTCCGGCGTTTTTTTTTGCCGTTTTCCCGCCAAATTGTGATCGCGGCAGCTTGTTGCGGCCGTGCCCGTTAATCGCCCGCGCCAAATGGCGTATAACAAGCCTGCGTTTTCACCCTCAGCAGGGAGCCGGGCATGCTCAGACAAACCAATCTTCTGGCGGAAGCCACCGCGCGCCAGATCGTCCAGCGGGCGATGGGCATCATCAGCCATTCCGTCAACGTGATGGACAGCAACGGCGTGATCATCGCCTCCGGCAACCCGCAGCGCCTGTTCCAGCGTCATGAAGGCGCGGTGCTGGCGCTGGCGGAGAACCGGGTGGTGGAAATCGACCGCGCCACCGCCGAACACCTGAAGGGCGTGCGGCCCGGCATCAACCTGCCGTTCAGCTTTCGCAATCAGCGGGTGGGGGTGATCGGCATCTCCGGCGAGCCGGCCGAGGTGCGCGCCTACGCTGAACTGGTGAAGATGGCGGCGGAGATGATGGTGGAGCAGGCGGCGCTGCTGGATCAGCACCAGTGGGAAAAACGTTACCGGGAAGAGCTGGCGAATCAGCTGCTGCAACCGCAGCCGAACACCGCGTCGCTGGAGGCGATGGCGGCGTATCTGGGATTGGATCTGCGCCAGGCGCGCATCGTCTGGATCGTCGAGCTGCAAGAGGCGCAGCCGCACCTGCTGCGTGAGCTGTTGGCGGAGCTGGAGGCCACCCAGCGCGACGCGTTGATCGCCATTACCGGCTTCAATGAAATGACCCTGTTGCGCCCGGCCTGCATGGCTCAGGGCGAATGGAGTTTGAAGCTGGAGCGCCAGCAGGCGCAGCGTTTGCAAAACCAGCTAAAACACCGCTTTCGGGTGCGGCTGATCGTCGGCGGTTTTTATGACGATCCGCAAAGCGCCTACCGTTCCAGCCTGACGGCGCGTGCCACCCAGGCAATGGCGCAGCGCCTGAAACTGCGTCACGCCACGCTGTTCTACCACGACTATCCGCTGCCGTCGCTGCTGTGCGATCTCGGGGAGGACTGGCGAGCGCAAGAGCTGGGGCGCCCCTGGCGGACGCTGGGCGAACAGGATGAAAAAGGCGTGCTGCGCGCCACGCTGCGCCACTATTTTTCGCAGAATTGTGATCAGACGCAGGCCGCCGCGCAGCTGCATATTCACGTCAATACCCTGCGCTACCGCCTGCAGCGCATCGAAGCCATAACTGGCATGAAAATCAATCAATTAACCGACGCTCTGCGGTTGTATATCGGCATGCTGATGCACGACTGAGTTGTGCCAACCCACAAATTTCGCGCCGTTCCTTCGGCAATTTTTTGTTGTTTCCCCTCAGGTCAACGCCGGGCGCGCGGGATATGTTGGCCTGCACATCAACCACGGAGAAAACAACAATGACAACCGTATCCACTCTGGGAGCGCTGGTGGCGTTAGCCGTCGCCATCGTTCTGATCCTACGCAAGGTGCCGCCGGCTTACGGCATGATTGCCGGCGCGCTGGCGGGCGGGCTGTGCGGCGGCGCCGATCTGGTGCAGACCGTAACGCTGATGATCGGCGGGGCGCAGGGCATCACCAACGCCGTGATGCGCATTCTGGCGGCGGGGGTATTGGCCGGGGTGCTGATCGAATCCGGCGCGGCGCACACCATCGCCGAAACCATCGTGCGCAAAGTGGGCGAAACCCGCGCGCTGCTGGCGCTGGCGGTGGCTACACTGATCCTGACGGCGGTGGGGGTGTTTATCGATGTGGCGGTGATCACCGTCGCGCCGATCGCGCTGTCGATCGCCCAGAGGGCCGGCATTTCACGCGCGGCGATCCTGCTGGCGATGATCGGCGGCGGCAAGGCCGGCAACGTGATGTCTCCCAACCCGAACACCATCGCGGCGGCGGACAACTTCCACGTGCCGCTCACTTCGGTGATGATGGCCGGCATCGTGCCGGGGCTGTGCGGCCTGGTGGTGGCCTATCTGCTGGCGCGCCGCCTGAGCGATAAAGGCGGCAGGGTGATGGCTGAAGAGCTGACTCAGCATGCCGAAGGGGCGCGGCCGGGCTTCGCTGCGGCGATCAGCGCGCCGCTGGTGGCGATCCTGCTGCTGTCGCTGCGGCCGATCGCCGGTATCGCCGTCGATCCGCTGATCGCGCTGCCTGCTGGCGGGTTGGCGGGCGCGCTGCTGATGGGGCGCATCCGCCAGTGCAATCAGTTTATGGTTTCCGGCCTGTCGCGCATGGCGCCGGTGGCGATTATGCTGCTCGGCACCGGCACGCTGGCGGGCATTATCGCCAACTCGGCGCTGAAGGATGTCTTGATTAACGGTTTGACGCACACCGGGCTACCGGCCTGGCTGCTGGCGCCGCTGTCCGGCGCGCTGATGTCGATGGCGACCGCCTCGACCACCGCCGGCACCGCCGTGGCTTCCGGGGTGTTCAGCTCCACGCTGCTCGAGCTGGGGGTGAGCGGATTGGCCGGTGCGGCGATGATCCATGCGGGCGCCACGGTGCTGGATCACCTGCCGCACGGCAGCTTCTTCCACGCCACCGGCGGCAGCGTCAATATGGCGGTGCACGAGCGGCTGAAGCTGCTGCCGTATGAAACGCTGGTGGGGTTCACCATTGCGGCAATCTCGGCGCTGATGTTTGGCGTATTTAACCTGGCGGGATAAGGAACAGTGATGAAAACGCTGAAAAAAGTGGTTATTGCCCCGGATTCTTTCAAAGAGAGCCTGAGCGCGCTCGGCGTCGCTGACGCCATCGAGCGGGGATTCCGCCAAATTTACCCGCAGGCGCACTACGTGAAGCTGCCGATGGCGGACGGCGGCGAAGGCACAGTGGAGTCGATGGTGGCGGCCACCGGCGGCGAAATCGTCCAGGTGACGGTCACCGGGCCGCTGGGGGAGCCGGTGTTGGGATTTTATGGCCTGCTGGGCGACGGCGAAACCGCGGTGATTGAAATGGCCGCCGCTTCCGGGCTGCATTTGGCGCCGCCCAACCGGCGCGATCCGCGCATCACCACCAGTTACGGCACCGGTGAGCTGATGCTGGCGGCGCTGGAGCGCGGCGTGAAGGCGATCATTCTCGGCATCGGCGGTAGCGCCACCAACGACGGCGGCGCTGGGATGATGCAGGCGCTGGGCGTTAAATTGCTGGATAAGGATCGCCGGCCGCTGCCGGTGGGCGGTGCGGCACTGGCGCAGCTGGCGCATCTCGATCTCGCCGGGCTGGACGCGCGTTGGCAACGGGTGAGCGTAACCGCCGCCTGCGACGTGGATAACCCGCTGTGCGGCGAAAAGGGCGCGTCGGCGGTGTTCGGGCCGCAGAAGGGGGCGACGCCGGAGATGGTGGCCCAGCTCGATGCGGCGCTGCATCACTATGGCGAACTGCTGGAGCGGGAAACCGGCCGCGCCGTGCTGACCCAGCCAGGGGCGGGCGCGGCCGGCGGCATGGGGGCGGCGCTGCTTGGCATGCTCGAAGCGCGCTTGCGGCCGGGCATCGAGATTGTCACCGAAACCCTGCGCCTGGATGAAGCGGTGCGCGATGCCGACTTGGTGATCACCGGCGAAGGGCGGCTGGACAGCCAGTCGATCCACGGCAAAACGCCGATCGGCGTGGCGCGAGTGGCCAAGCGTCACGGCGTGCCGGTGATCGCCATCGCCGGCAGCCTGACGCCGGATTATTCGGTGGTGCATCAACACGGCATCGATGCGGCGTTTTCGGTGCTCGATCGCATCGTGACGCTGGAAGACGCGCTGGCGGACGCCGATCGCAATCTGCAGGTGACGGCGCGCAACGTGGCGGCGGTATGGCAACTGGCGCAAGGGGGAAGCCCACAGGGATAGCCTGTTGCTGTTATCGGTTCCGACGCAGGACTTTTCCGTTACAATAGCCGGCATTAATGGCTGCTGACATCCCGACCCAGAACGGAATGCCGGCCGGAAAGGAAATGAGGGGAACTGAGATGAAGCAAGAGAAACACGGCGTATTGCTGGTGAACCTGGGCACACCAGATGCGCCGACCTCGTCGGCGGTCAAACGCTATCTGAAGGAATTCCTCAGTGACGATCGCGTGGTCGACACGGCGCCGCTGATCTGGTGGCCGATCCTCAACGGCGCGATCCTGCCGATCCGCTCGCCGCGCGTGGCGAAGCTCTATCAGTCGGTGTGGATGGAAGAAGGCTCGCCGCTGCTGGTATACAGCCGCCGCCAACAGCGGGCGCTGGCGGCGCGCATGCCGAATACGCCGGTGGAGCTGGGAATGAGCTACGGCTCGCCAAGTTTGGCGGAAGCCATCGACAAGCTGCTGGCGCAAGGTGTGACCAACCTGGTGGTGCTGCCGCTCTACCCGCAATACTCCTGTTCCACCAGCGCGGCGGTATGGGATGGCGTAGCGCGAGTGCTGAAAGGCTATCGCCGCTTGCCGTCGGTGGCCTTCATCCGCGATTACGCCGAACACCCGGCCTATATCGCCGCGCTGCAGCAAAGCGTGGAGCGCTCGTTCGCCGAGCACGGCCAGCCGGATCGGCTGGTGCTGTCGTTCCACGGCATCCCCAAACGCTATGCGCGCCTGGGCGACGACTACCCGCAGCGCTGCGAGGATACGCTGCGTGCGCTGAGCGCCACGCTGCCGCTGGCGCCGGAGCGCGTGATGATGACGTACCAATCGCGCTTTGGCCGCGAGCCGTGGCTGACGCCATACACCGATGAGACCCTGAAGGGGCTGCCGGCGCAGGGCGTGAAGCACATTCAGCTGATTTGCCCCGGTTTCTCGGCGGACTGCCTGGAAACGCTGGAAGAGATCAAAGAACAGAACCGCGAGATCTTCCTCAAGGCCGGCGGCGAGAAGTTTGAATATATCTCGGCGTTGAACGACGAGCCGGCGCATATCGATATGATGCAGCAGCTGGTGGCGCAGCGCCTGTAATCATCCATAATCTGTCTATTAGATGCATCGTGATCGGGCGGGGATGTGTTAACATTCTCCGCTTGTTAAACCGTCACCACCGCCAATCACATGAAATTTCCTGGTAAACGCAAGTCCAAACACTATTTCCCGGTGAGCGCCCGCGATCCGCTTCTGCAGCAGGCTCAGCCCGAAAGTGAAATCAGCACCTCGTATATCGTCGGCATCGATCAGACGCTGGTGGATATCGAGGCGAAAGTGGACGACGCTTTTGTCCAGCGCTACGGCCTGAGCCTGGGCCACTCTCTGGTGATCGAAGACGACGTCGCCGAGGCGCTGTATCAGGAACTGAACGAAAACAACCTGGTTACCCATCAGTTCGCCGGCGGCACCATCGGTAACACCATGCACAACTATTCGGTGCTGGCGGACGATCGCTCGGTGCTGCTCGGCGTGATGTGCAGCAACGTGAAAATCGGCAGCTACGCCTACCGTTATCTGTGCAATACCTCCAGCCGTACCGATCTCAACTATCTGCAGGGCGTAGACGGCGCCATCGGCCGCTGCTTCACGCTGATCGGGGAAAGCGGCGAGCGCACCTTCGCCATCAACCCTGGCCAAATGAACCAGCTGCGCCCGGAAAGCATTCCTGAAGAGGTGATCGCCGGCGCGTCGGCGCTGGTGCTGAGCTCTTATCTGGTGCGCTGTAAGGAGGGGGAGCCGATGAAGGCCGCCACCCTGCAGGCGATCGAATATGCCAAAAAACACGACGTGCCGGTGGTGTTGACGCTGGGCACCAAGTACGTGATCGCCGACAACCCGCAGTGGTGGCGCGACTTCCTGAAGGAAAACGTGACGATTCTGGCGATGAATGAAGACGAAGCGCTGGAGCTGACCGGGCTGAGCGATCCGCTGACCGCCTCGGACATGGCGCTGGAGTGGGTGGATCTGGTGCTGTGCACCGCCGGGCCGAACGGCCTGTATATGGCGGGTTACACCGAAGAAGCCAACAAGCGCCAGACCCAGCACCCGCTGCTGCCGGGGCATATCGCCGAGTTCAACCGCTACGAATTCAGCCGCGCCATGCGCCGCGAACACTGTGAAAATCCGCTGCGCGTTTATTCGCACATCGCGCCTTATATGGGCGGCCCCGAGAGGATCATGAACACCAACGGCGCCGGCGACGGCGCACTGTCGGCGTTGCTGCACGATATCGCCGCGAACGGCTATCACCGCCATAACGTGCCGAATTCCAGCAAGCACGTGCGTAGTTACCTGACATACTCCTCATTGGCGCAGGTGTGCAAATACGCCAACCGCGTCAGCTACCAGGTGTTGAACCAGCATTCGCCGCGCCTCACTCGCGGCCTGCCGGAGCGCGAAGACAGCCTGGAAGAGTCTTACTGGGAGCGTTAACCCGCTGAAAAAGAAAAGGTCCGGCATGCCGGACCTTTTTTTGTGCGCGCGGGGCGTTTCAGATCGGGCAGCCGCCCATTTTTTCTTCTTCGCTCAGGGTGTCCAGCTGCAGGATGTTCAGCATGCTGTTGGCGATCTCCCGTTCGCCCATTACTACCTGATTGGCGCCGCGATCGGTGATGTAGGCCACCTCGTCGTCGTAGTGGGCGCGGGCGATGATCTCGATGTTCGGGCGCTTGGCGCGCGCCGAGGCGACGATCTCGCCGGCCTCATAGCCGTTGGGGATAGTCAGCAGCAGCCAGCGTGCGCAGTCGAGCCGCGCCAGATCCATCACTTCCGGATTGGCGGCGTTGCCCAACACCGTCTTGATGCCTTGCTCGCGCAGCGCTTCCACCCGCGGGCGGGAGTTTTCGATCACCACCAGCGGAATGCCCGCCTCGGCCAGTTTGCCGCCCAGCAGGCTGCCGACGCGGCCGTAGCCGACCACCAGCGCATGGTTGCACATCTCTACCGGGATCTGCTTCTCTTCTTCCACCGCCTCTTCGAGGATTTGCTCTTCGATGGTTTCGGTCTTGGCCAGATAGCGCTCCAGCAGGGTGAACAACAGCGGGTTGAGCATGATCGACAGGATAGCGCCTGCCAGCACCAGATTGCGACCGTGTTCCGACATCATGCCGAGCGTGATGCCAAGGCCCGCCAGAATAAAGGCGAACTCGCCGATCTGTGCCAGGCTGGCGGAGATGGTCAGCGCGGTGCGCTTGGAGTGGCCGAACATTTTCACCAGCAGGAACGCAGCGGCGGATTTGCCGAACACGATGATCGCCAGCGTCGCCAGCACCGCCAGCGGTTCGTTAATCACGATCATCGGATCGAACAGCATGCCGACCGAGACGAAGAACAGCACCGCGAACGCGTCGCGCAGCGGCAGGGTATCGTGCGCCGCGCGGTGGCTCAGTTCGGACTCGTTCAGCACCATGCCGGCGAAGAAGGCGCCCAGGGCGAAGGAGACGTCGAACAGTTTCACCGCGCCGTAGGCGATGCCGAGCGCCAGCGCCAATACCGCCAGGGTGAACAGTTCGCGCGAGCCGGTGCTGGCGGTTTTCGACAGGATCCACGGTACCAGACGGCGGCCGACCACGATCATCAGCGCGATGAAGGCGATGACCTTGCCGATGGTCAGCGCCAGCTCCATCAGCAGTTGGCCGCTGCTGGCGTTGTTGTTGCCCAGCATGTTGCCGAAGGCCGGCAGTAACACCAGCGTCAGCACCATCGCCAAATCTTCGACGATCAGCCAGCCGATGGCGATTTGCCCGCGCTGGCTGTCGATCAGCTGCCGTTCCTCCAGCGCGCGCAGCAGCACCACGGTGCTGGCGGTGGAGAGACAGAGGCCGAACACCAGCCCGGAGATCAGATCCCAGCCGAGCAGCTTGGACAGCCCCATGCCGAGCAGGGTAGCGACGGCTATCTGCGCCACGGCGCCGGGTATGGCGATAGATTTTACTGCGAGGAGGTCTTTCAAAGAGAAGTGCAGGCCAACACCGAACATCAACAGGATAACGCCGATTTCCGCCAGTTCCGGCGCCAGTGAGGTATCAGCAACGAAACCGGGGGTGAACGGGCCGGCGAGTACCCCTGCGGCCAGATACCCCACCAGAGGGGAGATGCGCAGGCGGTTCGCCAGCATGCCGAGGAGGAAGGCGAGTACTAACCCTCCGACGATGGTGGTAATGAGCGGTGTTGAATTATGCATCCATACTCCTTCTGGCTATGCATCGCGGCACGGGAGAAACGCAACAAAGTTACGAAAAGATACATTTAGTTTATTGCATTTGTTCGCGGCTTGCTTGGCTAATTTGGCCTTTTTTGTAAAAAAGCAGAGGATTTCACTTAAGGCGGGGCAATAAGGGAGTTTTGTGTCAGATAAGCCAAATAACATTGATTTATCCGTAGGATAACCCGGATGAATAAATAATTTCATCCGGGCGGTTCGCGGGGTTATTGCGGTTTATGCTCCATATTGGGCAGTAGCGCGGTGATAATGCCGATCAGCGGTAGGAAAGCACAGATTTGGTAGACCAGTTCGATACTGGTTAAATCGGCGACATAACCAAGAACTGCCGCGCCTAACCCGCCCATACCGAAAGCAAAACCGAAGAATAAGCCGGAAACCATGCCGACTTTACCGGGGATAAGCTCCTGAGCGTAGACCAGAATGGCGGAGAACGCCGAGGCGAGAATAACCCCGATGATCACCGTTAAAATGCCGGTCCAATAGAGTGATGCATAGGGTAAAACAAGGGTAAATGGTGCAGCGCCGAGAATAGAGCCCCAAATAACGTATTTACGCCCTATCTTATCGCCAAGATGCCCGCCGATAATGGTGCCAGCCGCTACTGCGAACAGGAAGGCGAACAGATGAATTTGCGCATTCTGCACTGAAACGCCGAACTTATGTATCAGATAAAAGGTGTAATAGCTGCTAATGCTGGCCAAGTAGAAGTATTTGGAGAAAATTAGCACCAGAAGAATGCCCAGCGAGTAGGCAACGGTACGTTTTGGCAGCGGTTTCAGCATCGACGGGCTTTTCGGCTGCCCTTTAGTTGCCCGGTGCTGATGTTGATACCACTTGCTGACCTGCAGCAATACCACGATCGCCAGCAGTGCCGCCAGCGTGAACCAGGCGACGTTGCCTTTGCCGTAAGGCGCGATGATCAGCGCGGCCAGCAGCGGGCCGAGCGAGCTGCCGAAGTTGCCGCCGACCTGGAACAGCGACTGCGCCAGGCCGTGTCGTCCGCCGGAGGCCATGCGCGCCACGCGCGAGGATTCTGGGTGGAAGACCGATGAGCCGGTGCCCACCAGCGCCGCCGCCAGCAGCACCAGCGGGAAGGTGCTCGCCACCGACAGCAGCAGCAGGCCGGACAGGGTAAAGCCCATGCCGATCGGCAACGAGTAAGGCTGCGGGTGTTTATCGGTGTAATACCCGATCAGCGGCTGCAGCAGCGAGGCGGTTAGCTGATAGGTCAGGGTGATCATGCCGATCTGCACGAAACTGAGGTGGAAATCGGCTTGCAGGATCGGGTAGATCGCCAGGATCAGCGACTGGATCATATCGTTGAGCAGGTGAGACACGCTGATGGCGCCAAGGATGGAGAAGGCGGTTCCCTTCACCGCACTGCCCTTGGCGGGCGGCATCGCGCTTTGGCTACTGTCGGTCATATTATTATTAGCCTGAGAAGTTGTTGAGCACAGAGATGACATCTTAGGCAGGGCGCCCAATTTTTACCATATCTGAAATAATCAGACTCACATCGCAAAAATTTGAAATCAGCTGTCATTAATTCGCGCTACAATTCCGCCCTCATCATAAAAGCTATTGAATACACGGAGATCCGCCATGCGTTTTTCGCTGAAAACCACCGCATGCGCGCTGGCCGTTTCCCTGACGTTGCTGTCGGGGGCCGCCAGTGCCTGGGAAAAGGATAAGACCTACGCCATCACCATTCTGCATACCAACGATCATCACGGTCACTTCTGGCAGAACGATCACGGCGAATACGGTCTGGGCGCGCAGAAAACGCTGGTGGACGGCATTCGTCAGGAAGTGGCGGCGCAGGGCGGCAGCCTGCTGTTGCTGTCCGGCGGCGATATCAACACCGGCGTGCCGGAATCGGATTTGCAGGACGCCGAGCCGGACTTCCGCGGCATGAACCTGGTGGGCTATGACGCGATGGCGATCGGCAACCACGAATTCGACAACCCGCTGAGCGTACTGCGCCAGCAGGAGAAATGGGCAACTTTCCCGCTGCTGTCCGCCAATATCTATCAGAAAAGCACCGGCCAACGCCTGTTCAAGCCTTACACCTTGTTCGACAAGCAGGGCATCAAGATTGCCGTTATCGGCCTGACGACCGACGACACTGCTAAGATTGGCAACCCGGAGTACTTCACCGACATGGAGTTCCGCGTGCCGGCGCAGGAAGCGAAGCAGGTGGTGGAGCAACTTCGCAAGGACGAGAAGCCGGACGTGATTATCGCCGCCACCCACATGGGGCACTACGATAACGGCGAACACGGCTCGAACGCGCCGGGCGACGTGGAGATGGCGCGCAGCCTGCCGGCCGGATATCTCGACATGATCGTCGGCGGCCACTCACAGGATCCGGTGTGTATGGCCGGCGACAACCGCAAACAGGTGGATTATGTGCCGGGCACGCCGTGCTCGCCGGATCGCCAGAACGGCACCTGGATCGTGCAAGCGCATGAGTGGGGGAAATACGTGGGTCGCGCCGACTTCGAATTCCGCAACGGCGAGCTGAAGCTGGTGCATTATCAGCTGATCCCGGTAAACCTGAAGAAGAAGGTGGAGAAGGCGGACGGCACCAGCGAGCGGGTGTACTACACCCAGCAGATTGCGGAAGATCCGACCATGATGAAGCTGCTGACGCCGTTCCAGGATAAGGGCAAGGCGCAGCTGGGCGTGAAGATCGGCAGCGTCAACGGCAAGCTTGAAGGCGATCGCAGCAAGGTGCGCTTCGTGCAGACCAACCTGGCTCGGGTGATGCTGGCGGCGCAGAGGGAGCGCGCCGACGCCGACTTCGCCGTGATGAGCGGCGGCGGGGTGCGCGATTCGATTGAAAGCGGCGATATCACCTACAAGAACGTGCTCAAGGTGCAGCCGTTTGGCAACACGTTGGTGCATGTCGATATGAAAGGCCGTGAGGTTGAACAGTATCTGGCGGTGGTGGCCAACATGAAGCCGGACTCCGGCGCCTACGCCCAGTTCGCCAACGTCAGCCTAGTGGCGGACGGCAAGGGCGTCAGCGAGGTGAAGATCAACGGCCAGCCGCTGCAGGCGGATAAAACCTACCGCATGGCGACACTGAACTTCAATGCGCTGGGCGGCGACGGCTATCCGAAGCTGGACGGGCTGCCGAGCTACGTCAACACCGGCTTTATCGATGCCGAAGTGCTGAAGCAGTACATCGAGAAACACTCGCCGCTGGATGCGGCGGCCTACGAGCCAAAGGGCGAGATCGTCTATCGATAGAGGTGTAGCGGAACGGCGTTCTCGCGTGTCGCGGGGGCGCCGTTCCCGCCTTCGCGAGCCTCCTCTCCATCAACGCCTTCTGTCGGCGTTGCCGTTTTAGACGGCGTCTTACTTTCGTCTCTCCATATACGCCCTCGCTGGGCAACCCATCATATTCTTGAAAAAAGTGGCGAAGGCGCTGTCGCTGGAAAACGCCAGCTGGCCGGCGACGTCGGATTGGCTCATCCCTGCGGCCAGCATCTCTATCGCTTTGATCAGGCGCCATTGCTGACGCCATTGTTGATAACCGAGCCCGGTTTCACGGCGGAAAATCCGGCTGATGGTTTTCTCGGAAGCGCCGCTATAGCGCGATAGCTCGTGCAGCGGCGGAAGCATGTCCAGATTGGCCAGATGGCGCAGGCGGCGGTCGCTGGGCAGCGGCAGCAGCGTCAGTTCGCGCGGCGCGGCGGCGATCTCGTCGAGGCAGACCGCCAGAATATTGGCGTAAGGCCCATGCTGCCAGTCGGTGTCGAAGGCGGCGAACGCGATGCGTTCCAACACCTCGCGCAGCAGCGGCGAGGCTGTCAGTACGGCAAGCTGCGCAGGCAGACAGGCATAGCGATCGGCGTCGAGATAAAGCGAACGGTAACCGACGACGCCGTTGACCTGAACGCGGTGAGCCACCTGCGGCGGGATCCAGGCGACTCTGCCCGGCGGCAGCATACAGATGCTTTGGTTGAGCGTGATGCGCATGCTGCCTTGCTGACAGAACAGCAACTGCCCCCTGTCATGCCAATGCGTGCCCGAGTCGTGCTGCGCCAGTTCGGCGGCGATCCCGAGTACCCCGTTGTCGAGCGTATCCGGATTAAAACTGTCCTGCGCCTGAAGCCACGCCATAGTATGTCCGATTTTGTAAATTTATTGTCTTTTATATTGTAATCGGCACCGGGGAGCTGATGCTACCTTGTGCAGCCTATTCTTGGCTACAGGATCTGTTATGCAACGTAAACTGACGCTGACGTTGGCGACGTCGATGATGATGTTTCCCCAGGTGGTGGAGACCATCTACAGCCCGGCATTGACGCACATTGCGCACGGTTTCCGGGTCAGTGCGGAGATGGCGGCGCAAACGCTCTCTTGTTACTTTTTCGCTTTTGCGCTCGGCGTGGTGGTATGGGGGCGGATGTGCGACGTCATCGGGCGGCGTCCTACCATTTTGGCCGGGCTGACGCTTTATCTGCTGGCTTCTATCATCGCACTGTTCAGCGGCAGCTTCAGCGTGCTGCTGGCGGCGCGTGTGCTGGCCGCCTTTGGCGCGGCGGTCGGTTCGGTCGGGACGCAAACGGCGATTCGCGATCGCTTCGACGGTTATGAGTTGGCGCGGGTGTTCTCGGTGATGGGGATCGCCATGGCGATCAGTCCGGCGGTTGGCGTGTTGAGCGGCGCAGTGCTGACTTACTATTGGGGCTATCAGGGGGTGTTCGGCGGTTTGGCGCTGTTGGCGGCGCTGTTGTTGGGCTATGCCGGTTGGCAACTGCCGGAGACGCGTCCGCAACAGGTGGTGAAGAGTTCATTTTTCGGCACGCTGGGGCGGATGATCAAGGACGGGGATATTTGGCTCAGTGCGCTGTTGGTGGCGTTGTTCAATATTTGCATGTTCAGCTATTACCAACTGGCGCCATTCCACTTCTCAGCGTTGGGATTGCCGGCGCAGTGGTTCGGTTATACCGGTTTGGTATTGGCGGTCGGAGTGGGTATCGGCGCGGCGATCAACAAGTTTTTGATCGGCAAACGCTGGCTGTTCCCCGCACTGTTGATGCTGGCCTGCGCGCTGTCGCTGACCGGCGGCCTGCTGGTATTGCTGCTGGAAGGGACCTTGTGGTTTGTTCTGCCGATGATGCTGGTGGTGATGGCGTACGGCATCGCCATTCCCAATATTCTGGCGCGCGCGCTGCGCCATTATAAAGACTGCATGGGCACCGCCGGCGCCATCCTTGGCCTGATGTATTACCTGATGCTCGGCGGTGGCCTGGTGCTGGCGGGGCTGTCGCTGCACTTGGGTGCCGTGCTGTCGCTCTGCAGCCTCTGCGTGCTGCTGTTGGCGTGGCGGGTGGCGCACAACGAGCGTCGTTTGGCGTTGCCTGCGCGTAGCTGAATGATAAACGGGGCGGACATTCTCGCCACCGCTGCCTTCCAATGATAGCCTGAGCGACAATTTGGTTTTGATAACGCAAACAGGAAGATGACATGTTGAAAACCGCAGGCTGGCTGCTGCCCGCCATCCTGGCGCTGGCGGGGTGTTCGTCATCCGGCCAAGGTCATGAGCAAACGCTTAGCCAGGCGCTGGCGGCCCTCGGCCAGGACAAGGCGCTGGTTGGGGCGTCGAGCGGCGTGATGGTGCGCGATGCCGAGAGCGGCACCGTGCTGTATCAGGCGCACGCGGAGCAGCGTTTGGCGCCGGCTTCCAACATGAAGATGTTCACTTCTCTGGCGGCGTTCGGCGTGCTGGGGGCGGATTACCGGTTTGAAACCCGGCTGCTGACCACCGGTGAACAGCGCGGCAACACCTTGCAGGGGGATCTCTATCTGCAGGGCAGCGGCGATCCGACGTTGCATCCTGACGATCTCGACACCTTCGCCGCCACGCTGGCGCAGCGCGGCGTTCGCCAGATTCATGGGCGGCTGATCCTGGACGCCAGCGCGTTCGATCAAACGCCATTCGGCGCCGGCTGGAGCTGGGACGATGAACCCTTTGCCTTCGCTGCACCGATCTCGGCGCTAAACTACGCCTTTACCCCCGGCGGCGATATCAACGTGGTGCGGGTGGATGTGCAACCGGGCGCCCGCGCCGGTGCGCCGGGGCGGGTGAGCTTCTATCCCGCCAATGACGCGGTGACGCTGGTCAACCGTACCAGCACCGGCGGCGACACCGCACTGACGTTCGAGCGCCAACCGGGCAGTAACCGGGTTGTGGTCAGCGGCACCATTGCCGCGCAGGCGGAGGCTCGTTCGCGATTGATCACTGTCGATCAACCCACCCGCGTGGTTGGTGCCTTACTGCAAAATGCCCTGCGCGCGCACGGCATTACCCTGCGCGGTAATGCTGAAGAGGGTGTGACGCCGGCCGGCGCACAGCTGCTGGCGCAAAAAACCTCGCCGCCGCTCTCCCGCCTGGTCGTCACCTTCCTGAAAGTGTCCAATAACGGTTACGGTGAGGTACTGACCAAAGTGATGGGCCGCAAAACGCAGGGTAAGGGGGATTGGGCCGCCGGCCTGCAGGCGATCGGCCAGTTTGTGCAAAGCCAGGGCATCGCGGCCGGCGCGTACCGTCAGGTGGACGGTTCAGGGCTGTCGCGCATGAACCAGATCACGCCGCAACAGCTGACGACGCTGCTGTTGGCGGCCAGAAAACAGCCGTGGTTCGCCGACTGGTATCGCGCTTTGCCCGTCGCGGGCCAGCCGGGGTTGCTGGTGGGCGGCACGCTGCAGCACCGTATGGTAAAAAGCGCGGCGGCGGGGCGCGCCCACGCCAAGAGCGGCTCCATGACCGGGGTCTCGTCGCTCAGCGGCTATGTCGATTCGGCGACCGGACGGCCGCTGGCGTTCGCCATTATCAGCAACAACTATCTGGTGCCCGGCGCGGAGGTGAAGGCGCTGGAGGACCGCCTGGTGGAGACGCTGGCAGCCTGTGACGCCACGGTGGTGTGCCGCTGAGTACGCGGCGTCAGTCGCGTTTGGCGATGTCGGCGAAGCTGCCGGCCAGCAGGCGGCACAGATCGGCGGCGGCCAGCTCGATGTCCAGCCCGCGTTTGCCGCCGGAAACGTAGATGGTGGCGAACGCTTGCGCCGGGCTGTCGATCACCGTCGGCAGCCGTTTTTTCTGCCCCAGCGGGCTGATGCCGCCCACCAGATACCCGGTGACGCGCTGCGCCAGCTGCGGATCGGCCATCTCGGCCTTTTTGGCGCCGAGGGCGCGGGCAACCTTTTTCAGATCCAGCTGGGTGGCGACCGGCGTGACCGCCACCGCCAGGTGTTTGGCGTCGCCGTTCAGCGCCACCAGCAAGGTTTTGTAAACCCGATCGGCATCCAGCCCCAGCTTTCTCACCGCCTCATCGCCGAAGTTGGTTTCGTCGCTGTCGTGGTGATAAGGATGGAGGGTGAAGGCGACCTTTTGTTTCTCAAGCAGAACGACTGCGGGCGTCATGATGTGTTGTCCAAAATGTCCCCAGCGGGGAAGGGGTGATAACCAGCCTTAAAAATACAAAAATCCAACCTGCCCGGCAACCTGAGCGGCTGTTACATAAAGCGGGTTGCCAAGATATTCACCGGGTTGCTACCCTGTTTACTGTAACCGTTAACACGGTTGCTATGCGTATAACTAGAATACAAGAAATTCCTCTTTGACTGGCCAATAGCGATATTGGCCACTTTTTTACCCCTGTGGCTGCAGCATCGCCGGCAGGTTATCCTCGCCATACAGGTGCAATGCGCCAACCGCCACCACATAGTCCCCGGCCGGCAGCGCCTCCAGCTGACGCCGCCAGTCGCGATTGCGCTGATGCATCAGCACGTCGTACAGCCCAGCGCTGAAGGTGGCCGGCAGCGTGTCCAGCGTGCCGCGCGGTTTGGCGTCCAGCCACCAGCTCACCATGGTTTGCAGCAGCCGCGCGTTGGTATGCCAGTGTTCCAGCGTATCGCGCAGCAGTGCGATGCCGCCTTCCGGCAGCTGTTCCAGCATTGCCAACTGCTGCTGCGCCCCTTCAAGTTCGATCACCGGTTTGTCCTGCGCTCTGGCGGCCTGCAGCAGCTGATAATCTACGCCGTACTCTGCGCGCAGCCCCAGACGCTGAGCCTGCCGCGCCTGCATCATCAGCGCCACCTGCCAGCCGGGCAGGGTGGCGAAGGCGTGCGGATCGGCGCCCAGTTCGTGGCACAGCGCCAGCAGCTGTTGATACTCTTCGGCGGACAGGCGCTGTTCCAGCTCCGGCTGCTGTTCGGCGTGGTCGAAAGGGGAGGCGGCGCCGGTGATATCGGCTTCGACGATCAGCGCGTCGGCCTGTTGCAGCCGGGCGGCCAGCCGGGGCGGCAGCGGCGACATATCGACGGTGCCCATATGGATGCTGCCTACCAGATGCAGCCGACGTTCGCCCGGCAGGGTGATGTCCAGCGCCGGATAAGCGTAACTTTTGGGCGAGATCAGGCCGAGAAAGGCGGCGAGGCGGCGTAACAGTTGACCCATACGGCGTGGCTCCTGAATAACGGGTGCGCGTTTTCGCGTGCAAGGCGAGGGAAAATCGTTATTCATGCTAAACGCTATCCGCCGCGCAGGGAAGCCCGGAAAACAGCGGGGTGCCTTGACGGCGCCCCGGAGCTTACTTCCTGGGTTTAAAACGCAGCAGCCGGTTGGCGTTGCTGACTACGGTAATCGACGACAGCGCCATCGCGGCACCCGCCACCACCGGGCTGAGCAGTGTGCCGGTCAGCGGGTAGAGCACGCCGGCGGCGATTGGAATGCCCAGCGTATTATAGATAAAGGCGCCGAACAGGTTCTGCTTCATGTTGCGCAGCGTGGCCTTCGACAGCTCCACTGCATCCGCTACGCCATTCAGGCTGTGGCGCATCAGGGTGATGGCAGCGGTCTCGATGGCGATGTCGCTGCCGCCGCCCATCGCGATGCCCACGTCGGCCTGCGCCAGCGCCGGGGCGTCGTTGATGCCGTCGCCGACCATCGCCACGCGTTGGCCCTGCGCCTGCAGCTGTTTGATCACCGCCGCTTTGCCGTCCGGCAGCACGCCGGCAATCACCCGATCGATACCGGCCTCTTTGGCGATGGCGTTGGCGGTCACCGGGTTGTCGCCGGTCAGCATCACCAGCTGATATCCCTGCTGGTGCAGGCGCTGCAGCGCCGCGATGCTGTCCTCGCGCAGCGGATCGCGAATGGCGAACAGCGCGGCCGGTTTACCGTCAACGGCCAGCAGCACCGGCGTCACGCCGCGTTCGGCCTGGGCGCGCATCGGCGCATCCAGTTCGGCGGTCGCGACCTGATGCTGTTCCAGCAGCGCGGCGTTACCCAGCAGCAACTGCGCGCCGTCGATCTCCCCGCTGACCCCGGCGCCGCGCAGGGTGCGGAACTGCGCCACCTGCGGCAGCGTTTGCCCGGCGGCGCGTTCCATGATGGCGCGCGCCAGCGGGTGGTTGGAGCCTTGTTCCAGCGCGGCGGCCCAGCCGATCGCCTGCTGCTCGCTGACCTGATTGAAGGTCAGGATCTCCACCACCTGCGGTTTCCCTTCGGTCAGGGTGCCGGTTTTGTCGAACACCAGGGTGTCCAACTGGCTGGCCTGTTGCAGGGCGTCGGCGTCGCGAACCAGCACGCCGAACTCCGCCGCGCGGCCGACGCCGGAGATGATCGACATCGGCGTTGCCAGGCCCAATGCGCACGGGCAGGCAATGATCAGCACCGTAGTGGCGATCACCAGCGTATAGACCAGCTGCGGCTGCGGGCCGAAGAAGTACCACATCGCTGCGCTGAACAGGGCGATCGCCACCACCGCCGGCACGAACACCGCCGAGACGCGGTCAGCCAACTGGCCAATCGCCGGTTTACTGCTCTGCGCCTGACGCACCAGTTTGATGATGCGCGCCAGCGTGGTTTGGCTACCGATGGCGGCGGCGCGGAACAGCACGCTGCCGTCGTCGACCACCGTCCCGGCATGCACCGTATCGCCGGGGCCTTTCTGCTGTGGCACCGCTTCGCCGGTCAGCATCGCTTCATCGAGCCAGACTTCGCCCTGCACGATTTCACCGTCGACCGGCACGCGATCGCCGGTGGTCAGCCGCAGCGTCATGCCGAGCTGCACCTCCGCCAGCGGGATATCGCGTTCGCCGTCGTCGGTCACCAGCCGCGCGGTGGGCGGTGTCAGATCCAGTAACCGCTCCAGCGCCTGTGAAGAACGCTGACGAGCGCGCTGCTCCAGCGCATGGCCGAGGTTGATCAAACCGATGATCATCGCGCTGGCCTCGTAATAGAGGTGGCGCGCTTCCGTCGGGAAGAAATCGGGCCAAATGTTGACGGCGATCGAGTAAAGCCAGGCGGCGCCGGTGCCGAGTGCCACCAGGGTATCCATGGTGGCGCTGCCGTTCATCAGCGCGCGCCAGGCGTTGCGGTAGAAGTGCCCGCCGGCAAACACCATCACCGCCAGGGTGATGACGCCGACCAGCAGCCAGGGGCGCTGGGTTTCCGGCGTCAGCGTCATGCTGCCGCCGAACAGCCCCCAGGCCATCAGCGGGATACCCAACGCCAGCCCCAGCGCCGCCTGCCAGCTAAAGCGCTTCATGTTGGCGCGTGCGGTCTGCTGTTGGCGTTCGCGACGTTCTGTCTCGTCCTGAATCATCTCGGCACCGTAGCCGGCTTTTTCCACCGCCGCTACCAGTGCCTGCGCATCGGCGGCGCCGGTGACCAGCGCACTGCGCTCCGCCAGGTTGACGCGCGCGTGTTCAACGCCGGGGACGCTTTGCAGCGCATGCTGCACTTTATTGACACAGCTGGCGCAGGTCATGCCGCTGAGCAGCAGCTGTACGCTGTCGTCCGCGTTGTCGGTTGCCGGAAGGGGAGGCTGCGCCGCTGGCTGAACGTCCGGCAACGAAGGTGTTGCGTCAGTCAACGGCTCAGTTTTTGGGACGACGGCACCCGCCACGCTGGCGTGATAACCGGCATGTTCCACCGCGGCGATCAGCGCCTGCGGATCGGCATCGCCGTACACTTTCGCGCTGTCGATCTCGACCTCGGCGGCGAACACCTCCGGCACCGCTTCCAGCGCCTTGCGGGTGCTGCCGACGCAGTGCATGCAGCTCAGACCGCTCAGCTGCAGTTCGGTGTCGGCGCGCGGCGCGACTTCTGCCTGATAACCGGCGGCGATCACGCTGTCGATCAGCGCGCTGTCCGGCGCTTCGCCGGTCACTTTGGCGTAATGGACGTTAACCTCCGCCTGTTCGACATCGCTGCGGCTTTCCAGGGCTTTTTTCACCCGCTGTGCGCAGTTCATGCAGGACAGCCCCTGCAATGCCAGCATAGTGGTGTGTGACATGATTGAACTCCTTGCTTAAAGGGCGGTGTTTAAAGGTTGACCGCCGGACCTGTTTTCACTAAGAATGGAGCTTAAACCTTCCAGCAAGGGTAAGGTCAAGGAGGGGAAATGAATATTAGCGACGTCGCGAAAAAAACCGGGTTAACCAGCAAGACGATTCGTTTTTACGAAGAGAAAGCGCTGATTACCGCCCCGATCCGCAGCGACAACGGTTACCGCCACTATTCCGCCAAGCATGTCGAAGAGCTGACGCTGCTGCGTCAGGCGCGGCAGGTGGGCTTCAACCTGGACGAGTGCCGCGAACTGGTGGCGTTGTTCAACGATCCGGCCCGCCACAGCGCCGACGTGAAGGCGCGCACGCTGCAGAAGGTGGCGGAGATCGAAAAGCACATCAGCGAGCTGGGGAACATGCGCCAGCGCCTGCTGACGCTGGCGGAACAATGCCCGGGCGATGAGGGGGCGGAGTGCCCCATCATCAATAACCTGGCGGGGTGTTGTCGTTCTAATTAACGGCTGATGGCGCGGATCACCAGCGTGACCCCTTCCACCGCCACCACTTCCACCTCGGTGCCGGCGGGCAGATCTTCCGCCGCCTGCGCGCGCCAGCTGCTGTCGCCGATATTAATGCGCCCCATACCGTTGTGCATCGGCTCCGTCAGCGTGGCGCGGGTGCCGATCAGCTGGCGGTTGCGCTGGTTGAGCACCGGCGACCCGCCGGATGCGGCTGCCGGGCGCCGACGCAGCCAGTACCACCACAGGTAAGCGACGACGACGGTCAGGACGGCGAAGATCATGCCTTGCCATGCCCAGGAAAGCGGCGGCAGTAGCCAGATCAGGGCGCCGACCAACAGCGCCGCCACACCGCTCCACAGCAGGTAGCCGCCGGCGCCGAGCATTTCCGCCGCCAGCAACACGCCCCCGAGAGAGAGCCAGAACCACAGCGGATTCGCCGCGATCAGTTCGAGCATGATTATTTGCCTTTGCTTTCTTTCAGCAATTCGGTAATGCCGCCGATCGAGCCGAGCAGGCTGCTGGCGTCCAGCGGCATCATCACCACTTTGCTGTTGTTGGAGGAACCAATCTTTTGCAGCGCGTCGGTGTATTTCTGCGCCACGAAGTAGTTCACCGCCTGAATGTTGCCGCTGGCGATGGCGTCGGATACCAGCTGGGTGGCGCGCGCCTCGGCCTCGGCGGCGCGTTCACGCGCTTCCGCCTGCAGGAACGCCGACTGGCGTTCGCCCTCGGCCTTCAGGATCTGCGATTGTTTCTCCCCCTCGGCGCGCAGAATGGCCGCCTGACGCACCCCCTCTGCCTCCAGGATGTCGGCACGCTTGGTGCGCTCGGCCTTCATCTGGGCGTTCATCGAGGCGATCAGTTCCGCCGGCGGCCGCACGTCGCGGATCTCGATACGGGTGATTTTCACCCCCCAAGGATTGGTCGCTTCATCGACGATGTGCAGCAGGCGGCTGTTGATGCTGTCGCGCTGCGACAGCATTTCGTCGAGCTCCATTGAGCCGAGCACGGTGCGGAAGTTGGTCATGGTCAGGTTGACGATCGCCTGTTCGAGGTTGCTAACCTCGTAGGCGGCGCGCGCCGGATCGACCACCTGGATGAAGCACACCGCGTCGATGGCGACGTTGGCGTTATCGCGGGAAATCACCTCTTGGGAAGGGATATCCAGCACCTGCTCCATCATGTTGATTTTGCGGCCGATGCGGTCCATGAACGGCACCACCAGGTTCAGCCCCGGCATCAGCGTTTTGGTGTAGCGGCCGAAGCGTTCTACCGTCCATTGGAACCCCTGCGGCACAATTTTGACGCCGGCGAACACCACAATCAGCGCGACGACGATCACGATGGGAATAAAAGTAAGCATGCAAACCTCCTGTCAGACATATGTAAACAGATATTACGTCAGCGCCGGAAAAATGCCTACTGATACCGCGACTTAATCCAGGGCGCTGACGCAACCCGCGAGCGGTGGATCCCGCGTCTGGAACAGAGTGTTGTCACGACAAGTGTGGCACAGCTGAAAAATAAGTATGCCTAAATGGCATGATTTCAATAATTTTTATTCATTTCATGCTGTTGCTCGCCTTGGCTAGAGTAAAAACACCCCCTGTATTTACCGTCAAAAAGTTGTCATTTTTATTTGCGACTATGCTTTTTGAAATGACATTTCGGCCAAGGATTGTTATGGATTCGCTCAGTGTTGATGAACTCGCCCAGAAGAAGGATCGTTGGTATCGCATTGTGGAGGAGATGTTGGCGGAAGCCGGCGTCGCCATCAACGGCCCGCGCGCCTGGGATATCCGCGTGCATAACCCGGCGCTGTTCAAACGCATTTTGCAGGAAGGCTCGCTCGGCTTCGGCGAAGGTTATATGGACGGCTGGTGGGAGTGCGAACGGCTGGATATGCTGTTCACCCGCATTTTGCAGGCCGGCGTCGATGAGCGGCTGCCGAAAAGCCTGAGCGACATCGCGCGCATCGCCTATGCCCGGCTGTTCAACCGCCAATCGCGCAAGCGTGCCTGGCAGGTGGGCAAAGAACACTACGACATCGGCAACGACCTGTTCCGGGCGATGCTCGACCCTTACATGCAATACTCCTGCGGCTACTGGAAAGAGGCGCAGACGCTGGAGCAGGCGCAGCAGGACAAGCTGCGGATGATCTGCGAGAAACTGCAGCTGAAACCGGGCATGACGCTGCTGGATATCGGCTGCGGCTGGGGCGGGCTGGCGCAGTTTGCAGCGCAAAACTACGGCGTCACGGTGCACGGCGTGACCATTTCGGCCGAGCAGCAGAAGCTGGCGCAGGCACGCTGCGCCGGGCTGGACGTCGAGATCTTGCTGCAGGACTACCGCGATCTGGATCGTCAGTTCGATCGCATTGTGTCGGTCGGCATGTTCGAGCACGTCGGGCCGAAAAACTACGACACCTATTTCAGCGTCGCGGCGCGGAACCTGAAGCCCGACGGCCTGTTTTTGCTGCACACCATCGGTTCCAATCAGACCGATCTCAACGTCGACGCCTGGATAGACAAATACATCTTCCCCAACGGCTGCCTGCCTTCGGTGCGGCATATTGCCGAGGCCAGCGAAGGGCGTTTCGTGATGGAGGATTGGCACAACTTTGGGGCCGATTACGATCGCACGCTGATGGCCTGGCTGGAGAATTTCAAAAAGGCGTGGCCGGATCTGATGGGCGGTTATTCCGAGCGCTTCGAACGCATGTTCACCTATTACCTGAACGCCTGCGCCGGCGCGTTCCGTTCGCGCAACATTCAGCTGTGG
The DNA here is from genome assembly GCF_002752475.1 of Serratia sp. OLAL2. Classification (NCBI taxonomy): domain Bacteria; kingdom Pseudomonadati; phylum Pseudomonadota; class Gammaproteobacteria; order Enterobacterales; family Yersiniaceae; genus Serratia; species Serratia sp. OLAL2. The sequence continues at coordinate 153,788 of NZ_MSTL01000017.1, read as the reverse complement.
CAGGTGTTGTTCAGCCCGGCGGGCGTGGAGGGCGGGGTGCGGGTCTATCGCTAATCCCCGTCATATTTCAAGCTGGCTGCATGTTCGAGCCCTGGTCACTTAGTTATCTAAGTTCCCAGGGCTTCTCACGTTTGCCGCCTGGATGCAGCTTCAAGTATGACGGATATCAGTACAGCAGAGAGTACAACTGGCGGCGATATTTAGCGGCCAGCGCGTCGCCGGTGCCGAGCGCGGCCAGAATGTCCATCAGGGTTTTGCGTGCGCTGCCGTTGGCGGCGGCCAGATCTTTCTTCAGATGCCCCATCAGCAGTTCCAGCGCTTCTTCGTTACGCCCGACCTGATGCAGCTGCAGCGCCAGCTGCACCGCCAGTTCGACGTTGTCCGGCTGCTGCTGCACCTGTTGTTGCAGCTGCTGGATTTCCGGCGTGTCCGCCGCCTGCTTCAACAGTTCAATCTGCGCCACCAGGCCCTGATAGCGGGTATCGCGATCCTGCAGCGGGATGGTCGCCAGCACCGCTTCGGCATCTTCGCTGCGGCTGAGGGCGATCTGGGTTTCGGCCAACGTCAGACCGATGTCGCTGCGCTGCTGGCTGCTCTGCCAGGCGTCTTTCAGCAGCGGCAGCGCTTCGGCGGCGTTGCCGGCGGCCAGCAATTCTTGCGCCTGCGCCAGTTTCAGATCTTCTTCCTTCGGCAGGAAACGCTGCAGCAAGTCGCGGATCGCTTCTTCCGGTTGCGGGCCCTGGAAGCCATCGACCGGCTGACCGTCTTTAAACAGGTAGACCGTCGGAATCGAACGCAACCCGAATTGGGAGGCGATCATCTGTTCGGCGTCGCAGTCCACCTTGGCCAGAATGAACTGACCGGCGTATTCCGCCGCCAGCTTGTCCAGCACCGGCGTGAGCTGCAGGCAGTGTTGGCTGCGCTCGGACCAGAAGTAGAACAGCACCGGAATGGACATCGACTGTTCCAGCGTCTGGTGCAGGTTAGTTTCGTTAATATCAACAACAGCTTGAGCTAGCATCTTTTTTCTCTCTGATCGTGCGGAGCCATGGGGTGTAGATGGGGGCGCGCCGCCATTCTTCAACCCCGGCGGGCGAATTAAGCGTTGCTGCGCAGCAGCCAATCCAGGCAGCGGCCCGGCAAAATGCGGCGCAGCACGCTCATGGCGTGCGCCAGCAGGGTCACCGGGTAGCGCAATTTGGCGCGCGGGCTTTCCAGCGCGTGGCGCAATTTGGGCAGAATGGCCTCCGGCGGCAGCGTCAGACGCTTGGCGATGCCGGGATTGTGCACCGGCTTGTCGCTCTGCGCCTGGTTGACGTTCTGGCTAAAGTGGGTGGAGATCGGCCCCGGTTCGATCAGGCTGACCTGAATGCCGCTGCCGTGCAGCTCCATGCGCAGCGCGTCCGACCAGGCTTCCAGCGCGAACTTGCTGGCGGCGTAGGCGCCGCGCCCGGCGCTGGAAACCAGGCCCATCACCGAACTGGTCTGAATAATGCGCCCTTCGCCGTGCGGCAACATCGCGGGCAACAACAGTTGGGTCAGTTGGTGGGTGCCGAACAGGTTAGTGGCGAATTGCCGCTCAAGCTGGCTGCGCGAAATGCGGCTGAGCGGGCCGTAAACGCCGAAACCGCCGTTATTGAACAGGCCGTACAGGCGGCCGTCGGTCAGCGCGATCACCTCGGCGGCGGCGCGCTCGACGCTGGCGCTGTCGTCCAGATCCAGCTCGATGCCTTCCAGCCCGAGCTGGCGCATGTTTTCCACGTCCTGCGGTTTGCGGCAGGCAGCCAGCACCCGGTAGCCGCGGTTGCGCAGATCCTGCGCCGCAATCAAGCCAATCCCGCTGGAACAGCCGGTTATCAATACCGCTTTTTGCATAACTTTACCTAGTGTACGACCCTAATTTAGTGAGACTCATGTTTTACTAGAGGCTCCAGGCGCTCCGCCATCCAGGTGGCGATAAACGGCTGGGCATCCCCATTGGGGTGCAATCCGTCATCCTGCATCCATTCCGGCTTCACCACCACCTGTTCCATATAGAACGGCAGCAGCGGAATGTTGAACTGTTTGGCCAGCGCCGGGTAGACGGCGCTGAACGCTTCAGTATAGCGGCGGCCGTAGTTCGGCGGGATGCGGATCTGCATCAGCAGCGGCTGCGCGCCGGCTTGCTGCACCAACGTGATGATTTGGCCGAGATCGCGCTGCACGTCCTGCGCCGGGAAGCCGCGCAGGCCGTCGTTGGCGCCCAGCTCGATCAGCACCCAGCGCGGCTGATGCTGTTTCAGCAGCGCGGGCAGACGCGCCAGCCCCTGCGCGGCGGTGTCGCCGCTGATGCTGGCGTTGACCAGCTGCGGCGCGCCCGACTTTTTCTGCCACTGTTCGGCCAACAGCGTCGGCCACGCCCGCTCGATCGGCAGGCGGTAGCCGGCGCTTAAACTGTCGCCCAAAATCAACAAGGTATCGGCGGCGGCAGCGCGTAAACTGAATAATCCCAACAGCAAAAGGAAGGGAAGATGCCAGCGGAAAACGTTCTTGAAGTTCATCATCTTAGTAAACACGTTGGTCAGGGTGAGCATCAGCTCACCATCCTTACCGGAGTCGAGCTGCTTGTCAAACCCGCGCAGACGATCGCTCTGATCGGCGAATCCGGATCGGGGAAATCGACCTTGCTGGGCATTTTGGCCGGGCTGGATGACGGCAGCGAAGGCGAGGTGCGCTTGCTCGGCGAGTCGCTGACCGCGCTGGACGAAGAGGGGCGCGCCGCGCTGCGCGCCAGGAATGTCGGCTTCGTGTTTCAGTCGTTCATGCTGGTGCCGACGCTGAACGCGCTGGAGAACGTGCAGCTGCCGGCGCTGTTGCGCGGCGAGAGCGACAGACAGAGCCGCGAGCAGGCGGTGCAACTGCTCGATCAGTTGGGGCTGGGGAAACGGCTCGATCACCTGCCGGCGCAGCTGTCCGGCGGCGAGCAGCAGCGCGTGGCGCTGGCGCGCGCCTTCAGCGGCCGACCGCGGGTGCTGTTCGCCGATGAACCGACCGGCAACCTCGATCGTCAGACCGGCGATCGCATCGCCGACCTGCTGTTTTCCCTCAACCGCGATTTTGACACTACCCTGATCCTGGTGACCCATGACGAAACCCTGGCGGCGCGCTGCCAGCGGCGGCTGCGGCTGCGTGAAGGCAAGCTGTGGGAGGAAGCATGATCTGGCGCTGGTTCTGGCGCGAATGGCGCTCGCCGTCGCTGCTGATCGTTTGGTTGGCGTTGACGCTCTCCGTGGCCTGCGTGCTGGCGCTGGGCAGCATCAGCGATCGCATGGACAAAGGGCTCAGCCAGCAGAGCCGTGACTTTATCGCCGGCGATCGGGTGTTGCGCAGCGCGCATCCGGTGCCGGAAGGTTGGCTGCTGGACGCGCAGCAACAGGGGCTGAAGGTGAGTCGTCAGCTGTCGTTCACCACCATGACCTATGCCGGCGATCGGCCGCAGCTGGCGGACGTGAAAGCCACCGATCTGGCCTATCCGCTGTACGGCAAGCTGGAAACGCGCCCGGCCAACATCCAGCCTGAACCGGGCAGCGTGCTGGTGGCGCCGCGTTTGCTGGCGCTGCTGAACGTGAAAGTGGGGGATTCGCTCGAGGTGGGCGACACCACGCTGCGCATCGCCGGTGAAATCATTCAGGAGCCGGACGCCGGTTTCAATCCGTTCCAGACCGCGCCGCGCATCATGATCAACCTTGCGGACGTCGATAAGACCGGCGCAGTGCAGCCGGGTAGCCGGCTGACCTACCGCTACATGTTCGCCGGCGCCGAGCCGGATATTCAGCGTTACGAAGCGCGGTTGACGCCGCAGTTGACGCCGGATCAGCGCTGGTTCGGGCTACAGGAGTCCGGCAGCGCGCTCGGCAAGTCGCTGCAGCGCTCCCAACAGTTCCTGCTGCTGTCGGCTCTGCTGACGCTGCTGTTGTCGATCGCCGCCGTGGCGGTGGCGATGAGCCACTATTGCCGCAGCCGCTACGATCTGATTGCGGTGCTGAAAACTCTTGGTGCCGGGCGCGGCGCGCTGCGTAAATTGATCGTCGGCCAGTGGCTGGCGGTAATGGCGCTGGCGGCGGTGTGCGGCGGGGCGATCGGGCTGGCGTTCGAAGCGCTGCTGATTCGCCTGCTGAAACCGGTGTTGCCGGCTGCATTGCCCGCCGCCGGCGCCTGGCCGTGGCTGTGGGCGCTCGGCGCGCTGGTGCTGATTTCGCTGCTGGTCGGGTTGCGGCCGTATCGCCAACTGCTGGCTACCCAGCCGCTGCGGGTGCTGCGCCGCGATGTGGTGGCCAACGTCTGGCCGCTGCGCTACTTCCTGCCGGTGACGGTGGCGATCGTGGTGGCGCTTTTGGTGACGCTGATGGGGGCCAGCACGCTGCTGTGGGCGATCCTGGCGGGTATGGCGGTACTGGCGCTGCTGCTGGGCGGCATCGGCTGGGGCAGTCTGCTGCTGCTGCGCCGCATCACGCTCAAGAGCCTGGCGCTGCGGCTGGCGGTCAACCGCCTGCTGCATCAGCCGTGGGTGACCATCAGCCAGCTGGCGGCGTTCTCGCTGTCGTTCATGCTGCTGGCGCTGCTGTTGGTGCTGCGCGGCGATCTGCTCGAACGCTGGCAGCAACAGCTGCCGCCGGACAGCCCGAACTATTTCCTGCTCAACATGACCGAGGCGCAGGTGCCGCAGGTGAAAACCTTCCTGCAGCAGCACCAGATCAAACCGGAAACCTATTACCCGATCGTCCGGGTGCGCCTGACCGAGATAAACCAGCAGGTGGCGACCGAACGGGTGCATGAAGACGATCCGGGCGGCGAGGCGGTGAACCGTGAGCTGAACCTGACCTGGCTGGCCGAACTGCCGGATCACAATCCGTTGGTGGCGGGCAATTGGCCGCCGAAAAGCGGCGAAGTCTCGATGGATGAAGGTATCGCCGGGCGGCTGAAGATCACGCTGGGCGACACGCTGACCTTCAGCGGCGATACCCAGGCGTTCAGCGCCAAAGTCACCAGCCTGCGCCAGGTGGATTGGGAAAGCCTGAAGCCGAACTTTTACTTTATCTTCCCGCCGGGCGCGCTGGACGGCCAGCCGCAGACCTGGCTCACCAGCTTCCGCTACGACGGCGACGGCCAGATGCTGACCCAGCTCAACCGCCAGTTCCCAACGCTCAGCCTGCTGGACATCGGCGCGATCCTGAAACAGGTCGGCGGCGTGCTGCAACAGGTCAGCCGCGCGCTGGAGGTGATGGTGGTTCTGGTGGTGCTGTGCGGCGGCCTACTGCTGCTGGCACAGGTGCAGGTCGGCATGCGTCAGCGCCGCCAGGAGCTGGTGGTGTACCGCACGCTGGGGGCCGGCAAACGGCTGCTGCGCCGCACGCTGTGGTGCGAGTTCGCCCTGCTGGGGCTGGTGGCGGGCATCGCGGCGGCGGTAGGCGCCGAGGCGGCGCTGTGGCTGCTGCAGAGCCGGGTGTTTGACTTCCCGTGGACGCCGACGCCGGTGCTGTGGTGGGCGCTGCCGCTGGCCAGCGCGCTGCTGCTGTCGCTGTGCGGCGGCTGGCTGGGCGTGCGCCTGCTGCGCGGCCGGGCGTTGTTCCGCAGTTATGAGGGCTGATCTTGCTGTCGCAGGCCCGTTGCCGCCAAGCGTGGCCGGGCCTGCCGTTTTTCTTGGGCGCGTTACTGGCGCTATTCCTCTTCATGCCTACCTTAAGTGAAATCGATTACATTTATGTTGTGTCAATACGGCTACCTTTGATAATCGGTGCAACGGATATCAGGTCGGTTTCGCCTATTTTATGCATTAATTTATAAGGTTATGCATAAATTAAGCGACTTTATCCACCTTGAAAAACAGCATATCCATTTTTAATGGAATGTAACCGTTTTCACTAATGTAATCGCACTCACTTATCTTAGACGCATTGCCTCCTATCATGTCGCACACTGATGACCGTTTTCTCCTGGAGGCTGTATGAGCGATACCGTCAAAGTGACACCGGCGGAGAAAAGCCCGACTCATGTCGGCATGACTTTTTTCGTCTGTTTTTTAGCCGCCTTGGCCGGCCTGCTGTTCGGTCTTGATATCGGCGTGATCGCCGGCGCCCTGCCGTTTATTACCGAGACTTTTCAGATCACCAGCTCTCAGCAGGAGTGGGTGGTCAGCTCAATGATGTTTGGCGCCGCCGTCGGCGCTATCGGCAGCGGCTGGATGAACTTCCGGCTGGGGCGCAAATACAGTTTGATGATCGGCGCTATCCTCTTCGTGGCGGGATCGCTGTGTTCTGCGTTCGCCCCCAACGTGGAGGTGTTGATCGTTTCACGTATTCTGCTGGGATTGGCGGTGGGGATCGCTTCTTATACCGCGCCGATTTATCTTTCTGAAATCGCGCCGGAGAAAATCCGCGGCAGCATGATCTCGATGTATCAATTGATGATCACCATCGGTATTCTGGCCGCTTACCTGTCTGATACGGCATTCAGCTATACCGGTGCCTGGCGCTGGATGTTGGGCGTCATCACCATCCCGGCCGGGCTGTTGTTGGTCGGCGTGTTCTTTTTACCTGACAGCCCGCGGTGGTTGGCCTCGCGCAATCGTCATGAGCAGGCGCGTCAGGTGTTGGAGAAGCTGCGCGACAGTAGTGCCCAGGCGCAGTATGAACTGAATGAAATTCGTGAAAGCCTCAAACTGAAGCAAAGCGGTTGGGCATTGTTCAAAGGCAATAAAAATTTCCGCCGCGCGGTTTTCCTTGGCATTCTTCTTCAGGTGATGCAGCAGTTCACCGGGATGAACGTCACCATGTATTACGCGCCGAAGATTTTCGGTCTGGCGGGCTTCGCCAGTACGGAACAGCAGATGTGGGGCACGGTGATCGTCGGTCTGGTCAACGTGCTGGCCACCTTTATCGCTATTGGGCTGGTAGACCGCTGGGGCCGCAAGCCCACTTTGATCCTTGGGTTTATCGTGATGGCCGTCGGCATGGGGGCGCTGGGAACCATGATGAACATCGGCATGAACTCGGCGGCGGAGCAATATTTCGCCATCGTCATGCTGCTGATGTTTATCGTCGGCTTTGCCATGAGCGCCGGCCCGCTGATTTGGGTGCTGTGCTCAGAGATCCAGCCATTGAAAGGCCGCGATTTCGGCATCACCTGTTCCACCGCCACTAACTGGATCGCCAATATGATCGTGGGGGCGACATTCCTGACCATGCTGAATTCGTTGGGTAGCGCTCACACCTTTTGGGTCTATGCGGGGCTTAACGTGCTGTTTGTTTTCATCACGCTGGCGCTGATCCCGGAAACGAAAAATATTTCTCTGGAACATATTGAACGCAATCTGATGGCCGGCAAACCGTTGCGCAACATCGGCTCGCGTTGATCTTTGCGGCAAAAAAAAGGTTCAGCCTGGGCTGAACCTTCTTCTTTTCGGCGGTATAAACCGTTAAGCCAGCTTCTGCTGTGCCCAGGCCAGCCCGCTTTGGTATTCACCCGGCAGTAGCGGTGCCAGCGCCTGCAGCGCCTGGCGCAGATCGGCGGCGCTCGGGTCGTTCAGATTGAGGTGGCCGACCTTGCGGCCCGGGCGCACCTCTTTCTCATACCAGTGCAGATGCACCAGCGGCAGCGACAGCCACTGTTCGTTGACGGCGGTGCCGATCAGGTTGACCATCACAGACGGCGTGCTCACCACCGGCTGCGGCAGCGGCAGGCCGAGAATCGCGCGCAGGTGCAGTTCGAACTGGCTGATGGACGCGCCGTTTTGCGTCCAGTGGCCGCTGTTGTGCACGCGCGGCGCCAGTTCGTTGATCAGCAGCCGATCGCCGACGATAAAGCACTCCATCGCCATCACGCCGACGTAGTTCAGCTCGTTCAGGATCGCCGCCAGCATCTGCTCGGCCTGTTGCTGCAGTGCCGGGTTGGGCTGCGGCAGCGCCACGCTGGTGCGCAGGATGCCGTCTTCATGCAGGTTGTGGGTCAGCGGGTAGAATACCGAACGGCCGTTGTGGCCGCGCGCGCCCACCAGCGACACTTCGCCGGAGAAATGGATGCCTTGCTCGACGATGCACTCGCCATAGGCGTCGGCCGGCAGTTCGGCTTCCTGGCCCGGGCGCAAGCGCCATTGGCCGCGGCCGTCATAGCCGCCGACCCGGCGTTTGACGATCGCCAGCTCGCCCAGCGCAGCGAACACCTGCGGCCATTCGGCGGCGCTCGCCAGCAGCTGCCACGGCGCGGTCGCCAGGCCGAGCTGGTCGAGCAGCTGTTTTTGCGTCAGGCGATCCGCCAGACGCGGGAAGATGTCACGGTTGACGAAGGCGCTGTGGGTCGCCAGCTCGCGCGTCAGCGCGGTTTCTGGCCAGCGTTCGATCTCGGCGGTAATGACGCTGTTCTGATACGGCACCGCTTCAGGTTCGGCATCGATGCCGACAGGGTAGACGGCGATGCCCAGCGGTTCGCCGGCCTGGCGCAGCATGCGCCCCAGTTGGCCGTTGCCCAGTACGCAAACCGGCTTCATGCGTCCTCCCGCGGATCGGAGTGGTTCAAGACGTCTTCGGTCTGCGCCTGACGCCAGTCCGCCAAACGCTGCGCCAGCGCGGCGTCGTGCAGCGCCAGGATCTGCATCGCCAGCAGCCCGGCGTTGGCGGCGCCGGCTTTGCCGATCGCCAGCGTGCCCACCGGAATGCCGCGCGGCATCTGTACGATGGAGTACAGGCTGTCTACGCCGCTCAGCGCGGCGCTTTGCACCGGCACACCCAGCACCGGCACCAGGGTTTTCGCCGCCAGCATGCCCGGCAGGTGCGCCGCACCGCCGGCGCCGGCGATGATCACGTCAAAGCCGTTGGCGGCAGCCTGCTCGGCGAAGCTGAACAGCTTGTCCGGCGTGCGGTGAGCGGAAACGACTTCGACATGGAAGGGGACATCGAGCTGGGTCAGGACTTCGGCGGCGAACTGCATGGTGGCCCAGTCACTTTTCGATCCCATTACAATTGCGATTTTAGCCCCGGTATTGGCGGCTGAAGCGGCGTTGGCTCCCATGGGTGTAAGGCTCCTGTGATTTTTCTGGCGTCGGCTGAGGGCCGAATGAGGGCGTAGAGCATACCATGAGCGCACGGCGAGGAAAACGGTTGCGTCGCCGGTTTTCACCGTCGAAAGCGCGAATTTTTACTCGCGCGCCAGTGCGGAATTCAGAATGGGAATGAGATCAGCTCGACGGCGTCGGCGCTGACTTTGATCATCGATCCTTCGACGTGCCAGGCACCCAGCACCGCGCGATGGGCTTCGCCGTTGCTCAATGCCAGCCGATGCACCGCCGGGCGATGGGTATGGCCGTGGATCATCCAGTGCACGTCGTGGCGCAGCATGGTTTGCTCGACCGCCTGCGGGTTGACGTCCATGATGGCGTCCGACTTGTACTGGTTGGATTGCTGGCTGCGGGCGCGCATCTTGGCGGCGATCTTCAGTCGCCAGCGCAGCGGCATCGCGAGGAACAGTTTTTGAATCAGCGGGTTGTGCACTTTACGGCGGAATTGCTGATAGGCTTGATCGTCAGTGCACAGGGTGTCGCCGTGCAGGATCAGGATCCTGCGGCCGTACAGCTCCAGCACTTTTTCTTCCGGCAGCAGCTGCATGCCGCTGGCGCGGGCGAAGCGTTTGCCGAGCAGAAAATCGCGGTTGCCGTGGATGAAATAGCAGGGCACACCGGCCTGTTGCAGCGCTTTCAGCGCCGCGGCGATCTCCGCGTGCAGCGGCTCGGGATCGTCGTCGCCGATCCAGGCTTCAAACAGGTCGCCGAGGATGTACAGCGCGTCGGCGTGCACCGCTTCGCGCCGTAAAAAACGCAGAAAACCGGCAGTGATTGCCGGTTCCTGTGCGCACAAGTGCAGATCTGCGATGAACAGCGTACTCATGCAGCCGCGATTACTCGCTGACGGTCACGCTGTTGATCACGACGTCTTCTACCGGTACGTCCTGGTGCATGCCGCTGCGGCCGGTTTTCACGCCTTTGATCTTGTTGACCACGTCCATGCCTTCAACCACTTCTGCAAACACGCAGTAGCCCCAACCTTGCGCGTTTTCGCCGCGGAAGTTCAGGAAGTCGTTGTCAGCCACGTTGATGAAGAACTGTGCGGTGGCGGAGTGCGGATCGTTGGTACGTGCCATTGCCAGGGTGCCGATGGTGTTTTTCAGACCGTTGTTGGCTTCGTTCTTGATAGTCGCGTTGGTCGCTTTCTGGTTCATGCCCGGCTCGAAACCGCCGCCCTGGATCATGAAGCCGTTGATCACACGGTGGAAGATGGTGTTGTCGTAGAAACCGGCGCGGCAGTAGTTCAGGAAGTTTTCAACGGTAACCGGCGCTTTGTCAGCAAAGGTCTTGATAACGATATCGCCGTGATTGGTGTGGAAAGTAACCATAGTTTTAATCCTAACAAGGTGAAGTGAGACGTCACGTAAAGCGAGTGAACATTCAGACCGCCCTTATAACATATCCGCCCTAGCGAGTCAGCAGCGGCTCAACCGCGCACTGTCTGTGGTAATTGTGTTTATGTTATATTATAACAATTGCGCTGACCGCCGAATTTTGCGCGTTTTCTTCGCGTGAAGCCAGCAAAGCATGGCCTTAACCTTGCAATAGATCAGGCTTCAGGTTTCAATACGCTACCGGGCGGAAACCTGAAGCCCGGTTATCTTTTTTGTTATCACGCACACCACGGAATCTCCCGATGCTAAAGATTTTTAATACCCTGAGTCGTCAAAAAGAGGAATTCAAACCCATTCATGCCGGGAAAGTGGGCATGTACGTGTGCGGGGTAACCATTTATGACCTGTGTCACATCGGCCACGGTCGTACCTTTGTCGCTTTCGACGTGGTGGCGCGTTACCTGCGCTATCTCGGCTATTCGCTGAACTACGTGCGCAACGTCACCGACGTGGACGACAAAATCATCCGCCGCGCGGCGGAAAATCATGAGACCTGCGACCAGCTGACCGAACGCATGCTGGCGGAAATGCACGCCGACTTCGACGCGCTGCTGATCGATCGTCCGGATCAAGAGCCGCGCGCGACCCAGCATATCGCCGAGATCATCGAGATCACGCAGCGCCTGATCGATCGCGATCACGCCTATGTGGCCAGCAACGGCGACGTGATGTTCTCCATCGACAGCGATCCGCAATACGGGCTGTTGTCGCGCCAGGATCTGGATCAGCTGCAGGCCGGCGCGCGCGTGGAAATCGACGACGTGAAGCGCAACCCGATGGACTTCGTGCTGTGGAAAATGTCCAAGCCGGGCGAGCCGAGCTGGCAGTCGCCGTGGGGGCCGGGCCGTCCGGGCTGGCATATCGAATGCTCCGCCATGAACTGCAAACAGCTGGGCACCCACTTCGACATCCACGGCGGCGGTTCCGATCTGATGTTCCCGCACCACGAGAACGAGATCGCGCAGTCGAGCTGCGCCCACGACGGCCCGTACGTCAATTACTGGATGCACTCCGGCATGGTGATGATCGACAAAGAGAAGATGTCCAAATCGCTGGATAACTTCTTCACCATCCGCGACGTGCTCGGCCATTACGATGCGGAAACGGTGCGTTACTTCCTGATGTCCGGCCACTATCGCAGCCAGCTGAACTACAGCGAAGAGAACCTCAAGCAGGCGCGCACCGCGCTGGAGCGCCTCTATACCGCGCTGCGCGGCACCGATGCCGACGCCGCACCGGCCGGCGGCGAAGCGTTCGAAGCCCGCTTCCGCGAAGCGATGGACGACGACTTCAATACCCCGGAAGCCTACTCGGCGCTGTTCGATCTGGCGCGCGAGGTTAACCGCCTCAAGGGTGAAGACATGGCGGCGGCCAACGGCATGGCGGCGGAACTGCGCAAGCTGGCGAAAGTGCTCGGCCTGCTGCAGCAGGAGCCGGAGCAGTTCCTGCAAGGGGGCGCTCAGGTTGATGACGGCGAAGTAGCGGAGATTGAAGCGCTGATCAAACAGCGTAACGAAGCGCGTGCCGCCAAAGACTGGGCGCTGGCGGATGCCGCTCGCGATCGGTTGAACGAGATGAACATCGTGCTGGAAGACGGCCCGCAGGGCACCACCTGGCGCCGTAAATAATCCGGCCGCAGGGAAAAACAAAAAAGGCGCTGAATTCAGCGCCTTTTTCTATGGCAGCGGATTAGGGTTTAACCATGACCTTGCCGCCGTTGAACTCCACCACCTGATCGGCGACGATCTTGCAGCGCTTGCGGGTTTCGACCTTGCCGTCGACTTTCACCTGCCCTTCAGCGATCACTTCTTTGGCGGCGCCGCCGCTTTCACACCAGCCCTGGAACTTCAGCAGATCGCACAGTTCGACGTGGGGATGATTGTCCAGATTGAAAATTTCCATACTGCCTTACTTATTTAGGTTGAACGTCGTGATATTCCTCGCAGGCCTGCAAGGTATTTTGGATCAGTGTAGCAACGGTCATCGGGCCAACGCCACCCGGCACCGGGGTGATGTAGGCGGCGCGCTCGCTGGCGGCGTCGAAATCGACGTCGCCCACCACTTTACCGCTTTCCAAGCGGTTGATGCCGACGTCCACCACGATGGCGCCCGGTTTGATCCAGTCGCCCGGAATGAAGCCCGGTTTGCCGACCGCCACCACCAGCAGATCGGCGTTCTCGACGTGATGACGCAGATTCTTGGTGAAGCGGTGGGTGACGGTGGTGGTGCAGCCGGCCAGCAGCAGCTCCATGCTCATCGGGCGACCGACGATGTTGGATGCGCCGACCACCACGGCATTCAGGCCGTAGGTATCGATGTTATAACGCTCCAGTAGGGTAACGATGCCGCGCGGCGTGCACGGTCGCAGCTTAGGCGCGCGCTGGCACAGGCGACCGACGTTGTACGGGTGGAAGCCGTCGACGTCTTTGTCCGGGTGGATGCGTTCCAGCACCTTGACGTTATCGATGCCGGCCGGCAGCGGCAGCTGCACCAGAATGCCGTCGATTTCCGCGTCGGCGTTCAGCTGGTCGATTAACGCCAGCAGCTCGGCTTCACTGGTGGCAGCGGGCAGGTCGTAGGAGCGGGAAAGGAAGCCGACTTCATCGCAGGCGCGGCGCTTGCTGGCGACGTAAATTTGCGAAGCCGGATTCTCGCCGACCAACACAACCGCCAGCCCTGGGGCGCGCTTGCCGGCCGCCAGACGTTGTTTCACTTGCTCAGCCACTTCGTTTCTAACCTGCTGCGCAATCGTTTTACCATCAATAATCTTTGCTGACATCAGTGTGGAAATCCATCAATTAAGAAAAGCGGGGATGCCGCTATTCTGGCAGAAGCTGAGCGCGCTGTCAGGCGCAGAATCACCCTCGCCGCCGTTGCCGACGGCGATTTACGCTTTTTTTATATCGGCCTCAGGATCCTCTACGCCATTTTTACCTGCATTTGCATACGCTGGGGCCATACACAGGGCGAAAGAGGGCAGGATCATGAGAGCGATAACCCGGCTTTATCCGTTGCATCATCAACCTGATCAGCAACCGGCGGAGCCTAAACACGTAGGGGAGACGGTGTTCGATTCTTCACGGCATCCGGCGGGCAGTGCGCAACTCACCGCGCTGCATCAGCTCGGCCAGCACCAGGCAGCGCCGTCGTGGCGGGCGCGCCTGAGCGCGCTGTGGCGGAAGCTGTGCGCATGAACGGCAGCGCATGGGGAGGTTGCGCGCTATTGCTGGCTTGGGCGCCGTGGAGCCAGGCATCCTTAAACAGCGCACGCCCTGACTCCGCATTGGGGGAAAGGGGGGAAGCGACCTGCAATATGCAGGTGGTTGAGCATGCCGATTGGGGGGATATTGCCGCAGTGGTACAGTCTACGCGCCTTTGTCTGCGGCGGGGCGGTGGGCGGCAAGAGGCTGAGCGCACACCAGGCGATACCGCGGTCGGCCTGGCGCACCGTAACATAGCGCGGGCGCTGGCGGAAAAAACGCCATAAAGCGCCGTCGCCGCCGTAACGTCATGAAAAGGCATTGACTCGCTAACCTCTGACCGTATAATCGCAACCCGCAACCACAGGTTGCCGCATCTCAATGCGCCCTTAGCTCAGTTGGATAGAGCAACGGCCTTCTAAGCCGTAGGTCATAGGTTCGAATCCTATAGGGCGTGCCATTAAGAATTCTCCTGATGTTTACTACAGTCCATCATAATGCATGCGCTCCTAACACGACTTTGAATGTTTGCTAGTGACGTAGATAGACTCTCCACCATCTTGTTTGCTTCAGATGCTCTTAACATTATCATCTGCTATAACTACGAAGTTGCTTCCTATAGGATCATCATTAGTCGGCCTGAGTTTTTCTGATTAAAATTTGAACGCGCTGTGTGTGTTGTTATCGCAAGTAAGTTGCATTTTTAAGTAAAAAAGACTATAAAAATTAAATGATTTTTGGGATGGATTGAGTTTTAAGATGGTTGAGTTAATGTGTTTGAAGTATAATATCTATATTATGTAAATTTTTATGTTCGGATTTGATTTAAATTTTAATACATCAATGAATGCATCTGAATTTACTTGTTGAGAAAATTGAGTCGGCAGGTAATTACCATATAAATGACTGGTGTGTACCAGATGTTGTGTTTAAGCATTAATTAAAGCTGTAATTAGAACCTGTTTGTAAGTGTATTGGTTGGTTAAAGTAAAGTTTATCAATAACTTGATGTTTATTATGTAAACTATATTGATAGTGCAGTAAAAATGAGGTGTATTGATGAGTAGCGAAGTTATTAAACAATATATAAAAAACAATCTTAAGTCACTGAAGCGAACTGTTGTTAATCTTCATAAAAAATGGAAGTACCGTAATAATTCTAACTCGGAGGTTCTTTGGATTTCAATAGGGGAAAATTGCCTTCCGGATGATATTCTTAGAAGGCACAAAAGGAAATCTTTTAGCTCTGTATTTTCTTCTGGACGATCTAATATTGAATATGCGATTCAGATGGAAAGAGATGGATATAAAAATTTATTGAAAAGAGATTTCTTGAGGTATTTTCCTGATGGGGATAATTCTGTCTTACGTTCGATATTTTATAAGGATTGTGAAGGGCAATATAGTGAAAGGCATATGATTGGGTTTGAATTCACTCATCATGATCCTCTAAAAATTAAAGAGGATGGCCGAGCTTTCAAACGGCGAATATCTCGACAATTAAAATATCGAGGTAAAAAAGATTTTATTTTCTTTTATCATCATAGAGTTACTGAAGAAAGCGATCTTCCTCTTTTGAGAAAGAATTTAAATGATTTCCTCTCTTTTTATAATATTAATAACTGCACTTGTCAAATCGTGCTTTTTTATTAAAATATAATAATGAGAAGTGAAGAAAAACATATCGATTTCACTAACTTTGATACAGGTCTACTTGAGTTTGTATGTCATACTCATGATATGTGGGGTGGGGATGATCCAGAAATATTTTGGGCTAAAGGAGATGATGACCTTTTTACGGAGATATTTAGCGCTGTCGATAACTATAAATTTAAAAAGGGAGTAGGCAAAGCTGTAGAGCATTAATGTCGCGCTTTCATTGCTTATTAGGCAAGCAACATCTGCTTGAGGGAGGATGACTTCGTAAGTAATAATACAATGATTGGTTTATCCGGAATGGGGGGGGCGTTGGTCTACCCCCGATGCATTCGAAGGCAAGGGCTATGCGCTGATAGCGGTCAGCGTCACCACCACCGGCGGTGAAACCGTCACCTACATGCTGAATAAATGTTCCAACTCTAGGGGGAGCCTAGCTGCTGGATTTTAAAAACGGCCACGCTAAGGATAGGTTATTTGATAGAGCAGAAATTAATACACGAAAAAAATTAAAGATCCTGAATTAAATTAAATAATTTTCCCTTCCATCACGTAAAAATCTCCACTCATCGTTGTGTAGTAAGCATAAGAAATGTTTTTTTCGAAATTATCGCAGTGAACAACGGTATTTTTATCGGACTCTTGCCAGGAAATCATGAAATAGCCGTCAGCCAATGAACGCCACTGGAAAGGCACATTCATAATGGTTCCACGAAGTTCTCCGTTTAGAAACTCAACGGTAATGGTGTTTTCACTGGCATGGTAGGCGTTTTTAACTTCGAGACCATTGTCCATCTTGATGGTAAAAGATTGACCGGCATAAGGAAATTTTACAGCCATTGTTGCAACTCCTTTAATGTGTCGTATCTGAAAAGCGGCGGTGAAGCACGCTGCTATCCCGAAACACTCGTGCCTAAGGCGGTTGTGAGGTCAGCCAGCTGAGCGTTAAGCAGCTGGATAGGACCAATAGTAGAGAGGGCGCATCGGTGGAAAAAGGGACCGGCGGGCAATTCACTTTTCTCTTTTTGTTCATAAAGAGGACGGGCGGCTGGTTCCTGTTCACTGCGGGGACAGTGGGGATTTAAGTGACGGGTCTTTGCCAGGCACCGAACGCGGTCACAGGAAACGGCAAGCGGCATTGAACCTTCGTTTAGTTTGTCACGCTACAATAGGCGAAAATTTCCCCATGGAGCCTATCGTGCGCAAATCCAGATTCCTGCTCGTGACCTTGCTGTGCCTGTGCGCCGCCGCCGTGCTGTACGTCATGGCTTACCGGGCGTTGGGGCATTACCTCAGCGATGGCGAGAAAGCCTACCCGGATATCAGCGTTGAAATCCGCTGAGGGCCGTGCGGCGCCGCGGTGATTGCACCGACTTTTTCGCACTGATTTACCCGCCATTTACCCGCCGTCGGCAATGATGACGCTGCGTCTCCACACGGTGTGGTTCTCTTGGGCGGAATGCCGTTATGTCACTGCAGCAGGTATCGAATGTTTCTTTGAGCAACAACGGCTTAAAGGGCATCGGTTACAAACATTACGCGTTGGCGATCGTGGCGTTTTCGGCGATCGTGCGATTTATTTCCTTATCAGATCGGTATTTTTGGTGCGATGAAGCCTCCAGCGTACTGACCAGCCGCTATGACGTGGGCGCTTTGCTGTACCACGCTTCTTTCGATGTTCACCCGCCGCTTTATTACCTGTTGCTGCATGGCTGGATGGCGCTGTTTGGCGACGGCATCATGGCGGCCCGCTCGCTGAGCCTGGTGTTCGGCGTAATGACGGTGGCGCTGGCGATGCGTTTTACCCGTTGGTTGACCAATGAGCGGGCGGCGCTGATAGCGGGGTGGCTGATGGCAATCATGCCGATGGCGGTGCGTTACAGCCAGGAGGCGCGCATGTACGCGCTGATGGGGATGCTGGCGATCGCCGCCGCCATGGTGCTGGCGAAATGGCTGAAAACACCGGATAACCGCCGCTATCTGGCGCTGTATGCGCTGTTGATGACGCTGAGCTTTTATACCCACTACTTCACGATTTTTACGCTGATCGCTCACTGGCTGGTGCTGCTGGCGCTGTCGTGCCGCCGCGAAGGCGTACGTTACATCAAGCAGCCGGCGTGGTGGCTGGCCAATGTGGCGATCGGGGTGGCCTACATTCCCTGGCTGCTGGTGCTGTTCAATCTGCTGGCGCATATCGCCGAGCTGCGGGTCGGCGGCGACGTCGGTTGGATCCCTCAGGTTTCCTGGGGCGATCTGCCGGCGATGTATTGGCGTTTTCTCACTGGGCATGATGGCAGCAATTATCCGACGGTCATTCTCTGGCTGCTGCCGGCGATGTTTATCGCCTTATGTTCATTGCTACTGTGGCGGCGGGAGACGCCGAGAACATTCTCGCTGCTGCTGCTCGGCGGCATTCTGATCCCGGTGACGTTGGTATTCGCCATTTCCTGGCGCTCGCCGCTGTTTGTCGATCGCTATCTCTACTCGGCTGCGCTCGGCATTCCGCTGGTGTTGGGCGTGCTGATCGCCGGCACGAAAAGCCGGGTGCGCGGGATTTCTTTGCTGCTGTTCTTCAGTTTGCTGTTCGGCTGCGGCGTGCGTAACGATTACCCGGTCGAGAAAGATGAGTTCAAAGTGATGGTGCACTACATCAACAGTCTCTATCAGCCTAACGATGCGGTGGTGGTCAGCAACATGTTCAACTACCTGAGCTATGTGTATTACAACAAGCAGGGCTATCGCGCCCTGTTGTATACCCCGGCCAGGCCCAACGGCATTTCGGGCAAGCCCAATGCCTATGGTTTCGGCACCTTTTTCCACGATCGGGCGGCGCAGACTTACGTCGATAATCTCAGCACGTTAGCGAAAGGCCATCGCCGGATCTGGCTGGTCAGCGGCGGCGATTTCAATCAGGACTTCGGCCGTTCGCCGCCCGGGTGGGTCAATACCGGCACCTTCAAGAGCGGCGGCTTTGAGTCGCGCCTGTTCGTGGTGCGTTGAGCAAAATGTCATATTTCCCATTCGGCGTTACATCTGGCCGAGCAAACTTACGCGGGGATGACAGTTCTATACATTGGGATTGGTACTGTAGCTCTACCCGATGATGTTGTGTGTTATCCATTCCCTGTAGTGTATTACCCCATCCCTGTTAAGTTTATCCCGCCTTGTGCGGGATTTTTTTTATCTGCGCATACCCGGCGGTGCGTAACGCGATTTTTTTGAATAACACCGTCAGTTTTATTCGGTATTCAGCCGCTGCGCGCTTGATTAGATTGAACGCGAGAGGGGGCGCCGTCGGTGCCTTTGTGCAATGAGTGGAGAATTTCTATGGCGAAGACAGTAGTGGTGTTTCATTCCGGCTACGGCCATACCGAGCGTTTGGCGAAAGTCGTGGCGGAAGGTGCGGGGGCGGAACTGATCGCCATCGATCAGAACGGTGACATCAGCGACGAAGCCTGGCAGACGTTGGATGAGGCGGACGCCATCATCTTTGGCTCGCCGACCTATATGGGCGGCCCGTCCTGGCAGTTCAAGAAATTCGCCGACGCGAGCTCCAAAGCCTGGTTCGGCCGCAAGTGGCAGGACAAAGTGTTCGGCGGCTTTACCAACAGCGCCAGCCTGAACGGCGACAAGCAGGTCACGTTGATCGCGCTGCAGACGCTGGCTTCGCAACATGGCGGCCTGTGGGTCAGTCTGGGGCTGCTGCCGGCCAACACCAAATCGGCGCAGCGTACCGACGTCAATAACCTGGGCGGTTCGGTGGGGCTGCTGGTGCAGACCCCGGCGGATGCCGGCGTGGATGAGATGCTGTCGGGCGATCTGGCGACCGCCAAGCTCTATGGCCAGCGCGTAGCGGGCTTTGCCGCCAAACTGGCGTAAGGCCTTACCGTGTAGATGGGGTGGCGGTGCGGTTGAACGGATGCCGCGTTCATTTTCTCTGCACAATTGGCGTGTAGGCTGCGAAATGTTATTAGCCTGCTTGGGCTAACACTGCATTTCGTACAAATATTCCCGGTTCCTAGGCCGGGTTTTTTGTTGCTAAGGTCTGCTTAAGCTTTCACCGCTATACTGCGTGGCAACACGGGCATGCAAGGCATGGCCGTGTTGTAACTGTCGATTTGCTGTTGTTCAAGCAAGCCCGCTTCATGCGGGCTTTTTTTGGGTTGTTATTGCACGGGCGGCCCAGTTGCAGGAAAATAATCGCGCAGTTATTCAAACATCATTCAACGACCAATAACCACAAGCTTATTAATGTAATTGACGCCGTCGGCGACCTATTACGCTATGCGCTATGCTGACAGCAGAGTAGCCATTATTTGCTGACGCTACGCGGGTGTGCCCGCCGCAGCCGAACGGGGCTAAGAAAAGTCTGTTAATTAAATGTTAACGTTTTTTATTATTGATTTGTCTGGCTTTTTTGGTTGAAATCCGGGTTGACTATCCCTCACTGGCCGGGCGAGAGAGTATGCACATTATTATTCTGGTTATTAGCAAAATATGGGCAAGGCGATGAACGCCAGAATAAACGCCAGGCATGGCCTGCCGCTAACGGTTCAGCTGATCAATCTTTTCATGCTGGCTTTTTTGCTTTCCCTGGTGGGTATTCTTAGCCGGCCGATTGGCTCGCTTTCCTTATTTTGGCCGGTGAATGCGATTCTGCTCGGTCTGCTGCTGCGCAAACCCATTTACGGCACGCCGCTCGGCTGGCTTACCACCTATCTGGGCATGGTCGCCGCCGATCTCAGCACCGGCGAAGGTTGGTCTCTGGCGCTGTGGCTGAACGCCTGCAACATGTCGCTGATCGCCGTCGGTTACGGCATCATGCTGATGCTGCCACAATCTCAACGGCGCATGGGCAAGCCCCAGGCGATACTCTATATGTTCAGCGCCAGTTTGGCCGGCGCGGCGGTGGCGTCGACGCTGTCGGTGCTGCGTAATGATAGCCTCTATAACAACACGGTGGTGATCGCCTGGCTGGCTTGGTTCAGTGAGCAATTCTCGACGACCTTGCTGCTGTTGCCGGTGCTGATGGCGGCGCCGCGGCTGAAGCAACTGCTGCGCATGCAGGTACGTTGGCGCCTGAAAGGCTGCCTGCCGTTGCTGGCGTTGCTGCTGTCGCTGGCGTTCAGCGTCTATATCGGCGGGCCGGGCGCCATCGCCTTCCCGATCCCGGCGCTGCTGTGGTGCGCGGTACGCTACCCGCTGTTCCCCGTGACGTTGCTGACGTTGTTGACCGGCATGACCGAGATCAGCAGCATTTCTGCCAACCTGGTGCTTTATGAAACGCCGAACAACCACAACGCCTTCCTCGATACCCTGATGTCCGCCCGATTGGGCATCGCCATGCTGGTGATGGGGCCGCTGATCCTCGCCAGCTCCATCGCCGCCAACCGCAAGCTGATGCGACGTCTGGAGCACAGTGCCAACCACGATTTTCTGACCGGGGTGCTGGCGCGCAGCGCGATGACCCGCAAAGCGGGCGAGTTGCTGGAGCATAAACACCGTTCCAAAGAGGCGGTGTCGCTGCTGCTGATCGACATCGATCATTTCAAGCAGATCAACGATACGCACGGCCACAGCGCCGGCGATCAGGTTTTGGCGTCGTTCGCGCACATCGTGCGGCGCGAGCTGCGTCATGATCAGCTGTTCGGCCGCTTGGGCGGGGAAGAGTTTGCTATCATGCTGCCGCGCGCGCTGGCGGCGCAGGGCGTGGCGCTGGGGGAACATTTGCGCCGGCTGGTGGAGCAGACGGAGCTGCAGGCGGAAGGCAAGCAGACGTTGAAAATCACCATCAGCGTCGGCGTTGCCAGCCTGGCGATGAATGAGGTGAAATCGTTGGAACAGCTGATGAATATGGCGGATATCGCGCTGTATCGCGCCAAATCGCAGGGGCGTAATCGGGTGGAGTCGTTCAACGTGATCAACGGCAACAGCGTCGAGCATATCCTGTTCCGTTAACCGTTTTCAGCCTTGCCTGGGCTCGAAGCGGGTTTCGCAATTAGGGCAAATCAGTATCACATCTTGCAGCATTGCTGCGCATTTTTGCCGGGTAACATAGCCGCATTTAGGGCAGACGATTTGGGTGGAGCGGTTGATAAAACCTTTGACGCTGCTGGAATCGGACATATCAATGGCCTGTGTCAGGTGAAAACTCACGCTAACACAGGCAACGACAAATTTCGTTGGTTATTTTCCGTACGCAGATACTTACAGGTTTTTCAGCGCCTTGATGGTTTCATCCATATCGATCTCGTGCTCGGAGAAGGTATGGGTGGTGTTCTGGAAGGTGGTAATGGTCAGCATGCGCAGCGTTTGCATGGTCTGCGCCTGATCTTCGGACTGTGGGCGAATGCGGTTCATCAGCAGGCCGACCGACAGCACGGTGTTCTCTTTATCCACGTCGGCTTTGACCGGCACTTCCTTGGTGAAGGTATTAAAAGACTTGATGCTGGTGATCTTGATTCTTTCATTGGCGATGATGATGTATTTGCTGGGCGCCAACACTTTTACCGCATAAGCCGACGGGCCTTTGGTGTTGTTGGTTGGCTCGAAGGTGACCGCTGCGTTTTTCTTAATCAGCTCCGGGTTCTGCACTTTAATCACGTGAAAATAACGATTTTCTCCGTTCTCGTCGGTAATAAAGCCGAAGCCTTTGTCTTCAAAAAAAGTCGTTATCTTGCCGTTCATCGCTATTCTCACAAAAGGGTTCAATACAGCGCTTATGATAGCGCGGAATGCCTTGCAGCGACAGATTGCGCGGGCGGCATTTAGTCATGCGATAACGGCATTTAGCGGCTTCCTGGCCACATGCTATGTTCATGCTGACTTCATTCAATGCGAAAAAGGAATATCGATGGGCATCAAACGTCTCAATCACGCCGTGCTGTATGTCAGCGATGTGCGGCAGAGCGCCGACTTTTATCATCAGGTCTTGGGCTTCAAGCTGAAGCCGTCCGACAGCCCCGATCGCGCGGTATTTACCCAGGCCGCCGATTCGGAAAACGATCACGATTTGGCGCTGTTCAGCAAGAATCTGGGCCAGCAGCGCGCCGGGGTGTTTCGTGCCAACAACGAGCCGCCGGCGGAGCATGAGCCACCGGCCGGGCTGTACCATCTGGCCTGGGAAGTGGACAGTCTGGAAGAGCTGGAGCGCATTCGTCACCAGTTGGCCGAACGCGGTATTCTCGGGCTGGAAGAGGATCATGGCGTGCACAAAAGCATTTATGGTCACGATCCGGACGGGCTGCTGTTCGAGGTGACCTGGTTTATTCCGCCGGCGTTGCTGACCGACGAGGATAAAAACCAGCAGGGGATCCGCCCGCTGGATTTCGCCGCCGAGAAGCGGCGTTTCGCCGGCCTATAAGCGGCTCAGGTGCGGGGCGCCGCGGCGCCCCGACGATCACAGCACTTTGTTGAGGAAGTTAACGGTGCGCGGATGCTGCGGTTGGGACAGCACCTGCCTGGCGTCGCCCTGTTCGACGATCTGCCCGTCGACCATAAACACCACCCGATCCGCCGCTTCGCGCGCAAAGCCGATTTCATGCGTGACCACCACCAGCGTGACGCCCAGATCCGCCAACCCCTTAATCACGTCCAGCACTTCGCCGACCAGCTCGGGATCGAGCGCGGAGGTCGGTTCATCGAACAGGATCACCTTCGGGTTCAGCGCCAGCGCGCGCGCGATGGCGATGCGTTGTTGTTGGCCGCCGGAGAGGTGGCGCGGGTAGGCATCCGCCTTGTGGCGCAGCCCGACGGTATCCAGCAGCTCATAGGCGACCGCCTTCGCCCGCTCGCGGGAGTGAATTTTGTGCACCACCGGCGCTTCGATGATGTTTTCCAGCACCGTCAGGTGCGGGAACAGGTTGAAATTTTGGAACACATAGCCGACGTTGATGCGCTGCCGGAGGATGGCCTTTTCCTTCAGCTCGTACAGCCGGTTGCCCTTGCGGCGGTAGCCGACGTAGTCGCCGTCGATGCGGATAAAGCCCTCGTCGACGCGCTCCAGGTGGTTGATCGCCCGCAGCAGCGTCGATTTGCCGGAGCCGGAAGGGCCGAGGATCACGGTCACGGTGCCCGGCTGCAGCGTCAGGCTGACGTCGTCCAGCGCCTTGTGTTTGCCGAAGAACTTGCTGACGTTGCTGATTTCGATCAGGCCGCGTGCCGGCACCGGGGTGAGATTGCGTACCGGCTGCTCGGGCAAGGCGTAATAATCAATGGCTTCAGACATGTGGGTCTCCTAACGTTTTAGCCAGCCGGCCAGTTTCTGCCAGGGCGTCGGCGGCAATTCGCGCACCGCGCCCCGGGCGAAATAGCGCTCGATATAGTATTGGATCACCGACAGCGCGGTGGTGATGAACAGGTACCAGACGGTGGCGACCATCAGCAGCGGTATCACCTGCTGGGTGCGGTTATAGATAACCTGAATGGTGTAAAACAGCTCCGGCAGCGCCAGCACGTAAACGATAGAGGTGCCTTTCGCCAGGCTGATGATCTCGTTGAAGCCGGTCGGAATAATGGAGCGCAGTGCCTGCGGCAGAATGATACGGAAGGTGCGACGATAGCCCGGCAGGCCTAGCGCCGCCGCCGCCTCGTGCTGGCCGTAATCCACGCCCAGGATGCCGCCGCGGATGATCTCGGCGGTGTAGGCGGACTGCACCAGCGTCAGGCCCAGCACCGCCACGGCGAACTGGCCGAGAATGTCGATGGTGGGAAAGCTGGCGAACACCACGGAGGTGAAGGGAATGCCCAGCGAGATGGCGTCATACAGATAGGAGAAGTTGTACAGAATGATCAGCACCAGGATCAGCGGCAGAGAGCGAAACAGCCAGATATAGCCCCAGGCCAGCGACGCCAGCAGGTAGGAGCGCGACAGGCGCGCCAGCGCCAACAGGGTGCCGAACAGGATGCTGAACAGCGTACCGAGCAGCGTCAGCAGCAGGGTTTGCCCCAGCCCCGCCAGTACCGCCGGCGCGAAGAACCACTCGGCGAACACGCCCCATTCCCAGCGCGCGTTACCCGCCACCGATTGCACGATGGCGGCCAGAATAAACAGCGAAAACAGCGCGCCGATCAGCCGCAGCGGATAGCGGGCGGGCACCACTTTCAAGACTTCTTGTTTGGACATGTCATGTCTCCCGATACAGATAAAGGGGTCTTAGGCGATTTTCCTTTCCGACGCGCAACAACACGCGTCCTCTGCAATCAGGCTTTTGCGGAACGGCAGGCGGCCATCGTAGGGCGGGCGGCTGTAAACCTCGCTGTCGACGGTGGGATCGAACTGCGGCTGATACCCGTTGTTCAGATACAGGCCCACCGCTTCGGGCTGGCGAAAGCCGGTGGTCAGATAGAGCCGGCGATATCCCTGCGCCAGCGCCAGCGTTTCCAACTGCTGCAACACTCGCTGCGCCAGGCCCTGGCGGCGCAGATCGCCTCGCGTCCAGATGCGCTTCAGCTCGGCGGTCTGTGCGTCATAGCGTTTGAAGGCGCCCATGGCGATCGGCGCACCGGCGCGCAGCAGCACGATGAAGGCCCCTTGCGGCGGCGCGTACAGATCCAGCGCTTCCGGTTCCTGGTCACCAAAATAGTCGCCGTAACGCTGGCGATATTCGCCGAACAGCCCCTCGATCACCGGGGCGATCAGCGGGTCGGTCGGCAGCGTCTGAATGAAAGTGTCTTGCGTCATCGCGCGCTCCTAATCGCCCAGGCCGGGCGGGTTGATTTCCGACTGCGCAAGGCGTTCGACGCTCTCGCCCCAGCGGTTGAGCACCCGATCGTACAGCCCGCCGCGGATCGCGCCGTTCAGCGCTTCGTTCACCGCCTGCACCAGGCCGTTGCCTTTACGGGTGGTGACGGCGATGTGTGCCGCCTTGGGCCAACCGCCTTCCACCGTGCCCGCCAGCCGGGTGCGGCCGTTCAGCGCCGCTTTATAGGCGCCCAGCACGTTCGGCCCGAAGTAGGCGTCGGCGCGGCCGGACTGGATCGCCAGCGTGGCGGCCGCATCGTCGGTCACGTAGATCGGCTGGAAGGGTTTGAGCCCCTGCTGCCGGTTCTGTTTGTCCCACGCCAGCAAAATTGCTTCCTGATTGGTGCCGGAGCCAACGATGATCTTTAATCCGGCGATATCGGCAGGCTGTTTGATCGTCGCGATCTTGCCGCCGGTTTTGACGTAAAAGCCGAGCGAATCGATGCGGTAGGTGGCAAAGTCGAAGCGGGTTTTGCGCTCTTTGGTGACGGTGACGTTGGTGATGGCTGCGTCATATTTGCCGGAAACCACCCCCAGCGGCCAGTCTTCCCACGAGGTTTGCACCACGTTTAATTCAAGCCCCAGGCTGTCGGCCACCAGCTGCGCGATATCCACTTCGCTGCCGATCAGCCGCCGGTTATCGGCGGCGAACAGCGCCAGCGGCGGCGTGTTGAGCGCGGCGATTGCAACGGTGAATTGGCCCGGCTTCACGAAGTGGAAATCGGCCGGCAGTTTGGCGATCGCCTGCGGGTTTTTCGGCGCGTGGATCGGGATTTCATTGGCCTGTAAATCGATGCCGGTGCCCGCCTGCGCGGCGCCGGTCAGGCTCAGCAAGGCCGCCACGAGGGCGGCGGTAACGGTTTTCTGCATAGCGGATATCCCTGAAAACGATCTTATTATTGGGTGAATCTGTTCAACGGGCGCTTCAGGCCCAGGTGCTCGCGCAGCGTATCGCCGTGGTACGCCTGACGGAACAGGCCACGCTGTTGCAGGATGGGTACCACCCGATCGACGAAGTGGCCGAAGGCGTTGGGCGTACCGCCGCTGATGATGAAACCGTCGGCGGCTTCACCGTCGAACCAGCGTTGCAGACCGTCCGCCACCGCTTCCGGCGTGCCGCTGAACACCGGGCGCGGCGAGGCGGCTTCCAGCGCCACCTGGCGCAGCGTGAGGTTACGTTCGCGGGCGTTGCGCTTGATGGCGTCGGTAGTGCTGCGGAAGCTGTTTTGCCCCAGATCGCCGATGTCCGGGAAGGGGGCGTCCAGCGGATGGCGGGAAAAGTCGTAATGTTCGAAGTAGCGGCCAAGATAGTTGAGGGCGTTCTCAATGCTGACCAGGCGGGCGGTCTCCTGGTACTGGCGCTCGACGTCCGCGTCGTCGTCGCCGACGATCACGCTGACGCCCTGGAAGATGCGCAGGTCGTCCGGCTCGCGCCCCTGTTCCACCAGCTGCCGCTTCACGTCCTGATAAAAATCCTGCGCTTGTTCCAGCGTGTCGTGATGGGTGAAGATCGCATCGGCGTGTTGAGCCGCCAGCCGTTTGCCGTCTTCGGAGGCGCCGGCCTGGAACAGGATCGGGCGCCCCTGCGGCGTGCGGCCGATGTTCAGCGGCCCCTGCACCGAGAAGAACTCTCCCTGGTGATTGAGGGTGTGTAGCTTGCCGGTGCGGAAGAATTCGCCGCTAGCCTTGTTGCGCACAAAGGCATCGTCTTCCCAGGAATCCCACAGCCCTTTGGCGACGTCGAGAAATTCGCCGGCGATGCGGTAACGCAGGCTGTGTTCCGGGTGTTCGGCGCGCGAGAAGTTTTTGGCCGAGCCTTCCAGCGGCGACGTCACCACGTTCCAGCCGGCGCGGCCGTTGCTCAGGTGGTCGAGGCTGGCGAACTGGCGGGCGACGGTGAACGGATCGCTGTAAGAGGTGGAAAGGGTGCCTACCAGGCCGATTTTATCGGTGGCGGCGGCCAGCGCGGCCAGCAGGGTGAGCGGTTCGAAACGATTAAGAAAATGCGGAATGGATTTTTCGTTGATATATAACCCATCGGCGACAAACACGAAATCGAATTTCCCCTGTTCGGCTTTTTTCGCCGAGGCGATATTAAATTCGAGGTTGATGCTGGCGTCGGCGGTGGCATCCGGGTGGCGCCAGGCGGACATATTTCCCGATGCGCCGTGCAGAATGGCGCCCAGCCGTAATTGCCGTTGATTATTCGCGTTGTCGCTCATCGTGATTATCCTGTCATGCGCCGCAAAGGCGCGCGGTGTCGATGTGTCCACTATTGATGAGCGGCAACGGGATGTAAAACAACAAAACAGCATATTCAAATGTTGAAAACTGCAAATATCACGGCGAGCGAAAATAATAATCCCCGGCGCGGTATCTGCGGCGTCGGGGAAATACTATTTCACGTTATTCAGGCGTTGCTGAGGGCTTTTTCTGGCGCGGTAGTGAGCTGTTGCAGCGTGCGTTCCGCCAGCAGCGTAAAATATTGTGCCGCGGGGAACAGGGCGCGTTCATCGGGATTGAAACGCGGATGATGCAGGCCGAACTCGCTGGCGGAGCCGATGCTGACGAAGACGCCCGGCACGTGATGCAGATACAGCGCGAAATCTTCACCCCCCATTTGCAGCTCCGCCTCTTCGACCCGGTAGCCGGCCTCGGCGGCGACGGTTTTGCTGAACGCCGCCCAATGGGCGTCGTTGATCACCGCCGGCGGCCCCGGCTGCCAGTGGAGTTCGGCCTGCGCGCCGAGCGCGGCGGCAACGCCGTCGATCACCTGGCGAATTTTATCAGGCACCTGGCGGCGCACCGCGTCGCTGTGGGTACGCACCGTGCCTTCCAGCTCCACGGTTTGCGGCAGCACGTTCCAGGTATTGCCGCCTTCGATGCGCGTCACGCTCACCACCAGCGATTCCAGCGAGCTGAAGCTGCGGCTGGGCAGCGTCTGCAGCGCGCCGACGATCTGGCTGGCGGTGACGATGGTATCGACGCCCTGTTCCGGTTTGGCGGCGTGGGCGCCTTTGCCGGTGATGAGGATCTGGAAACGATCGACGTTGGCGTAGAACGGCCCGGCGCGGGTGGCGAAGGTACCGGTGGGCAGCTCCGGCGCGTTATGCAGGCCAAATACCGCCGCAACGTTATCCAGCGCGCCGGCGTCGATCAGGTGCCGGGCGCCGTTGAAGGTCTCTTCCGCCGGCTGGAAGAAGATGCGCACCGTGCCGGGCAGCTCGGCCTCACGCGCTTTGAGCAGGTGCGCGGCGCCGAGCATCACCGAGGTGTGAAAGTCGTGGCCGCAGGCGTGCATTACGCCGCTGTTTTGCGAGCTGAAGGGCACGTCGGCGATTTCGTCGATCGGCAGGGCATCAATGTCGCCGCGCAGCGCGATAATCGGCCCCTTGCCGCTGCCGATCTCCGCCACGACGCCGGTTTTCAGCGCCAGCGGCAGCAGACGGATGCCTGCCTCTTCCAGCCAGCGGGTCAGCCGGGCGGTGGTGGCGAATTCGTGATTGGAAAGTTCCGGGTTTTGGTGCAGCTCACGCCGATAGGCGATGATTTTGTCTGCCAATTGGCTGGTCATAGGCTTGGCTCACAGTGGGAAATAAACCCTAACCCTAGTGCAGGGACCGCCGAAGCAAAAAGACCATCTGGTTATATTTCATAGCGATTGCGTCTGCATGGGGGCGTCAACGCTGGGGGAAGCGGGCGAGTTTGGGCGTTCGCTCGTTGTTCGCCGGCGCAGGGAGAGGTTTGGCCTGGAACGGTAACGTATCGCAACCGGTGCAATCCATTTACACCGGACAACACGGATTTTTTCACTCTTTATCGGATTTCTGTGATCGCGGTGGTGGACAAAATCCTGCCTGCTTGCTGTACTGTAATCGACACAGGTTTTGTGTCTTTCATTCACGTTAAAGGTAAGTTTGATGTCTAAGATTAAAGGTAGCGTTAAGTGGTTTAATGAATCCAAAGGCTTCGGTTTCATTACTCCGGAAGATGGTAGCAAGGACGTTTTCGTCCACTTCTCTGCCATCGTTAGCAACGGTTTCAAAACGCTTGCTGAAGGCCAGCGTGTAGAATTTGAAATCACGAACGGTGCCAAGGGCCCATCTGCCGCTAACGTTACTGCTATCTAAGCTGCGTAGCTGAATTTCTTAAAACCCGCTCATTGAGCGGGTTTTTTATTGGGCGCGTTATGCGTCGTTGCGGCGGGCCAACAGGCCGAACAGCAGGATGGCGATGGCGTAACAGCCGACGATGGTCAGCGCCATCGACAGGCCCGAGGTGCCGCCCAGCCCGGTGAGCGGCACGGCGCAGGCGCCGAGGGCGAACATGCACACGCCTATCAAGGCCGAGGCGCTGCCCGCTTTGTCTCCCTGGCTTTGCATCGCCAGCGAAGAGGCGGTCGGGCCGACGATGCCGATCACCGCTACCGAGAAGAACAGCGGCACCAGCAACACGACCAGCGGCGCATGCAGCGCGGCGGCCAACAGCAGCAACAGCGACGCGACGGCCGCCAGCGTTAACCCGCCCCTCAATACCCGGCGTTCCCCCCAACGCGAACTGAGACGGCTGGCCAGCTGTGCCGCAATGATCAAGCCGACGCCGTTAATGGCGAAGCATAGGCTGAACATCTGCGGGCTGAGGCCGTAGATCTGCTGCAAGACGAAAGGCGAGGCGCCGATATAGGCGAACATGCCGGCCATCACGAAGCCCTGTGTCAGGCACAGGCCCATGAAATAGCGCTGGGTCAGCAACCCGCCGAGCGACATCAGCATCGCCAGGATACCGCCCTGGCTGCGGCGCTCGACCGGCAGGGATTCGCGCAGCTTCAGCGCCGACAGGCTGAACAGCAGCACGGCGATGGCCGCCAGCACGCCGAAGATACCGCGCCAATTCATTACCTGCAGCATCACGCCGCCCAGCACCGGTGCGACGATCGGCGCCAGGCCGTTAACCAGCATCAGCAAGGCGAAGAAACGGGTCAGCTCATGGCCGGCGTACAGATCGCGAGCAATGGCGCGGGAAATCACCGCGCCGCCGGCACCGGCGATGCCTTGCAGCAGGCGGGCGATCAGCAGTTGGTCGATGGTGGGCGCCAGCGCACACCACAGCGAAGCGCCCAGCAGCAGGATCAGCGACAGCAGCAGCGGGCGCATACGGCCCAATTTGTCGCTGTAAGGGCCGAAAATCAGCTGGCCGACGCCCAGACCGAGCAGCCCGGTGGTCAGGCTGAGCTGCGCGGCGGCGGTGGAGGTATTCAGCTCACCCGCCATTTCCGGCAGGGCGGGCAGGTAGAGATCGGTGCACAGCGGCCCCAGCGCGGCCAGCAGGCCAAGCACGACGGCGTACACCAGACGCTGTCTGGCTAAGTGTTTGGTCATGGGAGATTAGAGTTTCCTGAACAGGTGAGAAATGGCCTGCTGATACAGATCGCGCAGCAGGGACGCATCGGCTTTTTGCGTGGTAAGGATACGGTAACCGGTGCCTTCGCTCATGACGGCGATAAATTCCACCCGCGCGGCGATCTCTTCCGCGCTGAAATGGGGATACAGCCGCTGCAGATTGTGGCACACGTGGCGAAACAGCCGCGCTTCCGCATCGCTGAGCAGTTTGGCCACCACCGGGTTGCGCGTGGCCTCGGCGGTCACTTCCAGCATCAGCATGTGATCGGTTTCGCTCTCGCCCGGCTGCTGAAACAGCGTGCGCGCCGCCAACGTGCCGGCGATCAGGTTGATGTGATCGCCAAGGTTTTCCAGCCGCTGCATCTTGTTAGTGATGATGCGGTTGACGATCTCTTCGATAATCGCGTCTTTATTGGCGAAATAACGATAGATTTGACCGACACTGAGCTGCGAGCCTTGGGCGATCTCCGCCATGCTGGCGGCGTGGAAGCCGTGGCGGCGGAAACTGATTTTCGCCGCTTCGACGATCTGATCGCGGCGCGCCTGCACCTTGGCCTGTTTACTGTCGTTGGGGGAGAGCATCTGCCCGATCCTTTGCTACGCGTGAGCCGGGTTCACATTTTTGGGTGTGAACGTTCATTCTCAATTGTAGTGTAAACGGCCGGAAAGACGCAAGATGAACGCGTGCTGCGGGTAAGGGCGCTTAAGCGAACAGGTAGGATTTGATAAAGGCGGCGACGATCAGGACGCACAGCGCAATGGCAATCGCTTCGGCGGCGGTTTTCGGCAGGCTAAACATAGCGGTTTCTCATCCAGTCAGGAGTACTGGATGAGATTATGCGCATGCAAGATTAAGGAAACATTAAGGGCTTAGCGCCCGTTGAGCCACATCACCAGCATAAAGGCCAGCAGCGTCATCGCCAGCGAGCCGGCCAGGTTGAGCAGCATGTTGGCCAGCGCCCAGCCGAAGCGGCCATCTTGCATCAGGTATACCACCTCCAGCGAAAAGGTGGAGAAGGTAGTCAGGCCGCCGCAGAATCCGGTGGTAATCAGTAATTTCCAGGTGGGATCCAGATGCGTCATGCGGGTGAAAATCGCCATCGCCAGACCGATGATAAAACCACCGATCAGATTGACCATCAGCGTACCGAGCGGAATGTGGGCATTCAGCGGATTCATTTTCATGCTTACCGCCCAGCGCAAAACGCTGCCGATGCCGCCGCCGATAAATACGGCCAGTAAAGAACTCAACATGGGGCAACTACCTTTCAATCAGAGAAATTCACGGGACTCGGAAAGGGACAGGCGTAACGCTACGCGCCTCTCTCCGAGAGGTTACGTAGACATCATCAGCCTGTGAAGGCGGTTAGGGAGGAATGTCATCTCCAGCGTGCCGCACGGCCTTTTTTGCCGTACCCGGTGGATGTTACACCTAACGCCATCTATTTTGTAGTATCGACACTCTGCGAGGTCACCCTATGCAAATCAGAACGGCGCGCCTGAGCGATCGCCATGCTATCGCCGAATTAATGACGGCGTTGGATTATCCCGGCACCGAGGCGTTTCTGACGCAGCGCATGCAGCAACTGTTGGCGCATCCGGATGAGGCGCTGCTGGTGGCGACGGACGGGGAGCAGGTGTTGGGCGTGTTGTCGCTGCATTTCCTGCCGCAGCTGGCGTTGGCCGGCGACATTGGCCGCATCAGCTATTTTTGCGTCGATGACCGAGCGCGCGGCGCGGGCGTAGGCCGGCGGCTGCTGGCGGAGGGCGAGGCGCTGGCGCACCGTCGCGGCTGCGATCGGTTAGAGGTCCATTGCCACAGTCGCCGCGAGCGGGCGCATGCGTTTTACCGGCGCGAAGGCTTTGTCGAAGCGCCGAAGTATTTTGCCAAGTTATTAAGTCAGTAAGTTACTCCCCTGGCGGCACTGCCGTTTCCAACCGGTTGCGGCCATTATGCTTCGCCCGATAGAGCGCACCGTCGGCCGCTTTCAGCCAGTCAAGATAGCCGCTCAGCGCGGGGTGGTAGTTAGCGATGCCTGCGCTGATCTGCAGCCGCAGCTGCGGCGCCTCCTTGAAACTGACCGCGTCCAGCCGCTGCTGGATGCGGTGCAGGACGATTTCCGCCTGTTCGGCGTTAGTGTTCGGCAGCACCGCGCCAAACTCGTCGCCGCCGTAGCGCCCGACGATATCCACGTTGCGCAAACCGATCAGCAGCTCTTCCGCCAATACCGCCAGGGCTTCATCCCCCAGCGCATGGCCGAAGGTGTCGTTGATGGTTTTGAAGCGGTCGATGTCCATCAGGATCAGCGTGGCGTTGTCCTGGTAGCGGCGGCAGCTATCGAACTGGCGATGCAGAAGATGTTCCCAGTGGCGACGGTTATATAAGCCGGTCAGCCCATCGCGGGTGCTGATGCGTTGCAGCTCCTGTTTTTTTTCCGCCAGCCGTTTGGCGGTGCGGTAGGTCACCAGCCCCAGCAACGTCGGATAAAGGTAGATCATCGGCAGGCACAGATAGACTTGCAGCGGCGTGCTGTATGGATGAAACGGGAAGCCGAGCAGCGTGCCGGTGAGCATCGCCGTGGCCAATTGAATCGCCAATCCTTTGACAAACAGCGCTTTGCCGGCCGAAGCGATGTTGTTCATGCTCATCATCGACAGGATGACGATCGCCGGCAGGGCATTGAATGCCATCATCGCTGCCCAGAAGCCGCCGAAGGCGGAGTCGATCAAGAGGTTGCGGATCTCGGCTTTGAACGGATCTTTGGCGCGGCAGGCCAGGCGATAGGCCAGATGCGGCCAGAGAAAGCCGTGAAAGGCCAGCAATAGCCAGACCGCCGCGGGCGGAGCCAAGGGATAGAGCGCGGCGCAAACGCAGATAAACCCGAGCCCCAGACCGGCGACGCGGGGCAGATAGGTGCGTTTGGCGAAGCTGAGGCCGGATTTTCGGGCATCGAAAATGGATGGGGCAATATACATCCGGCATCTCCCTGATGAGTATCACGGCAGCGTATCATGCGGGTGATAAACTAAGAATAGTCTGGGATTCACGCCGCGAGGTTGCGTGACATTCCTGCAACGGATCTCACTCTGTTACATGTTGCGGTTGTGTGAGCCGAAGGAAAGTCGCTAAATATTCGCAGGCAAGGTCAGTTTTTCTCGCTGTTCACACAGCGCTCTATGATAAGAAGGTGAGTATGGAAGGTATCAGCATTACCAAACTTCTGGTGATTGCGGTGTTGGTGATTTTACTGTTCGGCACCAGCAAACTACGCACGCTCGGCGCCGATCTTGGCGCGGCGCTGAAAGGCTTTAAAAAAGCGGTGGGCGACGACAGCACGCCGCCGGCCGCCGGCAACAGCACCGCCGAGAGCCAGTCCGCTCAGCAGAGCGTCGAAAAGAAAGACGTTTAATTCCGTCTGACTGCGCGCAATAAAAAACGGATGCCTTGCGGACATCCGTTTTTTGGCGTTTCCGCCGTCTTTAGCGTAACAAACTATTACGCGTTATTTCACTTCCATCCCTTTGGCCTGCAGATCGGCGTGGTAAGACGAACGCACGAACGGGCCGCAGGCGGCGTGGGTGAAGCCCATCGCCATCGCTTCTTCTTTCATCTCGTCAAACTCGGCCGGGCTGACGTAGCGCTGCACCGGCAGGTGGTGACGGCTCGGCTGCAGGTACTGGCCCAGCGTCAGCATGGTCACGCCGTGGCGACGCAAATCGCGCATCACTTCAACGATTTCCGCGTTGGTTTCGCCCAGGCCGACCATCAGGCCGGATTTGGTCGGGATATCCGGGTGAGCTTCTTTAAAGCGCTCCAGCAGCTTCAGCGACCACTCATAGTTGGCGCCCGGGCGCACCTGGCGGTAGACGCGCGGCACGTTTTCCAGGTTGTGGTTAAACACGTCCGGCGGCGTGGCGGTGAGGATCTCCAGAGCGCGATCCATACGGCCGCGGAAGTCCGGCACCAGCGTTTCAATTTTGATGTTCGGACTCTTGGCGCGGATGGCCGAGATGCAGTCGGCAAAGTGCTGAGCACCGCCGTCGCGCAGGTCGTCGCGGTCAACCGAGGTGATCACCACGTAACGCAGCGCCATGTCGGCGATGGTTTGCGCCAGCTTTTCCGGCTCGTTAGCGTCTGGCGCGATCGGGCGGCCGTGGGCCACGTCGCAGAACGGGCAGCGACGGGTGCAGATAGCGCCGAGGATCATAAAGGTGGCGGTACCGTGGTTGAAACACTCGGACAGGTTAGGGCACGAGGCTTCCTCACAGACGGAGTGCAGGCCGTTTTTACGCATCGCGGCTTTGATGCCCTGAATGCGCGTTGAGTCGGCAGGCAGTTTGATCTTCATCCACTCGGGTTTACGCAACAGCTCCTGCCGTTCGGTGACCACCGTTTTGACCGGGATCAGCGCCATTTTGTCAGCATCGCGGTATTTGACGCCGCGTTCCATCTGAATTGGTTTACTCATAATCGTGCAGGTTCCAGTTACGAAGCTCGACCGTCTGGTAGCCGAGTAAATGAACAAATTCCTGTACCAGGATTGGGTGTATGTCTTCAAGGCCAACGCCGGGCGCCAGCGCGCTGACCTGCGTCATCTGCATGCCGGCGTAACCGCAAGGGTTGATGCGTTGGAAGGGGCTGAGATCCATCGCCACATTCAGGGCCAGGCCGTGGAATGAGCTGCCTTTGCGGATCCGCAAACCCAACGAACAGATTTTCTGCTCCCCCACATACACGCCAGGCGCATCTGGACGGGCGCGCGATGCGAGGCGAAAGTGGGCGAGGGTGTTGATAACCGTATCTTCTATCGCCGTGACCAATTGACGCACGCCGACCTTGTTGCGTTTCAGATCGACCATCACGTACATCACCTGCTGACCCGGGCCGTGGTAGGTCACCTGGCCGCCGCGATCGCTCTGGACCACCGGGATATCACCGGGCATCAGCACATGCTCGGCTTTGCCGGCCTGGCCTTGGGTGAACACCGGGTGATGCTGTACCAGCCACAGTTCGTCCGGCGTAGTCTCGGTACGACTGTCGGTGAAGTTATGCATGGCTTGGGATACAGGCGCGTAGGGCTGCAACCCCAGCTGACGCAAAATGATCTTGTCTGGTTGCAAAAGAGTCATCGTCAGGTTACAGAAGTGGTAAAGCCATTATACCGGGCGCTCCGGCTTGCGGCCAGCCTTTCGCTGACCAAAAATGCGCAACCCGGGAAGACGCTGCGCCATCCCGGGTTGATAAGCAGGGGTTTATGCTGGAATTACAGCACCATGCGAACAATTTCAATGTTGCCTAACTCTTCGTACAGGGTTTCGACCTGCTCGATGTGAGTGGCATTGATGGTGATGGAGACGGAGTGGTAGTTGCCTTTGCTGCTTGGCTTGACCTGCGGGTTGTAATCGCCCGGCGCATGGCGCTGCACCACTTCAACTACCTGGTCAACCAGCTCAGGCTGCGCCAGGCCCATCACCTTGTAGGTAAACGAGCAAGGGAATTCGAGCAGTTCGTTCAGTTTAGTTTTTTGCATGTGCGTGCGCTCCAGAGTGCTAGCTAATCTATAAATTATAACTCCCGCCGGGGCGGGAGTTAATGTTATTCAGTATATGGGGGCAATTTCGCCCGTTTCAACCGTTAACCGAACCAGTGGTGGAACATCAGTTTGATGTAGTCCACGATGCGGCTGAAGAAACCGCCTTCTTTCACTTCGTTCATCACCACCAGCGGGCGCTGATCGATGGTTTTGCCGTCCAGCTGGAAGTTGATGCTGCCCACCACCTGGTTTTTCGCCAGCGGCGCGTGAATTTCCGGCGTGTTCAGCACGTAGCTGGCCTTCAGATCTTTCATGCGGCCGCGCGGAATGGTCAGGTAGACGTCTTTGTCCACGCCGAGCTCAACGCGGTCGGCATCGCCGAACCAGACAGGCTCGGAGGCGAACTCTTTACCGACTTTCAACGGCGCCACGGTTTCGAAGAAGCGGAAGCCCCAGGTCAGCAGTTTCTTGCTTTCGGCTTCACGGCCTTTGTAGGTGCGGCCGCCCATCACGGCGGAGATCAGGCGCATTTGGCCTTCGGTCGCCGAAGCCACCAGGTTGTAACCCGCCGCGTCGGTATGGCCGGTTTTGATGCCGTCGACGTTCAGGCTGTTATCCCACAGCAGGCCGTTGCGGTTCATCTGGCGGATATTGTTGAAGGTGAACTCTTTTTCTTTGTAAATCGCGTACTCTTCCGGCACGTCGCGGATCAGCGCCTGGCCGATCAGCGCCATGTCGCGCGCCGAACTGTACTGGCCCTGGGCATCCAGGCCGTGTACCGTCTGGAAGTGAGTGTTCTGCAGGCCCAGCTTGCTGACGTAGGTGTTCATCAGGTTAACGAACGCGTCCTGGCTGCCGGCGACGTAGTCGGCCATCGCCACGCAGGCGTCGTTACCGGACTGCAGGTTGATGCCGCGGGTCAGTTTGGAGACCGGCACGCGATCGCCCGGCTTCAGGAACATCAGCGAGGAGCCTTTGAACACCGGGTTGCCGGTCGCCCAGGCGTCCTGGCCGACGGTCACCAGATCGTCCTGGCCGATTTTACCCGCTTTCAGCGCCTGGCCGATGACGTAGCTGGTCATCATTTTGGTCAGGCTGGCCGGATCGCGACGCGCATCGGCGTTCATCTCGGCCAGCACCTTGCCGGAGTTGTAATCAATCAGGATGTACGCTTCCGCATCGATCTGCGGGACACCTGGGATCATGGTTTTGATGTTAACGTCATCGGCGTGCGCAACGGAGGCTGCGCTCATTGCGATAACGGTGCCGAGGGCGATGCTTTTGATTAAGCGAAAAGAAGTTACTTGTTTCATGATCGGGACTACAACATCCGTGAAAGTAAAGTTAAAAAACGAGCCACACTATAGCAGATGCGATCCCGGCAGGCATTACCCATTCATCTGACTAATTGCGGTTAGTGCCCTTTTAGCTGCAAGAAAATGTTTCAGCTAAATAACCGCTTATCGGCCGTGAATGCCCACCGGGCTTAATGCTCAGGGTGCAGCAGTAACGAAAGACTGTTGTTGCGCTTCGCTCGCCAGGCGTTGCTGCAGCTGGGCCGCCTGCTGACGGCTGCTGAACGGGCCGAGCTGGACGCGATAAACGTTGCCGTTGGCCGCCACTTTGCCCGGGACGCCAAACTGTTGGCTCAGGCTTTGCTGCCAGCTCTGGGCACGCTCGGCGCTGCTCAGCGCACCGACCTGCACCACGTAACCGCCGGAGGACGAAGCGGCAGCCATGCCGGCAGCTGCGGCGCCGGCCGCGACCGGTGCTGCCACGGCGGCGGCTTCAGGCTCCGAACCTTCCAGCACGCCGGCCGGCAATGCGCTTGGCGCGCCGAGGAAACCGCTGCGGCCGCTACCGGCGTTGCCGCCAGTTGCTGGGGCGTTGTCGTCGTCGGTGCGCAGGGTGCTGTTATCGATCGGGCGTACCGCCGCGCCGCTGGCGACCGGCACGTCCTGTTGGATGGGGGTGCCCATGCCGCTGGCGCCGAGATCCGGGCGCGACGGCAGGGCATAGCTCTGCTTCGCCACGATGGTACCGATGGTGCCTGGGCCGCTCAGCGTGCCGTCCGGCGCCACGTTGATGAAATCGACTTTGACCTTGGTGTTGTTCGACAGGTTGAGGCGATCGGCGGCGGCTTTCGACAGATCGATAATACGGCCCTTGGTGTAAGGCCCGCGATCGTTGACGCGCACCACCAGCTGACGGCCATTGGCCAGGTTAGTGACGCGCACATAGCTTGGGATCGGTAAGGTCGGGTGCGCCGCAGTCAGACCGTTGGGGTCGAACTGCTCGCCCAGCGCCGTGGTGTTGCCGTTGGCTTCTTCGCCATACCAGGCCGCCAGGCCGGTCTGCGAGAAGTTCTGCGGATCTTTTACGATGCGGTAAGTATCGCCATTAACCTTATAATCCTGCATGTTATTAGGGTTATAGGGTTCATATTGAGGCTCGACGCCACCGATCTCCACCACCGGGCCGTTGTACGGCTGCTGTGGTGCCTGCTGTTCCGTGGTCGGGGCGGTACAGGCGGAGAGCAACACCGCCGCGACGCCGATCCAAAGCCATTCCTTACGCATTACTCACCTCTTATAAACTTTTAGACAGCATTTTCCGATGCGTGTGGATCGACATGATGATGCCGAAACCGGCCATCAATACTATCAGCGCCGACCCCCCGTAACTGACCAGAGGCAAAGGTACGCCAACTACCGGCAAAATGCCACTGACCATACCGATGTTAACAAAGACATAAACGAACAAAATCAGCATCAAGCCGCCGACCATCACGCGGCCAAAGGTGGTTTGCGCCTTGGCGGCGATCATCAGCCCGCGAATGATCACCAGCAGGTAGAGTGCCAGCAGCACCAATACCCCGATCAGCCCCAGCTCTTCGGCCAACACGGCGAAGATAAAGTCGGTATGGCGCTCCGGCAGAAACTCCAGCTGCGACTGGGTGCCGTGCAGCCAGCCCTTGCCGGACAGGCCGCCGGAGCCGATGGCTATCTTGGATTGAATAATGTGATAGCCGGCGCCGAGTGGGTCGCTCTCCGGATCGAGCAGCATCATGACGCGGTCGCGCTGATAGCCGTGCATCAGGAAGAACCACAGCACCGGGATAAAGGCCGCCAGTGCGACGGCGGCGACGGCGATCAATTTCCAGCTCATGCCCGACAGGAACAGCACGAACAGGCCGGAGGCGGCGATCAGGATCGAGGTGCCCAGATCTGGCTGCGCGGCCACCAGCAGCGTTGGCAGGAAGATCAGCACCAGCGCGATGGCGGTGTTTTTCAGCGAAGGCGGGCAGACATCGCGGTTCATAAAGCGCGCCACCATCAGCGGCACGGCGATCTTGGCGATTTCCGACGGCTGGAAGCGCACTACGCCGAGATCCAGCCAGCGCTGCGCGCCTTTACTTATCTGGCCGAAGGCGTCCACCAGGATCAGCAAAATTACGCAGAAAATATACAGATAGGGCGCCCAGCTTTCGTACACGCGCGGCGGGATTTGCGCCATGACGGCCATCACGATCAGCCCCATGACGATCTGCCCGATCTTGCGCTCCATCATGCCGATGTCCTGGCCGCTGGCGCTCCACATCACGAAGGCGCTGTAGACCAACAGGGCCAGGATCAGCAGCAGGAACGTCGGGTCGATGTGGATTTTGGTCCAGATCGAGCCTTTTTGTTGGCTTTCAGTCATGTTCTACCTTAGTCACCTTCTACGCCAGGCGGCAGCGGGGCCTCGCTTGGCAATTGCGTATTGTTGTCGCCCAGCAGAATGTGGTCGAGGATCTGGCGGGTGATGGTTCCCACCGCCGGACCGGAGCCGCCGTTTTCCAGAATGATGGCGACCGACACCGTCGGATTGTTGAACGGTGCGAAGGCGGTCATCAGTTTGTGATCGCGCAGGTGCTCCGCCAGTTTGTGGGCGTTGTAGGTTTCATAGCCGAATACCTGTGCGGTACCCGATTTCGCCGCGGCTTTATAAGGTGCGTCCGCAAAGTATTTGCGCGCCGTCCCGTTCGGACGGTTGGCCACACCATACATGCCGTCTTTGGCGATTTCCCAGAAGCCGGAGTGAATATCGCCGATCTGCGTGCTCTCTTCCTGTTTGAACGGCACCAGCGCGCCGTTGACGCGGGTACTCTGCAGCAGGTGCGGCGTTTTGACGGTGCCGTCGTTGATCAGGGTGTTCAGTGCTTTGGCCATCTGGATCGGCGTGGCGGTCCAGTAACCCTGGCCGATACCCACCGGAATGGTGTCGCCCTGATACCACGGCTTTTTATAGCGTTTGAGCTTCCACTCGCGCGTCGGCATTAGGCCGGATCGTTCTTCGGACAGATCGATGCCGGTGTACTGGCCGTAACCGAATTTGGTCAGCCAGGTCGACAGCCGATCGATCCCCATGTCATAGGCGACCTGATAGAAATAGGTATCTGCGGACTCTTCCAGCGCCTTGGTGACGTTCAGGCGGCCGTGGCCCCATTTTTTCCAGTCGCGGAAGCGTTTTTCCGAGCCGGGCAGTTGCCACCAACCGGGATCGAACACCACGGTGTTTTTGGTGATCACTCCGGCGCTCAGCGCCGACACCGCGATGTAAGGCTTCACCGTTGATGCAGGCGGATAGACCCCCTGCGTGGCGCGGTTGATCAGCGGGCGATTCGGATCGTTCAACAGCCCCTGGTAGTCCTTGCTGGAAATGCCGTCGACGAACAGGTTTGGATCGTAACTCGGGTTGGACACCATTGCCAGGATGGCGCCGGTGCGTGGATCGCTCACCACCACCGCGGCGCGGCTGCCGACCAGCAGCTGCTCGATATAGCGCTGCAAATCAAGATCGAGCGTCAGGTAAACGTCCTGACCGGCGGAAGGCGGCTGTTCGTGCAATTGGCGGATCACCCGGCCACGGTTGTTGACCTCGACCTCTTCATAGCCGGTTTTGCCGTGCAGCGTGTCTTCGTAATAGCGTTCGATGCCCAGCTTGCCGATATCGTGGGTGGCGGCGTAGTTGGCCAGCTTGCCGTCTTTATCCAGGCGTTCGACGTCGCGGTCGTTGATCTTAGACACATAGCCGGTGACGTGGGTGAGGGCGGAACCGTAGGGGTAGTAGCGGCGCTGGTAGCCTTTTACTTCCACGCCGGGGAAGCGGAACTGATTGACCGCAAAGCGGGCGACCTGCACCTCGGTTAGCGCGGTTTTCACCGGAATGGAGACGAAACGGCGCGAACGCTTGCGCTCTTTTTCGAAATTGGTGATGTCGTCGTCGGTCAGATCGACCACCGTGCGCAGCGCCTGCAGCGTGGCTTTGAGATCGTCAACCTTCTCCGGCATCAGCTCCAGCTGATAAATGGTGCGGTTGAGTGCCAGCGGGGTGCCGTTGCGATCGTAGATAATGCCGCGGCTGGGCGCGATGGGCACCAGCTTGATGCGGTTTTCGTTGGAGCGGGTGCGGTAATCCTCGACGCGGACCACTTGCAGATTATACAGGTTGGCGATCAGGATGCCGGACAGCACCAGGATGACCAGGAACGCCACCAGGGCGCGGCGTACAAACAGGGCGGATTCAGCCGTATAGTCGCGAAAAGGGTTACGTTCTATTTTCATCCCGCTGCTTTATTTCACTCTGTCACGGTCACCACCGGCTATTCCCGGTGGTAAGGATGATTTGTTGTAATACTCCAGGCGCGGTAGAGGCTTTCGGCCACCAGGACGCGCACCAAAGGATGCGGCAGCGTCAACGGAGAAAGCGACCAGCTCTGCTCGGCAGCGGCTTTGCAGGCGGGCGCCAGCCCTTCCGGGCCGCCGATCAGCAGGCTGACGTTGCGGCCATCCTGCTTCCAGCGCTCAAGCTGCTGCGCCAGCTGCGGCGTTTCCCACGGCGTGCCTGGGATATCCAGCGTAACGATGCGGTTGCCTTTGCCCACCGCCGCCAGCATCTGTTCGCCTTCCTTGTCCAGAATGCGCTTGATGTCGGCGTTTTTGCCGCGTTTGCCCGCCGGGATCTCGGTCAGCTCAAACGGCATATCTTTGGGAAAGCGGTGCAGGTAATCCATAAAGCCGGTTTGCACCCAGTCTGGCATTTTGGTGCCGACCGCCACCAATTGCAGTTTCACCGCTTAGCTCCAGAGTTTTTCCAGCTCGTACAGGCGACGGCTTTCTTCCTGCATCACGTGCACGATCACTTCGCCCAGATCGACCACGATCCAGTCGGAGGCTTCCTGGCCTTTCATGCCAAACAGCTCCATGCCTACGGCACGGGATTCCTGTACCACGTGGTTGGCGATCGACATCACGTGGCGAGTCGATGTGCCGGTGCAGATGATCATGCAATCAGTGATGCTGGATTTGCCCTGTACGTCCAGAGCGATAATGTCTTGGCCTTTCAGGTCATCGATTTTATCGATGACGAAATCTTGGAGCGCTTTACCTTGCAAAGGTTCCCCCTCGGGTGTGTTCTGTTCAGTCGACTGCAGCGGGCAACATGCGCACGCTGCGGCGTAACCGGATAATGATTTCGGCAGGCTGCCGCTGAAAGCCAGCTAACTGGTGACTGCCCGGCCAGCTAAGGTTTCCGGGGTTTTCAGCGGATACCTGAAAAATAGCGGCGCAGTATATCACGCACCTTTCGCTAGCGATATAAACCCTGCAACTCGATATAGCGCTGCACCGGGCGTGGCAGCAGGTCGTCGCAGTTGAGGCCCTGATGGCGGCGCTGGCGGATCTCGGTGGCGGAAATTTCCAGCTCCGGCGTATCTGCCAGATAGATATGGCCGTGCGGGCGGCGGCTGAGCTGCGCCGGATCGGCGGTGCGATGACGTTCCAGCCACTGCTGCAGTTCCGGTGTGTCCATGCGATCGTTATAGCCCGGGCGCGCCAGCACCAGCAGGTGGCAGACGTCCAACAGCGCCTGCCAGCGATGCCATTTATGCAATGTCAGCAGCGAGTCCTGGCCAATAATAAACGCCAGTGGCTGGGCGGCGCCACGCTCTTTACGAATCGTTTCCAACGTCTCGATGGTGTAGGAGGGGGTGGTGCGGTGCAGTTCGCGATCGTCGACCGCAAACAGCGGGTTGCCGGCGATCGCCAGCTCGACCATCTTCAGGCGTTGCTGCGCATTGGCCTCCGGCTGCGGGCGGTGCGGCGGCACGTGGTTAGGCAGCAGCGTGACGCGATTCAGGCCCACTTCGGCGGCCAACGCCTCCACCGGCCGCAGGTGGCCATAGTGGATAGGGTCAAAGGTGCCGCCGAACAGCGCGTGCAAAACGGTGGGGTGTTCCGGATTAGTGG
Organism: Serratia sp. OLAL2; assembly: GCF_002752475.1. Lineage (NCBI taxonomy): Bacteria > Pseudomonadati > Pseudomonadota > Gammaproteobacteria > Enterobacterales > Yersiniaceae > Serratia > Serratia sp. OLAL2. Next base: position 110,483 of record NZ_MSTL01000017.1, on the reverse strand, counting down.
GCATCGGTAAAACTCGTGGCCAGGGGTTTGCCGCACAGCAGCATCGACAGGGTTTCCAGTTCCGGCCAGACCGACTGGCCATAGTCCTGCTTGAGGGTCAGCTCGATTTGCGTCAGCAGCTGTACCGCTTGCTGCAGCTGGGCGCCGGACAGGCGTTGCAGCGCCTGGGTCACCAGCGGGCGGCGGTTCTGCCAAACCTTGTGCTGATCGAACAGCGTGCGCAGCGGCGCGGACGCCATGCGGCGCTGCAGCGTCAGCAACAGCAGCAGTTCGCGCTGTAAGGTGCGCAGCAGGATAACCGGCTCCACGTCCTCTTGCTGCAGCTGCTGCAAGATATGCCAGGCGCGCTTGCTTTTGCCGGCCAGCAGGGCATCCAGCCAGTGGAACGGCGTGAAGTGGGCGGCGTCGTTCACCGCCTGTTCGACGCGCGGCAGCGTGAGTTTGCCGTCCGGGTGCAGCAGCGACAGCCGCTCCAGCGCCTGCGACAGCGCCAGCAGGTTGCCTTCGTAGCAGTAGCACAACAGCTGATTGGCCGCGTCGTCCAATTCCAGCTTCATCGCCTTGGCGCGCGTGGCGACCCAGCGCGGCAGCTGTGCCTGTTCCGGCGTCTGGCAACTGACGAGGGCGCCGTGTGGGCTGAGCGCCTTGAACCAGGCGCTGTTTTCCTGCGCTTTGGTGAGGCGCGGGCCGCGCAGGATCAGCAGAATATCCTCGTGCAGCAGCGTGGCAAGCTTGGTCAGCTGTTCGCCGATCGGCGCCGTCGGGCCGTTTTCCGGGAAGATCAGCAGCAGCGTCTGGCGGCTGGCGAACAGGCTCATCGCCTGGCAGATGCCGAAGATGGCGTCCCAGTCGGTATGGGCGTCGAGGGAAATGCTGTAGTGCTCGCTGAACTGCTGCTGTTGCGCAGCCTGCCGGAGCAGATCCTGGCTTTCCTGCAGCAGTAGCGGTTCATTGCCGCTCAATAAATAACAAGCGCGCAGCCCCTCTCGGAGCTGCGCGGCAAGTTGTTCCGGATAAATGCGGATCATTGTGCGGTTTGGCTTGCCGCTCGTTCGCCGACGGCAGCGGCTTTCTGCCGGTTTTCTTCTTCCGCCGCGTGCACGGTCAGCAGTTTGCGCACCAGCTGTTGCGCCGCCTGCTCACGCATTTCCTGGCGAATGATCTCCTGCTCGGAGTCTTTGGCCAGCGCGGTCAGCGGGTTGTCGAAGAACGAACGGAACACTTTCACCGACAGCGGATACAGGTCGTGGCCCGGGAGCAGCACCTGCGCCTGCACGGTCAGCACCAGCTGGTACTCGGCGGTTTTACCGTCCTGGAAGATCGAGGCGGTATCCTGGCTTTCCGTCGCGCCGAGGATGCGCAAGGAAGGCACGTCTTTACGCTTCGGATCGCTGACGATGGTCACGGCGTTCAAACGCAGCTGCTCACGCACCGCGCGCGTCAATGGTCCGTAAGGATCCGAACTGTCCAGGATCAGCGTTTTCATTTCATTAGGCACCTGCGTGGTGCCACGCAGGTGAAAACCGCAGCCGGCGGTGACCAGCACCGCCAACCCCAGCAACAGCGTCAGAATACGTTGTCGCACAACTCCTCCTTGTGTTAACCCACAACCAGGTTAAGCAGTTTGCCCGGAACGTAGATCACTTTGCGAATCGTGACGCCGTCCAGATATTTAGCCACCAGATGCTCTTCGGCAGCGCGCGCGCGCACTTGCTCTTCGGTCGCATCGGCAGATACGGTGATTTTAGCGCGAACCTTGCCGTTCACCTGCACCACCACCAGCTTGGAGTCCTCGACCATCGCCTGTTCGTCGGCAACCGGCCATGGCGCGGTGTCCACGTCGCCTTCGCCGCCCAGCGACTGCCACAGGGTGAAGCACACGTGCGGGGTGAACGGATACAGCATGCGAACCACGGCCAGCAGCGCTTCCTGCAGCAGCGCGCGATCCTGCTCGCTCTCCTGCGGCGCGCGGGCCAGCTTGTTCATCAGCTCCATCACGGCGGCGATCGCGGTGTTGAAGGTCTGACGGCGGCCGACATCGTCGGTCACCTTGGCGATGGTTTTGTGCAGATCGCGGCGCAGCGCTTTCTGATCTTCGTTCAGCGCCGCCACGTCCAGCGGCTGTACCGCGCCTTTTGCCACGTGATCGTAGGCCAGTTTCCATACGCGTTTCAGGAAGCGGTTAGCCCCTTCTACGCCGGATTCCTGCCACTCCAGCGTCATTTCTGCCGGTGAAGCGAACATCATGAACAGACGCACGGTGTCCGCGCCGTATTTTTCCACCATTTCCTGCGGGTCGATGCCGTTGTTCTTCGACTTCGACATTTTGCTCATGCCAGCATAGACCAGTTCACGGCCTTGCGGATCGGTGGCCTTGATGATGCGGCCCTTGTCGTCGCGCTCGACCGTGGCGTCAACCGGAGATACCCAGACGCGCTCGCCGCTGTTGCCGGTGTAGTAGAAGGCGTCGGCCAGCACCATGCCCTGACACAGCAGGCGCTTGGCCGGCTCGTCGGAATCCACCAGGCCCGCATCGCGCATCAGCTTGTGGAAGAAGCGGAAGTACATCAGGTGCATGATGGCGTGTTCGATACCGCCGATATATTGATCGACCGGCAGCCAGTAGTTGGCGGCGGCCGGATCCAGCATGCCCTGGTCGTACTGCGGGCAGGTATAGCGCGCGTAGTACCAGGAAGACTCCATAAAGGTGTCGAAGGTGTCGGTTTCACGCAGCGCCGGCTGGCCGTCAACGGTGGTCTTCGCCCACTCAGGGTCGGCCTTGATCGGGCTGGTGATGCCGTCCATGACCACGTCTTCCGGCAGGATCACCGGCAGCTGATCTTCCGGCGTCGGCATCACGGTGCCGTCTTCCAGCGTCACCATCGGGATTGGCGCGCCCCAGTAACGCTGACGGGAGACGCCCCAGTCGCGCAGACGGTAGTTGACCTTGCGCTGGCCCACGCCCTTGGCGACCAGTTTGTCGGCGATGGCGTTAAAGCCGGCTTCGTTGTCCAGACCGTCAAACTCGCCGGAGTTGAACAGCGCGCCTTTGTCGGTCATCGCTTCGGCGCTCACGTCAGGTTGGCTGCCGTCGAGGTTCAGGATCACCGGTTTGATCGGCAAATCGTATTTGGTGGCGAATTCCCAGTCGCGCTGGTCGTGCGCCGGTACCGCCATCACGGCGCCGGTGCCGTATTCCATCAGCACGAAGTTGGCGACCCACACCGGCAGCTTCTCGCCGCTCAGCGGGTGGACAACGAACAGGCCGGTTGGCATGCCTTTCTTCTCCATCGTCGCCATTTCGGCTTCGGCCACTTTGGTGTTGCGGCATTCGTCGATGAAGTCGGTCAGCGCCGGATTGTTGCGCGCGCCCTGTTGCGCCAGCGGGTGGCCCGCGGCGACCGCCACGTAGGTGGCGCCCATGAAGGTGTCGGGACGGGTGGTGTAAACCGTCAGCTTCTCTTCGCTGTCCGCCACGTCGAAGGTGATTTCCACGCCTTCGGAGCGGCCAATCCAGTTGCGCTGCATGGTTTTCACCTGCTCCGGCCAGCTTTCCAGCGTGTCCAGATCGTTCAGCAGCTGATCGGCGTAAGCGGTGATTTTGATGAACCACTGCGGGATCTCTTTACGCTCGACCTTGGTGTCGCAGCGCCAGCAGCAGCCGTCGATAACCTGTTCGTTGGCCAGCACGGTCAGATCGTGCGGACACCAGTTCACCGCCGAGGTCTTCTTGTAGACCAGGCCTTTTTCATACAGCTTGGTGAAGAACCACTGTTCCCAGCGGTAGTATTCCGGCTGGCAGGTAGCGATTTCGCGATCCCAGTCGTAGCCGAAGCCCAGCAGTTTCAGCTGGTTCTTCATGTATTCGATGTTGTCGTAGGTCCACGGGGCCGGTGCGGTGTTGTTTTTCACCGCCGCACCTTCCGCCGGCAGGCCGAACGCATCCCAGCCGATCGGCTGCAGTACGTTTTTACCCAGCATGCGCTGATAGCGCGAGATCACGTCGCCGATAGTGTAGTTACGAACGTGGCCCATGTGCAGTCGGCCGGACGGGTAAGGCAGCATGGATAGGCAGTAGTACTTTTCCTTGCTGTCGTCTTCGGTAACTTTGAAAGTCTGCTTCTCTTGCCAGTGAAGCTGTACGTTCGATTCTATGTCTTCTGGACGGTATTGCTCTTGCATGGCGGCCGGTGGTCCTGTAGGTGTAAACCGTTGCCCCGGTCAGAGGCAACGCAATGAACATTTAGTATTCGTAGATCCGCATAGCATAGCTGATAAGACCTCTCGGCAACAACTCCAAGCGCCTGACTCGGCGCATTTAAAAAAAACGCCGCCATGACGCGGCTCACAACCTGCGGATCCCGCGTCTTGCCAAGTGACATCAGTCATTTACGGCTAAAATAAGTAGGGGTATCCCTACAGCCAAGCCCGGCGCAGCGTTTATCGAGGAGAGTCTATGAACAAGGTTGCTCAGTATTACCGCGAATTGGTGGCATCACTGACCGAACGCCTGAAAAACGGTGAACGCGATATCGACGAACTGGTGGCCAGCGCGGAGCGGCGGTTGAACGAGGCCGAAGATCTGACCCGCGACGAGGTGCGGCAGGTGACGCAGGCGGTGCGGCGCGATCTGGAAGAGTTCGCCCGCAGCTATCAGGAAAGCCGGGACGAGTTTACCGACAGCGTGTTTATGCGGGTGATCAAAGAGAGCCTGTGGCAGGAACTGGCGGATATCACCGACAAAACCCAGCTGGAGTGGCGCGAGGTGTTCAAGGATGTCAGCCACCATGGCGTTTACCACAGCGGTGAAGTGGTGGGGTTGGGCAATCTGGTGTGCGAGCAGTGTCACTACCATCTGGCGTTTTACACGCCGGAGGTGCTGCCGCTTTGCCCGAAATGCGGTCACGACCAGTTCCAGCGTCGGCCGTTTGAGCCTTGATGACGTTCCCCGCCAGGGCGGGGAACACTAAGGCCGGCGTTTAACGGAACAGTTTCTTCAGCAGGTTGCTCAGGAAACCGCCGCTGACGGCTGCTGGGGCGGCTTGCGCCTGCGCCGGTGCGCTGGCCGGTACGGCGACGCCGGCCGGGATTTTCTGCGCGACCGCGACGCGGCTGTCCTGGGCGGCTTTCTCCGCCGCTTCCGGGCCGTAGGCGAAGCCCTCCGCCAGCACGAATTCAACGTCGGTGATGCCGATAAAGCCCAGGAACAGCTTCACGTACGGCGTGATCAGATCCGTCGGCGTGTCGGCGTGGATGCCGCCGCGGCTGGAGATGACGATCGCTTTCTTGCCCGTCACCAGCCCTTCGGCACCGGCGGAGGTGTAGCGGAACGTCTGACCGGCGCGGGCGATCAGATCGAAGTAGATTTTCAGCTGCGTCGGGATGTTGGAGTTGTACATCGGGGCGCTGATGATCAGCGTGTCGTGCGACTTCAGCTCGGCAATCAGCTCATCGGACAGCGCCAGGGTGCTCTGCTGATGCGGCGTCAGCGGGTTGTCGCCGGCGGTAAAGCCAGCCATCACTTCGCCATCCAGCTCCGGCAGCGTTGGGTTAGCCAAGTCGCGCACGGTGAACGTGTCTTCTGGGTGAGCTTCATGCCATTGTTCAACAAAAAAATCGACTAATTTTCCAGACTGGGAATATTCACCCAGAATACTTGATTTCAGGACCAGTACGCGGCTCATTGGCTTATCTCCAGGCGAAGTTTAATCGGTGACGATGTCAGTCGGTGTAAACGCATGGTAGAGGCAAGCCATCAACAGTGATAGCGCAAAAATTCGCTGAGTTAAATCAAAAAAGTTGAAGGAGGGGCGCGAGCGCGCCCCGATGGGATCAATAACGCGCCAGGCGCTCGGCCAGCAGATCGATAAAACCCTCGCGGTTGATGCCGGTCAGCACTTCCACGTTGGCCGCGTTGCCGGTTTGCTGGAAATAGTCCACCACCGTCATGCCGACGGTGTATTCCCCTTTGGTCTCCACACCGACCCAGCGTTCTAGGCCGGTGAACAGCTGCGGCGCCAGCAGCCAGGCGATGGTGCAGGGATCGTGCATCGCAGCGCCGGGCAGGCCGCGCGGATGGCTGAGGTACAGCGGCAGGTAAAAATCGAGCATCTCCGCGACCGCCTGCGCGACCGGATTGTCTATCTGGCGAATGCGCTCGATATCCTGCGGCAACACCAGCGCTTGATGGGTGACGTTCAGCCCGGCCATGGTCAGCGGCACCCCGGATTTCAGCACCATTTCGGCGGCTTCGGGATCGACGAAGATGTTGAACTCCGCGACAGGCGTAGTATTGCCGGCGTTCATACCGCCGCCCATGAATACGATGCGTTCGATATGGCTTTTCAGCTCGGCATGCTGGGCCAGCAGCAGGGCGATATTGGTCATCGGGCCGGTCACCACCAGGGTTATCGGCTGCGGGCTGGCGCGCAGCAAGTCGGCGATCAGCTCGACGGCGCCGCGGGGATCGGGTTTGATTGTCGGCGTCGGCAGGTGGGTGTTGCCCATGCCGGTTTTGCCGTGGACATAGTCGGCGATCACCAGTTCGCGCATGAGCGGGCCGCTGGCGCCGGCGGCGACCGGTATGTCCTCGCGCTGCATCAGGGTCAACAGGCCCAGCGCGTTATGCAGGGTTTTCTCCGGCGTCTGGTTGCCGGCGGAGGTGGTGATGGCTTTGATGTCCAGTTCTGACGAACGCAGCGCCATAGCCAGCGCGATGGCGTCGTCGAGGCCGGGATCGCAATCGATGATAATAGGGCGGGGCATGTTCTTTCTCCTCTGTTTGTTATCCAGCGAGCATCGGATCAAAACCGGGGAGAAACAAGCGCTTTTAGTGCCGGGGGAAAAGATGCGCCCCTGGCGGGGCGCATAGGCAGAGCGTTTAGTGCAGGATCTTGGCCAGAAAATCCTTGGCGCGATCGGACTCGGGGTTGTTGAAGAAATCGTCTTTGTTGCGGTCTTCGACGATTTTGCCTTCGTCCATAAAGATCACTCGATTCGCCACCTTGCGGGCGAAGCCCATTTCGTGGGTTACCACCATCATGGTCATGCCTTCGTTCGCCAGTTCGACCATCACGTCCAGCACTTCGTTGATCATTTCCGGATCGAGCGCAGAGGTCGGCTCATCGAACAGCATGGCGATAGGATCCATGCACAGCGCACGGGCGATGGCGACGCGCTGCTGCTGGCCGCCGGACAGCTGACCGGGGAACTTGTTGGCATGGGCGGAGAGGCCGACGCGCTCCAGCAGCTTCAGACCCTTCTCGCGTGAGGCGGATTTGTCGCGCTTGAGCACTTTCACCTGCGCCAGCGTCAGGTTGTCGATGATAGACAGGTGCGGGAACAGCTCAAAGTGTTGGAACACCATGCCAACCTTGGCACGCAGCTGCGCCAGGTTGGTTTTCTTGTCGTTGACCGGCGTGCCGTTCACCAGGATATTGCCCTGCTGGATCGGCTCGAGGCCGTTGACGGTTTTGATCAGGGTGGACTTGCCGGAACCTGAAGGACCGCAGACGACGACCACTTCGCCTTTTTTCACTTCGGTGGTGCAATCGGTCAACACCTGAAAGTGACCGTACCACTTAGAAACATTTTTCAGGGATATCATCAAACAGTCCTTTTCTTCAAATAGCTTACCAGCGCCGAGGCGGCGAGGCTGATAACAAAATAGACAAAGCCGGCGAACAGGATCATTTCAACCTGGGTGCCGTCGCGTTCGCCGATGGTCGACGCGGTGCGGAAGAAGTCGGCCAGGCTCAGTACGTAAACCAGCGAGGTATCCTGGAACAGCACGATGCCCTGGGTCAGCAGCAGCGGCACCATGGCGCGGAACGCCTGCGGCAGGATCACCAGCCGCATGGATTGCCAATGGGTCATGCCCAGCGCCAGCGCGGCGGAGGATTGGCCGCGCGAGATGCTGATGATGCCGGCGCGGATGATTTCCGAGTAATAGGCCGCTTCAAACAGGGAAAAGGCTACCATAGCCGAGATCAGGCGAATATCGGTTTTCGGCGATAAGCCTAGAACCTGTTGTAATAAGCTTGGAACCACCAGGTAGAACCACAGCAGCACCATCACCAGCGGCACCGAGCGGAACAGGTTGACGTACAGGGTGGCGAACCAGCTGATCGGTTTGAACGGCGACAGGCGCATCACCGCCAGCACGGTACCCCACAGAATGCCGACCACGATGGCGGTCACGGTGATCTTCAGCGTGATTACCATGCCCTGCAGCAGAAACGGGAAGCTTGGGACGATCGACGCCCAGTCAAATTCGTACATTATTTACTCCCCAGGTTGCCAGGCAACTGCACTTTCTTTTCGACCAGACGCATAAACAGCATGATAACGGCGTTGATGCCGATATAAGCCAGCGTGATGGCGGTAAAGGATTCATAGGCGTGTGCGGAGTAATCCAACAGCTTGCCGGCCTGCGCGGCCATGTCCACCAGCCCGATGGTAGAGGCGATGGCGGAGTTTTTGACCAGGTTGAGCATCTCCGAGGTCATCGGCGGCACGATCACCCGGTAGGCGTTCGGCAGCAACACGTAGCGGTAGGTTTGCGGCAGCGTCAGGCCCATCGCCAGCCCGGCCGCTTTCTGGCCGCGCGGCAGGGACTGGATGGCGGCGCGCACCTGTTCGCAAACGCGGGCGGCGGTAAACAATCCCAGGCAAAGCATGGAAGAGACGAAGAACTGCACGTTGGGATCCAGCTCGCTTTTAAACCAGGTGCCGATATTGGCCGGCAGCAGCTCGGGGATCACCAGATACCAGGTAAAGAATTGCACGATTAGCGGCACGTTGCGGAACAGTTCGACGTAACAGGTGCCGAGGGCGGAAAGAAAGCGGTTGGGTACGGTACGCAAGATACCGAACAGCGAACCGACGAAGAAAGCGATAATCCATGCACAGACGGAGAGGGCCACCGTGACCTGAAAGCCGGACCAGATCCAGCCGAGGTAAGTGGTGTTCCCAAACGGGGCCTGCTGCAGGAAGATACCCCAGTTCCAATCTATTGACATAACAAACTCCGGTAAACGGGCGCAGAGCGCCGAAGATTGATGACTTGATGAGCGCCGATCGCCGCGCGGCCAGTCTGGCTGGCTTATTGTGTGCGGATGTCGGTGATGCGCCTTGGGGAAAATGAGGGAGGGGAACGGCCCCCCTCATACCTGTCTGTCCCAGTCATCAACTGGGCCGGTTTGGCCTGGCGGCCGCCCCGGCTGTCATTCTATTTAGTTCAATGCCTTGTCGTTAGGTTCTTTGAACAGCTGCTTCATGTCGTCCGACAGTTCGAAGTTCATGTTGAGGTTTTTCGGTGGAATCGGCTGCTTGAACCATTTATCAAACCACTTGGCCGCTTCGCCGGAGGTTTGCGCCTGGGCGATGGTGTCATCGACCAGTTTCTTGAACGCAGGATCGTCTTTACGCAGCATGCAGCCGTAGGCTTCTTTCGACTGCGGTGTGCCGATGATTTCCCACTGATCCGGCTTCTTGGCCTTGGCGCGCTCGCCCGCCAGCAGGGCGTCGTCCATCATAAAGGCCACCGCGCGGCCGCTTTCCAGAGTGCGGAAGGAGTCGCCGTGGTCTTTGGCGCTGATGATGCGCATGTTCATCTTGCCGCTGTCGTTCAGCTTGTTCAGCAGCACTTCAGAGGTGGTGCCGGAGGTGACCACCACCGGTTTGCCGGCCAGGTCTTTAAAGTCTTTGATGTCGGAGCCTTTTTTCACCAGCAAGCGGGTGCCGACCACGAAAATGGTGTCGGAGAAGGCGGCCTGTTTCTGGCGCTCGAGGTTATTGGTGGTGGAGCCGCACTCGAAATCATAGGTGCCGTTTTGCAGCAGCGGGATGCGGTTCTGCGAGGTAATCGGCAGCATTTTCACCTGCAGATTCGGTGCATTCAGCTTTTTCTTAACGGCTTCAACGATTTGGTTGGAGTAGTCCTGAGAGTAGCCCACAACTTTTTGTTGGTTGTCGTAGTAGGAGAACGGCACTGACGATTCGCGGTGGCCGACAACGATCACGCCATTGTCTTTGATTTTCTTCAGCGTACCGGTCAGGTCTTCCGCTTGCGCCACGCTACCTGCCGCACCGAGCAGCAGTAACGATAACGCCAGTTTACGCATTTGCATGGTCCAACTCCTTTACTGTTGTTGTGGCTCTGACTAAAGAGCGTCAGGTTAAATCGACTGTTTATTGCTCAAGTTATAAAGATAGTCTTATGAACTGAACGCTGTTAAAAAATAACCGATTGTGAACACCTTGAAACTAAAATGTTTCATTTTTTGAGACGCCGCGCGCACCAAATCAATGCAACAAAACGTCGGCGCACCCGTGCGGTGCGTTCAATGCACCCAAAATGTGCGCAGGTGCGACAAAACGTCAGCAAAAGTAAACCGGCGCGCGATGTCGCCATAGATAAAAGCAAGGAGTGTGCCAGCCGCGTTGATTTAACGGCGTTTTCTGACTGAGGGAAGATTTGACGGGAAAGCGGGGCGCAGCGGGTGCGCCCCGACGAAGAGGGCTATTTGCGGCGCAGGCCCAATATCAGCGCCCAGCCGCCCAGCAACAGGGTCATCACCCACAGCGGCGTGGCGCCGAAGCGCGCATAAGGCGTGAAGCCGGTGGTCGGCGTGACTTTCACTTCGAGTACCTGACGGGTGAACTGCGGGATCTCGGCGATCACCTCGCCATTCGCGTCCACCGCGGCGGTGACGCCGTTATTGGTGCTGCGCAGCAGCGGTCGGCCGAGCTCCAGCGCCCGCATGCGTGCCATCTGGAAGTGCTGCCACGGGCCGATGGAGTGGCCGAACCAGGCATCGTTGGAGATGGTCAGCAGGAAGTTGGTGTCCGGGCGGAAGTTATCGCGCACCTGCTGGCCCAACACGATTTCGTAGCAGATGGCCGCCGTCAGGTTGTAGCCGCGTACGCTGAGCTGCGGTTGTACGTAGTCGCCGCGGCTGAAGGAGGACATCGGCAGGTCGAAGAACGGCGCCAGGGGCCGCAGCAGCGTCTCGAGCGGCACGAACTCGCCGAACGGTACCAGGTGGTGCTTGTTGTAGCGATCGTTGGCCGGGTAACTGTACGGCGTCGGTTCACCGAGCACGATGGCACTGTTGTAGATTTGCTGGCCCTGCGGCGTAGCACGCACGTCGACGATGCCGGTGATCAGGCTGCTGTTCTTCGCCCGCATCAGGTCGTCCATCATCGTCAGGAAGCCGTTCTGATTGGCTTCATAATCCGGAATGGCGGATTCCGGCCAGATGACGATCGGCGCCTTGCCCATGTAGGGACGGGTTTCGTCCAGATAGGTTTGCAGCGTGCTGACCAGCGCTTTCGGATCCCATTTCATCGATTGAGCGATGTTGCCTTGCACCATGGCGACGTTCACCGCTTTCTCCGGCTGCGGGGTAAACCACTGCAGCTGGCGCAGCGGCCACGGCAACAGCAGCAGCGCGGCGGCAATCACGGCTGCCGAGAGACGGCGCTGATTGACGGCGTACACCAGCAGGCCGGCGATGGCCATCAGCACAAAGGTGATGGCGTCGACGCCCAGCAGCGGCGCGATGCCCTTCAGCGGGCCGTTGATCTGGCTATAGCCGAACTGCAGCCACGGGAAGCCGGTCAGCACCCAGCCGCGCAGGAATTCGGTCACCTGCCACAGCACCGGCGCGGCGATGGCCAGCCTCCACCAGCGGGTGGCCGGCCACAGGCGCGTCAGCAGCCCGGCGAACAGCCCGGTATACAGCGACAGGTAAGCGGCGAGCAGCGCCACCAGGAAGATGTTGACGGCGAAGGGCATGCCGCCGAAATCGGCGATGCTGACATACACCCAGTTGATCCCGCTGCCGAACAACCCGAAGCCCCAGACAAAGCCGAGCAGGGCAGACTGTTTGGTGGTGCGATTGAGGGTAACGGCCAGCAGGCCGAACAGGGAGACGATGGCCGCGGGCCAAAAATCGTAGGGCGAGAACGCCAGCGTCCCGCCGGCACCTGACAACAGCGCCAGCAGGGCGCGAACCCACTGGCGTTCAAGTAATGAGGCTTTAGCCATGTTGGATTTAATCTTCCAGTTTCGGTGGTGGAGAGTCGTCCGGAATTTTTACATGAACCTGGATGATACGTCGACTGTCTGCCATGGCAACTTTAAATAGGTAACCTTCGATTTCAATGGTTTCCCCGCGCGCCGGCAGGTGGCCGAAGGCCTGCATCACCAGACCGCCGATGGTATCGACCTCGTCGTCGCTGAAATGGGTGCCGAAGGCGTCGTTGAAGTCTTCGATCGGCGCCAGCGCGCGCACGGTGTACATGTGGCGGCTGAGCTGGCGGATATCCAGATCGTCTTCGTCGTCGTATTCGTCTTCAATCTCGCCGACGATCAGCTCTAGGATATCTTCGATGGTGACCAGGCCGGACACGCCGCCGAATTCGTCAATGACAATCGCCATGTGATAGCGCTGGGAACGAAACTCTTTCAGCATCCGGTCGACGCGCTTGCTTTCCGGCACCACCACCGCGGTACGCAGCACTTTGTCGATGCTGAACGGCTCGGAGTCTGCGCGCATGAACGGCAGCAGATCCTTGGCCATCAGGATGCCTTCGATGTGATCTTTATCTTCGCTGATCACCGGGAAGCGCGAGTGGGCGGAGTCGATAATCACGTCCAGGCACTCTTCCAGCGTCTGGTTGCGCTTGAGCGTCACCATCTGGGAGCGGGGGATCATGATGTCGCGCACGCGCTGTTCGGCGATATCCATCACGCCTTCCAGCATGTCGCGGGTATCGGGATCGATCAGGTCGTTTTGTTCGGAATCACGGATCAGCTCGACCAGATCGCCACGGTTTTTGGGCTCGCCGTGGAACAGCTGGTTAAGGATAAGAGTAAAGAACCCCTTCTTGGGACTGGGGCTGTCATTGCTTTGTGAATGGTCGTCGCTCATGGCGTTTTAGTTACTGTCACTCATGTCAGAGTTAAGGGGCGTCAGCGACAGCCCCGCATGGGGGCTGTGGGGTAAACGGCTGACGTCAGACGGGGTCTTTTTCCGCCAGGTACGGATCAGGATAACCCAGTCCGTGCATGATTTCGGTTTCCAAAGACTCCATTTCTTCGGCTTCATCGTCTTCGATGTGGTCATACCCTAGCAGATGGAGGCTGCCGTGGACAACCATATGCGCCCAGTGGGCCTCCAGCGTTTTGCCTTGCTCAATCGCTTCCTGCTCAACCACCTGGCGGCAGATGATCAGATCGCCGAGCAGCGGCAGCTCGATGCCCGGCGGGGCTTCGAACGGGAAAGAGAGCACGTTGGTCGGCTTGTCTTTGCCGCGGTAGGTCAGGTTCAGCTCGTGGCTTTCCGCTTCGTCCACCAGACGCACGGTGACCTCGGCCTCTTCCTGAAATTGCGGCAGCACGCCTTCCAGCCAGCGCTGGAAGGTGGCCTCATCCGGCAGGCCGTCGCTGCTTTCACAGGCAATCTGCAGATCCAAAATCACCTGACTCATGGTGTCTCCTGCTCGGAGGCGGCGAGCGCCTCGCGCTTACGTTGCTCGGCAATCGCGTCTTTGCGTTTCTGTTCGGCGGCTTCCCAGGCCTCATAGGCGATGACCACGCGGGCCACCACCGGGTGGCGCACTACGTCTTCGCTGTGGAAGAAGTTGAAGCTCAGTTCTTCCACGTCCGACAGCACTTCCACCGCATGGCGCAGGCCGGATTTCTGGTTGCGCGGCAGGTCGATCTGGGTGACGTCGCCGGTGATGACCGCCTTCGAGTTGAAGCCGATGCGTGTCAGGAACATCTTCATCTGCTCGATGGTGGTGTTCTGGCTCTCATCCAGGATGATAAAGGCGTCGTTCAGCGTGCGGCCGCGCATATAGGCCAGCGGCGCGACTTCGATCACATTGCGTTCGATGAGCTTCTCCACGCGCTCGAAGCCCAGCATTTCGAACAGGGCGTCGTACAACGGGCGCAGATAAGGATCGACCTTCTGGCTCAGATCGCCGGGCAGGAAGCCCAGCTTTTCGCCGGCTTCGACCGCAGGGCGGGTCAGCAGTATGCGGCGAATTTCCTGGCGTTCCAGCGCATCCACTGCAGCGGCGACCGCCAGGTAGGTTTTGCCGGTGCCCGCCGGGCCGATGCCGAAGGTGATGTCGTGATCGAGAATATTGGCGATGTACTGCGCCTGGTTAGGCGTGCGCGGTTTCACCATACCGCGCTTGGTTTTGATGGTGACCGCCTTGCCGTAATCCGGCACGCTGTCCGCCACCTGTTCCAGCACCCGACTCTCTTTGATCGCCAGATGGATTTGCTCCGGATCGATATCCGGGATCACGCCGCGAATCGGCGCGGTATCCACGTACAGATGGCGCAGGATATCGGCGGCGGCAACCACGCACAGGTTTTTGCCGACCAACTTGAAACGGTTGTCGCGGCGATTGATTTCGATGCCCAATCGGCGCTCGAGTTGCTTGATGTTGTCATCAAACGGGCCGCACAGGCTGAGCAAACGCTTGTTGTCTGCGGGCTCTAACAAAATTTCTTGTGTTGCGACGTTCAAACTATTCCTCTAGGTCACATCGGGCCTGGTTGATGTCACATAGCGCGTCCGGGACGCGCGCGTTCAGGGCGAGCCTGAATACTCTCTTTCTTGAATTATTCATGGTGCGCCGCAACGGCGCAAGTTTACCGCTGATCTATCTGTGCGCCGTCGGCGGAATTCAAGGGAAGATAAGGAAAAAACGCGGCGGGGCGCAAAGCCCGCCGCGTCATCACAGAACAAGGCCGCTGGGAATCAGTTCTTTTTCACGAACTCGGATTTCAGCTTCATCGGGCCGAAACCGTCGATTTTGCAGTCGATGTTGTGATCGCCTTCCACCAGGCGAATGTTTTTCACCTTGGTGCCGATCTTCAGCATCGAGGAGCTGCCTTTGACCTTCAGATCCTTGATCACGGTGACCGCGTCGCCGTCCGCCAGCAGGTTGCCGTTGGCGTCTTTGACGATCAGCGCGTCCTGATCTTCCGCCGGGGCGCTGTCGCTCCACTCGTGGGCGCACTCAGGGCAGATGAACAGGGCATTGTCCTGGTAGGTGTATTCGGAGTTGCACTTCGGGCAGTGTGGGAGTTGCATGTTATGTCGCCTCTTCAACAATAAAAAAAGAACATCACCGGGCGCGGACGCCCGGCGGAGAAACGGTAAGGAGTAGCGCGAACGGGCGGCGATAAGGCGGCCGCCGCGGCGTCAGGGCTGGTAAATGCCGACGCCCAGCGCGTTTTCTTTGCGGGTACGGGCGATCACCGACTGCGGGGATTCATGTACGCGCAGATCCATCTGCTGTTCGGTGCGCACCACTGCGCCACGCAGGGTGTTGGTCAGCACCTCGGTAATTTCCACGTCGACAAATTGGCCGATCATGTCGGGCGTGCCTTCGAAGTTTACCACACGGTTGCACTCCGTGCGCCCGGCCAGCTCCATCACGCTTTTACGCGAGGTGCCCTCCACCAGAATGCGCTGGACGGTGCCGAGCATGCGACGGCTGAACTGCAGCGCCTGCTGGTTGATGCGATCCTGCAGAATGTACAGCCGCTGCTTTTTCTCTTCTTCGCTGACGTCGTCGACCATGTCCGCCGCCGGCGTACCGGGGCGCGACGAATAGATGAAGCTGAAGCTGACGTCGAAGTTGACGTCGGCGATCAGGTTCATGGTCTGTTCGAAGTCGGCCTGGCTTTCGCCCGGGAAACCGACGATGAAATCGGAGCTGAGCTGGATGGCCGGCCGCGCCTTGCGCAGCTTGCGGATAATCGCCTTATACTCCAGCGCGGTGTGCGCGCGTTTCATCATGGTCAGGATGCGGTCCGAACCGCTCTGCACCGGCAGATGCAGGAAGCTGACCAGCTCCGGCGTGTCTTCGTACACCGCGATAATGTCGTCGGTGAACTCGATCGGGTGGCTGGTGGTGAAGCGAATGCGATCGATGCCGTCGATGGCCGCCACCAGGCGCAGCAGTTCGGCGAATGAGCAGATATCGCCGTCATGCGTCGCGCCGCGGTAAGCGTTGACGTTTTGGCCGAGCAGGTTGACCTCGCGCACGCCCTGCGCCGCCAGCTGGGCGATTTCGAACAGCACGTCGTCGCTCGGGCGGCTCACTTCCTCGCCGCGGGTGTAAGGCACCACGCAGAAAGTGCAGTATTTGTTGCAGCCTTCCATGATCGACACGAAGGCGGTCGGGCCTTCGGCGCGCGGCTCCGGCAGGCGGTCGAATTTTTCGATCTCCGGGAAGCTGATATCGACCACCGGGCTGCGGGTGCCCTGAACGTGATTGATCATTTCCGGCAGGCGGTGCAGGGTCTGCGGGCCGAATACCACGTCGACGCAAGGCGCGCGGCTGCGGATCAGTTCGCCTTCTTGCGAGGCCACGCAACCGCCGACACCGATGATGACAGACGGGTTCTTCTCTTTCAGCAAGCGCCAGCGCCCCAGCATGGCGAAAACTTTCTCCTGCGCTTTTTCACGGATCGAGCAGGTGTTCAGCAACAGCACGTCCGCTTCCTCGGCGTTGTCGGTCCACTCGAAGCCGTGCGTGCTGTTCAACAGGTCGGCCATTTTCGATGAATCGTACTCATTCATCTGGCAGCCCCAGGTTTTGATATGTAGTTTTTTCGTCATTGACTTGCCATTACTCAGTGCGGAGCGAAAGTTGCGTTACGCGACATGCAGGGCGCGTATTGTAATCATTTGCCGCCGTTGTGACCAGCGCGGGGGAAAATGGCACGCAACCTGAAGCCGAAGCGAAAATCCGGTACACTGCACAAAACGCCATGTCGGGTGGGATGGCGAGCATTCACATAGAAAACATAGCCAATATGAAGACATCTCAAAATCGGTATGACGCGGTGGTGGTGGGTGGCGGCATGGTCGGCGCGGCGGCGGCCCTGGGGCTGGCGCAGGCGGGCTGGTCGGTGGCGTTGCTGGAACATCAGGCGCCGAAGGCGTTCGAGGCGCAAAGCCCGCCGGACCTGCGCATTTCCGCGATCGGCTGCACCTCGGTGGGGCTGCTGAAACAGCTCGGCGCCTGGCAGGCCGTGACGGCGATGCGTACGGCGCCGTATCGCCGGCTGGAGACCTGGGAGTGGGCGTCGTCGCGCGTGGCGTTCGACGCGGTGTCCCTGGGGCTGCCCGAGCTGGGCTTTATGGTGGAAAACCGCATTCTGCAGCTGGGGCTGTGGCAACAGTTCGCGCAGTGCGCCAACCTGACGCTGCTGTGCCCCGCCAGGCTGCAATCGCTGCAGCGGGCGGACAATGCCTGGCAGCTGACGCTGGACAGCGGCGAGACGCTGCAAGCGCGGCTGGTTGTCGGTGCCGACGGGGCCAACTCTCAGGTGCGCAAGCTGGCGGCGATCGGCACCAACGGCTGGCAATATCGTCAGGCGTGCATGTTGATCACCGTCGATACCGGCGCGCCGCAGCAGGATGTGACCTGGCAGCGCTTCTTCCCGTCCGGGCCGCGCGCCTTCCTGCCGCTGTACGACAGCTGGGCGTCGCTGGTGTGGTATGACAGCCCGCAGCGCATTCGCCAACTGCAGGCGATGCCGCCGGCGCAGCTGGAGCGCGAAATCGCTACCGCTTTTCCGGCGCGACTGGGCCCGGTCAAGGTGCACGCTGCCGGATCGTTCCCGCTGACGCGGCGTCATGCGCAGCGCTACGTGCTGCCGGGGCTGGCGCTGGTGGGCGATGCGGCGCATACCATCAACCCGCTGGCCGGGCAGGGCGTCAATCTGGGGTATCGCGATGTGGATGCCTTGCTGAACGTGCTGAGCGAGGCGCGGGATCAGGGAGAGGACTGGAGCAGCGAGGCGGTACTGCTGCGTTATCAGCGTCGCCGCCGTACCGACAATCTGCTGATGCAGAGCGGCATGGATCTGTTTTATACCGCTTTCAGCAATAACCTGGCGCCGCTGAACGTCGCGCGCAATCTGGCGCTGATGGCCGCGCAGCGGGCGGGCAAGCTGAAAGAGCATGCGTTGAAGTACGCGTTGGGATTGTAACCGACAGGGCTCAGCTGCGGCTGGGCCCGTTAGGATGGGCTGAACGCAAGACAGCAAAAAGCCCGCCGAAGCGGGCTTTTCTAAATATGGCTGGGGTGCCAGGATTCGAACCTGGGTATGCTGGTATCAGAAACCAGAGCCTTACCGCTTGGCGACACCCCAATTATGGTGGCTACGACGGGATTTGAACCTGTGACCCCATCATTATGAGTGATGTGCTCTAACCAGCTGAGCTACGTAGCCGATGTTACTTTTTACTTCTTTGATTTGCAAGCAGTTTGTTATGGCTGGGGTACCTGGATTCGAACCAGGGAATGCCGGTATCAAAAACCGGTGCCTTACCGCTTGGCGATACCCCACCTGCAAACAAATCTTATGTTGAAACCCCATTCCCGAAAGAATATGGCTGGGGTACCTGGATTCGAACCAGGGAATGCCGGTATCAAAAACCGGTGCCTTACCGCTTGGCGATACCCCATCAACATACTGCGCCGACGATGAAGAGAAATGGTGCGGGAGGCGAGACTTGAACTCGCACACCTTGCGGCGCCAGAACCTAAATCTGGTGCGTCTACCAATTTCGCCACTCCCGCAAATACAAAAAAGAGATGGTGGCTACGACGGGATTCGAACCTGTGACCCCATCATTATGAGTGATGTGCTCTAACCAGCTGAGCTACGTAGCCCTCTTTTTTTTGCTTTGCCTTCATCGGCGTTGCGGGGCGCATTATGCGTATATGACCGATTTGCGTCAACAAGTTTTTTCCCGAAAAAGCGCCCGGAAGCGCCGTTTGTCTGGGTTGTGAACATTATGGCGATAAAATCGGCAATTCAGGCAGTTGGCGGGGGGAAAAGGCAACAAAAAGGCGGGCCAAAAGGCCCGCCCTGAGGGAAATGCCGCGCAATTATTTATAGGCGGCCTGGTGCACGCCAACGGCGCGGCCGGAAGGATCGTCCATCTTCTTGAACGATTCATCCCACTCGATGGCCTTGGCGGACGAGCAGGCGACGGACGGGCCGCCCGGTACGCATTCGGCGGCGCTCGGCAGCGGGAACAGCTCTTCGAAGATTTCGCGGTACAGGTAGCCTTCTTTCGACGTTGGCGTGTTGTACGGGAAGCGGAAACGCGCGGTTTCGAGCTGTTGATCGCTAATTTGCTGCGCAGCCACCTCTTTTAACGTGTCGATCCAGCTATAGCCGACGCCGTCGGAGAACTGCTCTTTCTGGCGCCAGGCCACGCTGGCGGGCAAATAGGACTCGAAACATTCGCGAACGATGTGTTTTTCCATTTTGCCGTTGCCGCACATTTTATCTTTCGGGTTGATGCGCATCGCCACGTCGAGGAATTTCTTGTCCAGGAACGGCACGCGGGCTTCGACGCCCCAGGCGGACATCGCCTTGTTGGCGCGCGCGCAGTCGAACATGTGCAGCGCCAGCAGTTTGCGCACGGTCTCTTCGTGGAATTCGCGGGCGTCCGGCGCCTTATGGAAGTACAGGTAGCCGCCGAACACTTCGTCCGCGCCTTCGCCGGAAAGCACCATCTTGATGCCCATCGCCTTGATTTTGCGCGACATCAGGTACATCGGCGTCGAGGCGCGAATGGTGGTGACGTCGTAGGTTTCGATGTGATAAATCACGTCGCGGATGGCGTCCAGCCCTTCCTGCACGGTGAAGTGGATCTCATGGTGCACGGTGCCCAGGTGGTTAGCCACCTCTTGCGCGGCGCGCAGATCCGGCGAGCCTTCCAGCCCGACGGCGAAGGAGTGCAGCTGCGGCCACCAGGCCTCGCTGCGTTCCTGATCCTCCACGCGGCGCGCAGCGTACTTCTTGGTGATCGCCGAGATGACCGAGGAATCCAGCCCGCCCGACAGCAGCACGCCGTAAGGCACGTCGGACATCAGGTGGCTTTTCACCGACTCTTCCAGCGCGGTGCGCAGGGCGGCGGCGTCGGTCACGTTGTCCTTGACGCTGTCGTAATCGAACCAGTCGCGGCGATAATATTCGCGGATCTCACCGTCCTGGCTCCACAGGTAGCTGCCGGCCGGGAATTCCTTGATGGTGCGGCACACCGGCACCAGCGCTTTCATTTCCGAGGCAACGTACAGGTTGCCGTGTTCGTCATGGCCCATGTACAGCGGGATGATGCCCAGGTGATCGCGGCCGATCAGGTAGGCGTCTTTTTCAGTGTCATACAGGGCAAAAGCGAACATGCCTTGCAGATCGTCGAGGAAGTCCGGTCCTTTCTCCTGATACAGCGCCAGGATTACTTCACAGTCGGAACCGGTCTGGAACGCATAGCGGTCGCTCAGCTGTTGGCGCAGCGCCTGGTGGTTGTAAATTTCGCCGTTGACCGCCAAAACGTGGGTGTGCGCAGCGTTGTACAGCGGTTGAGCGCCGTTGTTGACGTCGACGATCGACAGGCGTTCGTGGGCCAAAATGGCTTTGTCGCTGGCGTAAACGCCGGACCAATCCGGGCCGCGGTGGCGCATCAGACGTGACAGCTCCAGCGCTTTCTTACGCAGTTCAACGGGATCGGACTTCAGATCGAGCACACCGAAAATAGAACACATACAACTCTCCTAACGGGCTTTTATGACTGTGATGTTGTTTTTACTGTTATGGGCAGCATTGCCGATTTATCAGCGATAACGCGGTTTTGCTGCGCTGTGGTTATGAAAATGCGCCAAAAGCTGCGGAGGATGCAAGCGTTTTAGCCATGCGCTGAGAAATAGTTGTTTGCGTGGCTGAGGTTTTTAACGGATTTTCAGTTATTGGCGTAAAAAATTGTCGATTATGCAATTTTTAGCGTGATGGCGGGATTGCCGGCCAGTTTGACCGGCAATCGATTAGCGATTAGGCGATGAGCTGCCAGAGGGTGAACGCGGCATCCGGCGTCCAGCCGGCATTGGAGGTGTGCGCCTGAATACAGGTGTATTTCTTGCCTTTATAACTCACGACGTCGCCGGCTTTGTAGCTGTGGTTGTTCTGCCATTCGGGCGCGCCCGGATCGGGCGGCGTGCCGTCGTTGGCGGTTTTGACCGCCAGCGCACTGCTCGGCAGGGAGGTATTGCCCAGGGTGTCGGTCGCGGTAACGAAGTAGCTGTACTGGGTTGCCGGCGTCAGACCGCTGTCGGCCAGCGACAGACCGGCGGTTTGGCCGATCGGGTTGCCGTTGCGGTAGACGGTGTAGCTGGCGATCGGTGAGGCGCCGGTGGCGGCGGCCCAGCTCAGTTTCAGCGAGGTGGCGCCCAGCTCGGAGACCGTCAGCGCCGTCGGCGCATTAGGCTTTCCCGGCGGCGGGGTGACGCCGCCCTGAATCAGCGGCGCATAGCGGGTTTTGAACTCCCAATTGTAGGCGACGCCGGCTTTGCTCTTGCCGTTATCCCAGTTGATTGACCAGGTCATCAGGCCCTTGATCGACAGGTTTTTGGCGTCGAGACGCGAGAAAGCGTTATACACCGCCTGTTTGTTGACCACGTAGCCGGTGGCGGCGGCATCGTTGTTGCTCGGCAGGCCGATGACGAATTTCGCCGCCGGGATCTTCGCATAGCCGCGGGTGCCGGTAACCAGGCTTTCCGTCAGGTAGTAGAGGAAGTCCTCTTTCATGGCGTCGTTATTCTGCGTGATCCAGGCGTTGAGTTCATCCACCCAAATACCGTCGCCACCCTGGTTATAATATTGCGGCGCGATAAAGTCGTAATAGCCTTCGAGGGCGTTAATATAATCCAGGTAGGTGCCGTTGGTGCGTAAATACGGGAATTCCGGCGCCATGCTGATAATAAAGTTTTTCCCCTGGGCGGCGTAATGGTCTTTTACTTTTTTCAGCGCTGCAGGCAAGACGGTTTTATTATTGGCGGCACCGATCGCCGCCTGTTCCAGATCGATATCCAGGCCGTCGAAGCCATAGACTTCCACCAGGCGAATAATCTCGTCTTTCAGCTTGTCTTCGTCGCCGGTTTTCAGCTCGATATGCGCGTCTGCGCCGCCGAGGGAGATCAGCACCGCGCGGCCCTGGCTGTTCAGCACGCCCACCTGGCGGCGGAACTCGGCGTCGGACAGGTTGTAAGGCTTGAAGGTCGGGATGCCCTGGCCTTTCATAAAGGCGACGGCCACCACGTTGTACTCGGCGGGAATGTCGGTCAGGTTCATATTGGTGAACTGGCCCTGCTGATAGCCGTCACTGGCGCCGGCGGCCCAGTTGTGCCAGAAACCCATCAGGATCTTTTTATTGGCGATAGACGGCATAATGGCCGCGTCATCGGCGGCGACGGCATTAATAATGTTATTTGTGCTCATGGTAGCCTCATTTATTAGGGGTGAGAGTTTTTCGCTCGCCGGCAATATCAGCTATTGGCGGGGCGTAAACTTATAATGAGGATTTTTAATGCAGGCAGGCTGAAACCTTTTGCGGCCATGAACGAATTAAATTCAAACTGACGCTGAGGGAGAAGGAAATAATGGCGGCCGGGCGGCCGCCATGGCCGCATCAGAAGATAGTGATATCGGCGACGGAAGGGTAGACATAGCTCGGGCGGAACGGCATGGTTTCGATGTCGCTCAGCGTGGAGACACCGGACAGCACCAGAACGGTTTCCAGGCCGGCCTGGAAGCCCGCCAGGATGTCGGTACGCAGGTTGTCGCCGACGATCACCGTTTCTTCCGAGTGCGCCTGCATTTTGTTCAGTGCGGCGCGAATGATCCACGGGCTGGGCTTGCCGACGTAAAACGGCTTGCGGCCGGTGATCTTCTCGATGGGGGCACACAGTGCGCCGCAGGCCGGCGAGAAGCCGTGGCCGTGGCTATCCGGGTTGGTGGCGATAAAGCGCGCCCCATTGCTCACGAAATAGGCGGCTTTGTGCATCATGTCCCAGTTGTAAGAGCGGGTTTCACCGACGATCACGAAATCCGGGTTGATGTCGGTGATGGTGAAACCGGCTTTGTACAGCTCATGGATAAGGGCGCCTTCACCGACCACGTAGGCCTTTTTGCCTTCCTGCCGGCGCAGGAAATCGGCGGTGGCCATCGCCGAGGTATAGAACGCGCTCTCCGGCACTTCCAGACCGGCGGCGGCGAAGCGGTTCGCCAGATCCTGCGCGGTCTGTGACGGGTAGTTGGTCAGCACCACCAGCGGCATGCCTTGTTCCTGGATGCGCGCCAGGAACAGATCGGCGCCGGGCACCGGCGTATTGTCATGCAGCAGCACGCCGTCGATATCGCATATAACGTTTTTGATTTTCATTTGTCGCTGTTTCTCATGATTACGGCAGGCAAGAGGTGACGATAACACACCTGCCAGAAGCGGCGGATCAGCTTTCCAGCAATCGCTGCAAGAGCACGCCGTTGAGCATCGCGCGTTTGGCCAGGGCGAAAGCGCCGATCGCCGAGCGATGATTGAGTTCGGAGGTCACCACCGGCAGATTTTTGCGGAAGTCCTTCAGTACCTGGGTATTGATGCAGCTCTGGATCGCCGGCAGCAGCACCTTATCCGCTTCGGTGATCTCACCGGCGATCACCACCTTCTGCGGATTGAACAGGTTGATGGCGATGGCCACTGCCTTGCCCAGATAGCGGCCGACGTGTTCGATCACTTCGCTGGCCAGTAGATCGCCACGGTTGGCGGCCTTGCAGATGGCGTTGATGCCGCAGTCTTCCAGCGTCAGTTTGCTCGGGTAGCCCTGGCTCAGCAACTGGCGCACGCGCTGTTCGATCGCGGCGTTGGCGGCCACGGTTTCCAGGCAGCCGAAGTTGCCGCAGTGGCAGCGTTCCCCCAGCGGATCGATCTGGATATGGCCGATCTCGCCGACGTTGCCGTTGTTGCCGAGAAAAATCTGCCCGTTGACGATGATGCCGGCGCCGGTACCGCGGTGGAGGCGCACCAGAATCGAGTCTTCGCAGTCGCGGGTGGCGCCGAAGTAGTGCTCCGCCAGCGCCAGGCTGCGGATGTCGTGGCCGACGAAACTGGTGACGTTGAAGCGCTGCTGCAGGTTGTCCACCAGCGCCCAGTTGCTGACGCTGATGTGCGGCATATAGCGCACCACGCCCAGCGCCGGATCCACCAGGCCGGGCAGGATCACCGCGATGGCGATCAGCTCGCGCAGGCGGCGCTGGTTAGCATCGATGAATTGGGCGATGGCGGCGAACAGCGCATTCTCCAGCGTTTCCTGGGTGCGTTCCGGCAGCGGATAGTGTTCTTCGCTGAGCGATTTACCGCTCATGTCATACAGGGTGATGGTGGCGTCGTGGCGGCCGAGACGCACCGCGACGGTATGGAAATGACGGGTTTCCGACACGATGGAGATCGCGCGGCGGCCGCCGGTGGAGGCTTGCTGATCGACTTCTTTGATCAGCCCGCGCTCCAGCAACTGGCGAGTAATTTTGGTGACGCTGGCGGGAGCAAGCTGGCTGAGTTCGGCAATTTGAATGCGCGAGATCGGGCCCTGCTGGTCGATCAGGCGGTAAACTGCTGCGCCGTTAAGTTGTTTGACTAAGTCAACGTTCCCTATTTGTGCTTGTCCGCCAGTGCTCATCAATAATGTTACTCGCTGTTCATTGAATTAAACCTCGTTACCGTTAACGAGCGTTTTGGTGATCTTGAAATCACGGGTGAAGGCGGTCAGGTTAGCCACCTTGCCGGCTTCGAGGGTGCCCAGACGGTGATCGACGCCAATGGCGCGCGCCGGATACAGCGTCGCCATGCGCAGCGCTTCGTCCAGCGCGATGCCGATATGCTCGACGCTGTTTTGCACCGCTTCGATCATGGTCAGCGCGGAACCGCTCAGGGTGCCGTTCTCATCCACGCACAGCCCATCCCGATAGTATATTGTTTTACCGGCGAAAATAAATTGGTCAATATCTGCACCCGCCGGTGCGGTCGCGTCGGTGACCAAGACCAATTTATCACCTTTCAGGCGTTTGGCGTTACGGATACTCGCCCAGGCTACGTGATGGCCGTCGGCGATGATGCCGGTATAGACCTCTGGCGTATCGAAGATCGCCCCCATCAGCCCCGGTTCGCGGCCGGTGATATACGGCATGGCGTTGTACAGGTGGGTGGCGAAGCTGATGCCGGCGGCGAAGCCGGTGCGCGCCTGATCGTAGGTGGCATTCGAGTGGCCGGCGGAGACCACGATGCCGGCCTCGGTCAGCTGTTTAATAACGTGCGGCTCAACCATTTCCGGTGCCAGCGTCA
Organism: Serratia sp. OLAL2; assembly: GCF_002752475.1. Taxonomy (NCBI): domain Bacteria; kingdom Pseudomonadati; phylum Pseudomonadota; class Gammaproteobacteria; order Enterobacterales; family Yersiniaceae; genus Serratia; species Serratia sp. OLAL2. The sequence continues at coordinate 85,260 of NZ_MSTL01000017.1, read as the reverse complement.
CCTTGGTGATCACGTCGGCGTTGGCGCACAGGTAATCGATCATGTCCTGCGTTGGCTTGCGAATGAACGCCGGGTTGTGAGTGCCTTTTTTTACCGGGCTGAGGTACGGCCCCTCCAGGTGCAGGCCCAACGCCTGGTTTTGGTGCTTTTTCAGATAAGCGCGCATCACGTCGACGCTGTGCTTCATGAATTCGTCGCTGCTGGTGATCAGCGTCGGCAGATAGCTGGTGCAGCCGGATTTCTCGTTGGCGCGCTGCATGATCTCCAGCGTTTCTTCCGAGATTGCTTCCAGCGAATCGTTGAACTGGACGCCGCCGCAGCCGTTCAGCTGCACGTCAATAAGCCCGGGGGCCAGGATGGCGCCACCCAGGTCGCGCGTTTCGATGCCGGCGGGCAATTCAGCCACCGGGCAGACTCTCTCGATCAGCCCATCAGCGATAATGACTGCATGGTCATCAAGTACGTCGTGGCCGGTATAGATTCGGCCGTGGGTTAAAGCGAACATCGTAGCCCCCTGCAAAGATTAAAGACTTTTCACGCTTTCCGCTTCTAACTCGCGGAAATATTTGACGGTTTTGACTTTCAGTTCCATGGTGGCCGGTTCGTCGCACACCACCACCGCTTTGGCGTGCAGCTGCAGGCAGCTGATGGTCCACATGTGGTTGATGTTGCCTTCCACTGCGGCTTCCAGCGCCTGTGCCTTGGCATGGCCGGTCACCAGGATCATCACTTCTTCGGCATCCAGCAGCGTGCCCACGCCGACGGTCAACGCATATTTCGGCACCAGGCTGACGTCGCCGCCGAAGAAGCGCGAGTTGGCGATGCGGGTGTCTTCGGTCAGCGTTTTGATGCGGGTGCGCGAAGCCAGGGACGAAGCCGGCTCGTTGAACGCGATATGGCCGTCGATACCCACGCCGCCCATGAACAGGTTAATTTTGCCGTAAGATTTGATCTTCTCTTCGTACTGGCGGCACTCGGCGTCGACATCCGCGGCGTTGCCGTTCAGCAGGTTGATATTTTCACGAGGGATATCAACGTGGTCAAAGAAGTTGCGGTACATGAAGGTGTGGTAGCTTTCCGGGTGTTCCTGCGGCAGGCCAACGTACTCGTCCATGTTGAAAGTCACAACATGCTTAAAGCTTACTTCACCTGCTTTGTGCATCGCAATCAGATGTTTGTAGGCTTCCAGCGGCGTGCCGCCGGTAGGCAGGCCGAGGACAAACGGGCGCTCTGCGGTTGGCTTGAATGCGTTGATGCGTTGAACGATATGACGCGCGGCCCATTTGCCGACTTGTGCGGTATCTTTCAGTGGGATAAGTCTCATCTAACACCTCTTGGGATAAGTAAACTAAAGCTATACTGTACGGGCCTGCGGGAGTCCTAAGCGTAACCCAGCTTTATGATTCTCGCGTGAATCGTCCGTTCGGTTGATTTTTTGAATGATAAAATAAGTTTTGTGTGATGGCCAGCAATCTGGGAGGGAAAGACTACTTTTTGGTGATATTTATCACAAAAAAGGAGGTTTTAATTTGCGATACAAAATAAATTTTTTACACTCGGCATGAGTGATACGTGCCAAGCATTGTTTCTAAAAAGGTAGTGAGAGCTCCAAATAAACTACTAATAGGGTCCGTCCGCGGACAACATAGGGGGAAAAGGTGAACATTCTTAGTTATTTGCAAAAGGTGGGACGGGCGCTGATGGTGCCGGTCGCCACGCTGCCCGCCGCCGCCATCTTGATGGGCGTCGGGTACTGGATTGACCCTGTTGGTTGGGGCGGCGACAACGCTTTCGCTGCCTTATTGATTAAGTCTGGCTCTGCGATTATCGATCATATGGCGGTGTTGTTCGCCGTTGGTGTCGCCTACGGCATGTCCAAAGATAAGGACGGCTCTGCCGCACTGACCGGTTTCGTCGGTTTCCTGGTGCTGACGACCCTCTGTTCACCGGCCGCCGTGTCGATGATTCAGAAGATCCCGCTCGATCAGGTGCCTGCCGCGTTCGGCAAGATTGAGAACCAGTTCGTTGGTATTCTGGTGGGTATCATCTCCGCCGAAGTGTACAACCGCTTCAGCGGTGTCGAGTTGCCTAAGGCGCTGTCGTTCTTCAGCGGCCGCCGTTTGGTGCCGATCCTCATTTCCTTCCTGATGATCCTGGTCGCTTACATCCTAATGTTCGTCTGGCCGGTCGTGTTCGGCGCTCTGGTGAGCTTCGGCGAACACATCCAAAAATTGGGCTCCGTCGGCGCGGGTATCTATGCCTTCTTCAACCGCCTGCTGATCCCGGTCGGCTTGCACCACGCGCTGAACTCGGTGTTCTGGTTCGACGTGGCCGGCATCAACGATATCCCTAACTTCCTCGGCGGCCAGCAGTCGATTGACGCGGGTAAAGCGGTTGTTGGCATCACCGGCCGTTATCAGGCGGGCTTCTTCCCGATCATGATGTTCGGTCTGCCGGGCGCGGCGCTGGCCATCTATCACTGCGCGCGTCCTGAGAATAAGGCGAAGGTGCTGGGGATCATGATGGCAGGGGCATTCGCTGCCTTCTTTACCGGCATCACCGAACCGCTGGAGTTCTCCTTCATGTTCGTGGCACCGGTGCTGTACGTGATCCACGCCGTACTGACCGGTATCTCGGTGTTCATCGCCGCTAACATGCATTGGATTTCAGGCTTCGGTTTCAGCGCCGGCCTGGTGGATATGATGCTGTGGGTGCGTAACCCGCTGGCGACCCACTGGTACATGCTGATCCCGCAGGGCCTGGTGTTCTTCGTTATCTACTATGTGGTGTTCCGCTTCACCATCAACAAGTTCAACCTGATGACCCCGGGCCGCGAGCTGGCGGTTGCCGGTGACGAAACCGACGGTTATGACGTCAACGTCAACAGCAGCGCCGGTAAAGACGAGAACGAAACCACCACGCTGGCCCGTCGCTACGTCGGCGCGATCGGCGGCTCCGACAACCTGACCGGCATCGACGCCTGCATCACCCGCCTGCGTTTGAACGTGAAGGACTCTGCGCTGGTGAACGACGCATTGGCGAAACGCCTTGGTGCGTCGGGCGTTATTCGTCTGAACAAGCAGAGCGTACAAGTGATCGTCGGCACCCGTGCCGAGCTGATTGCCAGCGCAATGCGCAACGTAATTGCGGCCGGCCCGGTAGCGGCTGCGGCGGCTCCGGCGGCGGCCCCTGCCGCGGAAGTCAAACCGCAGGCGGTGCCGAACGCACCGAAAGTCGCGTTTGAAACGCTGGTGGCGCCGGTGACGGGTGAAGTCGTGGCGCTCGATCAGGTGCCGGACGAAGCTTTCGCCAGCAAGGCGGTCGGTGACGGCCTGGCGATTCGCCCGACCGACAAGATCGTGGTGGCGCCGGCGGATGGCACCGTGGTGAAAATCTTCAATACCAACCACGCGTTCTGCCTGGAAACCGACAAGGGCGCTGAGGTCGTGGTACACATGGGGATCGACACCGTCGCGCTGGAAGGACAGGGCTTCAAACGCCTGGTGGAAGAGGGCGCGGAAGTGAAAGCCGGTCAACCGATTCTGGAACTGGATCTGGATTACCTGAACGCTAACGCGCGCTCGATGATAAGCCCGGTGGTGGTCAGCAACGCTGACGACTACGCCGGCCTGGCGGCGCTGGCCAGCGGCTCGGTGGTCGCCGGTCAGACCAAGCTGTACGAGATCCAAAAGTAAGGCCGTTTTTACCTGAGTAGTATCCGGGGCCGGTCACGCATCATGGCGGAGTTTGCCCCGACTTGGCGGGAAGAGAGCGATCTCTTCCCGCTTTTTTTATTCCGTTTCGCCCCATGGCGGTGCGCTGCGCGCCGATGGTGCAACGCGCCGCATTTTTCGTGAAACAAACGGTTGTTTCCAGACGTGGCTTGTTGGATCATAGGCGGTTATGTGTAGCGCTTTGCATTGAGGAACAGTGAAATGAGTGAGGCTGAAGCCCGCCCAACCAATTTTATCCGTCAGATCGTCGATGAAGACCTGGCGTCGGGGAAACACACGTCGGTACATACCCGCTTCCCGCCGGAGCCTAACGGCTATCTGCATATCGGCCACGCCAAGTCCATCTGCCTGAACTTCGGCATCGCCAAGGACTATCAGGGCCAGTGCAACCTGCGTTTCGATGACACCAACCCGGTGAAAGAAGACATCGAGTTCGTGGAGTCAATCAAGCACGACGTGGAGTGGCTGGGCTTTGAGTGGAGCGGCAACGTTCGTTACTCCTCAGACTATTTCGATCAGCTGCATCAGTATGCGGTTGAGCTGATCTCCAAGGGCCTGGCCTACGTCGATGAGCTGTCGCCGGAGCAGATCCGTGAATATCGCGGCACGCTGACCGCGCCGGGCAAAGACAGCCCGTACCGCGATCGCAGCGTGGAAGAGAACCTGGCGCTGTTCGAGAAGATGCGCAACGGCGAGTTTGCCGAAGGCGCCGCCTGCCTGCGCGCCAAGATCGATATGGCTTCGCCGTTTATCGTGATGCGCGATCCGGTGCTGTACCGCATCAAGTTCGCCGAACACCACCAGACCGGCAATAAATGGTGCATCTATCCGATGTACGATTTCACCCACTGCATTTCCGATGCGCTGGAAGGGATCACCCACTCGCTGTGTACTCTGGAATTCCAGGATAACCGCCGTCTGTATGACTGGGTGCTGGATAACATCACCATTCCTTGCCACCCGCGTCAGTACGAGTTTTCGCGCCTCAACCTCGAATACGCCATCATGTCGAAGCGCAAGCTGCACCAGTTGGTGGCCGAGAAGATCGTTGAGGGCTGGGACGATCCGCGTATGCCGACCGTTTCCGGTCTGCGCCGTCGCGGTTATACCGCCGCCTCTATCCGCGAGTTTTGCCTGCGCATCGGCGTGACCAAGCAAGACAACAACGTCGAGATGGTGGCGCTGGAATCCTGCATCCGTGACGATCTGAACGAGAACGCCCCGCGCGCCATGGCGGTGCTGGATCCGGTGAAAATCGTCATCGAGAACATGGGCGATGCGGTGGAAATGGTCACCATGCCTAACCACCCGAACAAACCGGAAATGGGCAGCCGCGATGTGCCGTTCAGCCGCGAAATCTATATCGATCGCGCCGACTTCCGCGAGGAAGCCAACAAGCAGTACAAGCGTCTGGTGCTAGGCAAAGAAGTGCGTCTGCGCAATGCGTACGTGATCAAGGCCGAGCGCGTCGAGAAGGACGAAGCGGGCGAGATCACCACCATCTTCTGCAGCTACGATGCGGAAACGCTGAGCAAAGATCCTGCCGACGGCCGCAAGGTGAAGGGCGTGATCCACTGGGTGTCTGCGGCGCACGCACTGCCGGCGGAAATTCGCCTGTACGATCGCCTGTTCAGCGTGCCTAACCCGGGCGCGGCGGAGGACTTCCTCTCCACCATCAACCCGGAATCGCTGGTGATCAAGCACGGCTTCGTTGAGCCGAGCCTGGCGGCCGCACAGCCGGAGAAAGCCTACCAGTTCGAGCGTGAAGGCTACTTCTGCGCCGACAACCGTTACTCGTCGGCCGAGCATCTGGTGTTTAACCGCACCGTCGGCCTGCGTGACACCTGGGCGAAAATCGAAGGCTAATCTTATTCGCCTCGAAAATTAATGAATCAGCGCGGCTTAGGCCGCGCTTTTTTATACCTGCGATTTAGCGAATAATCTATTCCTCTCACATTTATCTGGGCTGCGTTTAATTAATCGCAGCGCGTGAGGCCATAAGTTTTCTGATATTGGCCTTACTAATCTTAATTTTCACTTATATATTCGTGATGCGAATTAATTTCATTTAGAGAGCGCTCTCAATTTTTATCGTCTGCCTGACGAATTTAGTCAGGCTGAAACCATTAATCGTCTCTGGTTGACCTTGTATCTCAATTTATTCTGATTTAATTGAATTTTTTATTCGACACCTTCCATGATCGCCGGCGTAACAAAATATCACTGATATGTGCTCCTTGTCATACTTTGACAAATCTTCCGCATTTTTCATTTGATAATTCGCGTCGCGAAAAATAGTCTGTCTGTAGCAATTAGTGCTGTGGGAATAACATCTCGTCGGCAATATTTTTTACCCGTTCGGGTTTTTTATTGGCAGTCGTGCAGGGCAGTGGTGAACACAGGCGGCTGCAACTTTTAAGTTAAGTCAAAGAGGAATTTCACTATGGGTACGCACGGTGCTCAGCGTAAAACGCTGGCGCTCGCAGTCGCGGGCGCGCTGTTGGGAACAGGGTTTGCCATGGCGCCTGAGGCGAAAGCCGCAGGGTTTATCGATGATTCCACGCTGACCGGCGGCATTTATTACTGGCAACGTGAGCGCGACCGTAAAGATCTCAATCCGGACAGCAAGGATTACAACCAATACACCACCAACCTGTCGCACTCCACCGCCAACCTGAGCCTGGATTTCGCGTCGGGCTACGCCTGGGACATGTTCGGTCTGGACGTCGGCGCCTTTACCGCCATCGAGCTGGCGGAATCCAGCGCCAGCGGCCACCCGAACGAGATCGCGTTCTCCTCTAAAAACCGTACCTACGACGAAGACTATTCCGGTGACAAAGGTGGCGTCAGCCTGTACAAAGCTGCCGCTAAATTCAAATACGGCCCGGTCTGGGCGCGTGCCGGTTACATTCAGCCGAGCGGCCAAACCCTGCTGGCGCCGCACTGGAGCTTTATGCCGGGCACCTATCAGGGGGCTGAAGCCGGCGCCAAGTTCGATTACGGCGATGCCGGCGCGTTGAGCTTCTCCTACATGTGGGCCGACAAATACAAGGCGCCGTGGCATATCGAGGTGGATGACTTCCGCCAGAACGATAAGAAAACCCGCGTCTCCTACCTGCACTCGCTGGGCGCCAAGTACGATTTCAAAAACGATTTGGTGCTGGAAGCTGCCTTCGGCCAGGCACAGGGGTATGTGAATCAATACTTCACCAAGGCGTCTTACAAATTCGATCTGCTGGGCAACCCGCTGACCACCAGTTACCAGTTCTACGGTGCGGAAGACCGCATCAGCGACAAGAACGATCCGAACAGCATCTACGACGGTCTGGCCTGGCTGCAGGCGCTGACCTTCGGTTACACCACCGGGCAGTTCAACTGGCGTCTGGAAGGCACCATGGTCAAGGCGGAAGGCAACCAGGGCTTCTTCCTGCAGCGCATGACCCCGACCTACGCTTCGTCCAACGGTCGTTTGGACGTGTGGTGGGATAACCGCTCCGACTTTAACGCCAACGGCGAGAAAGCGGTGTACGCCGGCGTGATGTATGACCTCAGCAACTGGAACCTGCCGGGCATGGCGGTCGGCGGCTCCTACGTTTACGCCTGGGACGCCAAGCCGAGCACCAACCCGATCTACGATCAGAGCCAGCGCCTGAAAGAGAGCGCCTGGAGCCTGGACGCGATGTATACCATCCAGGAAGGGCGCGCCAAGGGCACCCTGATCAAACTGCACTACACCCAGTATGACAACCACACCAACATCCCGAGCTGGGGCGGCGGTTACGGCAACATCTTCCAGGACGAGAAAGACGTCAAGTTCATGGTCATCGCGCCATTCACCATCTTCTGATGCGTTCCCCGGCCTCGCCGCCGGGGCAGTTAAGGGAATTCAACGATGAAAAAAATCATGCTGATGTTGGCGGCCGCTGCGGCCCTGAGCGCCTGCGCGCAACCCACCGCGCCGCCGGAAGACGCCAAGTTGAAGCAGGCTTACAGCGCCTGCATCAACACTGCCGAAGGCTCGCCGGAGCGTCTGCAGCCCTGTAAGGCGGTGCTGAACGTGCTGAAACAAGAGAAGCAGCACCAGCAGTTCGCCGCGCAGGAAACGGTGCGGGTGATGGATTATCAGAACTGCATTATGGCGGTGCACAGCGGTAACGGTCAGGCTTACGACGCCAAGTGCGGCAAGCTGTGGCAAGAAATTCGCGATAACAATAATTAAGAAGGATAAGAAGATGAACGCATTCAAACTGAGCGCACTGGCCGCGTTGACGGCAACGATGGGATTCCTGGGCGGCATGGGGAGCGCCATGGCCGATCAACAGCTGGTGGATCAGCTTAGCCAGCTGAAGCTGAACGTGAAAATGCTGGATAACCGCGCCGGCGAAAACGGCGTGGATTGCGCGGCGCTGGGCGCTGACTGGGCCTCTTGCAACCGGGTGTTGTTCACCCTCAGCAACGACGGCCAGGCGATCGACGGCAAAGACTGGGTCATCTATTTCCACAGCCCGCGCCAGACCCTGCGGGTAGACAACGACCAGTTCAAGATCGCTCACCTCACCGGCGATCTGTACAAGCTGGAGCCGACTGCCAAATTCAGCGGCTTCCCGGCCGGTAAGGCGGTGGAAATCCCGGTGGTCGCCGAATATTGGCAGCTGTTCAGAAACGACTTCCTGCCGCGCTGGTATGCCACCTCCGGCGACGCTAAGCCGAAAATGCTGGCGAATACCGACACCGAAAACCTGGATCAGTTTGTGGCGCCGTTCACCGGCGATCAGTGGAAGCGCACCAAGGACGACAAAAACATTCTGATGACGCCGACCTCGCGTTTTGTCAGCAACGCCGATCTGCAGACGCTGCCTGCCGGCGCGCTGCGCGGCCAGATCGTGCCGACGCCGATGCAGGTGAAGGTTCACGCGCAGGACGTCGATCTGCGCAAAGGGGTATCGCCGGATCTGAGCACGCTGGTTAAGCCGGCGGCGGACGTCGTCAACCAGCGCTTCGCGCTGCTGGGCGTGCCGGTTCAGGCCAACGGTTACCCGATCAAAACCGACATCCAGCCGGGCAAATTTAAAGGCGCGATGGCGGTGCCGGGTGCCTATGAGCTGAACATTGGCAAGAAAGAGGCGCGGGTGATCGGCTTCGATCAGGCCGGGGTGTTCTACGGGCTGCAGTCGATCCTGTCGTTAGTGCCGAGCGACGGCAGCGGCAAGATCGCCACGCTGGACGCCAGCGACGCGCCGCGCTTCCAGTATCGCGGCATTTTCCTCGACGTGGCGCGCAACTTCCATAAGAAGGACGCGGTGCTGCGCCTGCTGGATCAGATGGCGGCCTACAAGCTCAACAAATTCCACTTCCACCTGAGCGATGACGAAGGCTGGCGCATCGAGATCCCCGGTTTGCCGGAGCTGACGGAAGTCGGCGGCCAGCGCTGCCACGATCTGAGCGAAACCACCTGCCTGCTGCCGCAGTACGGCCAGGGGCCGGACGTCTACAGCGGCTTCTTCAGCCGTCAGGACTATATCGACATCATCAAATACGCTCAGGCGCGCCAGATTGAGGTGATCCCGGAGATCGACATGCCGGCACACGCCCGCGCCGCGGTGGTCTCGATGGAAGCGCGCTACAAGAAACTGCATGCCGCCGGCAAAGAGCAGGAGGCCAACGAATTCCGCCTGGTGGATCCGACCGATACCTCCAACACCACCTCCGTGCAGTTCTTTAACCGCCAGAGCTACCTGAACCCGTGCCTGGACTCTTCCCAGCGCTTTGTCGACAAGGTGATCGGCGAGATCGCCCAGATGCATAAAGAGGCCGGCCAGCCGATCAAGACCTGGCACTTCGGCGGCGACGAAGCGAAAAACATTCGCCTGGGCGCCGGCTATACCGACAAGGCGAAACCGGAGCCGGGCAAAGGCATCATCGATCAGAGCAACGAAGATAAGCCGTGGGCCAAGTCGCAGGTTTGCCAGACGATGATCAAAGAGGGCAAGGTGGCCGACATGGAGCACCTGCCGAGCTACTTTGGCCAAGAGGTCAGCAAGTTGGTGAAAGCGCACGGCATCGACAGAATGCAGGCCTGGCAAGACGGCCTGAAAGACGCCGAGAGCGCGAAGGCGTTCGCCACCTCGCGCGTGGGCGTCAACTTCTGGGACACGTTGTACTGGGGCGGTTTCGATAGCGTCAACGACTGGGCCAACAAAGGGTATGAAGTGGTGGTCTCCAACCCGGACTACGTCTATATGGACTTCCCTTACGAGGTGAACCCGGACGAGCGCGGTTACTACTGGGGTACCCGCTTCAGCGACGAACGCAAGGTGTTCAGCTTCGCGCCGGACAACATGCCGCAGAACGCGGAAACCTCGGTTGACCGAGACGGCAACCACTTCAACGCCAAGAGCGACAAGCCGTGGCCGGGCGCCTACGGGCTGTCCGCTCAGCTGTGGAGCGAAACCCAGCGCACCGACCCGCAGATGGAATACATGATCTTCCCACGCGCGCTCTCGGTGGCAGAACGTGCCTGGCACCGCGCCGGTTGGGAGCAGGACTATCGCGCCGGCCGCGAATACAAAGGCGGGGAAACCCACTTTGTCGATACCAAGACGCTGGAGAAAGACTGGCTGCGCTTTGCCAATATCCTGGGCCAGCGTGAACTGGCCAAGCTGGACAAGGGCGGCGTCGCTTACCGTCTGCCGGTACCGGGCGCACGCGTAGCGGGCGGCAAGCTGGAGGCGAATATCGCGCTGCCGGGGTTGGGCATCGAGTACTCCACCGACGGTGGCAAGCAGTGGCAGCGCTATGATGCCAAGGCCAAGCCGGCGATCTCCGGTGAAGTGCAGGTGCGTTCGGTCAGCCCGGACGGCAAACGCTACAGCCGCGCCGAGAAGGTCTAAGCCCGGTGCAACGGCCCGCAGCCCTGGCGGCGGCCGTATAACGAAGGGGGAATGCGTTCGCCCACGCGTGTCGGCGTAGGGCGGACGTTGTAGTGAGAGTAGTACGTGGAGTCGCTGTGCCGCTGCAATTGTGATATTTCATGACATGATTTTCCCCCGGCTTGTCCGGGGATTTTTTTGTCTGCTGTACGGCGGGCATAAAAAAACCGCCTCGGTGTGAGGCGGTTTTTCATAGCCGGTCAGGGCTTACTTCTTGTCGTGCAGCGTTTCGTCTTCGCGGCAGTCACCGGTTTCACAGTGGCCGTACAGGTACAGGCTGTGGTTGGTGAGCTTGATACCGTGCTGCTTGGCGATATCACGCTGGCGCACTTCGATGGATTCGTCGCTGAATTCGATCACTTTGCCGCAGTCCAGGCAAATCAGGTGATCGTGGTGATGCTGTTGGGTCAGCTCGAACACGGACTTGCCGCCTTCGAAATTGTGACGTGTCACAATGCCCGCATCGTCAAACTGGTTCAGTACGCGATAAACCGTTGCCAGCCCGATCTCTTCGCCCATATCAATCAGTTTTTTGTACAAATCTTCCGCACTGACGTGATGGCATTCCGGATTTTGCAGTACTTCCAGGATTTTGAGTCGCGGAAGCGTGACTTTTAAGCCGGCCTTCTTCAATGCGATGTTGTTGTCGGTCATGCGAATTCAGTCCTGTTACTATGCTAATCAAGTTGAGGCGTACTCGCCTGTGGCATCGGTCGGCACAAAGAGTTAATGCGTCTCATTATAGAACCGGTTGTACTAAATGGAAACCGCCGGTTGTTAACAAAGATATAATTGCACTATTGCATGTTTTGCATGCAACGCCTTGATGGATGGGATAAACCGATATCTCAGTCTACCGTGACGGGGTGGGAAGTTACAAATCTGTAGCTTCTATCGCAGCAATCCCTGTTGCCGATGACGGCCCTGTCGGCACACTATGCACTTTACAGGGCCTTTGTTCAACCTTTCGCCAGTGCCGGGGTTTAGCCGACGATATCGGCCAGGCTCAGCTCTTCGACAATCTGTTTGACCCAAGCGTCCACGCGCTCGTTGGTCAGCTCCGGCTGACGGTCTTCGTCGATCGCCAGACCGATGAAGTGATCGTCGTCCGCCAGACCTTTGGAGGCCTCGAAGTGGTAGCCTTTGGTCGGCCAGTGGCCCACGATGGCCGCGCCGCGCGGTTCGATGATGTCGCGGATGGTGCCCATCGCGTCACAGAAGTATTCCGCGTAGTCTTCCTGGTCGCCGCAGCCGAACAGCGCCACCAGTTTGCCGTTGAAGTCGACTTCTTCCAGCGTCGGGAAGAAATCATCCCAGTCACACTGCGCTTCACCGTAGTACCAGGTCGGGATACCCAGCAGCAGGATATCGAACCCTTCCAGGTCTTCTTTGCTGCTTTTAGCGATGTCATGCACTTCAGAGACGTCGTCGCCAAACTGTTTCTGGAGAATTTTCTGGATCATTTTGGCAATGTTTTCGGTATTGCCAGTGTCGCTGCCAAAGAAAATGCCTACAGTAGCCATATCGCGTATAACCTTTAAATTCAAGTAATTGCATTACTCGATGCCAGCACTGCCGCCGCTGACGCCGATTAAAATGATGCCATGGCAAGAGCCTTTCGCCTCCGGGGCGGGCGCCGACAGGCGCAGTCTCTTACCGGTAAATGCGTATCATGCCAGAAAGTGGCGCCGGGGTTTTATCGCATTTATGCGATGCCGGAGAATGAAGAAAAGCGGGGTCGATCCGGCGTTGTCCTTAACGCCGCGCCGCGCGTGCGGCCGAAGAGATCAATGTTCCGGCTGTTCTTCCGCCAGTTGTGCCAACAGCATCTGCTCGATGAGTTCGCTGCGGCTGATGTTGCGCTGTTCCGCCAGTTTGTTCAGGGCATCCACCGCGTCCGCGTTGATTTTCAGCTCTACGCGTCGCAATCCACGCACTTTATCGCGCCGTAACTGATTGCGCTTATTGATTCTAAGCTGTTCATCGCGGGAAAGCGGGTTGGTTTTCGGGCGCCCCGGACGGCGTTCATCTGCGAACAGATCCAGCGTCGTGCGATCCGTTTGTTCTTTTGCCATAGGTAGCGGTACTGCAAGGGAGTTTGCATCAAAAAGCGCTCGCACGCTTCCGGAGGCATCGGTTAACACACTTCGGGCCAATAAACCCTAACCCAAATTCACCTCCGAACCGGCGTTCGCGAACGCGCTGGCGCGGCGGCAAAATTATAGCGCGCCATATTACCCCAGCAGATGGAGCGGCGACAATGCCTAACTGCGGGCTAAACGCGCTAAGCCGTTATCTTTAGCGCGTTTTTTCGCCAGGTGAGTGCGTTTTTCAGGCTTCGCCGAGGAAACGGTGGATGGCGCGCAGCACCGCTTCCGGTTTTTCGGCGTGCACCCAATGGCCGGTGCCGGCGACGACGTGTGCGCGGGCCTGCGGGAACTGGCGGGCGATATCCGCACGGTAGCTGTCCTGCACGTACGGCGACAGGCCGCCGCGAATGAACAGAGTCGGATGCGGCCAGGCCGGGACTTCCTGCCAGCCGGTAATGTCTGCGTAGCGTTCGATCAGTACCGGCAGGTTGAAGCGCCATTCACCGTTATGGAAGGACTTCAGCAGGAACTGGATGACGCCTTCTTCCTGCAGGTAGTCGCGCATTAGCTGGGCAGCCGCCTGGCGCTGGGTAATGCCGGCGGCGCTGACGGCCTTCAGCGCGGCGAAGATCTCGTCGTGGCGGCGGGTTTGGTAATCCACGGGCGCGACGTCGATGACGATCAGCCTGGCGATGCGCTCGGGCGCGATGGCGGTCAGCGCCATCGCCGCTTTGCCACCCATCGAGTGGCCGATGACGATCGCTTTTTCCAGCTGCAGTTCGTCGAGCAGCGCCAGCAGATCCTGCGCCATGGCGGGGTAGTTCATGTCGTCGGCGCGCGGGGAGAGGCCGTGGTTGCGCAGATCGACCTTGATCACACTGTGCTGTTTATGCAGATCGCGCGCCAGCACGCCCAGGTTGTCCAGATTGCCGAACAGCCCGTGGATCAGCAGCACCGGCAGCGCGTCTGACTCGGCGGCCAGCAGTTGATAATGTAATTTCATGGCGAAGTTCATACTGAGAGAGATTCAGATTAGGGTATCATGATTGAATCGCACGATGAATCATGCGGAATTTTCGCGGCGCGGGCTTGGCAGTGCCGGCTATAGGTATTAGTCTGCATTTGCCGTCCGGAGGCACATTGTTGTGTTCGCCCCAGCGCTTTTAACCTTATAATCCCATGGCTTGAATGCAGGATCTGGCTTCAGGTTCTAAGTAGAAAAAACAGTATTGGATAAAGATGAAAACTATTGAAGTCGACGAAGAGCTTTACCGTTATATTGCCAGCCACACGCAACACATCGGTGAAAGCGCGTCCGATATTTTACGCCGCATGTTGAAATTCACCGCCGGGCAACCGGTGCGCGCGTTGCCTGCCGCCAGTGCGTCACAGTCCGTCGAGCTGGAAAAAGTGGTGCCGGCTCAGCGTCCGCGCGATCGCGTACGCGCCGTGCGTGAACTGCTGCTGTCGGATGAATACGCCGAGCAGAACAAAGCGGTCAACCGTTTCATGCTGGTGCTGTCCACGCTGTACACCCTCGATGCCGCCGGTTTCGCCGCCGCTACCGAGGCGTTGACCGGCCGTACCCGCACCTATTTCGCCGGCGATCAGCAGACTCTGCTGGCCAACGGCACGCACACCAAGCCGAAGCATGTACCGGGCACCCCTTACTGGGTGATCACCAATACCAATACCGGCCGCAAGCGCAGCATGATCGAACACATCATGCAGGCGATGCAGTTCCCGGCGGAACTGATCGAGAAAGTTTGCGGTACCGTCTAATTTAGCGAACAGCCCGTCATGATGGCCGTGCGCGACGTATTTGCCCGGTCACCGACAGGGATGAGGGAGATATGTCGATGGCGAATAATCCACGTGCCGGGCAGCCCGCCCGCCAAAGCGATCTGATCAACGTAGCCCAGCTGACGTCGCAGTACTATGTGCTGCAACCGGAAGCCGGCAATGCCGCACATGCGGTGAAGTTTGGTACCTCCGGCCACCGCGGCAGCGCGCAGCGCCACAGCTTCAACGAAGCGCACATCCTCGCCATCGCTCAGGCGATCGCCGAAGTTCGTCATCAGCAAGGCACTACCGGCCCGTGCTACGTGGGCAAAGACACCCATGCACTGTCCGAGCCGGCCTTCATTTCCGTGCTGGAAGTGCTGACCGCCAACGGCGTCGATGTGATCGTGCAGGAAAACAACGGCTTCACGCCAACGCCGGCGGTATCGCACGCCATTCTGTGCCACAACCGCCGCGGCGGCGCGCAGGCCGACGGCATCGTCATTACGCCGTCCCATAACCCGCCGGAAGATGGCGGTATCAAATACAATCCGCCGAACGGCGGCCCGGCTGACACCAACCTGACGTCGGTGATCGAGAAGCGCGCCAACGAACTGCTGGCGCAGCAGTTGAAAGGCGTTCAGCGTCAGTCGCTGGATAAGGCCTGGAACAGCGGCCACCTGCATGCCAAAGATCTGGTGCAGCCTTATGTCGAAGGCCTGGTTGACGTGGTCGACATGCCGGCCATTCAACGCGCCGGCCTGAAGCTGGGCGTGGATCCGCTCGGCGGCTCCGGCATCGCCTATTGGCAGCGGGTGGCGGAACACTACAAGCTGGATCTGACGCTGGTGAACGACTCCATCGATCAGACCTTCCGCTTTATGCACCTGGACCATGACGGCATCATCCGCATGGACTGCTCGTCCGAGTCGGCGATGGCCGGCCTGCTGGCGCTGCGCGACAAATTCGATCTGGCGTTCGCCAACGATCCGGATTACGACCGTCACGGCATCGTCACGCCGAAGGGCCTGATGAACCCGAACCACTATCTGGCGGTAGCCATCAACTACCTGTTCCAACATCGCCCGCAGTGGGGCGCCGATGTGGCGGTAGGTAAAACGCTGGTATCCAGCGCGATGATCGACCGCGTGGTGGCTGACCTGGGGCGCAAGCTGGTGGAAGTGCCGGTCGGCTTCAAGTGGTTCGTGGACGGCCTGTTCGACGGCAGCCTGGGCTTCGGCGGCGAAGAAAGCGCCGGGGCCTCGTTCCTGCGCTTCAACGGCCAGCCGTGGTCGACCGACAAAGACGGTATCATCATGTGCCTGCTGGCGGCTGAAATCACCGCGGTAACCGGTGAGAACCCGCAGCATCATTATGACGATCTGGCCAAGCGCTTCGGCGCGCCGAGCTACAACCGCATCCAGGCGCCGGCAACCCATGCGCAGAAAGCGGCGCTGTCCAAACTGTCGCCGGAGATGGTCAAGGCCAGTACGCTGGGCGGGGATCCGATCACCGCACGTCTGACCGCGGCGCCGGGCAACGGCGCGTCGATCGGCGGCTTGAAAGTGATGACTGACAATGGCTGGTTCGCGGCCCGTCCTTCCGGTACTGAAGAGGCTTACAAGATCTACTGCGAGAGCTTCCTCGGGGCGGAACACCGCGAGAAGATTGAGCACGAAGCGGTCGAGATCGTCAGCGAAGTGCTGGCTTCCGCCAAGTAATCGCTTTTCATGATGGATAAAAAGCGCTGTTTTTACAGCGCTTTTTTTATGCCTGTAATTTAGATATATCTTTTTCACGGTACGTGCTTGCACATTTAGATATATCGATCTAGATTAGCGCTATCGACGCTGTTTAGATATATCTAAACAACCTCGTATTGATGTTCACTGTTAAGCGAGGTATCACCTTATGTTTCATCGATTAGGTTTACACCGGCATCACCACCACCATCATGAGTGCGAAGAGGGCCGCCGTCATCGCGGCGGGCGCCATCACTTCGGCGGCGAAGGCGAAGAACACGGCCGAGGTGGGCGTGGTGGCCGGGGCGGGCGTCATCGTCTGTTCGAACACGGCGATCTGCGCCTGGTGTTGCTGGCGTTGGTGGCGCGCAAGCCCAGCCACGGGTACGAATTGATCAAGGCGATCGAGGAAGCGTCATCCGGCCTGTACGTGCCGAGCCCGGGGGTGATTTACCCCACGCTGACGCTGCTGGAAGAACAGGATTTCCTTGAGCCGCTCACCACCGGCAACGGCCGCAAAAGCTACCGTATCACCGTGGCGGGCGAGGGCGAGCTGCAAAAGCATCAACAGGTGGTTGACGTCATTCTGGCGCGCCTGGCGGGCGCCGGCCGCGAGCATCATCGGCACGGCAACCTGGCGGAAGGCATCTACGACGCCATGAACCGTCTGCGCAGCCTGCTGCGCGGCAACGTGATGCGCGCCGATCTCACGCCGCAGCAGGTGGAGCGCATCAACGCCGCGTTGCTGACCGCCGTGGCGGCGATCGAAAGCGAAATGCATATTCAACCCACGCAGCAGGAGAAGAACTGATGCCCGGCCACCGTTTTAACATTACCGTTGAAGCCCTGAGCGATCGCCAGGGCAACCCCGTCGAGAAAGCACCGCTGAGTTTTGAGGTGACCAACCACGACGATATTCTCGAGATCGTCGAGCGCATTCGGGCGCGTGACGATCTGAACTTCGGCCCCGAGCAGAGCGCGGCCTTCGCCGTAGGATTGAAGCTGTTCTCCGAAGTGATGATCGAAAACCGCAAACACCCGGTGTTCGCTCCGCTGCGCGAGGCGTTTAAGGAATTTATGGTCGGATTGAAGAAGGGCCCGGCGGCGTAAAGGCGCGGCAAACCGCGCCCACCGGGGTTAAGGCATGAAGCGATAGCCGACGCCGGTTTCGGTCAGCAGGTGTTTGGGCCGGGCCGGATCGGCTTCGAGCTTCTGCCGCAAATGGCCCATGTAGATGCGCAGATAGTGGCTGTGCTCCACGTAGTTCGGCCCCCAGACGTGGCTCAACAGCTGGCGTTGGGTGATCACCTTGCCGGCGTTGGCCAGCAGCTCCGCCAGCAGGCGAAACTCGATCGGCGTCAGATGCAGATCTTCGTCGTTGCGCAGCACCCGGCGATTCACCAGATCGACGGTAATCGCCGAAAAGCTCACCAGCGGGCTTTCCTGTTGGTTAGCTGAGTGGCGGCGCAGTGCGACCCGCACCCGCGCCAGCAGCTCGCCGATGCCGAACGGTTTGCTGAGGTAGTCGTCGGCGCCGGCATCCAGCGCGGCGATCTTGTCCTCTTCGGCGTTGCGCGCCGAGAGCACGATCACCGGAATGGCGCTCCACTGCCGCAGATCGCGGATGTAGCTCAGCCCGTCACCGTCCGGCAAGCCCAAATCCAGGATGATCAGATCCGGTTTGCGCGTGCCGGCTTCAATCAACCCGCGCTGCAGCGTTTCACTTTCAAATACCCGCAGACCTTCGCTCTCCAGCGCGGTGCGCACGAAGCGGCGGATCTCTTTTTCATCTTCAACAATCAGAATGTTGGTTGGCGTTATGCTCACGTTTCCCCTGCGTTGATTACAGATCGAAGGCGTCGCCGTCGATCTCGGGCGGTTTTTCCAGCGGCAGCACGAAGCGGAAGCTGGCGCCGCCGTTGGCGCCGTTTTCCGCCCAGATGCGGCCGTCATGCACTTCAATAATGGCACGACAAATCGCTAACCCCAAGCCGACGCCGGGGATCGCCGACTCTTTATTGCCGCGTGAAAACTTGTCGAAAATTAGCTGCAGCTGATCGGCGGGGATGCCGGGGCCGTTATCCCAGACCTCGACTTCCAGCCACTCGGGCAGCGTGCGGGCGCGAATGCCGATGGTGGCCTCGGCGCCGGCGTATTTATTGGCGTTTTCCAACAGGTTGGTGAACACCCGTTCCAGCAGGCTACCGTCGCAGTTGACCAGGATCTGTTCCGGCGGCAGCTCGACCTCGATCGGATGCTGGCTGAGCAGCGGCTCCAGCATGTGCAGCGAAGCGCCGACGATCTCTTCCAGCGACTGCCACTCTTTGCGCAGGCTGAAACCGCCGGACTGGATGCGCGCCATATCCAGCAGGTTGTTCACCAGCCGGGTGGTGCTCAGCACCTGCTGGCGGATCTGGCTGGCCTGGGTGGCGTGATTGGAGCCTTCGGCCGCCAGGTCCAGCGTGAGGATTTCCGCCTGGCCGAACAGTACCGTCAGCGGCGTGCGCAGATCGTGCGACAGCGCCGCCAGCAGCGAGTTGCGCAGCTGTTCGCGTTCGGCGTCCAGCTTGGCTTCTTCGGCGCTGCGCGCCAGGTGCAGTCGTTCCAGCGCGCTGGCGATCAGCACTGCGAAGGTTTGCAGCAACCGCTGCTGTTCCGGCACCATCAGCTGGCGCAGGTTATTGGGCTCGATCGCCAACAGGCCGAAGGTCTGCTTGGGGGTATTGAGCGGTAGAAGTTGGTAAGGCACGCCGGGCAGGGTGTCGGTGCCGGCGCCGGCCGGCAAGCCTTTATCGAAACTCCAGCGCGCGATGGCTTCGTCTACCGACAGCAGCCCGCCTTCCTCGCCGACCATTTGCTGCAGCCGGCCGCCTTCCTGCGGCAGCAGCAGCACGGTTTTCGCCTGGAAGCTGCTGGAGAGGAAATGACGGCTGGTGTTGGCGATGTCGGCCACGGTCAGCGCGCGGCTCAGCCCGCGCGACATTTCGTACAGATGGCGCGCCCGCTGCTCGCGATAGCGCGCCACCCGGGCCTGATAACGCACCCCGGCGGTCAGGTTGCCGATGATGATGCCGACGGCGAGCATCACGCCGAAGGTCAGCAGATACTGCATATCGCTGACGGCGAACGACCATTCGGGCTGAACGAAGAACAGATCGAAACTGGCGACGTTGATCACCGCTGCCAGCACCGATGGCCAGCGGCCGAAGAACAGTGCGACGATCGCCACGCCGAGCAGGTAGACCATCACCAGGTTGGCCTGATCGAAGCCCGGCAGCAGCCACTGCGAGAGCAGGGTGATCAGCGCGCACAGCGCCACCGCCACCGCGCAGCCGCGCAGCTGCATGCGCCATTTCTCATTGAAGCTGCGGCCGTCGTGCTCCTTGCCTGGCGGCGGCGGTGCGGCGTCGCTCTCCAGCGCGACGATCACCAGATCGAGATCCGGGCCCAGCCGGCCGAGGCGATCGGCGAAGCTGCCGCGCAGCTTCCAGCGCTGCTCGCTGCGGCGGCCGATGATGATTTTGCCGAGGTTATGCTCGCGGGCGTAGCGCAGCACCGCACGCTCTTCGGACGGATCGGCCAGGGTAGCGGTTTCGGCACCCAGTTCCTGCGCCAGCCGCAGCGCGCGCAGAATGGCGCGGCGCTGGTTTTCCGGCAGCCGGTGCAGCTTGGGGGTTTCCACATAGACCGCATGCCAGTGGCAGCCAAGCCGCGCCGCCAGCCGGGCGGCGATGCGCACCAGCTTTTCACTGCCGCTGTTGTGGCCAACGCACAGCAGAATGCTGTCGCGGGTGTGCCACACTTTCTCGCGCCCCTGGGTGTCGCGAAACTCGCGCATCTGGTCATCGACCCGATCGGCGGTGCGGCGCAGCGCCAGCTCGCGCAGGGCGAGCAGGTTGCCTTTGCGGAAGAAGTGCTCGATAGCGCGCTCGGCCTGGCCGGGAATATACACTTTGCCTTCGTGCAGCCTCCGGCGCAGATCGTCCGGCGGCAGATCGACCAGTACCACTTCGCTGGCCTCGTCAAACACGTGGTCGGGCACCGTTTCGCGCACCCGTACGCCGGTCACGCCGCCCACCACGTCGTTAAGGCTTTCCAGATGCTGTACGTTGACGGTTGTCAGCACGTCGATGCCGGCATCCAGCAGCTCTTCCACATCCTGCCAGCGTTTGGGGTGGCGCGAACCGTGAGCGTTGCTGTGCGCCAGTTCATCCATCAACACCAGCGCCGGGTGGCGCGCCAGCGCGGCGTCGAGATCGAATTCATGCACCAGCCGGCCGCGATGCTGGATGCGTTTTTGCGGCAGCAGCGTCAGGCCGTCGAGCAGGGCGGCGGTCTCGCTGCGGCCGTGGGTTTCCACCACGCCGACCAACACGTCCAGCCCCTGAGCGCGCAAGCGCTGGGCCTCCTGCAGCATGGCGTAGGTCTTGCCGACGCCGGCGCAGGCGCCGAAGAATACCTTCAACCGGCCGCGCGGTTTTTCATTGGCCAGCGCCAGCAGGCTGTCGGGATCGGGACGCTGCTGTTCTTCTTCGACCATGACAATTCCTTGTGTTACCAAGCAAAAAGGGGTTCGGCATGCCGAACCCTATCACTATGCTGAATACGGCGCGTTACTTCAACGCATCCAGCGCCAGGTTCAGCTTCAGCACGTTCACCACCGATTCGCCCATGAAGTTGGGCGTGGCCCGATCGGTGTTGTCTTCGATCAGTTTGGCGACCTGTTCCGGCGGCAAATGACGCGCCGCCGCGACCCGCGCCAGCTGATACCGCGCCGCGGCGATCGAGATCTGCGGATCCAACCCACTGCCGGAGGCGGTCAGCAGATCGACCGGGATCGGGCCGCTCATCGCAGGATTGGCCTGGCGCAGCTGCGCTGCGCGCTCGGCGATAGCCTTATCCAGCGCCGGGTTGGTGGCCGCCAGGTTGCTGCCGGCGGAGGCCAGCGAATTATAGGCCGAATCGCCGGTGGCCGATGGGCGGCCCCAGAAATAGTCGGCGCGCGTGAAGTTCTGGCCGATCAGTGCGGAGCCGACCGCCTTGTCGCCCTGGTACAGCAGCGAACCGTTGGCCGCGCCCGAAAACAGCAGCTGCGCCAGCCCGGTGGTCAGCAGCGGATAGGCGATGCCGGTGATCAGCGTCAGCAGGATCAACATCACCAGCGCAGGTCGTAAATACGTCATGTTCATTTCCCTCAATGGTTAACCGGCGACGTGCAGCGCGACCAGGATCAGGTCGATCAGTTTGATGCCGACGAACGGCACCAGCAGACCGCCGACCCCGTACAGCCACAGGTTGCGGCGCAGCAGGGCCGCGGCGCTCATCGGTTTGTAACTCACCCCTTTCAACGCCAGCGGGATCAGGAACACGATCACCAGGGCGTTGAAGATCACCGCCGACATGATGGCGGAGGCAGGGGAGTGCAGGTGCATCACGTTCAGCGCGTTCAGCTGCGGATAGGTGGCCGCGAACGCCGCCGGAATAATGGCGAAGTATTTGGCCACGTCGTTGGCGATGCTGAAGGTGGTCAGCGAGCCGCGCGTCATCAGCATCTGTTTGCCGATGTGTACCACTTCGATCAGCTTGGTCGGGTTGGAATCCAGATCGACCATGTTGCCCGCCTCTTTGGCGGCCTGGGTGCCGGAGTTCATCGCCACCGCCACATCGGCCTGCGCCAGCGCCGGGGCGTCGTTGGTGCCGTCGCCGGTCATCGCCACCAGACGGCCTTCCGCCTGATACTGGCGGATCAGCGCCAGCTTGGCTTCCGGCGTGGCTTCCGACAGGAAGTCGTCCACCCCGGCTTCGGCGGCGATCGCCGCCGCGGTCAGCGGGTTATCGCCGGTGATCATCACCGTTTTGATGCCCATCTTGCGCAGCTCATTGAAGCGTTCCTTGATGCCGCCCTTGACGATATCCTTCAGCGCCACCACGCCCAGCACTCGGGCGCCTTCCGCCACCACCAGCGGCGTGCCGCCGGTGCGCGCCACGCTTTCCACCAGATCGTCCACCGCCCGCGGGAAGTGCCCCTGATTGGTTTCGACGTGACGGCGAATGGCATCCACCGCGCCTTTGCGGATCATGCGCTCCTGCACGTTGACGCCGCTCATGCGGGTTTGGGCGGAGAAGGGCACGAAGGTGGCGTTCAGCGCCTGCAGATCGCGTTCGCGCAGGTTGAAGCGCTGTTTGGCCAACACCACGATGCTGCGGCCTTCCGGCGTTTCGTCCGCCAGCGAAGCCAGCTGCGCGGCGTCCGCCAGCTCTTGCTCTTTCACGCCCGGCGCCGGCAGGAACTCTGAAGCCTGGCGGTTGCCCAGCGTGATGGTGCCGGTTTTATCCAGCAGAAGCACGTCCACGTCGCCGGCGGCTTCCACCGCGCGGCCGCTGGTGGCGATCACGTTGGCGCCGAGCATGCGGCTCATCCCGGCCACGCCGATGGCGGACAGCAGGCCACCGATGGTGGTGGGGATCAGGCAAACCAGCAAGGCGACCAGCACGGTGATGGTGACCACGCTGCCGCTGCCGGCCGCTTCCACGCTGTATTGCGAGAACGGGAACAGGGTGGCGGTGGCCAGGACGAACACGATGGTCAGCGCCACCAGCAGAATAGTCAGCGCGATCTCGTTCGGCGTTTTGCGGCGCTTGGCGCCTTCCACCATGGCGATCATGCGATCGAGGAAGGTTTCCCCCGGGTTGACGCTGCACTGTACCACCAGCCAGTCGGACAGCACGCGGGTGCCGCCGGTGACCGAGGAGAAGTCCCCGCCGGATTCGCGGATCACCGGGGCGGATTCGCCGGTGATGGCGCTTTCATCTACCGAGGCGCCGCCTTCCAGCACTTCGCCGTCGCACGGGACGGTATCGCCGGCTTCCACCAGTACGATATCACCTTTGCGCAGGCTTTCGGCGGCCACTTTCTCCGTGGCGCCGTCGCGGCGCGGGCCGGCCAGCTTTTTCGCCCAGCTGGTTTTCTTGGTGCCCCTCAGGCTTTCCGCCTGGGCTTTGCTGCGGCCTTCGGCCAGCGCCTCAGCGAAGTTGGCGAACAGCACGGTGAACCATAACCACAGGGCGACGCTGCCGGTAAAGGCGGCGGCGCCGTCGGTTTGGCCGGTGAGGATCGCCAGCCAGATGGCGGTGGTCAGAATGCTGCCGATATACACCACGAACATCACCGGGTTGCGCCATTGAACGCGAGGGTCCAGTTTTTTCACCGCATCGATCAGCGCGGTGCGCACCAGGGCGGGTTCAAACAGCGCGCGTTGTTTGCGAGTCATCTCTTATTCTCTCTCTGTGACGTCGGTTAGTTTGCCAACCAAAGCTGCAAATGCTCGGCCACCGGGCCTAGCGCCAGCGCCGGCACGAAGGTCAGTGCACCCACCAGCAATACGGTGCCGATCAGCAGACCGATAAACAGCGGCCCATAGGTCGGCAGGGTGCCGTTGCCCGCCGGCTGGCGTTGTTTGGCGCTCAGCGAACCGGCGATCGCCAGCACCGGCAGGATCACCCCGAAGCGGCCGACGAACATGGCGAAGGCCAGCAGCAGGTTGTAGAACGGCGTATTGACGCTCAACCCGGCGAAGGCGCTGCCGTTGTTGTTGGCGGCGGAGGACAGGGCGTACAGCACTTCGCTGAAGCCGTGGGCGCCCGGATTGAGGATGCCGGCGCGGCCCGCGTCGGTGCCGATGGCCAGCGCGCTGCCCAGCAACACCAGCGTCGGCGTGACCAGGATCGCCAGCGCGGTCATCTTCATGTCGTAAACGTCGATCTTCTTGCCCAGATATTCCGGGGTGCGGCCGATCATCAGGCCGGCGATAAATACCGTCAGCAGTACGAACAGCAGCATGCCGTACAGGCCGGAGCCTACGCCGCCGAACACCACTTCACCGATCTGCATCAGCCACATCGGTACCATGCCGCCCAGCGCGGTGAAGGAGTCGTGCATGGCGTTGACCGCCCCGCAGGACGCGGCGGTGGTCACCACCGAGAACAGGCTGGTGGCGAGAATGCCAAAGCGCGACTCTTTGCCTTCCATATTGATGTTGCTGTCGGCGCCCAGCGCGCTCAGGTGCGGGTTGCCCGCCAGCTCGGCGACCATCACCACCACCACCGCCACCACGAAGATCAGCGCCATCGCCCAGATCAGCGCGTGGCCCTGACGGTTTTCACCGGCCAACTGGCCGAAGGAGAAGCACAGCGCGCAGGGGATCAGGAAGATGGCCAGCATCTGCACGAAGTTGGTCAGCACGGTTGGGTTCTCGAACGGGTGCGCCGAGTTGGCGCCGAAGAAGCCGCCGCCGTTGGTGCCGAGCATTTTGATCGCTTCCTGCGAGGCCACCGGCCCCATCGGCAGCGTTTGCTGCGCGCCTTCAAGCGTGGTGACGTGCAGGTAAGGCAGGAAGTTTTGCAGCGTGCCCTGGCTGACGAAGAACAGGGCGATCAGCAGCGCGATCGGCAGCAGCACATACAGCGTGATGCGGAACAGATCGGCCCAGGCGTTGCCGACGGTCTTGCCGGCGCGGCGGGTAAAGGCGCGGATCAGCGCAAAGGCCACGGCGATGCCGGTGGAGGCGGAGACGAAGTTCTGCACCGCCAGCCCGGCCATCTGGCTGAAATAGCTGAGAGCGCTTTCACCGCTGTAGGCCTGCCAGTTGGTG
Organism: Serratia sp. OLAL2; assembly: GCF_002752475.1. Taxonomy (NCBI): domain Bacteria; kingdom Pseudomonadati; phylum Pseudomonadota; class Gammaproteobacteria; order Enterobacterales; family Yersiniaceae; genus Serratia; species Serratia sp. OLAL2. Next base: position 60,332 of record NZ_MSTL01000017.1, on the reverse strand, counting down.
TTGGTGACGAAGCTGACGGCGGTGTTGAGTGCCAGATCCCAGGAGAGGCCCGGGAAGCCTTGCGGGTTGAGCGGCAGCGAGCCCTGCGCCATCAGCAGGGCGAACAGCAGCGCCAGGCCGAGCAGGTTAAACGCCAGGATCGCCAGCGCGTACTGCCACCAGTTCATCTCGGTGGCGCGGATGCCGCAGGCGCGCCAGACGCCGGCTTCCACCCCGCGCAGCGTAGGCAGCGGCTCACCTTCGATCAGGCGCGCCATAAAACCGCCCAGCGGCCGGGCCAGCAGCAGAAGCACCAGCAGGAAACTGGCGATCAGTAAAAAGGCTGAAGCCGCCATCAGAAATCCTCCGCGTTAAACAGGGCGTAGACCAGATAGGCCAACAGCAGCAGGACCAACAGCGCACCACCAATAACGCTGAAACTCACGGGACACCTCCAGAGGTGTTGTTTTTGATAGAGGCAGTGTAGGGAGCGGGGTAGAAAGAAGATGAAAAAATCGCGCGGGCGGGTGTAAAAAAAGTATAAAAATGGCTGAAATTTCAGCGGAAATTGAGCATTTCAAGCAGCAGGTTGGCGGCGAGATTGCGCCTGATGAGTGAATAAGCAAGGGCAGAGGCGTGGAAGCAGGAACCGGATAATAACCACAATGTAACCCATGATAAGTTAAAAATTAACCTGACTGTAACAAAATTACGAATCGCTGCGGTGATTAGCGATTTTTTGTGCGATTTAGTGGTCGGATGAGTAGTAAACTTTCATCAAGTGCGCTAAAATTTTGCTCAGTTACCAAATTACCGATTGTTCATTTGATACGCCCACGCCGTTTTCCCTGACAAATCAACGGCAGGCGTTTTTAAGGAGGTTCGCATGTCTACGACCTATCACGCTTATTCACTGCATCGGATTCTCCTGCGCCGCAGCGCAGTGGTTATCGCGGGCATTTTGGCCCTGCCGGTGATGCTGTTCCGCAGCGATCGCGGGCGTTTTTACAGCTACCTGCACCGCGTCTGGTCAAAAACCAGCGATAAGCCGGTCTGGCTGCAGCAGGCGGAACTGGCGTCCTGCGATTTCTACTGAGTCGCTGCCGATTCACGAAAAAACCCTCGCCCTGTGGCGGGGGTTTTTTTATGCCTCTGGCCACCCCTATCAAGCGCAAGGTCGTATTTGGCAAGCCATTCTTCTACACTTTCCTCATCGGTCAACAACATGGGAGAGCGGTATGAGCGACAAGATCCCTATCGGCATCAGCGCCTGTTTACTGGGCGACGCGGTGCGTTTCGACGGTGGCCACAAGCGGCTGGCTTTTGCGGTGGAACAGTTGGCGCCCTATGTGCGCTTTGAGCCCGTTTGCCCGGAAATGGCGATCGGCCTGCCCACGCCGCGCCCGGCGCTGCGCCTGGTGAAACAGGCGCAGCCGTGGCCGGCGATGCGCTACAGCAACGACGCCGGCGTGGATCTGACCGAGGAGATGCGCAGTTTCTCCGCGCAGCGCGTGGCCGCGTTGCAGCACCTGTGCGGCTATATCGTCTGCGCCAAGTCGCCGAGCTGCGGCCTGGAACGGGTGCGGGTCTACAGCGAGAACGGCAAGGACTCGCGTAAAAACGGCGTTGGGCTGTTTACCGCCGAGCTGCTGCGTCAGATGCCGTGGCTGCCGGTGGAAGAAGATGGACGATTGCAGGATGCGGCGCTGCGGGAAAACTTTATCGAGCGAGTGTACGCGCTGTATGAGTTGAACATGCTGTGGCGTCAGGGGCTGACCCGCGGCGGGCTGATCGCGTTTCACAGCCGCTACAAGCTGTCGCTGCTGGCGCATTCGCAGCCGGCGTACCGCGAGCTGGGGCGCTTCGTCGCCGATATTCACTGTTGGGACTCGCTGGAGGCCTTCGCCGTGGAATACCGCAGCCGCCTGATGGCGCTGTTGGCGCACAAAGCGACGCGGCGCAACCACACCAACGTGTTAATGCACGTGCAGGGCTACTTCCGTTGTCAGCTTAGCGCGGCGCAGCGCCAGGAGCTGGCGCACCTGATCGATCGCTACCGGCAGGGCATGCAGCCGCTGCTGGCGCCGATCGCGCTGCTCAAGCATTACATGGCGGAATACCCCGATCGCTATCTGGCGGAACAACGCTATTTCGAACCTTACCCGGAGGCGCTGCGTTTGCGTTACGGCCATTGATTGACAAGGAGTTTTATGACCACGCATCTGGTCTGGTTGCGTAACGATCTGCGTATCACCGACAACAAAGCCCTGCACGCCGCCTGCAGCGATCCGAAAGCCCGGGTGCTGGCGGTGTTTATCGCCACACCGGAGCAGTGGCGGCAACATGAGATGGCGCCGCGGCAGGCGGCGCTGATCCACGCCAGCCTGCAGGCGGTGCAACAGGCGCTGGCGCAAAAGGGCATTGCGCTGCATTGCCATGCCTGTGCGGACTTTGCCGCGTCGATCGACTGGCTGGCGGACTATTGCGAGCGAGAGCAGGTAGATGCGCTGTTTTACAACCGCCAGTATGAACTGAATGAACGGCGCCGCGATGAGCAGTTGGAACAGCGATTGAGCGACCGGGTAACGTGCCACGGTTTTGATGACAGCCTGCTGTTGCCGCCGGGCAGCGTGCTCACCGGCGGCGGCGAGATGTACAAGGTTTATACGCCGTTTCGCAACGCCTTTATTCAGCGCCTGACCGAGTCCGACGTGAGCTGCCTGCCGGCGCCGAAGATCCGTGCCGATGGCGCGTTGCCTGCGCCTGAGGCGCCGGCGGCGTTCGATTATCCCGCGGCGGAAATTGGGGATGACTATCCCGCCGGCGAGGAGGCCGCGCTGCAGCGGCTGCGCGCCTTTTGTCGTGAGCAGGTGCAGGATTACCTTCGGCAGCGCGATCTGCCCGCCATCGCCGGCACCAGCAGCCTGTCGCCCTATCTGGCGATCGGTGCGCTGTCGCCGCGCCAGTGCTTCAACCGCCTGCGCGCCGAATGCCCGCAGCTGCTGGAAGATCGCGAGAGCGGCGCTTTCGCCTGGCTGAACGAGCTGATTTGGCGCGAGTTCTACCGTCATCTGCTGGTGGCTTATCCCGCGTTGTGCCGCTATCGGCCATTTATCGCCTGGACGGACAAGGTGCGCTGGTGCGATGACGCGGCGAAGCTGCAGGCCTGGCAGCGGGGCGAAACCGGTTATCCGATCGTCGATGCCGCCATGCGCCAACTGAATGCCACCGGCTGGATGCACAACCGGCTGCGCATGATCAGCGCCAGTTTTCTGGTGAAAGATCTGCTGATCGACTGGCGCGCCGGGGAGCGCTATTTCATGTCGCAACTGCTGGACGGGGATCTGGCGGCCAACAACGGCGGCTGGCAGTGGGCGGCCTCCACCGGCACCGACGCCGCGCCGTATTTCCGCATCTTCAACCCGACCACCCAGGGTGAACGTTTTGATCCACAAGGCACTTTTATCCGTAAATGGTTGCCGGAACTGGCGGATGTGCCCGACAATGACATCCATCATCCCCATCGCTGGGCGGAAAAGCAGCGATGCACGCTGAACTACCCGCTGCCGATCGTCGATCACAAACAAGCCCGCATGGAGACGTTGGCGGCGTTCGAGGCGGCGAAACGGGGAGAGTCTTGAGGCAACTGCAAGGAGCGACGCAATGATGAAAAAGGTGCTGGCCCTGTGCCTGAGCGGCTATTCGGCGCTGGCGATAGCCGGCTTTGACGTGGTGGCGCTGGGCGTCGACGGCGGCGTTAGCGACGGCAACCTGACCTCTTATCTGATCCGCAGCGATAATCAGCCGCAGTATGTGGCGCTGGACGCCGGTTCACTGCTGCCGGGCATCGCCAAAGGGCTGGAGAAGGGTAGCTTCCCGCAGGTGACGTCAGAGCTGGCCGCGCCTTACACGCCGCAGGGCTATGTGTTCCGGCAGTTGATCGGCAGTTACTTTATCAGCCATGGCCATCTGGACCACGTGGCGGGGCTGATCGTCGGCTCGCCCGAGGACAATAAAAAAACCGTTTACGCCCAGGCGGACACCGTGCTGACCCTGCGTAATCACTACTTCAACTGGAAGGCCTGGCCGAACTTTACCGACGCCGGCAACGGTTCGCGGCTGGGCACCTACCGGTTGCAAACGGTGCGGCCGCAGCAGCGCTTTACCCTCGGCCTGACCGGGTTGACCGGCGTGATGTACCCGCTTAGCCACGATCGCTACCCGTCGTCGATGCTGCTGATTTCCAACGGCAGCGAGTTCTTCGCCTACTTCGGCGATACCGGGCCGGATAAGGTGGAGCAATCACGCGATCTCGATACCGTCTGGCGCACGCTGGGGCCGCTTGTCGAGCAGAAAAAGCTCAAAGGCATGATTATCGAAACCTCGTACCCCAATGGGATGGAGGATAAACATCTGTACGGCCATTTGACGCCGGCCTGGCTGCTGAAGGAGTTGAAGAACCTGACGCAGTACAGCGGCGGTGAAGGTTCGCTGAACGGTCTGCCGGTGGTGATCAGCCACATCAAGCCCAGCCTGAAGCAGGGCGAAGACACGCGCGCCGCCATTGCGCAGCAGCTGGCGCAGGGCAACGATCTGGGCGTGAAATTCATCCTGATGGCGCAGGGCGACCGGCAGACATTTTGACTATGAAGAGAGAAGAGAATGCGTAACCTCGATCTGGAACAACTGATCAATACGGAACTGAACGCCGCGGCGTTTCAGGACTACGCCCCTAACGGATTGCAGGTAGAAGGCCGCCCGCACGTGCAGCGCATCGTGACCGGCGTCACCGCCTGTCAGGCGCTGCTGGATGCCGCGGTGGCGCATCAGGCCGACGCGATTATCGTGCACCACGGCTATTTCTGGAAAAATGAGGCGCCGGCGGTGCGCGGCATGAAGCGCAATCGTCTGAAAACGCTGTTGACTCACGATATTAACCTGTACGGCTACCACCTGCCGCTGGACGCGCATCCGGTGCTGGGTAACAACGCGCAGCTGGCGCAGGCGCTGGGCATTCGGGTGATTGGCGACGTCGAGCCGCTGGTGCCACACGGCGAATTTGAACAGCCGCTGACCGGCGAGGCGCTGCAGCAGCGTATCGAAAGCCGGCTGGGGCGCGCGGTGTTGCACTGCGGCGATAACGCGCCTGAGCACATTCGCCGGGTGGCCTGGTGCACCGGCGGTGGCCAGGGCTTTATCGACAGCGCGGCGCGCTTCGGCGTCGATGCGTTCATCAGCGGTGAAGTGTCTGAACAGACCATTCATAGCGCGCGCGAAATGGGCGTGCATTTCTTCGCCGCCGGTCACCATGCGACCGAGCGCGGTGGCGTGAAAGCGTTGGGGGACTGGCTGGCCCAGCACCACGGCTTTGATGTGACCTTTATCGATATCCCGAATCCCGCCTGATTTTTTTCTTCCCCGGATCCAGCCCGGCCTGTGCGCCGGCTGAATCCTTTTATCGCGCTATTTCCTTATTTTCCTTATGGTTGCGTTCTATTGACAGCCGGGGCCGCGTCACGCATAACTGGTGTGTTTTTCATCGCGATAATAATAAGGAGAATAAGGGTGCAACAAGCACGTTATTACCTGTTGGGTGAAAGAGCGGTAGTGCTTGAACTGTCGCCGCCGGTGACGTTACCGAGCCAGCAGCGCATCTGGGCGCTGGCGGAAAAGCTGAATCACCACCCCGACGTGCGGGAAGTGGTGCCGGGGATGAACAACCTGACGCTGTTGCTGCATACGCCGCAGGCCGACGCCGAAGCGATGCTTGCGTTGCTGCAGCAGGGTTGGGAAAGCAAAGAGCGCCTGACGCCGGAGTCGCGCCAGGTGGATATTCCGGTGGTCTACGGCGGGGAGCAAGGCCCCGATCTGGATGACGTGGCGCGCCATACCGGCATGACGCCGCGGCAGGTGGTGGAATGCCACGCGGCGGCGGCCTATGTGGTCTATTTCCTCGGCTTTCAGCCGGGCTTCTCCTATTTGGGCGGCATGCCGGAAAAATTGGCGACGCCGCGCCGCGCCGAACCGCGTCTGGCGGTGGCGGCCGGCTCCGTCGGCATCGGCGGCGGCCAGACCGGCATCTATCCGCTGGTGACGCCCGGCGGCTGGCAACTGATTGGCCGCACGCCGCTGGCGCTGTTCAATCCGCATGAAATGCCGCCGACGCTGCTGCGCCCGGGCGATAGCGTGCGCTTCGTGCCGCAGAAGGAGGGCGTATGCTGATTATTCTGCGTGCCGGCATCTATACCACGGTGCAGGATTTGGGCCGCGAGGGATTCCGCCGCCTGGGCATCAGCACCGGCGGGGCGTTGGATCAACCGGCGCTGAAGATCGCCAACCTGCTGGTGGGCAACGCGCCGGAGGCCGCCGGGCTGGAGATCACGCTCGGCCAATTCAGCGCCGAGTTTACCCGCTCTGGCTGGATTGCCCTGACCGGCGCCGGCTGCGACGCGCAGCTGGACGGCAAGCCGCTGTGGACCGGCTGGCGCTACCCGGTGAAAAAGGGGCAGCGGCTGGCGCTGGGCACGCCGAAACGCGGCATGCGCAGCTACCTGGCGATCTCGGGCGGTATCGCCGTGCCGGAAATGCTGGGCTCGTGCAGCACCGACATGAAAGCCGCCTTTGGCGGCCACGAAGGCCGTAACCTGAAGGACGGCGATCGGCTGCCGCTGGGCAAATCAGCCGCTCAACCGCAACATCGCTGCGGCGTGAAACAGCTGCTGTTCACCAACCGCATCCGCGCGCTGCCGGGGCCGGAGTACGCCGAATTCAGCGAAGAGGCGCAGGATACGTTTTGGCGCACCGCCTGGCAGCTCAGTCCGCAGAGCAACCGCATGGGCTACCGCCTGCACGGCGGTACGCCGCTGGAGCGCACCACCGACCGCGAGATGCTGTCGCATGGCCTGATGCCCGGCGTGGTGCAGGTGCCGCATAACGGCCAGCCGATCGTGCTGATGGCCGATGCGCAAACCACCGGCGGTTACCCGCGTATCGCCTGCGTGATCGAAGCCGATCTCTACCACTTGGCGCAGATCCGTCTCGGCGAACCGATCCACTTCGTTCTCTGCTCACTGACGGAGGCGCAGCGCGCCAAAGCCGAGCAGGATCTCTTCCTTCGACAGATTGCCTGGGGGTTACATGATCGTTGATTTGAACGCCGATCTCGGCGAAGGCTGCGCCAACGATCAGGCGCTGTTGCAATTGGTGAGCTCGGCCAACATCGCCTGCGGCTTCCACGCCGGCGATGCGCAGACCATGCGTCAATCGGTGCGCTGGGCATTGCAGTACGGCGTGGCGATCGGCGCCCATCCGAGTTTTCCCGATCGGGAGAACTTCGGCCGCACCCGCATGCAGCTGCCGCCGGAAACGGTGTACGCGCAGGTGGTGTATCAGCTCGGAGCGCTGGCGGCGATCGCCCGCGCTGAGGGGGGAGTGATGGTACATGTTAAGCCGCATGGCATGCTGTATAACCAGGCGGCGGTTGAACCGGCGCTGGCGGAAGCGATCGCCCGGGCGGTGCAGGCGGTCGATCCGGCGCTGCGGCTGGTGGGGCTGGCCGGCAGCGAGCTGATCCGCGCCGGGCAACGGCTCGGTCTGACCACCCGGCAGGAGGTGTTCGCCGATCGCGGTTATCAGGCCGACGGCACGCTGGTGCCGCGCGGTTTGCCGGGGGCATTGATCGAGGATGACGAACAGGCGCTGGCGCAAACGCTGGAGATGGTGCGCCATCACCGGGTGCGCAGCGTGGATGGCGTCTGGGCCGCCGTTCAGGCGGAAACTGTCTGCCTGCACGGGGACGGCGAGCATGCGCTGGCGTATGCGCGCAAGCTGCGGGACAGTTTTGTTCAACAGGGTATTCGCGTCAGCGCGGAGCAATAAAGCCGTAAAGCAAGACACAACATCACAAGCAAAAAACTATTAGAAAATATCGAGGGAAGACTATGGAACAGGCTGTGAATCTCTGGCCACTGATCGGCATCGCCGCCATCGTGGTCGGGTTTGTATTGCGTTTCAACCCGGTGCTGGTGGTGATCGCCGCCGGTATCATCACCGGTTTGGCGGCGCTGATGCCGCTGGACGTCATTCTGGAAAAGCTCGGCGAGGGCTTTCTCAACACCCGCAACCTGCCGCTGATCCTGCTGCTGCCGCTGGCGGTGATCGGCCTGCTGGAGCGCCACGGGCTGAAAGAGCGGGCGCAGGCGTGGATCGCCAAGATCAAAAGCGCCACCGCCGGCCGTTTGCTGATCGTGTACCTGTTCGTGCGCGAGATCACCGCGGCGATGGGGCTGACCAGCCTGGGCGGGCACCCGCAAATGGTGCGGCCGCTGCTGGCGCCGATGGCGGAAGGGGCAACGGAAAACCGCTATGGCGAACTGCCGGAGCGTACGCGCCACCGCCTGCGCGCCATGTCGGCCGCGACCGACAACGTCGGGCTGTTCTTCGGTGAGGATATCTTCGTGGCCTTCGGCGCGATCATCTTCATGCATAACTTTATGCTGGAGTCCGGCGGCATTCAGACCGAGCCGCTGCATATCGCGCTGTGGGGCATTCCGACCGCCATTTTCGCTTTCCTGATCCACGCGTTCCGGCTGTATCGGATGGATAAGCAGCTGAGCGCCGAGCTGGCGCAGCTGAATCAGGCGGCGCTGCAGGCGAAGGGGGAGGCGCGATGAACTTCCAGCAACAATATCTCTACTGGCTGGCCGGCGCGGTGCTGCTGATTGTGGCGGTGATGTCCTTCCGCGATCGCGCCAACCCGCGCCGCATCACCACCGGGCTGTTTTGGGGGCTGTACGGCCTGGTATTCCTGGTCGGCGACTGGACTTACCGCCTGCTGGGCGACGTACTGGGCGAGGGCAGCAACGAAAAACGCATGCTGCACATCATCGTTGGCGCGGTGGTGGTGGTGATGGCCCTGATTGCCGGCTTCGGCGGCGTGCGCCTCGGCAGCTATCACCAGCGGACGCCGCAGGAACGCGAGGCCAGCGCTAAGCGCCTGGGCAACAAGCTGTTTATCCCCGCGCTGGCGATCCCGGTGGTGACGGTGATCGGCGTGCTGCTGTTCAACAACGTGCCGGCGTTGCAGAGCGCGGTATTCGGCAGCGGTAACCACGCGACGCTGATCACCCTGTTCTCGATGACCGTCGGCTGCCTGATCGGTCTGGCGATCGCCGTGAAAATGACCCATGAGAAGGCCCTGCAGCCAATACAGGAAGCGCGGCGCCTGCTGGATTCGATCGGCTGGGCATTCATTCTGCCGCAGATCCTCGCCACGCTGGGGCTGCTGTTTACCGTCGCCGGCGTCGGCACTGCGATCTCGCATCTGACCCAGGAGTATCTGGCGGTCGATAACCGCTTTATCGCCGTGGCGGTCTACGCTATCGGTATGGCGGTGCTGACCATGGTGATGGGCAACGCCTTCGCCGCTTTCCCGATCGTTACCGCCGGCATAGGCATTCCGATCCTGGTATTGCAGCATGGCGGCAACCCGGCGGTGATGGCGGCGATCGGTATGTTCTCCGGCTATTGCGGCACCCTGATGACGCCGATGGCGGCGAACTTCAACATCGTGCCGGCGGCGCTGCTGGAGTTGCCGGACAAGAATGCGGTGATCAAGGCGCAGGTGCCGACCGGCGTGCTGTTGCTGTTGGTTAACGTGTTCCTGCTGTATTTCCTGATGTTCCTGTAGGAGTAAGGATGCAAAAAGTATTGATTACCGGCTTTGAGCCGTTTGGCGGAGAACGCCTTAACCCCTCCTGGGAAGTGGTGAAGCAGCTCAATGATATGGAGCTGGTCGGCACGCGCATCGTGGCGCGCCAGCTGCCGTGCGTGTTCGGCGCGGCGCTGGAGGCGCTCAATGCGGCGATCGATGAGGTGCAGCCGGTGATGGTGCTGGCTATCGGCCAGGCCGGCGGCCGCACCGATATCACGATTGAACGGGTGGCGATCAACGTCGACGATGCGCGCATTCCCGACAATCAGGGGCAGCAGCCGGTGGACGAGCCGATCGTCGCCGGCGGCCCGGCGGCCTATTTCAGCACCTTGCCGATCAAGGCGATGGTCAGTTCGATGCGCGAGGCCGGCATTCCGGCCGCCGTTTCGCAGACTGCCGGCACCTACGTGTGCAACCATGTGATGTATGGGCTGCTGCACCGTTTGAGCGGCCAGCGTGAGGTGAAGGGCGGCTTTATCCATATTCCGTACCTGCCGGAACAGGCGGCGGCCCACCCCGGTGCGCCGAGCATGGCGGCTTCGACGGTGCTGTTTGCGCTGGAGCTGGCCGTTTCCATTGCTTTGCAGGTGGAACACGATCTGAAAGTGGTGGGCGGCGCGACGCATTAATCAAGAGAATCCCCGGCGCATCGGGCTGCGCCGGGTCTACGCAAGGAGTGGTCTATGCCGGAAGGACCGGAGATTCGCCGGGCGGCGGACAAACTGACGGCGGCGGTGATCGATCAGCCGTTGACCGCCGTCGATTTCGCTTTTCCTCAGTTGAAACACTATCGCCAGCGTCTGATCGGCGAGCGTATCGTCGCCATCGAGCCGCGCGGCAAGGCGCTGCTGACCCATTTCTCCAATGGGCTGACGATGTACAGCCATAACCAACTGTATGGCGTGTGGAAAGTGGCGGCGGCAGGAGAGACGCCGGAGACCAAACGCGATCTGCGGGTGCGGCTGGAAACCGCCCGCAGCGCGATATTGCTCTACAGCGCTTCCGACATTACCGTCGGGCCGCGCGAGGAAATAGAACAACACCCGTTTTTGCAACGCATCGGCCCTGACGTGTTGGACATGTCGCTGACGGTAGACGAGGTGGCGGAGCGGTTGCTGACGCCGCGTTTCCGTCGCAGGCAGCTGGGCGGCATGCTGCTCGACCAGGCGTTTCTTGCCGGATTGGGCAATTATCTGCGTGCCGAAATCCTGTGGCAGGCCGAACTGGCGCCGCAGCATAAACCGCAGGATCTGACGCCAGAGGCGCTGCGCCGTCTGGCGGAGGCGTTGCTGGCAGTGCCGCGCCTTTCCTACCAGACGCGCGGGCAGGCGGATGACAACCGGCATCACGGCGCGCTGTTTCGCTTCAAGGTATTTCATCGCAGCGGTGAGCCTTGCGAACGCTGCGGCGCGATGATTGTGCGCACCGAGCTGTCATCGCGGCCGTTTTATTGGTGCCCGGGCTGCCAGAAATAACCAAAAAAAACGCCGCCCGAAGGGGCGGCGCTGTGCGGTTTCAGCCAGGAAAGCGGCTTACTTGTTTTTCAGCTGGGATTTGAAATCACGCTCGGCATAGCCGGTGTACAGCTGACGCGGACGGGCAATTTTGATGCCTTCGTCGTGCATTTCGTTCCAGTGGGCGATCCAGCCGATGGTGCGTGCGATGGCGAAGATCACGGTGAACATGGAAGAAGGAATGCCCATCGCCTTCAGGATGATGCCTGAGTAGAAGTCGACGTTCGGGTACAGTTTCTTCTCGATGAAGTACGGGTCGTTCAGCGCGATGTGTTCCAGCTCCATCGCGACCTGCAGCAGGTTGTCGTCCTTCTTGTTCAGCTCTTTCAGCACTTCGTGACAGGTTTCGCGCATCACGGTGGCGCGCGGATCGTAGTTCTTGTACACGCGGTGGCCGAAGCCCATCAGGCGGAAGGAGTCGTTCTTGTCCTTGGCGCGCTTGATGAACTCTGGAATGTGCTCGACGGTCTTGATCTCTTCCAGCATTTTCAGCGCCGCTTCGTTGGCGCCGCCGTGTGCCGGCCCCCACAGGGAGGCGATACCGGCCGCGATGCAGGCGAACGGGTTGGCGCCGGAAGAGCCGGCGGTGCGCACGGTCGAGGTAGAGGCGTTCTGCTCATGGTCGGCGTGCAGGATCAGGATGCGGTCCATGGCGCGTTCCAGCACCGGGTTCACCACGTACTCTTCGCACGGGGTGGCGAACATCATGTGCAGGAAGTTGCCGGCATAGGACAGATCGTTGCGCGGGTAAACGAACGGCTGGCCCAGGGAGTATTTGTAGCACATCGCGGCCACGGTCGGCATTTTGGACAGCAGACGGAACGCGGTGATTTCGCGGTGACGTTCGTTGTTGACGTCCAGCGCATCGTGGTAGAACGCCGCCAGCGCACCGGTCACGCCGCACAGCACCGCCATCGGGTGCGAGTCGCGACGGAAGCCACGGAACAGATGGGTGATCTGGTCGTGGATCATGGTGTGACGGGTTACGGTCGTCTTGAAGGTTTCGAACTCTTCCGGCGTTGGGGTCTCGCCGTACAGCAGGATGTAGCACACTTCCAGGTAGGAAGATTCTTTCGCCAGCTGCTCGATAGGGAAGCCGCGGTGCAGCAGCACGCCTTTGTCGCCGTCGATGAAGGTAATCTTGGATTCGCAAGAAGCGGTGGAGGTAAAGCCGGGATCAAATGTGAAATAACCTTTGGAACCCAGAGCGCGGACATCGAGGACATCAGGGCCCAGTGTCGGTGTCAATACGCCCAGTTCGATCGGAGCTTCGCTGTCGTTAATGGTTAGCGTCGCTTTCTTATCAGTCATTTACTGTCTCCTTAGCGCCTTATTTTAAAAAACCACTAACAACTGAAATACCTTAAATCTCTGCAGGTTGCCCGCAAAAAATGGTGCGGACGCTAACTCTGTGAGCGACTGCGCAACTGTGCGCGGGTAGGGTACAGAGTGCTGACCAGGCGAACGAGACGGGTGACCAGTTGTTAACGATTCAGAGTAATTCGTTATAGTCTGTTAATCTTACCTATGAGCTGTTCGAAGAGATGTGAACCTATCCCAATAATCTGTTTTTATGTGCTTTATTTGCTTTTGACGCCGGCAAACTCGAGCGGGAAACAACGTCTATTGGGATAGGTTCGCCAAATACACTGTTGCATAACTCGAACCCGGGAGGAAGTGTATCTGCTGACCCATAGCGCATCATAGGACCGTTTGTGCCCCTATATGTAATGGAAATGTTGATCTCTTGTCAAATCAGATAATTAATTTTGCACTAATTGTGAAATCCGTGATCTGAATCACTGTTCGGGGGAAATGTTATCAAAGCGGTTGTATGAGAATTGTAATCAGAATGTGATCCTCCTATACTGCCGCCAGGTCTCCGGATTACCCTGAAGTAGGAGCACCCAGCGTTATAAATGCGCGCCGTTTGAGCACAGAGGATGTTGATGTTTGAGCGCGTGACGTGTAAGGGTTTTAGGCTCTTAACGCTGTCTGATCCCCGCCCAGGCCCGGAGGAAGGAAAATAATAAGAGCTGTGTGGGCAAATACGTGAAAAAACAACGACCTGTCAACTTGGATCTGCAAACGATCCGGTTCCCCGTAACTGCGATAGCGTCTATCTTACACCGAGTCTCTGGCGTAATTACCTTCGTTGCCGTGGGTATCCTCCTCTGGCTGCTGGGCCTGTCACTCTCTTCCCAAGAGGGGTTCCTGCAGGCGGCCGCCATCATGAATAGCTTCATCGTCAAATTCATATTCTGGGGCATCCTCACGGCGCTGGCCTATCACATTTGCGGTGGCATCCGTCACTTGTTAATGGATTTTGGCTACATCGAAGAGAGTTTGGCCGCCGGTACCCGTTCCGCCCAGGTGGCGATCGGTCTGACCGTCGTGCTGTCAGTTCTGGCTGGAGTCCTCGTATGGTAAACAACGTTTCTGCATTAGGGCGCAACGGCGTGCACGATTGGCTGCTGCTGCGTGCTTCCGCGATCATCATCACCCTGTACGTCCTGTATATCCTGGGCTTTTTCGTCACGGCTCCGGAACTCACTTATGACATTTGGCGCGGTTTCTTCGCCACTTCCATTACGAAAGTGTTCACTCTGCTGACCTTGCTGTCGATTCTGGTGCACGCCTGGATCGGGCTGTGGCAGGTGCTGACGGACTACGTCAAGCCGCTGGCGGTTCGCCTGGTGTTGCAGCTGGCTGTCGTGGTCGCGTTGCTGGTCTATTTACTGTACGGAACAATCGTAGTGTGGGGTGCTTAAATGAAACTGCCAGTCAGAGAGTTTGATGCCGTCGTAATCGGCGCCGGCGGTGCGGGCATGCGTGCCGCGCTGCAAATTTCCCAAGCGGGCTCGACCTGTGCCCTGCTGTCCAAAGTTTTCCCGACCCGTTCCCATACCGTGTCTGCACAGGGCGGCATTACCGTCGCGCTGGGCAACAGCCACGAGGACAACTGGGAATGGCATATGTACGACACGGTGAAAGGGTCCGACTATATCGGTGACCAGGACGCCATCGAATATATGTGTAAAACCGGCCCGGAAGCAATTCTGGAACTGGAACACATGGGCCTGCCGTTCTCTCGTCTGGACGACGGCCGCATTTATCAGCGCCCGTTCGGCGGTCAGTCGCTGAACTTCGGCGGCGAGCAGGCGGCGCGTACCGCAGCTGCAGCCGACCGTACCGGTCACGCGCTGTTGCACACCCTGTACCAACAGAACCTGAAAAACCACACCACCATCTTCTCCGAGTGGTATGCGCTCGATCTGGTGAAAAACCAGGATGGCGCGGTGGTCGGCACCACGGCTATCTGCATCGAAACCGGTGAAGTGGTTTACTTCAAAGCCAAGGCCACCGTGCTGGCGACCGGCGGCGCAGGCCGTATTTATCAGTCCACCACCAATGCCCACATCAACACCGGCGACGGTGTCGGCATGGCGCTGCGCGCTGGCGTGCCGGTGCAGGACATGGAAATGTGGCAGTTCCACCCGACCGGCATCGCTGGCGCGGGCGTACTGGTGACTGAAGGCTGCCGCGGCGAAGGCGGTTACCTGCTGAACAAACACGGCGAGCGCTTCATGGAGCGTTATGCGCCGAATGCCAAAGATCTGGCGGGCCGCGACGTGGTTGCCCGTTCGATCATGATCGAAATCCGCGAAGGCCGCGGTTGCGACGGTCCTTGGGGCCCGCACGCCAAGCTGAAGCTGGATCACCTGGGCAAAGAGGTACTGGAATCCCGTCTGCCGGGCATTCTGGAGCTGTCCCGCACCTTCGCGCACGTCGATCCGGTGAAAGAGCCGATCCCGGTTATCCCAACCTGTCACTATATGATGGGCGGCATTCCGACCAAGGTGACCGGCCAGGCGCTGACCGTGAACGAGAAGGGTGAAGACGTGGTGATCCCGGGGCTGTTCGCCGTGGGCGAAATCGCCTGCGTATCGGTGCACGGCGCCAACCGCCTGGGCGGCAACTCGCTGCTCGACCTGGTGGTGTTCGGCCGTTCCGCCGGCATGCACCTGCAGGAATCGCTGGAAGAGCAGGGCGTGAGCCGTGACGCCAGCGACTCCGACGTGGAAGCCTCGTTGGACCGTCTGAACCGTTGGAACAACACCCGTTCCGGTGAAGACCCGGTCGAAATTCGCAAAGCGCTGCAGTCTTGCATGCAGCACAACTTCTCGGTATTCCGTGAAGGCGATGCGATGGCCAAGGGCCTGGAAGAACTGAAAGTGATCCGTGAACGTCTGAAGAACGCACGCCTGGACGATACCTCCAGCGAGTTCAACACCCAGCGCATCGAGTGCCTGGAGTTGGATAACCTGATGGAGACCGCGTATTCCACCGCTGTGTCGGCCAACTTCCGTACCGAGAGCCGTGGCGCACACAGCCGCTTCGACTACCCGGAACGCGATGACGCCAACTGGCTGTGCCATTCGCTGTATCTGCCGCAATCGGAAAGCATGACGCGTCGTGAAGTGAACATGCAACCGAAGCTGCGCCCGGCATTCCCGCCGAAAGTGCGTTCTTACTAATTGCGGAGATCGACAGATGAAACTCGAATTTTCCATTTATCGCTACAACCCGGATGTCGATGACGCGCCGCACATGCAGGATTACACCCTGGAAGCGGAAGAAGGTCGCGACATGATGCTGCTGGATGCGTTGATCCAGTTGAAAGAAAAAGACCCGACCCTGTCGTTCCGTCGCTCATGCCGTGAAGGCGTATGCGGTTCCGATGGCCTGAACATGAACGGTAAAAACGGCCTGGCGTGCATCACCCCGATTTCGTCGCTGCGCAAAGGCAACGGCAAGATCGTGATCCGTCCGCTGCCGGGCCTGCCGGTGGTGCGCGATCTGGTGGTGGATATGGGCCAGTTCTATACCCAGTATGAAAAGATCAAGCCATACCTGCTGAACGACGGCAAGAACCCGCCGGCGCGCGAGCACCTGCAGTCGCCGGACCAACGCGCCAAGCTGGACGGTCTGTACGAGTGCATCCTGTGCGCCTGCTGCTCGACCTCTTGCCCATCGTTCTGGTGGAACCCGGACAAGTTCATTGGCCCAGCCGGTCTGTTGGCGGCGTATCGCTTCCTGATCGACAGCCGTGACACGGAAACGCAAGAACGTTTAGATGATCTGGACGACGCTTTTAGTGTTTTCCGCTGCCATAGCATTATGAATTGTGTCAGTGTATGTCCTAAAGGCTTGAACCCGACGCGTGCGATCGGGCATATCAAGTCCATGCTGCTGCAACGCGGCGCATAAACGGAATGAGATGCTGCGCCGGGCTCTTTTCCGGCGCACATCCCATAGGGGAGGGAACCTCTAAAAACTGACCCGCGGCTGCGGCGCTATGCAGCCTGGTTCTTCCGCCGGTTTTTAGAGGTTCCTTGTAAGGGACCGCAAGGTCCATAACAGAACGTATCGGGCCGTCATGGCCGCAAGTACGTCGAGTGAACCGTTTTACGGCAAACCGTATTCATCACGGTAATTATGTTAACCACGGCGAAAACTAAAGCTTCAAAGCTTAAGGGATCATGATGCAGAACGGCGCAATGAAGGCCTGGCTGGATTCCTCCTATCTGGCGGGCGCGAACCAGTCTTACATAGAACAGCTCTATGAAGACTTCTTAACCGATCCGGGTTCCGTTGAAGATAGCTGGCGTTCCATTTTTCAACAGCTACCAACCGCGGGTGTCAAACCCGATCAGCTTCACTCTCAAACGCGCGATTACTTCCGCCGCCTGGCGAAAGACTCCGCGCGCTACAATACCACCATCACCGATCCGGAAACCGACGCCAAACAGGTCAAGGTACTGCAGCTGATCAACGCCTTCCGCTTCCGCGGGCATCAGCATGCCAACCTCGATCCGCTCGGCCTGTGGCAGCGCGAGCAAGTTCCTGACCTTGATCCCGCTTACCACAACCTGACCGAAGCCGATTTCCAGGAAACCTTCAACGTGGGCTCTTTCGCCATCGGCAAAGAAACCATGAAGCTGGGCGATCTGTACGCCGCGCTGAAGCAGACCTATTGCGGGTCGATCGGTGCTGAGTACATGCATATCACCAACACCGAAGAGAAACGCTGGATCCAGCAGCGCATCGAATCGGTGGTGGGGCGCGCCAGCTTTACCGCCGACGAAAAACGCCGTTTCCTGAACGAGCTGACTGCGGCGGAAGGCCTGGAACGCTACCTGGGCGCCAAATTCCCGGGCGCCAAACGCTTCTCGCTGGAAGGCGGCGACGCGTTGGTGCCGATGCTGAAAGAGATGGTGCGCCACGCCGGTAAGAACGGCACGCGCGAAGTGGTGTTGGGCATGGCCCACCGCGGCCGTCTGAACGTGCTGATCAACGTGCTGGGCAAAAAGCCGGCCGATCTGTTCGACGAATTCGCCGGTAAGCATAAAGAACACCTCGGCACCGGTGACGTGAAATATCACCAGGGCTTCTCTTCCGACGTGGAAACCGAAGGCGGCATGGTTCACCTGGCGCTGGCGTTCAACCCGTCGCACCTGGAGATCGTCAGCCCGGTGGTCATGGGCTCGGTACGTGCCCGTCGCGATCGTCTGGACGAAGCGCGCAGCAACATGGTGCTGCCGATCACCATCCACGGCGACGCCGCCATCACCGGCCAGGGCGTGGTTCAGGAAACCCTGAACATGTCTCAGGCTCGCGGTTACGAAGTGGGCGGCACCGTGCGTATCGTCATCAACAACCAGGTTGGCTTCACCACCTCCAACCCGCTGGATGCGCGCTCTACCGAATACTGCACCGACATCGCCAAAATGGTTCAGTCGCCGATCTTCCACGTTAACGCGGACGATCC
The DNA here is from genome assembly GCF_002752475.1 of Serratia sp. OLAL2. Lineage (NCBI taxonomy): Bacteria > Pseudomonadati > Pseudomonadota > Gammaproteobacteria > Enterobacterales > Yersiniaceae > Serratia > Serratia sp. OLAL2. The sequence goes on along the minus strand of NZ_MSTL01000017.1, from coordinate 42,295 downwards.
GGAGGCCGTGGCCTTCGTCACCCGCCTGGCGTTGGATTTCCGTAACACCTTTAAGCGTGACGTGATGATCGATCTGGTCTGCTACCGTCGCCATGGGCACAACGAGGCCGACGAGCCGAGCGCCACCCAGCCGGTGATGTATCAGAAGATCAAGAAACACCCTACGCCGCGCAAAATCTACGCTGACGTGCTGACCGAGCAGAAAGTGGCCAGCCTGGAAGATGCCACGGAAATGGTCAACCTGTACCGCGACGCGCTCGACCGCGGCGATTGCGTGGTTGAAGAGTGGCGTCCGATGAACCTGCACTCCTTCACCTGGTCACCGTATCTGAACCACGAGTGGGACGAAGAGTACCCGAGCAAGGTTGAGATGAAGCGCCTGCAAGAGCTGGCACGTCGCATCAGCACCGTGCCGGAAGCGATTGAAATGCAGTCGCGCGTGGCGAAAATCTACGCTGACCGCGCCGAGATGGCGGCGGGCAACAAGCCGTTCGACTGGGGCGCTGCCGAAACGCTGGCTTACGCGACCATGGCGGATGAAGGCATCCCGATCCGCATCTCCGGTGAAGACGCCGGCCGCGGCACCTTCTTCCACCGTCATGCGGTGGTGCACAACCAGAAAAACGGTTCCGTCTACGTTCCGCTGGCGAACATCCACAGCGGCCAGGGCGAATTCAAAGTCTGGGACTCCGTGCTGTCTGAAGAGGCGGTGCTGGCGTTCGAATACGGCTACGCCACGGCGGAACCGCGCACGCTGACCATCTGGGAAGCGCAGTTCGGCGACTTCGCCAACGGCGCACAGGTCGTTATCGACCAGTTCATCAGCTCCGGCGAGCAAAAATGGGGCCGTATGTGCGGCCTGGTGATGCTGCTGCCGCACGGCTATGAAGGCCAGGGCCCTGAGCACTCTTCCGCGCGTCTGGAACGCTATCTGCAGCTGTGCGCAGAGCAGAACATGCAGGTGTGCGTCCCGTCTACGCCGGCGCAGGTTTACCATATGCTGCGTCGTCAGGCGCTGCGCGGTATGCGCCGTCCGCTGGTGGTGATGTCGCCGAAGTCGCTGCTGCGTCACCCGCTGGCGATTTCTTCGCTGGACGAGCTGGCCAACGGCACCTTCCTGCCGGCGATCGGCGAGATCGACGACTTGGATCCGAAAGCGGTCAAGCGCGTCGTGCTGTGCTCCGGCAAGGTCTACTACGACCTGCTGGAACAGCGTCGCAAGAACGAGCAGAAAGACGTGGCCATCGTGCGTATCGAGCAGCTGTATCCGTTCCCGCATCAGGCCGTGCAGGCCGTGCTGGAACAATACTCGCACGTGCATGATTTCGTCTGGTGTCAGGAAGAGCCGCTGAACCAGGGCGCCTGGTACTGCAGCCAACACAACTTCCGTGAAGTGGTGCCGTTCGGGGCTTCTTTACGTTACGCAGGACGTCCGGCCTCCGCCTCTCCGGCGGTGGGCTATATGTCCGTACACCAGAAGCAGCAGCAGGCTCTGGTGAACGACGCGCTGAATATTGACTAATGTTCGCTCGCTTGCCGGCCAAGGGCCGGCAAGCAGATGATAAAAAACTTAAGGGAAAGCTAAATGAGTAGCGTAGATATTCTGGTTCCTGACCTTCCTGAATCGGTTGCCGATGCGACCGTAGCCACCTGGCACAAAAAACCGGGCGACAGCGTGCAGCGTGATGAAGTCCTGGTTGAAATCGAAACCGACAAAGTGGTGTTGGAAGTGCCGGCCAGTGAAGCGGGTATTCTCGATGCTATCGTGGAAGAAGAGGGCGCGACCGTGCTGTCTCGCCAGCTGCTCGGCCGCATCCGTCCGGGCGACAGCTCCGGCAAGCCGACCGCTGAGAAGAGCCAAGAGAAAGAAGCCACGCCTGCACAGCGCGCTACCGCGAGCCTGGAAGAAGAAAGCAATGACGCGCTCAGCCCGGCGATTCGCCGCCTGATCGCCGAACACGATCTCGATGCTGGCGCCATCAAAGGCACCGGCGTGGGTGGCCGCATCACGCGTGAAGACGTGGAAGCGCACCTGGCCAAAGGCGGCGCCGCTGCCAAACCGGCCGCCGCCGCTGAAACCGCACCGCAGCCTGTTCTGGCCGGCCGCAGCGAAAAACGCGTGCCGATGACCCGCCTGCGCAAACGCGTTGCCGAGCGTCTGCTGGAAGCGAAGAACAGCACCGCGATGCTGACCACCTTCAACGAAATCAACATGCAGCCGATCATGGACCTGCGCAAGCAGTACGGCGAAGCCTTCGAGAAGCGCCACGGCGTGCGTCTGGGCTTCATGTCCTTCTACATCAAGGCCGTGGTTGAAGCGCTGAAGCGCTTCCCGGAAGTGAACGCGTCGATCGACGGTTCCGACGTGGTTTACCACAACTACTTCGACATCAGCATCGCGGTTTCTACCCCGCGCGGCCTGGTGACGCCGGTGCTGCGCGATGTAGACGCCATGAGCATGGCTGACATCGAGAAGAAAATCAAAGAGCTGGCCGTTAAGGGCCGCGACGGCAAACTGACCGTTGAAGAGCTGACCGGCGGTAACTTCACCATTACCAACGGCGGCGTATTCGGCTCCCTGATGTCTACCCCGATCATCAACCCGCCGCAGAGCGCCATCCTGGGCATGCACGCCATCAAAGATCGCCCAATGGCGGTCAATGGTCAGGTGGTGATCCAGCCGATGATGTATCTGGCGCTGTCTTATGACCACCGCCTGATCGACGGTAAAGAATCCGTCGGCTATCTGGTGACGGTCAAAGAGATGCTGGAAGATCCGGCTCGTCTGCTGCTGGACGTCTAGTAACCCTTGCCGGGCGCGGCGTGCCGCGCCCGCACTCTGTGCTATGTGGCCGGAAAACCATGCGGTTTACCGCGTAATAATGGTCCGGCTAAAAACCTTCAGAACTGAATGGATAGAACATCATGAATTTACACGAATATCAGGCAAAACAGCTGTTTGCTCGGTATGGCATGCCGGCACCAACCGGTTACGCCTGTACCACTCCGCGTGAAGCAGAAGAAGCCGCATCCAAAATCGGCTCCGGCCCGTGGGTGGTGAAATGTCAGGTTCATGCTGGCGGCCGCGGTAAAGCGGGCGGCGTTAAAGTCGTCAACAGCAAAGAAGATATCCGTGCTTTCGCGGAAGCCTGGTTGGGCAAGCGTCTGGTGACTTACCAGACTGACGCGCTGGGCCAGCCGGTTCACCAGATCCTGGTAGAAGCGGCGACCGACATCGATAAAGAGCTGTACCTGGGCGCGGTAGTGGATCGTTCTACCCGTCGCGTGGTGTTCATGGCGTCTACCGAAGGCGGCGTGGAAATCGAGAAGGTGGCGGAAGAAACCCCAGAACTGATCCACAAAATGACCATCGATCCGCTGGCGGGTCCACAGCCTTATCAGGGCCGTGAGCTGGCCTTCAAACTGGGTCTGACCGGTAAGCAAGTCAGCCAGTTCGCCAAGATCTTCATGGGCCTGGCGACGCTGTTCCTGGAGCGCGATCTGGCGATGGTTGAGATCAACCCGCTGGTGATCACCAAGCAGGGCGATCTGGTGTGCCTGGACGGCAAACTGGGCGCCGACGGTAACGCCCTGTTCCGCCAGCCGGAACTGCGTGAAATGCGTGACCCTTCGCAGGAAGACGAGCGCGAATCCCGTGCTGCTCAGTGGGAGCTGAACTACGTTGCCCTCGACGGCAACATCGGCTGCATGGTTAACGGCGCCGGTCTGGCGATGGGCACTATGGACATCGTTAAACTGCACGGCGGCGAACCGGCCAACTTCCTGGACGTTGGCGGCGGCGCGACCAAAGAGCGCGTGACCGAAGCGTTCAAAATCATCCTGTCCGATGACAAGGTGAAAGCGGTTCTGGTTAACATCTTCGGTGGTATCGTACGTTGCGATCTGATCGCCGACGGCATCATCGGCGCAGTGGCCGAAGTGGGCGTTAACGTCCCGGTCGTGGTGCGCCTGGAAGGGAACAATGCCGAACTGGGCGCCAAGAAACTGGCGGACAGCGGCCTGAATATCATTGCTGCGACCAGCCTGACTGATGCGGCTCAGCAAGTTGTTGCAGCAGTGGAGGGTAAATAATGTCCATCTTAATCGATAAAAACACCAAAGTAATTTGCCAGGGCTTCACCGGTAGCCAGGGGACTTTCCACTCCGAACAAGCTATCGCTTACGGCACCAAAATGGTTGGCGGCGTCACCCCGGGCAAAGGTGGCACTCAGCATCTGGGTCTGCCGGTGTTCAACACCGTGCGCGAAGCGGTTGAAGCGACCGGCGCGACTGCCTCGGTCATCTACGTTCCAGCGCCGTTCTGCAAAGACTCCATCCTGGAAGCGATCGATGCCGGCATCAAACTGATCATCACCATCACCGAAGGCATCCCGACCCTGGATATGCTGACCGTGAAAGTGAAGCTGGACGAAGCCGGTGTGCGCATGATCGGGCCGAACTGCCCTGGCGTGATCACCCCGGGCGAGTGCAAAATCGGCATCATGCCTGGCCACATCCACCTGCCGGGCAAAGTGGGCATCGTTTCCCGCTCCGGTACCCTGACCTATGAAGCGGTGAAACAAACCACCGATGCCGGTCTGGGCCAGTCCACCTGCGTGGGCATCGGCGGCGACCCGATCCCGGGCTCCAACTTCATCGATATCCTGAAGATGTTCCAGCAGGATCCGCAGACCGAAGCGATCGTGATGATCGGTGAGATCGGCGGCAGCGCTGAAGAAGAAGCGGCAGCTTACATCAAAGAACACGTCACCAAACCGGTTGTCGGCTACATCGCCGGCGTAACCGCGCCGAAAGGCAAGCGTATGGGCCACGCGGGCGCCATCATCGCAGGCGGCAAAGGCACGGCGGACGAGAAGTTTGCTGCGCTGGAAGCGGCGGGCGTGAAAACCGTTCGCAGCCTGGCGGACATCGGCGACGCGGTAAAAGCGGTGCTGAAGCGCTAAGATCTTAGTACGAAATAATAATATCTCGACATGTTTGGCCACCCATTGGGTGGCCTTTTTTATGGGGGAAGATCAGAAATCGTTGAGTGCTTTGATCAGCGCGATCCGATCCTGCAGGCGGCGCTGTTGCACCGGATCCGCGGCGGTTTGCCGCTGTTTTTCCAGCGAGGTGAGGGCGGTGCGGTAATCGTCGGCGTTGCGGAACAGCGCGTCTTTGACGTTGATCGAGGCGACGTTGGTGTAGCGGCCATCGTCGGTGGTCGGCACCTGGATAACGCCTTCATTGAGCAGCCGTTTGACGATCGCCCGCTGCGGTTCGTACCCCTCCATGCCGACCAGCTTCCAGCGCTGCGGCGTCACGCCCTGATACTGGCCGTGTTTCACTTCCGCCAGGTAGCGCAGAGCCAGGTGGCGAATGGTGCCTTCTTCTTCACCGTATTGCGCTTTGCTGTCAAACAGCACCGGGAAGGATTGCCCCTCCAACGCGCCGCCCTTTTGCGTCAGGTGGCCCATGCGGTAACTGTTCATGCCCAGGCGGATCGGCATGTCGTCGGTGACCGGTGTGCCGTCCGCCAGGCGCAGATCGACGATGCGCGAACCGGCGGGCTGGCGCAGATCGATGGTGTAAGTGACGCCGTCGAAGAAATCGTTGGTGGAATATTTGGACGATCGCCGCGCCGGGTTAAAGCTGTAGGTGACGTCGCCCGGCTGCAGCTGATTGAAATAGTCGGCGGACCACTCCATGTAGCGTTTAAGCGCTTTGCCGTTGAGCTGATAAACGGTGATCTCGCCGCCGGCGTATTGGTAGTTAAAGGCGATGTCCTTGGCCTTGATGTCGCCGACGTTCAATTTGGCGCGATCGTTGTCGATCTGCAGGGCGATCACCTGAGCCAGCGGCGCATAGTGGCGGGCGGCCTGCTGGAACAGCGCGCTGATGCCGGTATCCTGCACGTGAACCTGGGGAATGCCGCGAAACTCGTCGGCGGGCACCAGATCGCTGCCGCTCAGCTTCGCCACGACCCGGTTGGCGTTGGCGCGCAAAATGTCATGGTACGGCTGGTAGAGCGCTTGCATGGCGCTGTCCGGCGCCAGCCCTTTGATCGGGTAGGTGTAGCTGTTTTTGTCGATCAGCGTGAATTTGCCGTCGCGGCGTTCAAACTGCAGGTCGATGCGTGACAGCGCGCGGCCGTATTTATCCGGCTCGGTGATGATGACGCCGTTAACCACCGCTTTGTCGATCTTAACATGCATGTGGCCGGCGACGATCGCCGCCAGCTCCGGGTTGGCGTTGGCGATGTCGGCCACGCCGGTGCCGGGGCGCTGGTTCTCGTTGTCGATGCCCATATGCGCCACCAGCACGATGGCGTCGACCTGGCCGTCGATTTGCCTGATGACCTGTTTCACCGCCTGCACCGGATCGGTGAAGTTCAACCCTTTGATGCGATCGGTGCCCTTGGCGAATTCCGCGGTCATCGGCGTGTCCATGCCGATAATGCCAATTTTCACCCCCTGGCGTTCGACGATGGTGTAGGCCGGCAGGTAGGGCTTGCCGTTGTCCCAGACGATATTGCCCGCCAGCGCCGCGCCTTTGAACTGCTTGAGCGGCGTAGCCAGCACCGGTAGGCCGAAGTCGAACTCGTGGTTACCCATCACCCAGACATCATAATTGAGCGCGTTGAGGCCCAGCATCATCGGGCTGACGGCCTCATGCTTGAAGGTTTCGACGAAATTGCCCTGAATGGTGTCGCCGGCGTCCACCAGGATCAGGTTGGGCTGCTCGGCCCGCACCTGTTTGACCTGAGTGGCTATCTGGCTCAGGCTGCCCGCCAGATTTTCCGTGTCGCTGGCGTAGTCCCAGGGCACGAAAGTGCCGTGCAGATCGGAAGTACCCAGCAAGGTGATATTTACCGTTTCGGCGGCCATGACGTTTCCCGAGAGTCCCAATACAGAGGCAAAGATGATTTTTTTCATAAGTTATTGTCACTCAATGTAATTTTAACATTAGTGGTCATTTTGCTACAAAATCGCAACCTTTACGATCCCATCGCGAGAAATAGACTAATATTGGAGAGAGATTTGTTGTTTTGTGACTGCTATCACTGTCACGGCTTATTGGAAATAAAAGGTTAATTATGTCGCATAATAAGCGCGTAATAATACAATGGCGGCTCTTTTAAATTACATTTATTTAACACAAAAATATCATTAAAAAACAATTAAACCATTGCGCAACATGACCCTAAGAAAATTATGCGAAATGTGCTGATGAATATGGAAATAAGATGCGGATAGGCTTAAATTGTCTCAGATCAAATTAGCCCGAAGTACCTCTTTCGGCTAAGATTTGACCTGTAACCAAAAGTCTAACCCACGTCACGTAAAAACCTATTTATTGTGTGGGATTGGGCGAGTATCATCCATGTTGTGATTATGGATGGTTGATCTTGTTGCATTTGTTACCCGTTGTCGGTTTTCAGTGGCGTGCTTGTCGAGGGCCCGAGGGGCTATTGGCCGAGTGTGCGGTTGAAAGCGGAGAAGCTGGATCAAATTTGTTGTGTTTAAGGGCATTCACTGCGGGGCGTTACTGGCAGCTTTGAAAGAAGCGTGCCGATAACCGCGTGTCGGAGTCTTCCTGCGAGGAGCAAGGAGTCAAGATGTTTGATATTGTCGAACTGTCGCGCTTACAGTTTGCTTTAACGGCGATGTACCATTTCTTATTTGTCCCATTAACGCTCGGTATGGCGTTCTTGCTGGCAATTATGGAAACGGTATATGTCCTGTCTGGCAAACAAATTTATAAAGACATGACCAAATTCTGGGGAAAGTTATTTGCGATTAACTTTGCTCTGGGTGTGGCCACCGGTTTGACCATGGAGTTCCAGTTCGGGACTAACTGGTCGTATTTCTCTCACTACGTCGGCGATATCTTCGGGGCCCCTCTGGCTATCGAAGGTCTGATGGCGTTCTTCCTTGAATCGACGCTGGTCGGCCTGTTCTTCTTCGGCTGGGATCGTCTGAGCAAGGTGCAGCACATGGCGGTAACCTGGTTCGTGGCCCTCGGCTCCAACCTGTCCGCGCTGTGGATCCTGGTCGCCAACGGCTGGATGCAGAACCCGATCGCTTCGGATTTCAACTTCGAAACCATGCGCATGGAGATGGTCAGCTTCTCCGAACTGGTGCTTAACCCGGTTGCGCAGGTGAAATTCGTTCACACCGTGGCTTCCGGCTACACCTGCGGCGCGATGTTCGTGCTGGGTATCAGTTCCTACTATCTGCTGAAAGGCCGCGACATCGCCTTTGCCAAGCGCTCCTTCGCCATCGCTGCCAGCTTTGGTATGGCTGCCATTCTGTCCGTTATCGTTCTGGGTGATGAATCCGGCTACGAAATGGGCGACGTGCAGAAAACCAAACTGGCCGCTATCGAAGCGGAATGGGACACTCAGCCGGCGCCGGCCTCCTTCACCCTGTTCGGCATTCCCGATCAGGACAAGATGGAAAACTCCTTCTCTATTCAGATCCCGTATGCGCTTGGCCTGATCGCCACCCGCTCCACGGACACTCAGGTCACCGGCCTGAAAGATCTGATGGCGCAGCATGAAGTGCGTATCCGCAACGGGATGAAAGCCTACCAGCTGCTGGAAGAGCTGCGCGGCGGCAATACCGATCCTGCGGTGCGTGCCGAATTCAACAAAACCAAGCAAGACCTGGGCTACGGCATGCTGCTGAAGCGCTATACCCCGAACGTCACCGACGCGACGGAAGCGCAAATCCAGCTGGCGACCAAGGACTCCATTCCGCGCGTGGCGCCGCTGTACTTCGCCTTCCGCATCATGGTGGCCTGTGGCGTGATCATGCTGTTGATCATCGGCCTGTCGTTCTGGAACGTGATCCGCGGCCGCATCGGCCAGAAAAAATGGCTGCACCGCGCGGCGCTGTACGGTTTGCCGCTGCCTTGGATCGCGATCGAGTCGGGTTGGTTCGTGGCGGAATACGGCCGTCAACCGTGGGCGATTGGTGAGGTGCTGCCGACGGCGGTCGCCAACTCTTCGCTGACCGCGGGCGACATTCTGTTCTCAATGGGGCTGATCTGCGGCTTGTACACCCTGTTCCTGGTGGCTGAATTGTACCTGATGTTTAAGTTTGCGCGTCTGGGTCCAAGCAGCCTGAAAACCGGCCGCTATCACTTTGAACAACCGACTGCCGCCGTGCAGGAAGCGCGCTAAACAGGAGTCCACGTATGTTTGACTATGAAGTACTGCGATTTATTTGGTGGGTCCTGGTTGGCGTTCTGCTGATCGGCTTCGCCGTCACCGACGGTTTCGACATGGGCGTCGGCATTCTGGTGCGCATCATCGGCAAAACCGACACCGAGCGCCGGGTGATGATCAACTCCATCGCTCCGCACTGGGACGGTAACCAGGTGTGGCTGATCACCGCCGGCGGCGCGCTGTTCGCCGCCTGGCCGATGGTCTACGCAGCGGCCTTCTCCGGCTTCTACGTCGCCATGATCCTGGTGCTGGCCGCCTTGTTCTTCCGCCCGGTCGGTTTCGACTACCGTTCCAAGCTGGAGAGCAGCCGCTGGCGCAACATGTGGGACTGGGGCATCTTCATCGGCTCCTTCGTGCCTGCAGTGGTATTCGGTGTGGCGTTCGGTAACCTGCTGCAGGGCGTGCCGTTCCACATGGACGAGTACATGCGCCTGTTCTACACCGGCAACTTCTTCCAACTGCTGAACCCGTTCGGTCTGTTGGCGGGCGTGGTCAGCCTGACCATGCTGGTCACCCAGGGCGCGACCTACCTGCAAATGCGCACCACCGGCGAGATCCACCTGCGTTCACGCGCTGCGGCACAGATCGCGACGCTGATCATGGCGGTGTGCTTCCTGTTGGCGGGCGTATGGCTGGTGAAAGGCATCGACGGCTTCGTTGTGACGTCGGCGTTGGACACCCTGGCGGAATCCAACCCGATGCGTAAAGAAGTGGCGCATCAGGCCGGTGCTTGGCTGATCAACTTCAACAAGTATCCGCTGCTGTGGGCCTTGCCTGCACTGGGCGTAGTGCTGCCGTTGTTCACCATCCTGTTCTCGCGTCTGGAGAAGGGCGCGCTGGCGTTCGTCACCTCGTCGTTGACCATCGCCTGCGTCATCCTCACCGCCGGGGTCACCATGTTCCCGTTCGTGATGCCGTCGAGCACTGTGCCTAACGTCAGCCTGACCATGTGGGATGCGACCTCGAGCCTGTTGACGCTGAAAGTGATGACCGTCGTGGCGGCGATCTTCGTGCCTATCGTTTTGGCGTACACCAGCTGGTCGTACTACAAAATGTTCGGTCGCCTCGACAAGAACTACATCGAAAACAACAAGCATTCGCTGTACTAAGGATAAGGAGCTAAACCATGTGGTATTTTGCCTGGATTCTCGGAACGCTTCTTGCCTGCGCCTTCGGCATTATCACGGCGCTGGCGCTTGAGCAGAGCGAAGCGACCAAAGCTCAGCAAGACGGTAAGTGATGAGCTCGTCCGTGATTGACAAGCTGTACGCTGTCACCGACAAGGGCCCGATCCGGGCCCTTTCCCTGGTGCTGGCGTTGATTTTGGCGGGGTGCGTGTTCTGGGATCCGACGCGCTTCGCCGCCAAAACCAGCTCGCTGGAGATTTGGGAAGGGCTGTTGCTGATTTGGGCGGTGTGCGCCGGGGTGATCCACGGTTTCGGATTCCGCCCGCAGCGCAGCGTCTGGCGCGCTTTTTTCGCGCCGCTTCCCGCCATTGTGATCTTGTTCGCAGGATTACTTTACGTTTCTTTATAATCTCCCCGATGTCCCCTTGTTATGGGCCCTCACGGCCCATAATTATTTTCATTCCCATCTTGTAACCCATTCCCAACCCGATCCGTCTTGCGTATAGTAGCAGCGTTAAATTGCATTGCTGGGAAGTAGAGTGAGTAATACGTTGTTTCGATGGCCGGTTCGCGTTTACTACGAGGATACCGATGCCAGTGGTGTGGTCTATCACGCCCGCTACGTCGCCTTTTTTGAAAGAGCGCGCACAGAGATGCTGCGTCAGCACAACTTTCATCAACAGCAGCTGCTCAGTGAACAAGTCGCTTTTGTCGTCCGGCGCATGACGGTGGATTATCTGGCTCCGGCTCGTCTCGACGAGCAACTGGAAGTCCAGAGTGAAATCACCTCTCTGCGCGGGGCTTCTCTCACGTTTGCTCAACGCATTGTCAATTCTGACGGGGCCCTACTGAGCCAGGCAGATGTCCTGATTGCCTGTATTGATCCACACCAAATGAAGCCAAGAGCGCTTCCTAAGTCTATTGTCGCGGAGTTTAAGCAGTGACTGACATGAACATCCTAGATTTATTCTTGAAGGCGAGCCTGCTGGTTAAGCTTATCATGTTGATTTTGATATGCTTCTCGGTAGCCTCTTGGGCGATCATCATTCAGCGCACCCGCATCCTCAATGCGGCGACGCGTGACGCCGAAGCCTTTGAAGACAAATTCTGGTCCGGTATCGAGCTTTCCCGTCTGTACCAGGAAAGTCAGGCGCGTCGCGATAGCCTGACCGGTTCCGAGCAGATCTTCCATTCCGGCTTCAAAGAGTTCGCCCGCCTGCACCGCGCCAACAACCATGCGCCGGAGTCGGTGATCGAAGGGGCGTCGCGCGCGATGCGCATTTCGATGAACCGCGAGCTGGAAACGCTGGAAACCCATATTCCATTCCTCGGCACCGTCGGTTCGATCAGCCCGTACATCGGCCTGTTCGGCACCGTGTGGGGGATCATGCACGCCTTTATCGCGCTGGGCGCGGTGAAACAAGCCACGCTGCAGATGGTAGCGCCGGGTATCGCCGAAGCGCTGATCGCCACCGCGATCGGTCTGTTCGCCGCTATCCCGGCGGTAATGGCCTACAACCGTCTCAACCAGCGCGTCAACAAGCTTGAGCAGAATTACGACAACTTTATGGAAGAGTTCACCGCTATTCTGCATCGTCAGGCCTTCTCCAGCGACAGCAAATAAGTAGGAGGTAGCATGGCGAGAGTACGTGGACGTAGTCGGCGCGAGCTGAAGTCCGAAATTAACATCGTTCCGCTGCTCGACGTGTTGCTGGTGCTGCTGCTGATCTTTATGGCAACCGCGCCAATCATCACGCAGAGCGTGGAGGTTGACCTGCCGGACGCCACCGATTCCAAAACGGTGTCCAGCGATGACAATCCGCCGGTGATCCTTGAGGTTTCCGGCGTAGGTCAATACACCCTGGTGGTGGATCACAACCGTATGGAGCTGCTGCCGCCTGAGCAAGTCGCGGCCGAAGCCAAGTCGCGTTTGGCGGCTAACCCGAAAACGGTCTTTTTGATCGGCGGTGCGAAGGAAGTCCCTTACGATGAGATTATCAAGGCATTGAATATTCTCCATCAGGCGGGCGTAGCTTCCGTGGGGCTGATGACCCAGCCGATCTGACCGTAAGGCGAACGGCAACCCGGTTCCTGCGCTGCGGCCCAGGAACCCCGTATAAGCAACACCAGTTTTTGGGAATCTATTTTGGTAAAGGCAACTGAGCAAAACGATAAGCTGAACCGCGCCGTTATTGTTTCGGTCGTTCTGCACTTCATATTGATTGCCCTGCTGATTTGGGGATCGCTGCAGGAAAAGGTCGACATGGGCGCCGGCGGTGGCGGTGATGGCACCGTGGTGGGCGCAGTGATGGTCGATCCTGGCGCGGTGGTGGAGCAATACAACCGCCAGCAGCAGCAGAGCAACGATGCGCAGCGTGCCGAGAAGCAGCGCCAGAAAAAGGCGGAGCAACAGGCCGAAGAGCTTCAGCAGAAGCAGGCGGAGCAGCAGCAGCGCCTGAAGGAGCTGGAGAAAGAGCGTTTGGCGGCGCAGGAGAAAGCTGCGCAGGACGCCAAGGCGCAGGCTGAGCAACAGCAGAAGGCAGCGGAGCAGCAGAAACAGGCCGCCGAGCAGCAAAAAGCGGCGGAAGCCGCCGCAGCCAAGGCCAAAGAGCAACAGAAGGTCGCCGAAGCCGCCGCCGCCAAGGCGAAGGCCGAAGCGGAAAAGGTCGCCAAGGCACAGGCGGACGCGCAGAAGAAAGCCGAAGCGGAAGCCAAGAAAGAAGCGGCCGCCGCTGCCGCCGCCAAGAAACAGGCGGAAGAGGCGAAGAAAGCCGCAGCTGCCGCCGCAGAGCAAAAAGCCGCAGAGGCCGCGGAGAAGAAAGCGGCCGCTGAAGCCGAGAAAAAAGCCGCAGCGGAAGCCGAGAAGAAGGCTGCCGCTGAGGCAGAGAAGAAAGCGGCCGCCGCTGAGAAAGCTGCGGCAGCCAAGAAAGCCGCTGCGGACGCCAAGAAGAAGGCCGCCGCTGAGGCTGCGAAACAATCGGATGAAGTTAGCGATCTGTTTGGCGGCCTGGCGGACGGCAAGAACGCGCCGAAGGGCGGCGGTGCCAAATCGAAAGGTGACGGTAAACCGGCCGGGCAGGGCAATGCCAAGGCGGCAGGCGCCAGCGGGGCGGATATCAATGGTTATATTGGGCAGGTTAAAAACGCGATTGAAAGCAAGTTCTATGACGCCAGTTCGTTCGCCGGAAAAACCTGTGACCTGCGTATCAAGCTGGCGCCGGACGGCCTGCTGATAAGTGTACAACCGGCGGGAGGCGATCCGGCATTGTGCCAGGCCGCGGTGTCTGCCGCCAAGTTGGCGCATATACCGAAGCCGCCGAGCGATGCCGTTTATCAGCATGTTAAGAATGCTACCCTTGAATTCAAACCTTAATAATGGTTGTTTGAGCTGAGTAAGATCACAGGGATGTACTAAGGTAACCAACAGGGATTATGTAGTTTTACGTAAGTTGGTTTGTTAAAATTCTGCTAATTTATCGCAGGCATCCCGCCTGGATAAGGGAGATGAGATGAAGCAGGCATTTCGAGTAGCGCTAGGTTTTTTAATTCTGTGGGCGTCCGTGTTGCACGCGGAAGTTCGCATTGAAATCACCCAAGGGGTCGACTCCGCTCGCCCGATTGGCGTGGTGCCGTTTAAGTGGGCGGGCCCAGGCACGCCGCCGGAAGATATCGGCAAGATTGTCGGCGCGGATCTGCGCAACAGCGGCAAATTCAACCCGATCGACGTGGCGCGCATGCCGCAGCAACCGACCTCCGCGTCTGAAGTGACGCCGGCGGCCTGGACTGCATTGGGCATCGACGCCGTGGTTGTCGGCCAGGTTCAGCCTGGCGCCGACGGCAGCTACCTGATCTCCTACCAGCTGGTGGACACCTCGGGTTCGCCGGGCACCGTATTGGCGCAGAACCAGTATAAAGTGACCAAACAGTGGTTGCGTTATTCTGCCCATACCGCCAGCGACGAAGTGTTCGAGAAGCTGACCGGCATCAAGGGCGCGTTCCGTACCCGTATCGCCTACGTCGTGCAGACCAACGGGGGGAAATTCCCGTATGAGCTGCGCGTAGCGGATTACGACGGTTACAACCAGTTCACGGTGCACCGTTCGCCTGAGCCGCTGATGTCGCCGGCCTGGTCGCCGGACGGCAGCAAACTGGCTTACGTGACCTTCGAGAGCGGCCGTTCCGCGCTGGTGGTGCAAACCCTGGCTAACGGCGCAATCCGCCAGATCGCCTCGTTCCCGCGCCACAACGGTGCGCCGGCGTTCTCGCCGGACGGCAGCAAGCTGGCCTTCGCGCTGTCCAAGAGCGGGAGCCTGAACCTGTACGTGATGAACCTCGGCTCCGGCCAGATCACGCAGCTGACCGATGGTCGCAACAACAACACCGAACCGACCTGGTTCCCGGATGGCCAGTCGCTGGCGTTTACTTCCGACCAGGGCGGGCGTCCGCAGATTTATAAAATCAGCGCCAGCGGCGGTGCCGCACAGCGTCTGACGTGGGAAGGCTCTCAGAACCAGGATTCTGAAGTCAGCTCCGACGGTAAATTCCTGGTGATGGTGAGCACCAACAGTGGTGCACAACACATCGCCAAACAAGATCTTGGATCGGGCGCCGTTCAGGTTTTGACCGGCACCTTCCTGGATGAAACGCCTAGTATTGCGCCAAACGGCACCATGGTGATCTATAGCTCCACGCAAGGTATGGGCTCCGTGCTGCAGTTGGTGTCAACTGATGGGCGTTTCAAAGCGCGTCTTCCGGCAACTGATGGACAGGTCAAATTCCCTGCCTGGTCGCCGTATCTGTGATGCATGTGTAAATATGTATGGCAAACTATAAAAGGATCAAAGAAATGCAACTGAACAAAGTGCTGAAAGGGCTTCTGCTGGCACTGCCAGTTCTGGCTGTAGCAGCTTGTAGTTCTAACAAAAGCGCGAACAACGACCAATCTGGTATGGGCGCTGGCACTGGTATGGAAAACGGCAGCAGCAACCTGTCTTCCGAAGAACAAGCTCGTCTGCAGATGCAAGAACTGCAGAAGAACAACATCGTTTACTTCGGCCTGGACAAGTATGACGTTAGCTCCGAATTCGCTCAGATGCTGGACGCGCACGCTGCATTCCTGCGTAACAACCCGTCTTACAAAGTGACCGTTGAAGGCCACGCTGACGAACGCGGCACGCCGGAATACAACATCGCTCTGGGTGAGCGCCGTGCTAACGCCGTTAAAATGTACCTGCAGGGTAAAGGTGTTTCCGCTGACCAGATCTCTATCGTTTCTTACGGTAAAGAAAAACCAGCAGTACTGGGCCACGACGAAGCGGCTTATGCTAAAAACCGTCGTGCCGTTCTGGTTTACTAAGAGAATCGCATGAACAGTAACTTCAGACGTCACCTGTTGAGTCTGTCGTTACTGGTTGGCGTAGCGGCCCCCTGGGCCGCTACTGCCCAAGCGCCAATCAGTAATGTCGGCTCCGGCTCGGTCGAAGACCGCGTCACCTCGCTTGAGCGCATCAGCAATGCTCAAGGCCAGCTTTTAAACCAACTCCAGCAACAACTCTCTGATAACCAACGCGACATTGATTCTCTCCGTGGGCAAATCCAGGAAAGTCAGTATCAGTTGAATCAGGTGGTTGAACGCCAGAAGCAAATCTATCAGCAGATGGATAGCCTCAGCCAGGGCGGCGCTCAGAGCGCCTCTGCGGCCGCGGGCGCTGCCGGTGGGGCAGCCGCAGGCGCATCTTCCGATGCGGGCAGCAGCGCGCCTGCAGCCGCGTCTGCAACGCCGAGCGGCGGTGATGAGAACAGCGACTACAATGCCGCTGTTTCTCTGGCGCTGGAAAAAAAACAGTATGACCAGGCGATTTCTGCCTTTCAGTCCTTCGTAAAACAGTACCCGAAGTCTACCTATCAGCCCAACGCCAACTATTGGCTGGGTCAGTTGTTCTACAACAAGGGTAAAAAAGACGACGCGGCCTACTATTTTGCGGTGGTGGTGAAGAATTACGCTAAATCACCGAAGGCGCCGGACGCCATGTACAAGGTGGGTATCATCATGCAGGAGAAAGGGCAGGCCGATAAAGCCAAAGCCGTGTTCCAGCAGGTGATTAAACAATACCCAACCAGTGCGGCGGCCAAACAGGCGAAAAGTCGCGTAGGCGGTTAACAGTCAGAAAAATGAGCCCAGAAGTTAGTCGATTTGACCGATTTCTGGGCTCATTCGCGTGAAGAACAAGCAGTTGAACGCATCGGTAAAAAATTTAGGTTGCGCTGCCAAGATAAATTAGTAATATATGCCGCCGTTGCCAAGACATCTTGCAAGATGTTAAAGCGGCAGGGAAATTGGGTCGTTAGCTCAGTTGGTAGAGCAGTTGACTTTTAATCAATTGGTCGCAGGTTCGAATCCTGCACGACCCACCAATTTTGAAGCAAGAAATGAAGTGGAATCGGGAAGGATAACATCACGAAGTGATGGCCCGTCAGGGCGAGGCTAAAGGCCGAGTCATCCTGCACGACCCACCAATTTCTGAAGTAGCAGTAACCACAACAGTGGGTGATTAGCTCAGTTGGTAGAGCATCTCCTTTACACGGAGGGGGTCGGCGGTTCGAGCCCGTCATCACCCACCACTGTTATGGGTCGTTAGCTCAGTTGGTAGAGCAGTTGACTTTTAATCAATTGGTCGCAGGTTCGAATCCTGCACGACCCACCATTCTTCGCGAATGGCTGCGATAGAAAATCGTAAAGGATGAGAACCGTAAAGGTTCGAGTCTCGCGCAGCGAGACAACATCACTCCGGTGATGGCCCGCAAGGGCGAGGCCAAAGGCCGAGTTATCCTGCACGACCCACCATTCTTTAAGAATGGCAGCTTCAGAATCGGTTTGATGTGGCAAGTAAAGGTCCGAGTCGAGTACCCGTCGAGTTGTCCTGAACATCCCCATCCTTGTTTTCCGCGAGTCGGTTCCAATAACCTATTCGCCATCAGCAGTAAACCACATCAGTGGGTCGTTAGCTCAGTTGGTAGAGCAGTTGACTTTTAATCAATTGGTCGCAGGTTCGAATCCTGCACGACCCACCACTCTTTGAGAGTGAAAATAGCAGTACCACAGCAGTGGGTGATTAGCTCAGTTGGTAGAGCATCTCCTTTACACGGAGGGGGTCGGCGGTTCGAGCCCGTCATCACCCACCACACTGCGGGTCGTTAGCTCAGTTGGTAGAGCAGTTGACTTTTAATCAATTGGTCGCAGGTTCGAATCCTGCACGACCCACCAATTCAGAAAAAAGCGCCTTTTGGCGCTTTTTTCGCATCTGCGCCACCTGACTCTACCTTTATCTTCTTGCTGACATAGCCCTCTGAGTCGTGCGGGTGAGATCCTGCGTTCAGGTTCGAGCATCGCGCAGCGATACGACAACGCGCAGCGTTGCCCGTAGGGTGAGGCCACAGGCCGAATCAATCCTGCACGACCCACCCATTCAGAAAAAAGCGCCTTTTGGCGCTTTTTTCGCATCTGCGCCCACCTGACTCTACCTTTATCTTCTTGCTGATATAGCCCACTGAGTCGTGCGGGTGAGATCCTGCGCTCAGGTTCGAGCATCGCGTAGCGATACGACAACGCGCAGCGTTGCCCGTAGGGTGAGGCCACAGGCCGAATCAATCCTGCACGACCCACCCATTCAGAAAAAAGCGCCTTTTGGCGCTTTTTTCGTATCCGTATCACCGCAATCTGAATCCGCTGCTTTCTCGTTTCAACATGACACCGACTATCATCCCGCTCTTTTCTGAACGGCTATACGTTCTCCTCAGGCTGTTAATCCGCTGTGAACTGCGCGGCTAATGCCTATGTTTTTAATCTATTAAACATTGATTGCGCAAAATTGAAAATATCAGCGGACTTTTCGCGCGATTTTAGGTATTTTGTTTAGTATATAAAACGAAGGGCGTTGCGGTAGGCGATATTCACGCGGCAGGCGCCCAGCCTAGCATGAGATTGCAGCGATGAGTGAAATGTTTGATGTCAATGCGGCGGTGTATCCCTTCCCGCCTAAACCGGTACCGCTGGACGTAGCCGAAAAAGCCTTTTATCGCGAGAAGATCAAAACCCTGCTCAAGCAGCGCAATGCGGTGATGGTCGCCCACTATTATACCGATCCGGAAATCCAGGCGCTGGCGGAAGAAACCGGCGGCTGCGTGGCGGATTCGCTGGAAATGGCGCGCTTCGGCAGCGCCCATCCGGCTTCCACGCTGTTGGTGGCCGGCGTGCGTTTCATGGGGGAAACCGCCAAAATCCTCAGCCCGGAAAAGCAGGTGCTGATGCCGACGCTGTTTGCCGAATGTTCGCTGGATCTGGGCTGCCCGGAAGAGGAGTTTCATGCGTTTTGCGACAGCCATCCCGATCGCACCGTGGTGGTCTATGCGAACACTTCGGCGGCGGTCAAAGCGCGCGCTGACTGGGTGGTGACCTCCAGCATCGCCGTCGAATTGATCGAGCATCTGGATAGCCTGGGCGAGAAGATCATCTGGGCGCCGGATCGTCATCTCGGCAGCTACGTGCAGAAACAGACCGGCGCTGACGTGTTGTGTTGGCAAGGCGCCTGCATTGTCCATGACGAGTTCAAGACCCAGGCGCTGCGGCGCATGAAGGCGCTTTATCCGCAGGCGGCGATCCTGGTGCATCCCGAATCGCCTCAGGCGGTGGTCGAGCTGGCGGATGCGGTGGGCTCTACCAGCCAACTGATCCAGGCGGCGAAAACATTGCCGCATCAACAGCTGATTGTCGCCACCGATCGCGGTATCTTTTACAAGATGCAGCAGGCCTGCCCGGACAAAGAGTTATTCGAAGCACCGACCGCCGGAGAAGGCGCGACCTGCCGCAGCTGCGCGCATTGCCCGTGGATGGCGATGAATGGCCTGAAGGCAATTGCCGAAGGGCTGGAGCAGGGGGGCGCGCAGCATGAGATCCACGTGGACGCCGCGCTGCGTGAGAAGGCGCTGGTGCCGCTGAACCGCATGCTGGATTTCGCCGCTCAGCTTAAGATGCAGGTTAAAGGCAACGCTTAACCGTTTAAAAGGATGACCTCATGAGCTTCTTCAGTACCAGCAATATTCTGGTGCACATTCCGCTTGGTGCAGGCGGTTACGATCTGTCGTGGATCGAAGCTATCGGCACATTGTTCGGGTTGCTGTGCATCTGGTACGCCAGCAAGGAAAAAATCATCAACTACCTGTTCGGCCTGATCAACGTCACGCTGTTCGCGGTGATTTTCTTCCAGATCCAGCTGTACGCCAGCCTGCTGCTGCAGCTGTTTTTCTTCGGCGCCAATATTTACGGTTGGTATGCCTGGAGCCGCCAGACCCAGGATAATCAGGCCGAGCTGCAGATCCGCTGGCTGCCGCTGCCGAAAGCGTTGGCCTGGGCGGCGGTCTGCGTCATCGGCATCGGCCTGATGACCTTCAACATCGACCACGTGTTCGCCTGGCTGACGCAGGTTGCGGTGGCGGTGATGCAAGGGCTGGGGCTGAACGTACAGATGCCTGAGCTGCAGCCGGACGCGTTCCCGTTTTGGGATTCGGCGATGATGGTGCTCTCCATCGTGGCGATGATCCTGATGACGCGCAAATACGTGGAAAACTGGCTGCTGTGGGTGGTTATTGATGTCATCAGCGTGGCGATCTTCGCCTACCAAGGGGTGTACGCGATGGCGCTGGAGTACGTCATTCTGACGCTGATCGCCCTGAACGGCTCCTGGCTGTGGATCAAGAGCGCCGGGCGCAACCATTCCAATCCGTTATCTTCCGCTCCGTAACAACGCAGAGGGCGCCGTGGTGGCGCCCTCTTGGCTTAGTGGCGATGTCCCAGATGGGAATGCGCTTCGGCATGTGAGTGTTCACTCGGCTCCGGCGCCCGGTTGATACCGCAGTCCGGCGTCTCGCAGTGCTGGTACTCCATCTGAATGGTCACGTGGCCAATCTTGTAGTGTTCCAACAGGTAAGCCTGAATGCGTTGCAACAGCCCATCGTGGTCATGCGGCGGGATCACCTGCGCATGCAGCGTCATCAGCTTCTGGTCGCCAATCTGCCAGACGTGTACGTGGTGGATGTTGCGCACTTCCGGGATATTCAGGCACAGGTCTTTTTGCAGCTTGGCGATGTCGACCTCCTGCGGCGTGCCTTCCAGCAGCTCGTGGAAGCTCTCCTTCAGCAGCCGCCAGGCGCTGCGCAGTACCAGGCAGGAGACCAGCACCGACAGGATCGGGTCAATCGGCGTCCAGCCGGTGGCGAGAATGACGATGGCGGCGACGATGGCGCCCACCGAGCCGAGCAGGTCGCCCAACACATGCAGCGCGGCCGCCCTCACGTTGATATTTTTCTCTTCGCTGCCGCGATGCAGCAGCCAGAAGGCGAACAGGTTCGCCAGCAGCCCCGCTATGGCGATGATCAGCATCGGAGTACCCATCACCGGCTGTGGTTCGAAGAAACGCCGTATCGCCTCCCACAGGATGAATACCACGATCACCAGCAGCGCCGCGGCGTTGAGGAAGGCCGCCAGGGTGGTCAGGCGCAGATAGCCGAAGGTGTGGCGCGCGTTGGGCTTGCGCTGGGAAAAGTGCACCGCCATCAGCGCCACCAACAGCGCGGCGGCATCGGTCAGCATGTGCCCGGCATCGGCTAACAGCGCCAGCGAGCCGGACAACAGGCCGCCGACCACCTCGGCCACCATAAAGACCGCGGTGACTAAAAAAGCGGTCAGTAGGCGTTTACTATTACTGTCTTTCGGCAGGTGTACGTGTGGAGTGTCCGACATTATTCATCCTTATGCATAGCGAAAGAGGGGGCGGCGGCGAGCAGAGCGTCCAGCTCCGGTTCTATCTGCGCCACTAACGCCTTTAATTTAGTATAAGCGGCGGCGGCAAGCTCGCCCCGACGTGCGGTATCCACCAACTGCTGGCACAGCTGCGCGGCTTCCGGCAGCTGCAGCATCAGCAGGCTGCCCTTGATGCGGTGCGCCGCCTGCTCCAGGCGCGGCCAGTCGTGCGCGTCGACGGCGTCCGCGAGCCGCTGCCGGTCTTGCCGCAGCGTATCGCCGAGCGTCTGCGCCAGCCGCTGCAGCATGGCGCGATCGCCACCCGCCATTTCGGCCAGCGTTTGCCGCAGGTCAGTAAGGACTGACTTTTCTTCCTGAGCCTGCGGCTGTTGAGCCAATACCTGGCCGATCGCCGCCAGTGAAATCGGTTTGGTCAGGAAGTGGTCGATCGCCACCAGCCCCGGCGGGATGCGGGTAAACTCCTGCACGTCTGCCGAGCAGAGCACGATGCGGCAAGGCGGGCGCTGCAGCCGCTGTTCGTCGCGTCGGATCAGTCTGGCCAGCGTCAGGCCGTCCGGGCGCGGCATGTTATAGTCGATAAACAGCAGATCGAACGGCTGTCGGCGCTGGGCCTTCAGCAGCGCATAGCCTTGTTCGAAGCGGGCCGGCTGTAATCCGAAGTGGCGCAGCTGGCGTTCCATCAGCAACAGATTGGTGGGATGATCGTCGATCAGCGCGGTACGTAAGGCGGAAGACGGCAGATCAAAAGTGCGCTCTGCCGGGGCGACAGCCGGCAGCGCGCCGCTCAGCTCGACCGGTATCGCGACCTTGACACGGGTACCGACGCCCGGCTGCGAGTGCAGTTCGATACGGCCGCCCATCTGTTCGACGATTTCTTTGCAGATCGACAGCCCCAAACCGGTGCCCTGCACCGAGATGCGTTGCGCGCCGCGTGCACGGTAAAACGGTTGGAACAACTTGCCTATTTCATCGGCGGCGATGCCGCAACCGCTGTCGTTTACCGTTAACTGCAACTCTCCCTGCCGTTCATCCTGCGCGCGCCAGCCGACCTCGACCTGAATAGCGCCGCGTGGCGTGAACTTTATCGCGTTGTTTATCAAGTTATTAGCCACCTGAAGTAAACGCTCACCATCAATAATCACCGCCTCCGGCAGCGCCGGATCCGCCACTACGCTCAGCGTCAACGGCCGTTCGCCGATCAGCGGCCGGTAGAGGGCGTCGATGCGCGCGACCCAGGGGCGCAGCGCCACCGGTTTCGGCGCCAGCGTCAGCGAACCGGTTTCCAGCCGAGCGTGATCCTGCAGGTCGTTGAGCAGGTTGAGCAGCGAAGAGGCCGAGCTGTATATCACCGGCAGGCCTTCCTGCGCGGGTTGGCGTTTGAGCTCCAGTTCCAGCAGGCCGAGGATGGCGTGCATCGGCGTGCGCAACTCGTGGCTGACGGTGGCGAGGAATTTGCTCTTCATGCGGTTTTCCGCTTCGGCGCGGCGGCGCGCCTGCTCGAGCTCTTCGCGTTCGCGTTTTTCACGGCGCTGCAGCATGAAACGGCGCAGCGTCAGCGCCAACAGCAGCACGGTGGCGGCGGCCAGCAGCGCCAGCAGCCAGGTAGTCTGCGGTGGCATGCGGTTATCGTTCACCGCATCGATCAGGTTGCTGCGATCGACGATCCACTCGTCGCGCAGCGATTGCAGGGTGTCCGCCGGGATCTGCATCAGGTTCTTATCGAGGATTGCCAGTAGCAGCGTCTGATCGCGACGCACGCCGAAGGCCACCGGATAGGGGATATTGTTGGCAGCGAAGGCTAGTTTGATGGCGCCGGAATAGCGCGACAGCGCCAAAAAGTTGGCGGAAATGACGTTATCCACCAGCGCATCCAACTGGCCGTTGGCCAGCGCGTCGTACATCGACTTGCTGTCGGCGAAGCTGACGGTCTGCTCCTGTTCCGGTACCAGCCCCCGCGCCAAATCGCCCTGCAGCACGCCGATGCGCTTACCGGCCAAATCGCTCCAGGTTGAGATGCCGTTGGCGTATTGGCCGACGTAAACGCCCCACAGCGAACGGTGGATCGGCATGCTGGCACCGTAGCGCGCCTTGACGCCGCGCGCCAGCGGCAGGGCGGCGCGGAAGCTGGCCTGGCCGGACTGCACCAGCTCATCGGCCTGCTCGGCGTTGCGCGCCCACAGTGGCGCGAAACGCAGTCCGGTGTTTTGCGCGATGATGTTGAGAATGTCGATGGCGTAGCCACGCGGCTGGCCGTCGGAGCCGCGGTAGGCGAACGGGAAGTTGTTCTCGATGGCGGCGTAGTAAACCACGCGGTGGCTCGCCACCCAGTTTTTCTCCATCGCCGTCAGATCGGCATTGCCGGTGTCGAGGTAGCTGGGGATCTTTTTGCTCCAGCGGCTCTGCAGGGCATTCATCAGCTCCATCGGCGCGTCGGCGATGGCGGTGTCCAGCGTGTCTATCAGGCGCGGATCGGCGGCGGCGAACACGAAGGAGAGGTTGCCCAGGTTCTCGTTGCTTTCAATCTGATAGAGCTGGCCGAGCTGCAGCTGGTCGATGATAAAGCTGGCGCTGGCCTCGTCGGCGATAAAGTAGTCGCTGCTGCCGTTGAGCAGCGAATAGACCGCCTGCAGGTTGTTGTCGTAGCGCTGGATCTGCGATGCCACCGCCTGCAGGGCGCCGCCGGACTGCATGTCGGTCAGCGCGCCGATCGCGACGCGGGCGTTGGCGGAATTGAGCATCACCGGCCGATCGTTGCTGCGATCGCGCAATACGCGCAGATTGCTGACGTAGTAGGGCTGAGAGATCTCCAGCCCGTGCAGCGCTTCACTCTGCGGGATGCCGTACAGCAGATCGACCTTGCCGTCGTGCAGCGCCTGCTCCAGCTGCGTCAGGTCGGCGAAGCCGTAAATGGCGAAGCGGATGCCGGTCACCTGCTGAATATAGCCGAGGTAGTCGGCGTTCAGCCCATACAGATCGTCGTCCACGATGATGTTGTATGGGCTGGTGTTCTCACTGATGATGCCGACGCGCAGCGTGCGATCGCGCCAGGGATTTTTCTCGCCGACGATCAGCATGTTCTCGGGGGTATTCAGGTTGCTGACCAACTGATAGCGCACCGGCTCCGCCGCCTGCGCCAGGCCGCACCACAGGATCAGCAGCAGCAGGGCGCGGCGCATCATGGCGCCAGCTCTTTAAACACCGCCACCAGCTCCAGCAGGTTGCCGGCGCCGGTTTTGCGCTGGATGTTTTTTTTGTGCGTGCTGACGGTCTTGTTGCTGATGTGCAGCCGGTCGGCGATCTGCAGGTTGGACAGCCCCTGGCTCAGCAAGCCCAGCACCTCGAGCTCCTTAGGGGTGAGCTGCCCGCCGTCCGCCGTCGGCGGCTCTTCGGCCAGCGCGGCGGCGGGGAAGCGGGTTTCACCGTCCAGCACCTGCTCGATCGCCTGCACCAACTCCGCCAGCGAGCTGCCTTTATTGACGAAACCGTCGGCGCCGGCGGCATGCGCCATGCGCGCATAGACATCGGCTTCCTGCGCGGTATAGATCAGGATTTTTTGTTGCGGATAGCGGCGGCGGATTTTTTTCAACAGCTGCAGCCCGTCGGCCTGCGGCAGGCCGATATCCAGGATCACCAGGCCAAAAGCGGCCTCGGCCAGCAGGGCCAGCGCCTGTACGTCATCCTGTGCCGCCTGCAGGCGGTAGGGGCGGGATGATTTCATTAGCGCCGCTTCCAGTGCGACATGAACCACCGGGTGGTCATCAACTAATAGCAGAGAGGGCATGTTCAACTCGGGTCACTTTATATTCTGATCGCTAGCATAGCGAAAAAGGAGGCTCTGCGCTCGCCAGATGAAACAGCACAATCTGCTGTTAATTTGGCGGTTCCAGCGGTGGGGGGCAAAGGTGATTTACAGCGCCATTCTCACAGGCTAGATTGTTGGGATCTACACCGTTACGCACTGCGAAATACCCCACGATACCGAATGGAAAAGCTATGAATTACCAAAACGACGATTTACGCATTAATGATATTAAGGAACTCCTGCCGCCGGTGGCTTTGCTGGAGAAATTCCCGGCCACTGAACGCGCGGCAAAGACGGTGTCCCAGGCCCGCAGCGCAATTCACAATATCCTCCGTGGCAGCGACGATCGCCTGCTGGTGGTGATTGGCCCTTGCTCCATCCATGATACCCAAGCCGCCAAAGAGTACGCGGGGCGCCTGCTGGCGCTGCGTGAAGAACTGAGCGGCGAGCTGGAAGTGGTGATGCGCGTGTACTTCGAAAAACCGCGCACCACCGTGGGCTGGAAAGGCCTGATCAACGATCCGCAAATGGACAACAGCTTCAACATCAACGACGGCCTGCGCCTGGCGCGCAAGCTGCTGGTGGAGATTAACGACAGCGGCCTGCCGGCCGCCGGCGAATTCCTCGACATGATCACGCCGCAGTACCTGGCGGATCTGATGAGCTGGGGCGCCATCGGCGCGCGCACCACGGAATCGCAGGTGCACCGTGAGCTGGCTTCCGGCCTCTCTTGCCCGGTCGGCTTCAAGAACGGCACCGACGGCACCATCAAGGTGGCGATCGACGCTATCAACGCCGCCGGCGCGCCGCACTGCTTCCTCTCGGTGACTAAATGGGGCCACTCGGCGATTGTTAACACCAGCGGCAACGGCGACTGCCACATTATCCTGCGCGGCGGCAAAGAGCCGAACTACAGCGCGGCGCACGTGAAGGACGTCAAAGCCGGTCTGAGCAAAGCCGGGCTGCCGGCGCAGGTGATGATCGACTTCAGCCATGCCAACAGCAGCAAACAGTTCAAAAAGCAGATGGACGTGAGCGCCGATGTTTGCGGGCA
This sequence comes from Serratia sp. OLAL2, assembly GCF_002752475.1. Classification (NCBI taxonomy): domain Bacteria; kingdom Pseudomonadati; phylum Pseudomonadota; class Gammaproteobacteria; order Enterobacterales; family Yersiniaceae; genus Serratia; species Serratia sp. OLAL2. The sequence continues at coordinate 16,264 of NZ_MSTL01000017.1, read as the reverse complement.
AATTGGCGGCGGTGAAAAAGCGATTATCGGCGTGATGATCGAAAGCCACCTGGTGGAAGGCAACCAGAGCCTCGAAAGCGGCGAGCCGCTGGTTTACGGCAAGAGCGTCACCGACGGCTGCATCGGCTGGCAGGATACCGAAACCGTGCTGCGCGATCTGGCGGCGGCGGTGAAAGCGCGCCGCGGTTAATCGCGCAAAGAAGGGCTCGCCAGCGGGCCCTTTTCTATTTATCTTAAATTTTTATATCTCCTGTCAATTTAAGGCCTACAGTCAATAGGCTTATTAAATCATTAAGCGACCGTCTTCGCATTATTCCTATTTAATAAAAGAATAATTGTCACCGCTCTCGGCATTGTGCTTATATAAGACGCTTTTTTATTCCACAAACTCCGCATGACGAATAAGCGGGGAGTGGTATGACCTATTCCTTTCAGGACGAAAGAATTATGACAAGTAATACCTCGCAGCCGCTGGGGCTGCACCGGATTAAATTCCATGGGAAAGGTGGTGAGTACTTCGCTATTTGGTTAGTCAACGCGTTATTGACGGCTCTGACCCTGGGCATCTATTCCGCCTGGGCGACGGTGCGTCGTCGTCGCTATTTTTACGGCAACACGGAATTGGACGGCGATCGTTTCGATTATCATGCACAACCGCTGCAAATTCTGAAAGGGCGGCTGTTGGTGATCGGCGGCATCATCGTGTTTTATATCTTGCTGGCGATAACGCCTCTGCTGGGGCTGCTGGCTTTGCTGGTGTTGCTTGCCCTGTTGCCGTGGATCGTTATCCGCAGCTGGCGTTACAATGCGATTATGTCGAGCTATCGCGGCGTGCGTTTTAATTATGTCTGCCGCACCGGGCGCGCCTATTGGGCTTTACTGTTCTGCCCGTTATTGCTGATTATCGGGCTGTATGTCGGTCTGATCGTCTTGCTCGGCATTGGCAGCGGTCTTGGCAGCATCAACGCCATTGCTTTTATGCTGGTGCTGACGCTGATTTTGGCCGTGCCGGCATTTGCGGCGGTAAACGGCATTATTAGCGCACTGCAGCATGACTTGTACGTTAATAACCTGTTTTTCGGGAAGACACCGTTTATTGCCGAACTGAAGAAATCGGCCTTTATCAAATTTGCCTTGGTTGGCCTGCTCATATTCCTGCCGTTCATGTTGGTCGCGCTGGTGTGCATCGGTTCGTTCTTCCTTACCCTCTATCAGATGGTGTTGATGGGCATGTTGACCAATGAAGCCATTGATGTGCTGGTGCTGGACAATATCAGCAGCCTGCTGCTGATGATGGTGGTGCTGCTGATCGGCGCCCTGGTGGCCAGCAGTTACCAGGTTGTCGCCCAACGCAACTACCTGTTTAACCAGGCAAGGCTGAACGGCGACATCAAGCTGCATTCCTCAATGAAAACGATGCCGTACATGGGATTGTTGATCACCAATACCCTGATTACCCTGTTCTCGCTCGGTTTGGCGGCGCCGGTGGCGGAAGTGCGCCATGCCCGTTATCTGGCGGCCTGCACGGCGGTTGAAGGCGATTTGGCGCTGCTGAACATTACTGCGCATCAGGAAACTGCCAACAGCGCGGTGGCCGAAGAAGCGGTGCAGGCGCTGGATCTGGGCGGCAGCTTCTGAGGCGCCGATGATCCTTGAAGGCGCTTATCAATTGCCGGGGCGGGCCGCACGTGAGGCGGCCCGTTTACTGGTGAACGAAAGCGGCGAAGGCGTGACGCTGCAGCGGCAGGATGAACAGCGTTACATCCCGCTGGCGGACATCACCGTTTCTGCCGCGCTGGGCAATATTCCGCTGACGCTCACCTTTAGCGACGGTGCGCGCTTTGTGCCGGATGACGATGCGGCCTTTCGCCGCTGGTTCTATCAGCGCCGTTCGCCGGGGTGGGTACATCGCCTGGAACGCCATAAACGCGGCGTTGCCTTAGCGCTGCTGATGACGCTGCTGGCGGTAGTGGCTTACGTTTACGTGGTGCTGCCGTGGGCGAGCAGCGAGATCGCCATGCGCATCCCCACCTCGGTGGAACAGACGCTGGGCGAGCATACACAGACGTTTTTGGACCAGAGCGGCTTCGCGCCCTCCGCACTCCCGGTCGAGAGGCAGCAGGCGTTGCAACAGCTGTTCCGGCAGGTGATGCCGCCTGAGATGCGCCAGGAGCGCACGCCGCTGTCGCTGAAGTTGATGGCGGCGCCCGGTGCGCCGAACGCCTTTATGTTGCCAGACGGCACGCTGGTGCTCAGCGATGAGCTGGTCACTTTGTCGAAAAACGACGATGGCTTGGCGGCGGTGATGCTGCACGAAATGGGGCATCACGCTTATCGTCATCCGATGCGCATGCTGGTGCGTTCGTCACTGGTGGCGTTGACGCTGATGTGGATGACGGGTGACGTCAGCGGCATCGGCGACACGTTGCTGCAGTCCGCGTCCTTCGTGAATGAGATGCAGTTTTCTCGCGGGATGGAGCGTGAGGCCGATGCGTTTGCGATAGCGGAAATGCAGCGCCAGGGGCGTTCGCTGGCGGAAATGGCGGCGATCTATCGCGCGTTGGCGCAGGCGCCTGAACGAGAAAAGACCGATGACTGGGCGCTGCCGGCCTGGCTCAGCACCCATCCGGCGATGCAGGAACGGCTGGACGCGGTGAATGAGGCGATGGCGCAGCAGCCGCGACAGTAATAAAAAAGCCCCCGGTGAAAACCGGGGGCTTTTTCGTTAACGGGCGAAATTACTTCGCTTTACCCTGGTTCGCCACGGCGGCCGCTTTTGCAGCGATTTCGTCGGCGTTACCCAGGTAGTAACGTTTGGTTGGCTTGAAGTTCTCATCGAACTCATACACCAACGGCACGCCGGTTGGGATGTTCAGTTCGAGGATTTCGTCTTCGCTCAGGTTATCCAGGTATTTCACCAGCGCGCGCAGCGAGTTGCCGTGTGCTGCAACGATCACGCGCTCGCCGCTCTTGATGCGTGGCAGGATCTCTTCGTCCCAGTAAGGGATAACGCGATCGATGGTCAGCGCCAGGCTCTCGGTCAGCGGCAGCTCTTGTTCGGTCAGGGAGGCGTAGCGCGGATCGTGGCCAGGGTAACGTTCGTCTTCTTTGGTCAGCTCAGGTGGGGTCACCGCGAAGCCGCGACGCCATTGCTTCACCTGCTCGTCGCCGTATTTTTCAGCGGTTTCGGCTTTGTTCAGACCCTGCAGCGCACCGTAGTGACGTTCGTTCAGCTTCCAGGATTTTTCGGTTGGCAACCAGGCCTGATCCAGCTCGTCGAGGATGTTCCACAGGGTGTGGATCGCGCGCTTCAGTACGGAGGTGTAAGCGAAGTCGAAAGTGAAACCTTCTTCTTTCAACAGCTTGCCTGCTGCTTTCGCTTCGGTGCGGCCCTTGTCGGACAGATCAACATCATACCAACCGGTGAAGCGGTTTTCTTGGTTCCACTGGCTTTCGCCGTGACGCACCAGAACCAGCTTAGTTACAGCCATAGCTTAACTCCTTAATAATCTGACATTTCAATGATAACGAAAATCATTATATTGCCGCGGGCCGGGGCTCGGCAATCGATAGTGTCTAACCATAGCCAATTTCTTGCCGCAAAGTAAGGGCTGGCGAAAGGAAAAAGCTGAATCGTTCAGGCTGGCGCTGTGAGGGGGAAACGGCGCGCCGAAATCGCTCCGGGCGCGCCGTGGCGTGGGGGAAATCAGGCCGATTTTTTCAGGCAGTTGCTCATGAAGGTTTTACGCGCGTCGCCCTTCAGATCCTTGGTCTTGGCGTCGGCGTTGCAGCTTTTCATTTTCTGCTGCTGCGGCGTCAGGGTTTTGCCCGCCGCGGCGGAGCCTTCGGATTTCAGACAGGTGCTCATGAAGGTGGAGCGATCGGCGCCTTTCAGCGATTTGGTGGATGCCTGCTGGTTGCAATCGGTCATGCGTTTCTGTTGGGCGGCCTGCGCCGGAGAAGGCGTTTTCGTCGCCGTCGTCGCGTCGGCCGCCATCAGATTGGTGCTCAGCATTAAGCCCGCCAGCAATGGAAGTGCAGTAATCAGACGCATAGGTGTTCCTTCAGCTATTGATTGGCCGCCATCGGCCGAAAATGGTGACGTTGCACAAGGCGTTGTGCTTATCACGGTAGCCTGAGTGTAGTGCGCGCTTTGGAATAAGGGAAGGTGGGCGCCGGTAGGGGGATAGCGCTAAAAGGTAAGCATTTATAACAAATTGCCCCCGGCCGCACGGCGAGGGGCGTAGCGGGTCAGATAGGATAAAACTGATAATGCGTGGCGCTGCGGTAGCGACTCCCCGGTTGCAGCCAGCAGTCCGGCTGCGGCCACTCGGGATGGTGCGGGCTGTCCGGCAAAAACTCGCTCTCCAGCGCCACGCCGGCATGGTTGGCGTAGCTGCCGCCATCGCGCGCCGGCGTGCCGGCCAGAAAATTGCCGCTGTAGAGTTGCAGTGCAGGCGCGTCGGTGAACACGCTCATTTGCACCTGGCCGTCGGCGGACCACAAATGGGCTGCCGGGCTCTCCAGCGCGCCGCAGGTGCGGTGCAGCAAGAATGCGTGATCGTAGCCTTTTACCCGCTGCTGGTCGCGATCGCGCAGGAAATCCTGCAGCAGCGTTTTCGGCTGACGAAAATCCATGCCGCTGTCGTCCACCGGCGTCAGATCGGCGCAGGGAATGCCCTCGGCGTCGACGGGCAGATAGCGATCGGCGAACAGCTGCAGCCGTTGGGCGCGGGCGTCGGTGCCGGCGCCGTCCAGATTGAAATAGGCGTGGTTGGTCAGGTTGACCGGGCAGGGGCGATCGACCTGTGCCAGATAGCTGATTTCCAAACGATTATCCGGGGTCAGACGGTAGCAGACCTGCACGTCGAGATTGCCGGGGAAACCCTGATCGCCCTCCGCCGAGTGCAGCGCATAGCAGACCTGTTGCGCATCCTGCTGGACCCGGCGCCAGCGGCGGGCATGAAAACCGTCGGGGCCGCCGTGCAGCTGGTGGACGCCCTGATTGGCGGCCAGCGCATGGGGAGTCCCATCGATGGGCAGGCTGGCGTTGGCGATGCGGTTGGCGTAACGGCCGACGGTGGCGCCCAGATAGGCGCCCTGACGCGGGTAGTCTGCCGGGCTGCGGCAGCCGAGCAGCAGTTCGCGTTTTTCACCGGATTTGAGCGGCAAGACGGCGGACAGCCAGGTGGCGCCCCAGTCCATCAGCGTCACCGTCATGCCGGCGGCGTTTTGCAGCTGCGTCAGCTGATAAGGCTCCCCATCGGGCGCCGCTGCCGTGCTCATCGTCAGCATGTACCGGCCCCCTGCGAAGCCTGGCAGACATAGAACGTTTCCTGTAATCCGCCGGTTTGCCGCGGATACTCGTGCGCCACGGCGGCACGCACCGTCTCCACGAGATCCTGTGGCATCAGCGCGACGATGCAACCGCCAAAGCCGCCGCCGGTCATGCGCACGCCACCGCGCGAGCCGATCGTCGCTTTGACAATCTCGACCAACCGATCGATTGGCGCCACGGTGATTTCGAAGTCGTCACGCATCGAGGCGTGGGACTCCGCCATCAGCCGGCCCATGCGTTGCAGATCGCCGGCCGCCAGCGCATCGGCCGCCGCCAGCGTGCGGGCATTCTCGCTGATGACATGGCGCGCGCGTTTGGCCACCAACGGATCCAACTGATGTTGACGTGCTTCAAACTGTTCCGGGCTGACGTCACGCAGCGCCTTGACGCCGAAGAACCGAGCCGCTTCTTCACACTGTTTGCGGCGGGTGTTGTACTCGCTGTCCACCAGCCCGCGCTGCACATTGGAGTTGATGATCACCACCGCGACGCTGTCCGGCATCGGCACCGCACGGGTCTCCAGCGAGCGGCAGTCGATCAGCAGAGCGCTGTCGCGCCGGCCGAGCGCGGAGATCAGCTGGTCCATGATGCCGCAGTTGCAGCCGACGAACTGGTTTTCCGCCTCCTGGCCGTTCAGCGCCAGCGCCACGCCGTCCAGCGGCAGCTGATAGAGCGCCTGCAGCGCCTGGCCTACCGCCACTTCCAGCGCGGCGGAGGAGCTGAGCCCCGCGCCCTGCGGCACATTGCCGGCGATCACCAGATCCGCGCCGCCGAAATCGGGGTTGCGTCGCTGAAGATGTTTCACCACGCCGCGCACATAGTCGGACCAGCGCTGATCGGGGTGGTTGACGATCGGCTCGTCGAGCGAGAATTGATCCTGCTGATTCTGATAATCGGCGGCCAGTACGCGGATCTGGCGGTCGTCGCGCTTGGCGCAGGCGATGACGGTTTGGTAATCGATGGCGCAGGGCAACACGAAGCCGTCGTTGTAATCGGTATGCTCGCCGATCAAATTCACCCGCCCCGGCGCCTGGATGGTCAACGCCGGCGCGTAGCCGAAGTGTTCGGTAAACAGGGAATGGGTAAGCGGTTTCAGGCTCATGCTTGGGCTCCGGCTTCACGGTAATGAATATCGCTGACGGCGCGCAAACGCTCTGCGGCCTGTTCGGCGGTCAGATCGCGCTGGGTTTCCGCCAGCATCTCGTAACCGACCATAAATTTACGCACGCTGGCTGAACGCAGCAGCGGCGGATAGAAATGGGCGTGCAGCTGCCAGTGTCGGTTGTCGGCGCCGTTGAACGGCGCGCCGTGCCATCCCATCGAATAGGGGAAAGAACACTGGAACAGGTTGTCGTAGCGGCTGGTCAGCTTCTTCAGCGCCAGCGCCAGATCGCGGCTCTGCGCCGCGCTGAGATCGGTGATGCGCTGCACCGCCGTTTTCGGCAGCAGCAGCGTTTCAAACGGCCAGGCGGCCCAGTAGGGCACCACCGCCAGCCAGTGTTCGGTGTTCACCACGATGCGTTCGCCTGCGGCCAGCTCGCGCTGCGCATAATCCAGCAGCAGCGGGGAGGCATGTTCCCGGAAATAGTCGTGTTGCAGGCGATCTTCGCGCTCGGCCTCGTTTGGCAGAAAACTGTTGGCCCAGACCTGCCCGTGCGGGTGCGGATTGGAGCAGCCCATCGCCGCGCCTTTGTTTTCGAACAATTGCACCCAGGGGTAGTGCTTGCCCAGCTCCTCGGTTTGCGCCTGCCAGGTGGTGACCACCTGCTCCAGCGCCGGCAGCGTCAGTTCGGGCAGAGTCTTGCTGTGATCGGGAGAGAAGCAGATCACCCGGCTGACGCCGCGCGCGCTCTGGCTGCGCATCAACGGATCGTGGCTGTCGGGCGCCGGCGGCGTATCGCTCATCAGCGCGGCGAAATCGTTGGTGAAAACGTAGGTGCCGCGATAATCCGGATTACGATCGCCGGTGACGCGCGCGTTGCCCGGGCACAGGAAACAGTCGGGATCGTGCGCCGGCAGCGTTTCCGTGGGGACGGCCTCCTGCTGGCCTTGCCAGGGGCGCTTGGCGCGGTGCGGTGAGACCAGCACCCACTGGCCGCTCAGCGGGTTGTAGCGGCGGTGCGGATGATCGATAGGGTTAAATTCCGTCATACGGTTCCTTTCTTGGCGCCGACGAAAGTGTAATCGCTTCCAATTACCGTCTTGAGACGCCCGTTGCTGAACAGGGAGAGGCTATTGCGCAGAAAGATAGCACGCCCGCGGCGATAAAAAGGTGATCTAACGCGAAAAATGGAATCGTTTACACTTCATTGAAAAGCACTGTACGGGCGGAGAAAAGCAGGGGGCGGCATGATTGGGGTCATACGGTGAGGTGCTAGTGATAGCGTTTTCACCCGACCAGCCGGCAGAAAGGGGCTCTCTGCCGGCGTCAGCCGTTAAGAATGCTGATACAGCGGGTAGGTGAAGAACAACAGATGGGTCAGATTAAGCCCGAAATGGAACAGAATCGGCACCCACAGACGGCCGCTCCACATCCACGCCAGGCCGTAGATCACCCCGGCGAGGGTTGCGAAGATCACCATCAGCATACCGCCCGCCAAATGTGCGGCGCCGAACACCAGGGAGGCGACGATCAGCGCCGGCCAGGCGCCTAGCCACTGGCTGAGGCGCTGTTGCAGGTAGCCGCGAAACAGCGCTTCCTCGGCCATGGAGACGAAGAACAGGTTCGCCATCACGAAAGGCAGGATCCAGGCGGGCGCATGCAGCTCGATTTTTAAGCCGCCCAGCGCCACGGCCAGCAGCAACAGCGCCGGCACGGCCAGCAGCAGCGCAATCCAGCCCACTTTGCCGGCGTTGCCGCCGGGTTCGGCGGAAAACAGCGTGGGCAAGCAGGCGAACAGCAGGAAGGGCACCATCGCCTTATCGAAGTTGTAATACATGGTGAACGGCGCGCTGAGCGGGCCGGCTCTTTCGCCGTCGATCATCAGCTGGTTGTGGATGCCCGGCACCAGATGCAAGAACAGCGCCACGCAGCCGGCGACCACCAACCCTTCGAGCACGATCGCCAGATTGCGCTGCGCGCGAAAATGGTGACGCAACCCCGCTAGCGCTACGATCGCCAGCATATAACTCAGGCTGAGCGGCGTCAGTACCCCATGATAAAGCCCCATACCCGCCGAGGCGGCCAGGATCACCCAGGCTATCAGCCGGTTAAACGGCAAGAAAAATAACGAAGCAGCCAGTACGCCCCACATAATATGTCCCTTTAAAATATGTACACGGCGCTCAGCGCCTTTGCGGCGTGCGATGATGGCGAAATTGAGCGCTAGAGCGGATAGTAGCACACCAGGATGACGCTAAAGGTCGGGGCAGTGATGCATTCGTGCATGATGCCGGCCCACACGATCGCCGGCGATGCGGGTCAGCCTTTCATCCATGCCTGCGAACGGGTGATTTCGGCCAGGTTTTGCAGGGTATCCAGACTCTGCTGGTGGATCTCCTGCGTAGGGGCTGCGCACAGATCGTGCAGTACGGTCACCTGAAAGCCGGCGTCGTGCGCCTGACGCGCGGTGCTCTCGATGGCGAGCGGTGTACTGATACCCGCCAGCAGCAAATGGTGGCACCGATGTTGCCGCAGCCAGGCTAACAAATTGTTACCGGAGAAGGCGCTAACCGCCGTTTTTTCAAACTGCAGATCGGTCTCTTCCTGATGCAGTTCGGGCACCCAGCGGCAGCCCGGGCCATTTAGCCGCAGCGCACCGATCTGCTTGAGATGGTTGAACAACGGCGAGTGGGGCGGGATATCATGATAATCGTCGGCGAATCCCACCCGCACCCAGATCACCGGAATTTTTCGCACCCGGGCATAGGCCGTGGCGGCATTGACGTTAGCGAGCAGGTGGGTTGCCACCACCTGTTCACGGCAGTGGCTGGCGCGCCCTTTGGGCCCGATCAGATCCTCGATCAGGTCGATGATAATCAACGCAGCGGACATGGCGTCTCCAGAAAATGGCCTTCTTTCTTTCTATGATAAAAGGCCAAATGTGATGTGCTGCGGTGAAGTGTTGCCGGATATGTTTACGCCGCGTTTCAGGCGGAGGCCGCCTCCAGCCGCTGGTGTTGATAGCCGTAGCCGCCCTCGCCGTCGGGCACGAAGCTGAGGCGGTGAGTGATGCACTGCGGCGCGTCTTCGGCATGGTGCGAAACGAACAGCAACTGGGTGGCGCCCTGGCCGATCAGCACGTCGATGAAGCGGCGCACCAGCTGGCGATTGAGCGGATCCAGCCCTTGCAGCGGTTCGTCGAGGATCAGCAGCGCCGGGTGTTTCACCAGCGCACGGGCGATCAGCGCCAGCCGCTGTTGGCCCCAGGAAAGGCTATGGAACGGGGCATCACCACGCGCGCCGTCGAGCCCGAGCAGCGCCAGCCATTGCTCGGTCAGCTGCCGCTGACGATCCGAGACCGCCTGATAAATGCCGATCGAATCGAAGAACCCCGACAGCACCACGTTGCGCACGCTGGTGTTGACGCGATAATCCAGATGCAGGCTGCTGCTGACGTAGCCGATATGGCGCTTGATCTCCCAGATGGTTTCCCCGCTGCCGCGACGGCGGCCGAACAGCGTCAGATCGTTGCTGTAGCCCTGCGGGTGATCGCCGGTGATCAAGCTGAGCAGCGTGGATTTTCCGGCGCCGTTCGGGCCGATGATTTGCCAGTGCTCGCCGGGGTTAACCTGCCAGTTGAGGTGATTGAGGATCGGCCGATCGTTATAGCTGACCACGCCGTCGCGCAGGACGATCAGCGGCCGGTCCGTCGACAGGGCTACTTTTTGCGTCGGATCCTCGGTTTCCGGCAGCGCCAGCCCGCTGAGGTTTTCGCTGTGCGCCAGCTGCGCCACCAGCGCGTCCGCCATCACCTGGCTGCGCGGCCCGCGGCTGGTTAGGGTGCAGTCCGCCAGCACGCCCACCTGCCGGACAAAATCCGGTATTTCGTCGAACCGGTTGAGCACCAGCACCACGGTCTGGCCCTGGGAGGAAAGCTCGCTCAGCAACGCGGCGAGCTGTGCGCGCGAGTGCACGTCCAGCCCGTCGAAGGGTTCGTCGAGGATCAGCAGGTCAGGCTCGGGCATCAGCGCCCGGCACAGCAGGGTCTTGCGCGTTTCGCCGGTGGAGAGGTATTTAAAGCGGCGGGTCAGCAGGGCGGTGATGCCGAACTGCGCGGCTAGCCGCTCACAGCGCGCGGCGTCTTTCACCTCTTCCTGAATGATCTCCGCCGCGGTGCGGCCGGTATCGTCCTCGTCCGCGCTGAGCAGGTCGGTGTTGTTGCGTTGCCACTCGTCGCTGACCATTTTTTGCAGCTGTTCGAAGGAGATGCGCACCGCATGCTGAAAGTCGCTGCGGCGTTCACCGCTCAGCAGAACCAGTTCGTCGGCCAGCGCGCGCGCCAGGGCGGATTTGCCGCTGCCGTTGGCGCCGACGAAGGCCCAGCTGTCGCCGGCCTGGATCGCCAGTGCATCCAGCGTCAGGGTACGGGTATCGCTTAAGCGGAATGAACCTTGCGAAATGTGCAACGACGACATCACCTGTTCCTTTTTTTGCAATTATTTGCCTTAGAAATAGGCGCATTGCACGGTGATGTCAATCAGCAAAAACGCAACGTTACGTTGCGCTTAACACAACGTGGCGATAATCACGTGGTCGGCGTTGAACAGGGCGTGTACGGCGGTACCGACGCTCAGCTGCAGGCGCTGCAACTCCGCCGTCGTCAGGGTGGCGCACAGGGTTTCGCCCCCCGCCAGCGTCACCAGCACCTCGCTGTGTTCGGCCCCCGGCTGAATGCCGGCTACCACGCCCGCCAGCGCGTTATCCGCACCGGTATGCTCCCCCGTCTCGATGCTTAACCGCACCCAGGGCGCTTTGATCAGCGCCAGCACCTCTTTGCCGGGCACCAGCTGCAGCCGGTCGGCGCTTTGCTGGGTGATGGCCGCCGTCAGGCGAGTGGTGCCGTCGTTCAACAAAATCGCCAGGTGCTGCTGCACCTGCTGATGATCGCGTTCGATCACGGTGCCGAAGAATTGATTGCGCGCGCTGGTTTGCAGCGAGAAGCGCGAGATGGCCGCCAGCAGGCTGTCGAGCGGCAGATCGTCCTGCTGCAACACGTCGAAGGCCTTTTGCTGCACCTGGCCCAGCAGATCGTACAGCTGGATCAACCGTTGGCCGTAGTGCGTCAGCTGCGCGCCGCCGCCGCCTTTGCCGCCGGTGGCGCGGTCCACCACCGTGTGTTCCGCCAGTTGGTTCATCTCATTGATGGCGTCCCAGGCGCTTTTGTAGCTGATGCCCGCCAGTTTGGCGCCCTGGCTGATGGAGCCGGTGTGCTGCACCTGTTTCAGCAGCGCGATGCGGCGCGGATCGGCGAACAGCTTTTGCTGGAGTTTGAGAGTCAGAAGAATTTCGGCCTGCATAGCGCATCCTGTCGACGGCAAAAACCGTATTGTCGCCGATTTGGCGGCAAAGCGCCAAACGCCGTGCGTGGGAGAGTGGGGCAATAAAGACTGGTATTGTAATATTGTAATAATATAACATAACAGAAAAACAATAAGGCTTTACGCCGGCTGCGGCCGGTTTTTATTTCACCACAGGGATGCTCCACATGAGTACGACACGCCGGCGTCTTGGCACGCCCAAAAAATCTTTATGTCTTGCCGCCGCATGGATCGGCGGCGCACTGACAGCGCCGCTGGCTTTCGCCGCCGACTGCGATAAAGCCCGCAATGCCACGGGGTGTGAAGAACAGCTCACCGTGGAGGCGGCGGCCCCCGCCGGGCGTTACGATGCGTTGAACGCCGTGAGCCGCAGCGCTTCGCAGATCGGGCTGACCGCTCGGGAGACGCCGCGCAGCGTCGATATTATCAGCGCGCGGGCGATCCAACAGCGGGGCGATCGTTCGCTGGCCGCCGCCGTCGAGCACGCTACCGGTCTGTCCGGCGTCGCTTCGCCAACGTTGTCCAACAACTTTTCCGCACGCGGTTTTCGGCCGATCGCCTGGCTGTATAACGGCGTAGAGATGCCCGGCAGTACGCTGCAACTGGGCGATCCGGCGCATTACGACAGCATCGAGGTGCTGCGTGGGCCGGGGTCGGGCTTGAACGGGCTGAGCGCCGCAGGCGGCAGCGTCAACCTGATCTCGCGGCGGCCGACCTTCAACCGGCAGCCGTTCGAGCTCGATTATGGCCTCGGCAGCTACCGCAGCCAGCGTTTGCATCTGGGTGCCGGCGGCGCGCTGGTGGACGATGTGATGGCGTACCGGTTGGACGTCAGCGGCAACGACAGCGGCAGCAACGTGCAGTATGAACGCGATCGGCAGAAGCGGGTATCCGGCTCGCTGCTGTTTAAATTGACGGACGATGCGCTGCTGACGCTGAGCCTGGACCGCATGCTCAACCGCACCAACAACCCTTACTACGGCACGCCGCTGCTGAATGGGCGCATTGCCGGCGAGCTGCGCGACATCAATTACAACAACCTGACCGACAGCCGTATCCAGAGCAACGCCACCGCATTTCAGGCCAGTCTGGACTGGTTTATGACGCCCGAAGTGGAGTGGCATAACCAATTCTATTACTACAGCGGCTTTCGCGAATGGCGCAACGTCGAGCGTTTCCGCGTCGCGGCGGCGACCCGGCCCGGCGACGTCAACCGCGACTCTTTCGGCGCTCTGGCGCACGACGACGATCTGATCGGCAACCGCAGTTCGCTGGTGTTCGATCGCGCTATCGCCGGTTTCGATAATCGGTTACTGGTCGGCTTCGATCTGAGCAAGCGGCATTTTCAGTACTACTCCAACGGTTTCCCCGGCTCCGAGGACGTGCCGCTCGGCGCGCCGCCCAGAGAGCCGTTCGCTCAGGGCACCGCCAGCCAGCGTGCGCCGGTGCGCCACGTCACTCAGAATCAGTACGCCGCCTTTCTTGAAGACCGCTTCAGCCTGACCGAGCGTTTAGCGCTGCTGGGCCAGCTGCGCTACAACCATATGAACATGGATTGGCGCTTCCAGGGGCCGCAGGAAGAGAGCCGCGCGCGCACCTACGTTTTCAGCACCTGGAGCCTGGGCCCCAGCTATGCACTGACCGATAACCTCACGCTTTACGCCAACTACACCACCGGCCAGGAGCCGGGCAACGATCTGTTCTTCCTCAGCCCGACGCAGACCGATCTGCCGCTGACGCGAGCGCGCCAGTGGGAGGCCGGCGCCAAAGGGCAGTTTTGGGATAACAAGGGAGAGGCGACGCTGGCGCTGTACGAACTGCGCAAGGACAACCTGTTTGTGCCCGACGCGCAGCGGCCGGATGCGTTGAACGCGGTAGGTAGGCAGACGTCGCGCGGCATCGAGCTTGGCGTGGTGCTGCGTCCCGACGATCGTTGGGAGCTGGCCGGCAATGCCGCCTACACGCACGCCCGCTACGACGACTATCGCGGCGGTAGCCCGCTGCGCAGCTACAACGGCAATCGCCCGGCCTATATCCCGGACTGGACCGCCAACCTCAGCGTGCATTATCAGGCGACGGCGCGCCTGGGGCTGGCTTCTTCGCTGCGCTACGTCGGCAGCAGTTATAACGACGACGCCAACCAGCGCAAGATGCGCGCGTACACCACGCTCGATCTGGCGGCGGATTATCAGCTGACGCCGATCGTCGATGTCGGTTTCCGCATTCGCAACGCCACCAACCAGCTGTACGCCTATCAGCGCACCTACCCGGATCAGGCGCTGATCGCGCCGCCGCGCAGCTATGAAACCTTCGTGTCGGTCAGGTTCTGACGGCGTGAAACGCCGGCTTTGCCTGTTGTTGTGCGCCCTGGTGTTGGGCGGGGGCGTGCCGCTGCGTGCCGATAGCGTCAGCCTGCAAAATTGCGGGGTCACGCGCGATTACCCGCAGCCGCCGCAGCGGGTGCTGGTTTATGCCAATCCGGCGCTGGAAAACCTGCTGGCGCTGGGGCTGGCCGCCCGTGCAATCGGCGTGGTCGGGTATGACCGCATGCGCGATCCCGCGCCGACGGCGTCGGCCGATGCGCTGCGGGCGCCCACCAGCCCGGCGCCGCCCACGGCGGAAGCGTTGCTGCTGATGCGGCCGGATTTTGTCTATTCGGCCAGCTATTACTGGCTGCACAGCCCGGAAACGCCCGATCGGACGCGGCTGGCGGAATGGGGCATCGGCACTTACCTCTCTCCCGGCGCCTGCAGCGGCCAGCAAAGCGCGATCGCCGCTGCGCTGACGTTTGAAGACATCTTCACCGAGCTGCGGGAGCTGGCGCGCATTTTCAACGTCAGCCGCGGCGGTGAAGCGCTGATCGCGCGGCTACGTGGGCAACTCCAGGCGTTTGAGGCGCAGCGCGCGCCGCTGCCGCATTTACGTCTGCTGTGGTGGTATGCCGGCACGCAGACGCCCTACGTGGCGGGCTGCTGCGGCGCACCAGGTTTGCTGAGCCGAAGCGTCGGCAGCGAGAACCTGTTCGGCGATCTGCCCGAGCTGTGGCCGACGGTATCCTGGGAGGTTATCGCCGCCCGCGATCCGGATGCGATCGTGCTTGGCGATCTGCCGCGCGGCGGCTTCGGCGACAGCGCGGCCGACAAGATCGCCTTTCTGGAGCATCACCCGCTGACCGCTACGCTGCGCGCCGTGCGTCAGCGGCGCTACATGATCCTCCCCGGTTACGACATGGACCCTTCCGCCCGCACCGTGGCGGCGCTGGGCCGTTTGATTCGAGGCCTGGCGGCCTTGCCGCCGCAGGCTGCGACTTTTTCCAACAAGGAACCTTGATATGACTGCCGTTTCATTATCTTCGCTGCTGGACTCCTGGGATCGCCAGCAGGCGGCCTACATCGCCGAGCGGGAAGCGCGTTTTAACGCCCAGCTGGAGGTGCTGGCGCTGGCCGCCGGCCAGGATTTTCACGTGGTGGATCTAGCCTGTGGCCCGGGATCGCTGAGCCTGCGCATTTTGCAGCGCTTTCCGCAGGCCAGGGTAACCGCCATCGATCTCGATCCGTTGCTGCTGGCGGTGGCGCGCGGCGCACTGGCGGAGTATGGCGATCGGATCCGCATTCTGCAGGCCGATCTGGCGGATCCTGCCTGTTTTTCCGCGCTGTCCGGCCCCGCGCCGCAGGCGGCGGTGTCCAGCACGGCGCTGCACTGGCTGATGCCGGAGCAGCAACTGGCGCTGTACCGCAACGTCGCCGGGCTGTTGGCCGACGGCGGCGTATTCCTCAATGCCGATCATCAGCGCTATGACCACCGTCAGCCACGGCTGAAGGTGTTGGCCGAGCGGCACGATGAGCGGACCCAGCAACGCGCCTGGGACAACGGCGTCGAGGATTGGGATCGCTGGTTCGCCGGCGCGCTGCAATTGCCGGCGTTGGCCGCTTATCAGGCCGAGCGTGAGGCGCTGTTCGCCGGCCGCCCGGTGCCGCCGCCGACGCCGGTGGATTTCCAGCTCGCGGCCCTCAGGCAGGCCGGTTTCAGCGAGGCGGGGACGGTGTGGCAGCTGTTGGACGACTATGTGTTCGCAGGTTGGAAATAGCATGAGCCGGCGGTTACTGCCCGGCCGTGAGGCCGGCTGGCTGCTGTTGCTGGCGGCGGCGCTGCCGATGGCCCTGCTGAGCGCCACCTTGTCGGGGCCTGCGCCGATCGCGTGGCACGACGCCTGGCGCATCGTATTCGGCGTCAGCGGCGGTGCGGCGACCGATGCCGAGGTGTATCAGCGCATCATCTGGTCGCTGCGGATGCCGCGCGCGCTGCTGGCGGCGCTGGCCGGCGCCGGGCTGGCGTTGGCGGGCACCGTGCTGCAGTCGCTGACCCGCAACCCGCTGGCCGATCCCTGGGTGCTGGGGATCTCCTCCGGCGCGGGCGTGGGGGCGGTGACGGTGCTGGTATTGGGGC
>NZ_MSTL01000001.1:0-445886 GCF_002752475.1 Serratia sp. OLAL2 | reverse complement strand
TTTGCCTGGCGGCAATAGCGCGGTGGTCCCACCTGACCCCATGCCGAACTCAGAAGTGAAACGCCGTAGCGCCGATGGTAGTGTGGGGTCTCCCCATGCGAGAGTAGGACACTGCCAGGCATCAAATTAAGCGTGCTGATATGGCTCAGTTGGTAGAGCGCACCCTTGGTAAGGGTGAGGTCCCCAGTTCGACTCTGGGTATCAGCACCACTTTATTTAAAGTGGGTTTAGAAGTTCGGCAGAAAAAAAGAATTTGCTTGGCGGCAATAGCGCGGTGGTCCCACCTGACCCCATGCCGAACTCAGAAGTGAAACGCCGTAGCGCCGATGGTAGTGTGGGGTCTCCCCATGCGAGAGTAGGACACTGCCAAGCATCAAATAAAACAACAAGCCTCATGCGAAAGCATGGGGCTTTTTGTTTTGTCTGTTATTTGGTGTTCTGCTCGAGCATGGGCATGCGAAAGGCCCGTCGGGAACGGGCCTTAACGCCGCTTGCGGCGGCCCCGCAGGGGAGAGTCTCAGGATGAGACGAATACTGTAGGACACTGCCAAGCACCAAATAAGCCAAGAGGCCATCCGAAAGGATGGCCTTTTTGCTTTCAGTACCTCTCATCCTCCCTGCCAAAGATCCTGACGCAGTTCGCGCAATGAAACATTTTCACCTTTCCGCTGAATGCTCGACAGCGACGGAAAAAAACGCTATCTTCGGGCATCTAGAAGTCTAAACGTATAAATGGATGTGTGAGGGTTAAGCAATGCCGATTCGTGTTCCTGATGAGTTACCTGCGGTCAATTTCTTGCGCGGTGAGAATGTCTTCGTGATGACATCCTCGCGGGCAAAAACACAGGAAATCAGGCCGCTGAAAGTGCTGATCCTTAACCTGATGCCAAAGAAGATCGAAACGGAAAACCAGTTTCTGCGCCTGCTTTCCAACTCGCCGCTGCAGATTGATATCCAGCTGCTGCGCATCGACAGCCGCGAATCGAAGAATACGCCGGCCGAGCATCTGAATAACTTCTACTGCGACTTCGAGGATATTCAGAATGAGAACTTCGATGGTTTGATCGTCACTGGCGCGCCGCTGGGGCTGGTCGATTTCTGCGATGTTGCCTACTGGCCGCAGATCGAACGGGTGATCGACTGGGCTAAGAACCACGTTACCTCCACGCTGTTCGTGTGCTGGGCGGTACAGGCGGCGTTGAATATTCTGTACGGCATTCCCAAGATGACGCGCGAGGTGAAGCTCTCCGGGGTTTATCCGCACCAAACGCTACAGCAGCATGCGTTGCTGACGCGCGGCTTCGACGAAAGCTTCCTGGCGCCGCATTCACGCTATGCCGATTTCCCGACCGAGGTGATTCGCCAATATACCGACCTGGACATCCTGGCCGAATCCGAGCAGGCCGGCGCCTACCTGTTCGCCAGCAGGGATAAGCGCCTGGCGTTCGTCACCGGCCATCCGGAATACGATACAATGACGCTGGCGGGAGAGTATTGTCGCGACAACGAAGCTGGCCTCGATCCTGCCGTACCGCTCAACTACTTCCCCGATGACAACCCCGCACTGATACCGAAAGCCACCTGGCGCAGCCATGGCCACCTGCTGTTTTCCAATTGGCTCAACTATTACGTCTACCAGATCACGCCTTACGATCTGCGCCATATGAATCCGACGCTCGACTGATCTTTTCTGCCTGCCGGCGGCTGAATCGAGGCCGCCGCACTGCTCATCCTCTGCACGATCCTCTTTTTATCCGTCCTTTTATCCAAAAAACCATTTCACGACAAGGCGTTAGCGCGTCTTTATTAAATTATTGGAACCAGTTTCCTTACCTGTCATTGTTGTTATTTTGTCTAACCAATTGATAATAAAGTGTTAATAAAATATTTGATAATAAAATGGAAATGGTTTTTGATTTTTATTTTTTGTTGAGTATTCTTAGAGCTATCGGGATGAGATCTGACCAGTTGAGGATCGTTTCATCCGCCCTGATCCACAGTGATTTCTGATGAAAATGCGCCGGTCGCGCGGGCGCAACGATGGGAAGGAGCAAGGTCATGACGCAACAGATAGCAGGCACGGAATTAAGGTTTACGCAGGGTTTCGCCGCAGCGGAGCGCCAGGTGTTAACGGATGAAGCGGTTGAATTCCTGGCGGACCTGGTGGGAAAATTCACGCCGCGGCGCAACGAGCTGCTGGCGGCGCGTGTCCGCTGGCAACAAAATATCGATCGCGGTGAACTGCCGGGATTTATTTCGGAAACCGCTTCCATTCGTGAAGGTGACTGGCAAATCCGCGGCATTCCGCAAGACCTGCGTGACCGCAGGGTCGAGATCACCGGGCCGGTCGAGCGCAAGATGGTGATCAATGCGCTGAACGCCAACGTAAAAGTGTTTATGGCGGACTTCGAAGACTCGCTGGCGCCAAGCTGGGACAAAGTCATCGACGGTCAAATCAACCTGCACGATGCGGTTAACGGCACCATCTCTTACACCAATGAAGCCGGCAAGATCTACCAGCTGAAACCGAATCCGGCGGTGTTGATCGCTCGCGTGCGCGGCTTGCACCTGCCGGAGAAACACGTCTTGTGGCGTGATGAAGCCATCCCCGGCGGCCTGTTCGATTTCGCGCTGTACTTCTACCACAACTATCGCCAGCTGTTGGCCAAGGGCAGCGGCCCGTATTTCTATCTGCCGAAAACCCAGTCCTGGGAGGAAGCTGCCTGGTGGAGCGATGTCTTCAGCTTTACCGAGGATCGTTTCGATCTGCCGCGCGGCACCATCAAGGCGACCGTGCTGATCGAAACCTTGCCGGCGGTGTTCCAGATGGACGAGATCCTCTACCACCTGCGCGATCACATCGTCGGTCTGAACTGCGGCCGTTGGGATTACATCTTCAGCTACATCAAAACGCTGAAGAACCACGGCGATCGCGTGCTGCCGGATCGTCAGTCGGTGACCATGGAAAAACCTTTCCTCAGCGCCTATTCGCGCCTGTTGATCAAAACCTGTCATAAGCGCGGCGCGTTCGCCATGGGCGGCATGGCGGCGTTTATCCCGAGCAAAGACGCCGAAAAAAACGCCTGGGTGCTGAACAAGGTACGGGCGGACAAAGAGCTGGAGGCCAACAATGGCCACGACGGCACCTGGGTGGCGCACCCGGGCTTGGCGGACACGGTGATGGAGGTGTTCGGCAACGCATTGGGCGATCGTCAAAACCAGCTGGACGTGCTGCGTGAGCAGGATGCGCCGATCAGCGCCGCACAGCTGCTGGAACCGTGCGACGGCGAACGCACCGAAGCAGGGATGCGCGCCAATATCCGCGTGGCGGTGCAGTACATTGAAGCCTGGATCTCCGGCAACGGCTGCGTACCTATTTACGGTTTGATGGAGGATGCGGCGACGGCGGAGATCTCCCGCACGTCTATCTGGCAGTGGATCCACCACGAGAAGAGCCTGAACGACGGGCGCCCGGTCACCAAGGCGCTGTTCCGCCAGATGCTGCAAGAAGAGATGTTGGTGGTGCGTGAAGAAGTAGGGGAAGCGCGCTTTAACGCCGGCCGGTTCGAAGAGGCGGCGCGCCTGATGGAGCGCATCACCACGCAAGATGAATTAATCGATTTCCTGACGCTGCCCGGCTATGAGCTGCTGGCCTGAATTTTCCTAATCAACCCTACATGACTGAAAGGATAAAAATTATGTCTACCTCTCGCTCTCAACAGATCCAGCAGCTGGAACAGGAATGGAAATCGGCCCGTTGGGAAGGCATTACCCGCCCCTATAGCGCCGAAGACGTGATCAACCTGCGCGGTTCGGTCAACCCGGAATGCACCCTGGCGCAAAACGGCGCCGCCAAACTGTGGGCATTGTTGAACGGCAAGGCGCGCAAAGGCTACGTGAACTGCCTGGGCGCGCTGACCGGCGGCCAGGCGCTGCAGCAGGCCAAAGCCGGCGTCGAGGCCATCTACTTGTCCGGTTGGCAGGTGGCGGCCGACGCCAACAGCGCGGCGGCCATGTACCCTGACCAATCGCTGTATCCGGTGGACTCGGTGCCGAAGGTGGTCGAGCGCATCAACAACACCTTCCGCCGTGCCGATCAGATCCAATGGGCGAACCAGATTGAGCCGGGCAGCAAAGGGTACACCGATTATTTCCTGCCGATCGTCGCCGATGCGGAAGCCGGCTTCGGCGGCGTGTTGAACGCCTTTGAGCTGATGAAAGCGATGATTACCGCCGGAGCCGCCGGGGTGCACTTCGAAGATCAGCTGGCGGCGGTGAAGAAATGCGGCCATATGGGCGGCAAAGTGCTGGTGCCGACGCAAGAAGCGATCCAGAAACTGGTCGCCGCGCGCCTGGCGGCCGACGTGCTCGGCGTGCCGACGCTGGTGATCGCCCGCACCGACGCCGACGCGGCCGACCTGCTGACCTCTGACTGCGATCCGTATGACAGTGCCTTTGTCACCGGCGAGCGTACGGCGGAAGGCTTCTTCCGCACCCATGCCGGCGTCGAGCAGGCGATCAGCCGCGGCCTGGCCTATGCCCCTTACGCGGATATGGTGTGGTGTGAAACCTCAACGCCGGATCTGGATGCCGCCCAGCGCTTCGCCGACGCCATCCACGCCAAATACCCGGGCAAGCTGCTGGCCTACAACTGCTCGCCATCGTTCAACTGGAAGAAGAACCTCGACGACCAGACCATCGCCCGCTTCCAGCAGGCGCTGTCGGACATGGGCTACAAGTATCAGTTCATCACGCTGGCGGGCATCCACAGCATGTGGTTCAACATGTTCGACCTGGCGCACGCCTATGCGCAGGGCGAGGGGATGAAACACTACGTCGAGAAGGTGCAGCAGGCGGAGTTCGCCGCGGTGGATCGCGGTTACACCTTCGCGTCGCACCAGCAGGAGGTGGGTACCGGCTACTTCGACAAGGTCACCACCGTCATTCAGGGCGGCGCCTCTTCGGTCACCGCGCTGACCGGTTCGACGGAAGAACAGCAGTTCTGATGCGGCAAGCTTGAAGACGTTTCACCCGGAGCCTGCATGCGCAGGCTTCTTTTTCTGGCGGGGGTAAGGATGGCGGCAAAACTGGAGTTGTTGATCGCACAGACGATCCTGCAGGGCTTCGATGCGCAGTACGGCCGCTTTCTGGAAGTGACCGCCGGCGCGCAGCAGCGCTTCGAGCAGGCGGACTGGCCGGCGGTGCAGCAGGCGATGAAAAAGCGCATCCATCTGTATGACCATCACGTCGGCCTGGTGGTGGAGCAGCTCAAATGCATCACCGGGCAGAAATACTTCGATGCCGACTTCCCCAGCCGGGTTAAAGCGGTTTATATCGACCTGCTGCCGGACTATCCGCGTTTCGAGATCGCCGAAAGCTTCTTTAACTCGGTCTATTGCCGGCTGTTCAAGCACCGCGATCTGACGCCGGACAAGCTGTTCGTCTTCAGTTCGCAGCCGGAACGGCGCTTTCGCGACATACCGCGTCCGCTGGCGCGCGATTTTACCCCCAATGGCGATCTGCCGGCGATGCTGCGCAGCGTGCTGAGCGATCTGCCGCTGCGGCTGCCGTGGGAGGACTTGGCGCGCGATATTCGCGACATCACTCAGGCGCTGCAACGCGCCTTCAGCGCACCGCAGCTGGCGGGCGCAACCTTCCAGATAGCCAACGAACTGTTCTATCGCAACAAGGCCGCCTGGCTGGTCGGCAAGCTGCGCCTGGCCGACGGTGTTTATCCGTTCTTGCTCCCGATCCACCACAGCGAGTCGGGCGCGCTGTTTATCGATGCCTGCCTGACCGGAAAGGCCGAGGCCAGCATTGTCTTCGGCTTCGCCCGCTCTTATTTCATGGTCTACGCGCCGCTGCCGGCGGCGATGGTGGAGTGGCTGCGCGAGATCCTGCCGGGCAAAACCACCGCCGAGCTGTACATGGCGATCGGCTGCCAGAAGCACGGTAAAACCGAATGCTATCGCGAATACCTGACCTTTATGGCGCACTCACAGGAACAGTTCATCATCGCGCCGGGCGTGAAAGGCATGGTGATGCTGGTGTTCACCCTGCCGTCCTTCGATCGGGTGTTTAAAGTGATCAAGGATGAGTTCGCCCCGCAGAAAGAGGTGACGCAGGCGCAGGTGATGGCTTGCTATCAGCTGGTGAAAGAGCACGATCGCGTCGGGCGCATGGCGGATACCCAGGAGTACGAAAATTTCGTCGTCGACAAGGCGCGTCTCAGCCCTGAGCTGTTGGCGGAGCTGCGGCGTGAAGTGCCGGGCAAGCTGGAAGATCTCGGCGATCGCATCGTGATCAAACATTTGTATATGGAACGGCGCATGACGCCGCTGAACCTGTATCTGGAGCAGGCCAACGACCAGCAAATGCGCGATGCGATTGAAGAGTACGGCAACGCGATCAAGCAGTTGGCCGCTGCCAATATTTTCCCCGGCGACATGCTGTTCAAGAACTTCGGCGTGACGCGCCACGGGCGGGTGGTGTTCTACGACTACGACGAAATTTGCTACATGACCGAGGTCAACTTCCGCGACATTCCGCCGCCGCGTTATCCGG
The DNA here is from genome assembly GCF_002752475.1 of Serratia sp. OLAL2. Lineage (NCBI taxonomy): Bacteria > Pseudomonadati > Pseudomonadota > Gammaproteobacteria > Enterobacterales > Yersiniaceae > Serratia > Serratia sp. OLAL2. Next base: position 439,322 of record NZ_MSTL01000001.1, on the reverse strand, counting down.
AGGACGAGCTGGCCAGCGAGCCGTGGTACAGCATCGCGCCCAACGATGTGTTCCCGGAAGAGTTCCGCCACTTCCTGTGCGGCGATCGGCGCATTCGGCAGGTGTTTGAAGAGTTGCACAGCGATCTGTTTACCGCGGAGTATTGGCGCGGGTTGCAGCAGCGCATCCGCGAAGGGCATGTGGAAGACGTATTTGCTTATCGCAAGAAGCAGCGGTTCAGCCAGCGCAGCGGGGCGGCGCTGCCGGCCGCCACCGCTGCGATGTAAATCAGGCCTGGGCGCCCGCGACGGCGGCGCGCGCCAGTTCGGTAATGCGCGCGTAGTCGCCGCTTTCGAGTGCGTCCGCCGGCACCAGCCAGGAGCCGCCGATGCACAGCACGCTTTTCAGCGCCAGATAGCTGCGGTAATTGTCCGGCGAGATGCCGCCGGTCGGGCAGAAACGCACCTGCGGGAACGGGCCGCCGATCGCCTGCAGCGCTTTTACGCCGCCGTTGGCTTCCGCCGGGAAGAATTTAAACTCGCGCAGGCCGTAATCCATGCCCTGCATCAGTTCGGAAACGGTGCTGATGCCCGGAATCAGCGGAATGGACCCGGCGGTGGCCGCCTTGAGCAGCTCGTCGGTCAATCCTGGGCTGATGGCGAACTGCGCGCCGGCTTCGGTCACTTCCCGCAGCTGCTGCGGATTGATCACCGTACCGGCGCCGATGATCGCTTCCGGCACCTCTTGAGCGATGGCGCGAATGGCGTCCATGGCGCAGGCGGTGCGCAGCGTCACCTCCAGCACCCGTACGCCACCGGCGACCAGCGCTTTCGCCAACGGCACCGCATGTTCCAGCTTGTTGATCACGATGACCGGCACCACCGGCCCCGCCGTCAGGATCTGCTCGGCGCTTGTTGTCCACTTGTTCATGCTGACGTTCTCCTCTGTGGCCGCCGCCAGGCGGCGATGCGGCCAGGCTATCGATTAAAATTTGATGCAGCAGGCGCCCTGCTCGGCGCCTGACAGCTGGCTGCGCAGCGCGCCGAACAGCTCGCGGCCGCAGCCGATGTGTTCCGCGCTCAGATCGGGTTGGCATGGCGTGCGCCGCGCCAGCTCGTCGGCGTCGACCAGCACCTGCAGCTCGCCGCTGCGGCCGTTGACGCGGATCGGATCGCCGTCGCGCACTTTCGCCAGCAGGCCGCCGCTATAGGCTTCCGGGGTGACGTGGATGGCGGAAGGCACCTTGCCGGAGGCGCCGGACAGGCGGCCGTCGGTCACCAGCGCCACTTTGAAACCGCGATCCATCAGCACGCCCAGCGGCGGCATCAGCTTGTGCAGCTCCGGCATGCCATTGGCCTGCGGCCCCTGGAAGCGCACCACCACCACGCAATCGCGATCCAGCTTGCCGGCTTCGAACGCCGGCACGATATCGTGCTGGCTGTCGAACACCACCGCCGGCGCTTCGATGATCTGGTTATCGGCGGGCACCGCCGAGGTTTTCATCACCGCGCGGCCCAGATTGCCGGCCATCACTTTGGTGCCGCCATGATGTTCGAACGGCTGGGCCACGCTGGCGATCACGCTGGCGTCGAGCGAGCCGGCCACGCCTTCGCGCCATACCAATTGGCCGTTGTCCAGCCACGGTTCCTGGGTGTAGCGGCGCAGGCCGAAACCGGCCACGGTGTGCACGTCTTCGTGCAGCAGGCCGTGTTGCAGCAGTTCGCGCACCACCAGCGGCACGCCGCCGGCGGCCTGGAATTGGTTGATGTCGGCCGGGCCGTTCGGGTAGATGCGGCACAGCAGCGGCACCGCCTCCGACAGCTCCGAGAAATCGTCCCAGGTGATGATGATGCCCGCCGCCCGCGCCATCGCCACCAGATGCATGGTCAGGTTGGTGGAGCCGCCGGTGGCCAGCAGCGAGACGATGCCGTTCACCACCACTTTCTCGTCCACCAGGCAGCCGATCGGCAGGTAGTTGCCGGCGGTATCGGTCAGTCGGGTCACCTGGCGCGCGGCGGCGTCGTTCAGCGCGTCGCGCAGCGGCGTGTCCGGATGGACGAAGGAGGCGCCCGGCAGATGCAGACCCATCACTTCCATCACCATCTGGTTGGTGTTGGCGGTGCCATAGAAGGTGCAGGTGCCGATGCCGTGATAAGAGGCCGCCTCGGCCTCCAGCAGCGCCAAACGGTCGGCCTTGCCCTCGGCGTACAGCTGGCGCACGCGCACTTTTTCCTTGTTCGGCAGGCCGCTGCTCATCGGGCCGGCCGGCACGAACAGCGCGGGCAGGTGGCCGAAGGAGAGGGCGGCCATCACCAGCCCCGGCACGATCTTGTCGCAGATGCCGAGGAACAGCGCGCCGTCGAACATATTGTGCGACAGGCCGACGGCGGCCGACATGGCGATCACGTCACGGCTCATCAGCGACAGCTCCATGCCGTCCTGCCCCTGCGTCACGCCGTCGCACATCGCCGGCACGCCGCCGGCCACCTGGCCTACGGCGCCGACCGCTTTCAGCGCCTGCTTCAGCCGCTGCGGGTAGTGTTCGTACGGCTGGTGGGCCGACAGCATGTCGTTATAGGCGGTGATGATGGCGATATCGCTGCGCACCATGTTTTTCAGCGACGCCTTGTCATCAGGCTGACAGGCGGCGAAGCCGTGGGCCAGGTTGCCGCAGGCGAGCTGCGCGCGGTGGACGGTTTGGGCGCGGGCCGCCTCGATACGCGCCAGATAGGCGGCGCGGCTGGCCTGGGAACGGTCGATGATGCGCTGTGTGACACGGGACAAGGTTGGATTAATCATGCCTTCCTCACATTGCTGTTGTTATAGTCGCCGCCTGTGGCGGTGCCCCCGGGGGTGATTTGCAGCCCTGGTGTGCAAGGCCGGGGGCGATTCAGGATTTAAAACATCGTGAATGCAATCATGCCGATGGCGCCGCCGACGCTGCCCAGAATGGTTTCCATCACCGTCCAGGTTTTCAGCGTTTGCAGTTCGTTGGCGCCGGTGAATTTGCCGAACAGCCAGAAACCGGCGTCGTTGACGTGGCTCAGCACGATGGAGCCACCGGCGATGCAGATGGCCAGCGCGGCCAACTGCCCGCCGTTCAGCCCGAGCTGGCTGGTGACCGGCAGCACCAGGCCGACGGTGGTCAGGCAGGCGACGGTGGCCGAGCCCTGGATCACCCGCACCATGGCGGACAGCGCGAAGGCGGCCACGGCGATCGGCAGGCCGGCGCCGATCATGGCGTCACCCAGCGCCGGCCCTACACCGGAATCCACCAGGATCTGCTTGAACACCCCGCCGGCGCCGGTCATCAGCAGGATGATTCCGGCCGGCTGCACGGCGGCGGAGCAGATGGCCAGGGTCTGTTCGTTGCTCATGCCGCGCGGTTTCGCCAGACCGTAAATCACGATCAGGCAGGCCAGCAGAATGGCGGTGAACGGGTGGCCGATAAACTCCAGCCACTGCTGCAGCTGCGAACCCGGGGTGACCAGCCGCGCGCCGATAGTCTTCATGCCGACCAGTACCAGCGGGCACAGCACCAGCGCCAGGCTGAAGCCGAACGACGGCAGATTGCCCTTGGTCAGCGTCGGCTCGTTCTCTTCCGGCGGCATTGGCCAGTTGACGAAGCGGCTGATAAAGCTGCCGTAAAGCGGGCCGGCGATCAGCATGCCGAGCACGGCCGCCACCAGGCCGATGGCGATCATCCAGCCGAAATCGGCCTTCATCTGCGATGCCAGCAGCATCGGCACCGGCCCCGGCAGCAGGAAGGAGGCGGCAGCGGCCACACCGGCGAACAGCGGGATGGCCAGCTTGACGATATTGCCGTCGGTGCGGCGCGCCACGGCGAACACGATGCCGATCAGCAGCACCACCGCCACGTCGAAGAACAGCGGCAGCGCGCAGATCAGGCCGGCGATGCCGAGCGCGTAGTGCGCCTTGCTTTGTCCGAATCGTTTCAGCAATTGCGCCGCAATTTGATCGAGCGCGCCGACCTCATGCAGGATCTTGCCGAACATCGCCCCGAGCGCCACCACGATCGCCAGGAAGCCCAGCGTGTCGCCCATGCCTTTTTGCATGGTGTCGGCGATGTGTTCCAGCGGCATGCCGGAGAAAATGCCGGCGGCGATGGACACCAGCATCAGCGCGACGAAGGCGTGCATGCGCGCTTTCATCACCAGGAATAACAGCAGTAAAACCGAGCCGACTGCGGTACCGACCAGCGTTACGGTACTCACGCGCACACGTCCTGCGGCAGGAAGCTCTGGATATGGCGCACGGTATCGGCGATCACCGCGTCCAGCGGCTGATTGATGTCGATCGCCATCACGTCGTTCTCGTCGGCGCCCGGTTGCTCCAGCGCGGCGAACTGGGTGACCAGCATCTGCGGCTTGAAGAAGTGGCCGTTGCGCGCCGCCAGGCGGGATTCGATCACCGGGAACTCACCGTGCAGATAGATGAATGACAGGTTGCCGTTGCCGGCGCGCAGGCGGTCGCGATACTGCTTTTTCAACGCCGAACAGACGATGATCGACACGTTGTTGGTGCGCTGCATGGCGAAGGCGGCGTCGTTGAGCGCGGCCAGCCACGGCGCGCGATCGTCGTCGTTCAACGCCTCGCCGGCGGCCATCTTCAGGATATTGCTGCGCGGGTGCAGGAAGTCGCCGTCGAGGAAGCCGGCGGAGAGTTGGCGGGCCGCGGCGGCGGCGACGGCGGACTTGCCGCTGCCGGAAACGCCCATAACGACGTAAATGCGATTTTGATTGTTGGTCATGGTTTGGCTCCAAAACACCGGGTGACGTTACCTTCGTTCAGTCTGATTGTTACCGGTAACATGTTATCGGTAACATTGTCGAAGGAAGTTTGAGCGGTTGCAATGGGCTTTCGCCGTGAGGATCGTTAACTGTGATCGGCTTCAAGCTTTTTGCCTGTGTGCTAAATAGGATGCCGACAGCCTGTTACATGCTGACAACAGAGCATGGCAGGGGAGCTGGGGCGCGCTGGGGCGCCCCTCGGATGGGCGGGATTAGCGCACGCCGCCGTAGGCCAGGCTGATCTCTTTCGCCGCGTGGATCACCAGCGCGCCCAGCTCGATCACGCGATCGTCGGTGATGCGCGACACCGGGCCGGAGATGGAAATGGCGGCGAAGGCTTCGCGGTGCTCGTCGAAGATGCAGGCCGCCACGCAGCGCAGGCCGAGCGCGTGCTCTTCGTCGTCAAAGGAGAAGCCCTGTTTGCGGATCTGCGCCAGCCCCTCTTTCAGGTTGTGTGGCGTCAGGGTATGCGGCGTGTAGGTGTGCATGCCTTTCTTGTGCAGCAGTTTGGTCACCTGATCGTCCGGCAGGGTGGCGAGGAACGCTTTGCCGGCGCCGGAGGCGTGCATCGGCAGTTTGCCGCCGATCGGCGCCGACATGCGCATCAGCGCCGTGCACTGCACCTGATCGATGATGATCGCCTGGTACTCGCTGGTATCCAGCACCGCCAGGTTGACGGTTTCGCCGGACTCCTCCATCAGGCGGCGCAGAGTCGGATGCACCATCGCCAGCAGGTTGCGGCTTTGCAGGAAGCTGCTGCCGACCACAAAGGCGTGCGAGCCGATGGTCCACAGGCCGAGATCGCCGACCTGGCGCACGAATCCCTGCTGCTGCATGGTGGTGAGCAGGCGGTGAGTAGTGGAATTCGGCAGGCCGGCCTGCTGGGCCAGATCGGTCAGCGCCACGTTGCCCTGGGCTTCCGAAATGTATTCCAACAGTTTCAGGCCACGGGTCAACGATTGTACCTGACCGGTCGCCGCACTGGCGGCGGGGGCTGCTGCGCGGGGCTTCTTGCCGCGCTTGGCGGGAGCAGGGGTGGCCATGGGTGAGATTCCTTTTTCCGTATGATGGAATTCATTTTCGTTTTTTGTCGATGAATTGCAAGCCGCCGTCAGCTCATCGGAGGTGTTGGCGCACAACCTGAAAAACTCTCAATTGTCGCCTGGCCCTTTGTCCTTACAAGCTGTGCTAGGATGACTCGTTGGTTTTTGCGGCAGTTGAGCAATGGGCTGGATGGCAATGGAAGGGGTTACAGTGACGAATCGAGTAGAACAACTGCGCCGCCAGTTAGCGCAGCGCATTTTGGTGTTGGACGGCGGCATGGGCACCATGATCCAGAGCTACCGTCTGGATGAGCGCGATTTCCGCGGTGAGCGTTTCGCCGACTGGCGCAGCGATCTGAAAGGCAATAACGATCTGCTGGTGCTGACCAAGCCGGAAGTGATCACCGCCATTCATTACGCCTATCTTGAGGCGGGCGCCGATATCCTTGAGACCAATACCTTCAACTCCACCTCCATCGCCATGGCCGACTACCACATGGAGTCGCTGTCCGCCGAGATTAACTATCAGGCCGCCTGTCTGGCGCGCGCCTGCGCCGACGAATGGACGGCGCGCACGCCGGAAAAACCGCGCTACGTCGCCGGGGTGTTGGGGCCGACCAACCGCACTGCGTCCATCTCGCCGAACGTCAACGATCCGGCGTTCCGCAACATCTCGTTCGATGAACTGGTGGCGGCTTACCGCGAATCGACTCGCGCGCTGGTGGAAGGCGGCGTCGATCTGATCATGATCGAAACCATCTTCGACACCCTGAACGCCAAGGCCGCTGCTTTTGCGGTGGAAACCGAATTCGAAGCGCTGGGGGTGGAACTGCCGATCATGATTTCCGGCACCATCACCGACGCCTCCGGCCGCACCCTGTCCGGCCAGACCACCGAAGCGTTTTACAATTCGCTGCGCCACGTCAAGCCGCTGACCTTCGGCCTGAACTGCGCCCTGGGCCCGGACGAGCTGCGCCAGTACGTCGCCGAGCTGGCGCGCATCTCGGAGACCTACGTCACCGCGCACCCGAACGCCGGTTTGCCGAACGCCTTCGGCGAATACGATCTGGATGCGGCCGAGATGGCGCGCCAGGTCGGGGAGTGGGCGCAGGCCGGCTTTCTCAATATCATCGGCGGCTGCTGCGGCACCACGCCGGAACATATCGCCGCGATGGCCAAGGCGGTCGAGGGCGTGCCGCCGCGCCGGCTGCCGGAGCTCCCGGTCGCCTGCCGCCTGGCCGGTCTGGAGCCGCTGACCATCGACGCCAACACGCTGTTCGTCAACGTCGGCGAGCGCACCAACGTCACCGGTTCGGCGCGCTTCAAGCGCCTGATCAAAGAAGAGAAATACAACGAGGCGCTCGACGTGGCGCGTCAGCAGGTCGAGAGCGGCGCGCAGATCATCGACATCAACATGGACGAGGGGATGCTCGACGCCGAAGCGGCGATGGTGCGCTTCCTCAACCTGATCGCCGGCGAGCCGGATATCGCTCGGGTGCCGATCATGATCGACTCCTCCAAGTGGTCCGTTATCGAGAAAGGCCTGAAGTGCATTCAGGGCAAGGGCATCGTCAATTCGATCTCGATGAAGGAGGGCGAAGAAGCCTTTATCCATCACGCCAAACTGGTGCGCCGCTACGGCGCCGCGGTGGTGGTGATGGCGTTCGACGAAGTGGGCCAGGCGGACACCCGCGAGCGCAAGTTCGAGATCTGCCGCCGCGCCTATAAAATTTTGACCGAACGCGTTGGCTTCCCGCCGGAAGACATCATTTTCGATCCGAACATCTTCGCCGTCGCCACCGGCATCGACGAGCACAACAACTACGCCGTCGACTTTATCGAAGCCTGCGCCGACATCAAAACCCACCTGCCGCACGCGATGATCTCCGGCGGGGTGTCCAACGTGTCGTTCTCGTTCCGCGGCAACGATCCGGTGCGTGAAGCGATCCATGCGGTGTTCCTGTATCACGCCATTCGCAACGGCATGGACATGGGCATCGTCAACGCCGGGCAGTTGGCGATTTACGACGATCTGCCTACTGAGCTGCGCGAGGCGGTAGAAGACGTGATCCTCAACCGTCGCGAGGACGGCACCGAACGCCTGCTGGAGCTGGCGGAAAAGTACCGCGGCAGCAAAGACGGCGAAGCGGCGGTGCAGCAGGCGGAGTGGCGCGGCTGGCCGGTGGAGAAGCGGCTGGAATACTCGCTGGTGAAGGGCATCACCGAGTTTATCGAGCTGGACACCGAAGAAGCGCGGCAGCAGGCCGAACGCCCAATCGAAGTGATCGAAGGGCCGCTGATGGCCGGGATGAACGTGGTCGGCGATCTGTTTGGCGAGGGCAAGATGTTCCTGCCGCAGGTGGTGAAATCCGCCCGCGTGATGAAGCAGGCGGTGGCCTACCTGGAACCGTACATCGAGGCCAGCAAGCAGCAAGGCACCTCTGCGGGGAAAATCCTGTTGGCGACGGTGAAGGGCGACGTGCACGACATCGGCAAGAACATCGTCGGCGTGGTGCTGCAGTGCAATAACTATGAAATCGTCGATCTGGGCGTGATGGTGCCGACGGAGAAAATCCTGCGCACCGCGCGCGAGGAGAACGTGGACATCATCGGCCTGTCGGGGCTGATCACGCCGTCGCTCGACGAGATGGTCAACGTGGCCAAAGAGATGGAGCGCCAGGGCTTTACGCTGCCGCTGCTGATCGGCGGCGCCACCACCTCCAAGGCGCACACCGCGGTGAAAATCGAGCAGAACTACAGCGGCCCGACCACCTACGTGCAGAACGCTTCGCGCACCGTGGGCGTGGTGTCGGCACTGCTGTCCGCCACCCAGCGCGACGAGTTTGTGGCGCGCACCCGCAAAGAGTATGAAACGGTGCGCATTCAGCACGCGCGCAAAAAACCGCGCACGCCGCCGGTCGATTTGCAGAAGGCGCGCGCCAACGCCATGGCGCTGGACTGGGCCGATTATCAGCCGCCGGCGCCGCGGCAACTCGGCGTGTTTCCGGTGGCGGCCAGCATCGAGACGCTGCGCCACTACATCGACTGGACACCGTTCTTCATGACCTGGTCGTTGGCGGGCAAATACCCGCGCATCCTGGAAGACGAGGTGGTGGGGGAAGAGGCCAAGCGCCTGTTCCACGACGCCAATCAGATGCTGGATCGGCTGGCCGCCGAGCGCAGCCTCAACCCGCGCGGCGTTTACGGCCTGTTCCCGGCCAACCGCGTCGGCGACGACGTGGAAGTATACCGCGACGAACGGCGTGACGAGGTGCTGGCGGTGAGCCGCCATCTGCGTCAGCAGACGGAAAAAACCGACTTCCCGAACTACTGCCTGGCGGACTTTGTGGCGCCGAAAAGCAGCGGCAAGGCTGACTACTTCGGCGCCTTCGCGGTGACCGGCGGGCTGGAGGAAGACGCGCTGGCGGCGGCCTACGACGCGCAGCACGACGATTACAACAAAATCATGGTCAAAGCGCTGGCGGATCGCTTGGCGGAGGCCTTCGCCGAATACCTGCATGAGCAGGTGCGCAAGCTGCACTGGGGCTATGCCGCCGACGAGAGCCTGAGCAACGAGGAACTGATCCGCGAGAACTATCAGGGCATCCGGCCGGCGCCGGGTTACCCGGCCTGCCCGGAGCACACCGAGAAAGCGACCATCTGGCAGCTGCTGGACGTCAACCGCCACACCGGCATGGAGCTGACGGAGTCCTTCGCCATGTGGCCGGGGGCGGCGGTGTCCGGCTGGTACTTCAGCCATCCTGAGAGCAAGTACTTCGCGGTGGCGCAGATCCAGCGCGATCAGGTGGAAGACTACGCGGCGCGTAAAGGGATGAGCGTGAGCGAGGTCGAACGCTGGCTGGCGCCAAACCTCGGCTACGACGCCGACTGATTTCCTCTTTAAGGGCGCAGCGATGCGCCCTTGTCATTTACTGCGCTTCCACGTCGATGTGCAGCGCGTCGTAACGCCAATATTCCAGGTCGCAATCGATCACTCTGTCGTGCTGATCGCGATTCACCCGCGTAATGAACAGCGCCGGGCTGCCGTAGGTCACCTTCAGCATGGCGGCGGCCTGCTGCGGCAGCAGGGTGGGCAGCATGTCGAAACGCACCCGCCCGTAGTGAATGCCGTAGCGCGCGGCGTACAGCGCGGTCAGCGACTGGGTCAGGTCTTCGTCCAGAATGCCGGGGAAATAGGCCGGGTTGAGGTAGTGCTCGCAGTACAGCACCGCGCGTCCGTCGATGTAGCGCAGCCGGCGAATGCGATAGGCCTCGGCGCCGGAGGGCAGCGCCAGGCGGCCGGCCAGCGGTGCGTCAAGCGTGACTACCGCGCTGTCGATCGCTTCGGTATGGGCGGCGCGCCCCTGTTGCTGCGCCATGGCGTGAAAATGGCTGCGCTGCAGCGGGTTGTAGATAAGACGTGGAGGCGAGATGAACCAGCCGCGCCGCACCTGACGGTAGATGACGCCCTGCGCCTCCAGCTGGCCGAGCGCCTCCTGCAAGGTAATGCGGGTGGTGGCGAACTGTTCGCTCAGGGCGCGTTCGGAGGGCAGCTTGCCGCCTACGGCAAACTCGCCCGCGGTGATGCGGGCGTTCAGCGTTTGGCAGATGGTGGCGACGGTCGTCGGTGCTTCACTCATACAGCGGGTGTCCCGTTTCAGTGCGTTTGGCCTTCCTTAAGGTAGACCAGCGTCGCGTTTTCGCCGTTGCAATGGGTGATAAAACTGTCGCTTTTTTAAGCTGACATATAATTATCACATTCGTCCGTTAGATTGGTTTGGTCCTTGCTGGACTAGTCCAGCCATCCCCACACTACCACCTGGAGCATCAGTTATGAAACGTTTGTGCGCTTCTGTGTTAACCAGTGCCATCGTGTTATCCAGCCAGATGAGCTGGGCCGCGGATACCGATCTGGCGGCGCTGGAGCAGGCCGCGAAGAAAGAAGGCGAAGTCAACAGCGTCGGCATGCCGGACAGCTGGGCCAACTGGAAAGGCACCTGGCAAGATCTGTTGAGCAAGTACGGCCTGAAGCATGTCGATACCGACATGAGCTCCGCGCAGGAGATCGCCAAATTCGATGCGGAAAAGAACAACGCTACGGCGGACATCGGTGACGTCGGCGCGGCCTTTGGCCCGGTGGCGGTGCAGAAGGGCGTAACGCAGCCCTACAAACCCTCTACCTGGGATCAGGTGCCGGACTGGGCGAAAGACAAAGATGGGCACTGGGCGCTGGCTTACACCGGCACCATCGCCTTTATCATCAATAAACAGCAGGTGAAAGACATCCCGCACAGCTGGGCCGATCTGCTCAAGGGCAGCTATCAGGTCACCATCGGCGACGTCGGCACCGCGTCGCAGGCGGCCAGCGGCGTGCTGGCCGCCACCTACGCCATGGGCGGCAACGAGAAAAACCTCAAGCCGGGCCTGGAATTCTTCGGCAAGCTGGCCAAGGCCGGCCGCCTGAGCCTGAGTAACCCGGTGATCGCATCGCTGGAGAAAGGGGAAGTGCAGGTTGGCGTGGTGTGGGACTTCAACGGCCTGAACTACCGCGATCAGATCGACAAAACCCGTTTTGAAGTGCTGATCCCGTCGGACGGCTCGATCACCTCCGGCTACACCACCATCATCAATAAATACGCCAAGCACCCGAACGCCGCCAAGCTGGCGCGCGAATACATCTTCTCCGACGCCGGCCAGATCAACCTGGCGCGCGGCTATGCCCGCCCGATCCGCGCCGAACATCTGACGCTGCCGGACGACGTCAAGGCCAAGCTGCTGCCGGCCGAGCAGTACAAGAATGCGCACCCGATCGCCGATCCGGCGGCCTGGGAACAGAGCGCCAAAGCGCTGCCGCGCCTGTGGCAGGAAAACGTCATTATGTTTATGCAGCAGTGAGTTAACGCACCATGAAAACGATCCTCGTGCTGCTGGACGGCCTCAACTACCGGGTGGCGCATGACGCCATGGGGTATCTGCAGGCCGAATGTGCGGCGGGACGCGGGCGGTTGTACCTGCTGGAGAGCGAGTTGCCCTCGCTCTCCCGGCCGCTGTATGAATGCATCCTCACCGGCGTCACGCCGGTGGAGAGCGGCGTGGTGCACAACCACGTCTCGCGCCTTTCTCATCAACAAAGCGTGTTTCATTACGCGCGCGCCGCCGGGCTGACCACCGCCGCCGCCGCGTATCATTGGTTCAGCGAATTGTATAACCGCACGCCGTTCGACGCCGCGCGCGACCGCCACACCGACGCTCCCGAGCTGCCGATTCAGCACGGCCATTTCTATTACGACGACGGCTATCCCGACAGCCATCTGTTCGACGACGCCGAAAGCCTGCGCCAGCGTCATCAGCCGGATTTCCTGCTGATCCACCCGATGAACATCGACGACGCCGGGCACCGCTTCGGCCTCTCTTCGCCGCAGTACCGCAACGCGGCGCGGCGCGCCGACGGCTCGCTGTCGCGCTACCTGCCCGAGTGGCTGGCGGCCGGTTATCAGGTGCTGGTCACCGCCGACCACGGCATGAACGACGATCGCAGCCACGGCGGGGTGTTGCCGGAAGAGCGCCAGGTGCCGCTGTTCGTGTTCGGCGCGGGCTTCAGCCTGGACGACGCCGATCCGCAGCAAACCGAGCTGTGCGGCACGATCTGCGATCTGCTGCAGGCGGCGCATGACAAGCCGCGCTGCCGGGCGCTGCTGGCGCAGGATGCGCGATGAACAGCAAAACCAAATGGATCGCCGCACTGTGCCTGCTGCCGTTTATCGTGCTGTTCGGCGCGTTTCAGATCGCCCCGCTGGTGTGGATCGCGGTTCACAGCTTTTTCAGCGAGACCAGCGGCTGGGGATGGGGCAACTATGTCGATATCCTCACGTCGCCGTTCTACCTGCAGGCCTTTCAGTTCTCGCTGGAGATCTCGCTGTGGTCGAGCGTCTACGGCTTGCTGATTGCATTAGTGGGCAGTTACTCACTTCGCCAGCTCGGCCAGACCCGCTTTCATGACTTCGTGATGTCGTTCACCAACATGACCAGCAACTTCGCCGGGGTGCCGCTGGCGTTCGCCTTCGTCATTCTGCTGGGGTTGAACGGCTGCCTGACGCTGCTGCTGCGCAAATACGGTTTGATGGAGAGCTTCAACCTCTATTCGAAGAGCGGCCTGATCGTGCTGTATACCTACTTCCAGATCCCGTTGGGCGTGCTGTTGCTGTATCCGGCGTTCGATGCGCTGCGCGCCGATTGGCGTGAGTCGGCGGCGCTGCTCGGCGCCGGCCCCTGGCGCTACTGGCGGCATATCGGCCTGCCGGTGCTGGCGCCGGCGCTGATGGGCACCTTCGTCATCCTGCTGGCCAACGCGCTGGGCGCCTACGCCACGGTGTACGCGCTGACCACCGGCAACTTCAACGTGATCCCGATCCGCATCTCGGCGTTGGTGGCGGGGGACATCTCCCTCGATCCGAACCTGGCCAGCGCGCTGGCGATGCTGCTGGTGGTGATGATGGCGTTTATCACGGTAATCCACCAATGGATGCTGCGCAGGAGCTACCTCAATGCGCGCTCATAATCGGATGGAGAATGCGCATGTCGCGTGCTGAACGCCTCTATCACCGCACGGTGACCGGCTTGCTGCTGCTGATCCTGCTGCTGCCGCTGGCGGCGACGCTGATTTATGCGCTGGCCACCCAGTGGGGCGCCACCATTTTACCGGACGGTTTTACCCTGAAGTGGCTGACGGCGCTGTGGAGCGACCCGCGCTTTTTGCAGGCGCTGTGGCATTCGCTGCTGATCTGCTTCGGCACGCTGCTGCTGTCGGTGGTGGTGATCCTGCCGGCGATGTTTGTGATTGCTTACTATTTTCCCAAGCTGGACGCGGTGATGAACGTGCTGATCCTGCTGCCGTTCGCCGTGCCGCCGGTGGTGTCGGCGGTGGGGCTGATGCAGCTGTTCGCCGCCGATCCGCTGCCGCTGCTCGGCACCCCCTGGATTTTGGTGGGCTGCTATTTCACCATCGCGCTGCCGTTTATCTACCGCGCCATCAGCAACAACATGCAGGCGATCAACCTGCGCGATCTGATGGACGCCGCGCACCTGCTCGGCGCCAGTACCTGGCAGGCGGCGCTGTGGGTGGTGCTGCCGAACCTGCGCAAGGGCGGAACGATCGCCGTGCTGCTGTCGTTCTCGTTCCTGATCGGCGAGTTCGTGTTCGCCAACCTGCTGGTGGGCAGCCAGTATGAAACGCTGCAGGTCTACCTGTTTAATATGCGCAACGGCAGCGGGCATTTCACCAGCGCGCTGGTCATCTCCTATTTCGCCGTGGTGCTGCTCGTCACCTGGCTGGCGAACTTGCTGAATAAAAACAAGGGCTAACCCGATGGCTTATCTCAACGTCACCCGCCTGAACAAACACTATGGCCAGACCCAGGTGTTTCAGGATATCGATTTCACAGCCGAAGAGGGGGAGTTCGTCACCCTGCTGGGGCCGAGCGGCTGCGGCAAATCGACGCTGCTGCGCTGCCTGGCCGGCCTGACACCGGTCGACAGCGGGCAAATTTTATTGCAGGGCCAGGATCTGGTACCGCTGGCGCCGCAAAAGCGCGGCATCGGCATGGTGTTCCAAAGTTATGCGCTGTTCCCCAATATGACGGTGGAAGGCAACGTGGCATTCGGCCTGAAAATGCAGAAGCTGGCGGCCGGGCAGATCGGCCAGCGGGTGCAGGAGGTACTGGCGCTGGTGGAGCTGAGCGATCTGGCAAAGCGCTATCCGCATCAGCTGTCGGGCGGCCAGTGTCAGCGCGTGGCGCTGGCGCGATCGCTGGTCACTCGCCCGCGTCTGCTGCTGCTCGACGAACCGCTGTCGGCGCTGGATGCGCGTATTCGCAAACACCTGCGCGAGCAGATCCGGCGCATTCAGCGCGAGCTGAACCTGACGGCGATCTTCGTCACCCACGATCAGGAAGAGGCGCTGACCCTGTCGGATCGCATCGTGCTGATGAACAAGGGGCAGATCGTGCAGAGCGGCGACGCGGAAACCCTGTATACCCAGCCGGCGGACGCCTTCGCCGCCGGATTTATCGGCAACTATAACCTGTTGACCGCCGAACAGGCCGCCCAACTGACCGGGCGCAGCTATGTCGGCAAGGTGGCGATCCGCCCCGAGTCGATCGGCCTGTTGCCGGCCGGACAGGGGATCGGCGGGGTGATCCTGGGTCACAGTTTGCTCGGGAATGTGGTACGGTATCGGATTCAGGTTTGCGAGGTAGAATTGCTGGTTGACGTGCTCAACCGTTCGGTGGCCGACCTGCGGCCCGACGGCGCGGAAATTGGGCTACACTTGGAACCTGTTGTATTGCGGGAAGTTGCATGACTTCGCAGCGCGGCGCCGGGGCCTTCCCGCCGCCGCATTAACCCTTCTCTTCTGCGGTCTGCCGCCCGCCCGCTGTCCTGCCAGACCCACGCCCGGCAGGCGGGACCGCGCGCTGTACCCGTCATCCTTTGGCTCGCCTCTCTGCGTCGCGTGACAAGCATCGGGTATCAGCCTCCTTTGGCCGGGCGTTAATGGAGCGTATCTTCCGTGCTGACCCTTCTTCACCTGCTTTCGTCCGTGGCGCTGTTGGTGTGGGGTACCCACATCGTGCGCACCGGGATCATGCGGGTTTACGGCGCCAATCTGCGGCGCGTGTTGAGCGACAGCGTTGAGAAAAAGCCGCTGGCGTTCGTTTCCGGCATCGGCGTGACCGCGCTGGTGCAAAGCAGCAACGCCACCGCGCTGCTGGTGACCTCTTTCGTCGCGCAGGGGCTGGTGGGGCTGGCGCCTGCGCTGGTGATCATGCTGGGCGCCGACGTCGGCACCGCGCTGATGGCGCGCGTGCTGACCTTCGATCTTTCCTGGCTGTCGCCGCTGCTGATCCTGGTCGGCGTCTTCCTGTTCCTCAGCCGCAAGCAAATGCGGATCGGCCAGATCGGACGCGTCCTGATCGGCCTTGGGCTGATCGTGCTGGCGCTGGAGCTGATCGTCGCCGCCGCCACGCCGATCACCCAGGCGGCCGGGGTGAAAGTGCTGTTCTCGTCGCTGACCGGCGACGTGATGCTGGACGCCCTGACCGGCGCGCTGTTCGCCATCGTCAGCTATTCCAGCCTGGCGGCGGTGCTGCTGACCGCCACCCTGACCGCCACCGGCGTGATTTCTCTGAAGGTGGCGCTCTGTCTGGTGATCGGCGCCAACCTCGGCAGCGGCCTGCTGGCGATGATCAACGCCAGCGGGCAGAACGCCGCCGGGCGGCGCGTAGCGCTCGGCAGCCTGCTGTTCAAGCTGGTGGGCTGCATACTGGTGCTGCCGTTCGTCTCCTATCTGGCGGATTTGATGGCTCAGCTGCCGGGCGGCAGCGAAGAGCTGGTGATCTATTTCCACGTGTTCTACAACCTGATCCGCTGCCTGGTGATGATCCCACTGGCCGGGCCGATGGCGACGCTGTGCGAGCGGCTGATCGTCGACGAAGCGGCCGACGATCCGCGCATGCGGCCGCGCCATCTGGACGCCAGCGCGCTGGACACGCCGACGCTGGCGCTGGCCAATGCGGCGCGCGAAACGCTGCGCATGGGCGACGTGGTGGAACACATGATGATCCTGCAACGTGAAGTGCTGCACGGTAAGCAGGGGGTCGATAAAGAGGTGCGGCGCCTCGACGATGACGTCGACGTGCTGTACACCGCCATCAAGCTGTATCTGGCGCAGATCCAGAAGGAAGATCTGGGCGAGGAAGACTCGCGCCGCTGGGCGGAGATCATCGAAATGGCGCTCAACCTGGAACAGGCGGGCGACATCATCGAGCGCATGGCCGGCGACGTGGGCGCCAAGTCGCACGCCGCGCGCCGCGCCTTCTCGGCGGAAGGGTTGGCGGAGCTGGACGGGCTGCACGAACGGCTGATCGGCAACCTGCGCCTGGGGCTGTCGGTGTTCCTGTCCGGCGACGTCACCAGCGCCAAACGCCTGCGCCGTTCCAAGCACCGCTTCCGCATTCTGGATCGCCGCTACGCGCACGCGCACGTCGATCGTTTGCACCAGCAAAACGTGCAGAGCATCGAGACCAGTTCGTTGCATTTGGGATTGTTGGGGGACATGAAGCGCCTGAACTCGCTGTTCTGCGCGGTGGCTTACAACGTGTTGGATCAGGATGCCAAGGACGACGATCGCGACTGGGAAGACACCCCGAGCACGCTGTAAAAAAACGCCCCCGGTTTTAACCGGGGCGTTGTGCAGGAAAGGCGCGTTATTTGCCGCTGAACACGCCGGCTTTGGCATCCGCCTGTTTTGTTGAGGCATGGCCGCTGACGAACGGCACGTTGCCGTCAACGCCCTGTTTCGCCGCACCGGCGGCCAGGCCGCCAACCGTGGCCGCCGCATCGACGCGGCCGCCGCCCTGATAGCGTTGGCCGTTGACGTCCTGCTGGCTGACCTGGCTACCGCCCAGTTCCACCTTGCCTTGCTGGCTGCGGATCTCGCCGCCGGTCAGTTGGGTTTGGCCGCCGACCTGCAGCGCCACGCCGTTCTTACCGGTGATCGCCGATTGCTCGCCGACCGCGTTGTTGTTCACCACGTCGGCATTGACCTTGAGGTGCCCCTGGCGACCGGCCGGCCCGGTGATGCTGTCTTTCACCGCGCCGCCGACGGTGCGTGCGCCGCGATCCCACAGCGGGCCTTGCGGTTTTTCGCCGGTCGGCGTTGCCGGCAGCGTGACTTTGCCTTCGGCCTTGCTGAAGCTGACCGCGCCGGTGGTGTCCTGCTGCGGATCGAGGCGACGCGCCACGCTGTTATACTTGTCGGTGGTGGCGTCGGCCACTTTGTTCACTCCGGCCTCCAGTTTCTCTTTCACCTTACCGGCGTAACGCGGTGTGCCGACCTTCGACAGCTTGGAGGTGATGCTGCTGCCCGGATCGTTGCTGTGGCTCAGGCCGGCATCCACATCGACCTTCACACCGTTCTCAACGTCTTTGCGGCTTTCAACGTGCAGATTGCCGCCCACCTTGCCTTGTACGCTGTCGGCATCGACACGCGCGCCGGCGAGACGGGTGTCTTTGCCGCTGTTGATCGCCACGTCGCCCGCGGTGATGCCGGTGTTGGCGTGGATGGTTTTATCCTGCTGTTCCACGCCGACCTTCAGACCGGCACCCAGCGTGTGGGTATCTTTGCCAGTGTTCGGATCGACCTTGCCGCCGGCGTCCTTATTGAAGGTTTGGCCGCCTTTGGCGTTGGCTTTGATGCCCAGGCTCCAGTTGTCCTTATGCTGCTCGTTTTTGGCTGACTCCAGCAGGATGCCGCCGTTTTTCGCCTCGAGCGCGGCGCTGCCGCCGCTGACTTTGGCCCCCTGCAGATGCAGTGCGTCATCGCCTTTGCCGTTGGCGGACAGGGTGACCTTGCCGTCTGAGGCGATAGTGGCGCCCTGACGCTCGGTCGTGGACTCATTCACCTTGGCGATGTCGAAGGCGCCGCCGGCGGAGAGGTTGCCGCCGGTTTTTTCCTTGCTGTCGCTGCTGCCGGCGCCCAGATCGATATTGCCGGACAGCTTGCTTTCCTTACGCGTTTGGGTCGATTCTGCCGCCTGCAGTGCGACCTTGTTACCCGCGCTCAGGCTGACGTCGCCCTGGCTCTTGACGTTGGTGCCCTGCAGCGTCAGATCACGGCCCGCCTTCAGCTCAACGCCCTGTTGGCCACTGACGTTGCCGACCTGCGCGGTGCTGCTGCTGCTTTCGCCGTTGTGGGTGCCGCCGCCGAACCCGGCGCCGAAGTTTTTACTGTCGGCGGTGAAACCGCCCTTGGCGGAGGCTTTGACGTTAAAGCCGCTGTGGCTTTCGCTCTGCTTGTCGCTGGCCTGATCAAGGCGGATATCGCCGCCGGCGTTGACGGCGGTTTTACCGCTGCCGCCGTTCAGCGCGGTGCCCTGATAGACCGCGTCTTTTTTCACGTTGACGTTGATGCCGTTGGCCGCGTCGATCGAGCCGGTCACCGCCTGGCTGGCGCTGCTGTTGCTGCGCTGGGTGCCGCCTTCGCCCTTGGCGTCCACGGTCAGATCGCTGCCGGTGGAGGTGTAGACGCGCACGCCGGCGCTGCCGCGGGTATCGCGGCTCTGCTCTTCCTGACGATTTGTCGCAGCTTCGCTGCGGTGGCTGTCCGCCGTCAGCGTGACCGCGCCTTTGTTGGCTTGATATTGCGTGCCCTGATCGCGCACTTTGCCTTTGGCGTTGATGTCGATGCTGCCGGCTTTCACCGAGCTGACGACCGCCTGCGAGCTGCTGCTGCGTTTTTCGCTGCTGCCGCCCTGTGCGCCGATATCCAGGCCGACGTTAGGCGCGCCGATGCCACCGATGTCGTTGATGACGCCCGTGGCGTCCAGCTTGGCCGCCTTGCCGACCGCACGCTCGACCGGACGGGTCACGGCGCTGTAATCGACGTTGGCACCGATGTTCACGCCGACGTCGGTTTTGGTGGTGTTGCTGCTGGTGGTGTCGGCAGCGGCCAGGTGATCGACGTCCGCGGCGTTTTCTTGATAGGTGCCGCCGACGCTGTGCTGCGCACCTTGCTGGGTCAGCTTGTCACGGGCGTTGACAGTCAGGTTGCCTTTGACGTCGCTGCCGGAGGTGACGGCCTTGCTGCTCTGCGCCTGTGTTTTGCTGTTCTCGTAGCCGGCCTCCACGCCGCTGCCGAGCTTGTCGATGCCGCCGGTGTAGTAGAAACCGCCGCCGACCTTGGTCTGCTCGGTATTCGAGGTGGTTTTGTCGTCGGCCGCCAGGAACGAAACCTTATTGCCGCTGACGCTGGCGTCGCCTTTGTCGGCGACCAATTTGGATCCGCTGAAGGTCACGTCCTTATCCGCGTCGAGCTTCACGCTGCCGCCGCTGAGGGTGGCGCCGCGGTTCTCGGTGCGGGTGGTTTTCTCGCTGTTGCGGGTGTGTTCGATGCGTAAACCGGCGCGGTATTGCTTGTCGCCGGCTTCTTTGGCGTAGCCGTTGACGGTGAGCGCGGTTTTCTGCTCGTCGATGTTCTGCTGCTGCTCGGCAGCCTTGACGTTGATATTGCCGGTCTGCGACGTGACGCTCAGCTCGCCGCCGCTGGCGACCTGGCTGCCGATCACGTCGGTGTCCTTACGGCTGACCAGCTTCAGGTTGGTGTCGGACTTCAGCTCGCTGGCGGTGCTGCTCTGATAACTGTTATCGGCCTTGTGCGAACTGCTGGTGATGTTGAAGGCGGTGCCGGTACGCGCGTCGATTTTATCCACGGTGGTGCTCAGCGCGTTGTCGATGCGCAGGCCGCCGTGGGTGGCGGTGACTTCGCCGCCTTTCTGGCCGCGCGCCTTACTGCCGGTAATGGTGACGCCTTGCTGACCGTTCAGGCGCAGGGTGCCGCCGCTGGTCAATTCGGAAGCGTGGCTGACTTCGCGGCGATTGCTGTTGTTCTTGTTGTCGCCGCCGCCGATGCCGCCCCAGGAGGTTTTGTCATCGCGCACCGCTTTGGCGTTGGCGGTTTTCTGCACCCCGACCTGGATTTGGTTATCTGCGTCGATCGTCAGATCGCGCTGGGCGTGGACCTTGGCACCCTGAGTCGAGACATTGCGGCCGGCTTTCACCGCCAGTTCGCCCTGGCTGCGCAGTTCACTGGCCTTCAGGCTTTCGCTTTCGTCGCTGCTGCTCCAACTGCCGGTGCGCAGGCTGGAGGTGTGGTTGCGCTGATAGCCGCGTTCGCTGGACTTATCTTTCTCCACCAGCCCGGCGAGGTGCACATCGCGAGCCGCTTTGACGCTCAACGCCCGGTCGGCGCTGACGCTGGCGCCCAACAGGTTCACGTCTTCCCGAGTACTGACGAGTTTGGCGTTGCCGCTGGCGGCGACGGTGCTGCCCGCCTGCTGCAGTTGCTCGCGTTCGCGGGTGATGTCGTATTGCCAGGAATAGAACCAGCGGTCGTCGGTGTGACCTTGCGTCTGCTTCAACTGCTGGCCGTCGAGCGTCAGCTTGCCGCCCTGCAGGGTGATGTCTTCGCCGCGAATATCGGTGGCGGTGAGGTGCGCGTGATTATCCGCCACCAGGCTGATGTTCTTGCCTTTCAGCTCGGTGCGGGTCAACTTCTGGCTGCTGCTGCGATCGTTGACATAGATGCCACCGCGGTAGTTCTGGTAGTTGTCGCCGCCGTTGCGGTTGCTGCTGGCATCTTCAATGCGGCTTTCGCTGCGAATATCGTAGGCTTTCACCTTGAGTTCGTCGCCGGCAGCCAGCGTGCCGGCCAGCTTCACGCCGCTGCCTTGCGCGGTGTTGATGATGTTGATGCGCCCGGCCTGCATGCTGCCGAGGTAGTAGCTGTCCAGCGCGGTCGTCGGCTGTTCGCTGGCCAGCACCTTGCCGTCGCGCGCCACGCGGTTAAGGCCGCTGATGGCGTTGATCGCCGCCGGCGTCACTTTGCCGTTGCGGTGGGTGAAGTCTTGTACGATCACGTCGCCGCGGCTGTCTATCTTCGGCGCGATCAGATCCAGCACGCCGCTGGCGTTCAGGGTGCCGTTGAGGCTCAGGGTATTGCGGTTGCCCAGGGTGCTGTAGCCCTGCAACAGGCCGTTTTCCACCAGCGGGTTGCCGACCACCAGCGAGGAGCGGCTGGTGTTGATGAACCCGCAGCCCTGGCAGCTGATGCCGTTCGGGTTGGCCAGCACGTAGTCGGCCGCCATGCCGAAGATCTCTTGCTGGCCGTGCAGCAGCGACGGGTTGCGGCCGATCACTTCATTAAGGATCACACTGGCTTCGCGTCCGCCCAGATTCGGGTTGGCACCCAGTTGCCCGGCCAGCTGCGACAGCCCCGCCTCGCGGGAGTTGTTCAGCACCGCGCCGGGTTGGTTGACGTTGAAGTCCTGGTATTGGTTATGCGACAGCCCGCTGCCGTTCGGCGCGACGATGTCGACCACCTGGGCGCCGGTGGCGGCGGTGGAAACGCCGGGGCCGTTGGCGCCGTTGGCCGCGACGATCTCTCCGGCGTAGGCGCCGGTGGAAGCGGCGAGAATTATCGCCAGCGCGGCGGCCAGTTTGCCTGCCGCCGAAAGTCTGAAGTTATTATTTTTCATCCATGTATCTCCGTATATTGCCGTGGGGTCCTGCAAAACTGCTGATTAAAAGGTGTAAGAAAAGCGCGCCAGCACCTGAACGGGATCCTCGGGCGTGGCGTGGTTCGACAAGATCCAGCCGCGGCTGACCTCCAGATCGACCAGCGCCTGGCGGTAGCGTAACGTGGCGCCGCTGCTCAGCCCGGCGCTGCTGCGCCAGCCCGAGTTATCCTGACGCGGCAAAATGCGGCCGACGTCGGCGCCAAGGCGCGGCGTCAGCGTGGCGGTGCCTAAATTGAAGCTGCGCGACAGCGTATTCTGCAGATACCAGCCGTTGTCGCCGGACTGGGTACTGCGGCTGAAGCCGCGTACGGCGCTGCGATCGGTGAGGCTCAGCCACTCCACGCCGGGCAGCGGGTCGCGGCTGTACTGGCCATAGAACAGGTTGTTGAGCTGATAGGTGGCATCACCCAGCTTGAGACGCTGGCTGAGGTTGGCGAACAGCTTGCCTTTGGTGAACTGGCTGTCGAGGTGCACCGAGCTCGGGTGGCGATCGGCGCCCAGCCATGGTAGGCCCTGTTCGACGCTGAGGTTGGCGCTGAACACCCCGTTGGGCAGAATCTGCAGGTGGCTGGCGCTCAGCTCGGCCAGGGTCAGCGTGGGGCTGCTGACCTCGAGGCGCACGCTTTCGAAGTAGTTATCGATGCGCTTGTAGGTCAGCTGTCCGCTCAGGCTGTCTATCTGATCGTGATCGCGGTAAAACACGTAGTCGCTGCGCAGACCGTACTGTTGGGTCTGGCCGTGCAGTTTGACCACGTTGTGCGGCAGCTGCTGGTGGTTCTCATAGGACGAGAAGCTGGCGAACCCGCTGAAGGTGAACGCGCCGTACGGCAGCGAATAGAGCAGGGTATAGGCGCGATTATAGCGGTGGGCCGGGTTTTCCAGCGTGCTGTTGGCATTCAGGCTGACGAAGTCCGACAGGCCGAACGGGCTGTCCAGCGTGGCGGTGGCACGTGCCAGCCACTGGCCGGTGCTTTTTTGGCCGTAATTATCCGTGCCGGCGGTAATCAGCCAGGGCTTGGCATGCTGGTTGCGCAAACGAATGACCGAACCGCCAACCTGATGGCCGGGCAATATATCCAGCTTGGTGGTATTAGATTGCAAACGGTTGGCCTGATCCAATCCCTGGTCGAGTTCGGTTAATTTCAACGGCTTGCCTTCCAGCCCCGGAAATAATAAACGACTGTTGACCCAGCGATCGCCGCCTTCTATTTTCTCGATAAATCCTTCGGTGACGCTTAACCCCAATTCTCCTTGTGAATTAGGGCGAACAATCTGCACGCGCGCGGTGATATAGCCCTTTTGCACATAAAGACGCGTTAATTCACGGGTCAGGCGATTGATATCGTTGCTGCTGATGCACTGTTCCGGCAACGCGCTCAGGGCGGATAAATCGCTCGGCGAGAGCAGGGTGACGCCCTGCAGATAAACGCCGGCGATCGGCAGGCACTGCGCGGACTGCGGCAGGGCGGGCGCGGCCGGCTCCGGCTCCGCCAGCAGGCGTTGCTGCTTCAGCTGCTGGTAACGGCGTTGCTCAATCAACTGGTTGACTTCACGCGTGCTGTCTTGCAGCGCGCGGCGCGACTCGCCCATCGACATATCCCGCATCATGTGGGCATCCGGCAGGGTTTCGGCGGAAAGGGCCGTGCTGACCAACAGCGTCAAGGCGGTGATTTTTTTTATCATTGTAATCCATTATGAGAGGCCGCCGGGGCAGCCAGCCCAATCCATGAGGTTAACCACGGGCGGCCGAGGGCCGGCCCGAAATAATGAGCGACATGCACATTGCGAGGTATCTTGATTTGCCGCAGCAAATAAGACGGTGGGTATATATCTAAATAATAATTAGGCTGCTTCTTTTATGGCGGGCAACCCTGGTGACTTAATTAATTAAAAAAAGTAGAACGTCTCTTCCTCTTGCCAACATTATCGGCATGGATAGGAAGAATCTGAATTTTTATTTTTCACGGATGATAGGGGATGAGGGGAATTATGACAATCCGACCAGTGGGAAATACGAAATTTCGCAGGGAAGAAACGGGACGCAATTGTTTGCGTCCCTCCAGGGGTTTATTTTTTCTTGATAGGGCGGCCGGACCAATACCCTGCCAGCAGTGAACCGGAGAGGTTGTGCCAGACCGAGAACAGTGCGCCCGGCAGCGCGGCCAGCGGCGAGAAGTAGATTTTGCCCAGCGTGGCCGCCAGCCCGGAGTTCTGCATCCCGACTTCGATCGCCAGCGTGCGGCAGGTGGACTCGTCGAAGCCGAACAGTTTGCCGCCCCAGTAGCCGCTCAGCAGACCGATGCCGTTGTGCAGGATCACCGCGACGATCACCACCAGACCGACCGAGGCGATATGGCTTTGGCTGCCCGCCACCACCGCGCTGATGATCGCCAGAATGCACACCATCGACAGCGCCGGCAGCAGCGGCTCGATGCGCTTCACCGTTTTGGTCAGGGTATGGTGGACGAGCAGACCCAGGCCGATCGGTATCACCACGATCTGCAGAATGCTCAACAGCATGCCCATGATATCGACGCTGATTTCGGCGTCGACGTACAGGCGGGTCAGCAGCGGCGTGGCGAACACCCCCACCAGCGTTGAGACCGCCGAGATGGTTACCGACAGCGCCACGTCGCCCTTGGCCAGATAGATCATCACGTTGGAGGCGGTGCCGCTGGCCACGCTGCCCACCAGCACCATGCCGGCGGACAGATCCGGCGGCATGCGAAACAGCATCGCCAGGATCCAGGCCGCCAGCGGCATGATCAGATAGTGCAGGAAGATGCCGGCCGCCACCGGGCCGGGGCGCGCCAGCACGCGTTTGAAGTCGTCCAGTCGCAGCGTGACGCCCATGGCGAACATGATCAGCATCAGCAGCGGGCTGACGTAGGGGCCGATGCCGGTAAAGGTGGTCGGGGTGTAATAGGCGGCGACGGACAGCAGTATCGCCCACAGGGGGAAGAGACGCGTGAGTAGAGCCAACATGCAGGTTTTCCTTAGCCAGATTGAGAACGATGGGTGTGGTTGTGTTTTTTGCGGGTTCAGCAGGCTGAACCCCTGCAGGTTTTGAACGGATTTTTTAGACGCAGGGGCGCAGCATGCTGCGCCCGCAATCAGGGATAATGACTTATTCGAACAGGTTGTGATGCAGGGTACGCACCACCTGTTCGGCTTCTTCGCCCGGCACCAGGAAGCACAGGTTATAGCTGCTGGCGCCGTAGCAGATCAGGCGGATATTGAACGGATCGAGCACGCCGAACACCTCTTTGCCCACGCCGCAGGCGCGCGACAGCTGGTTACCGATGATCGCCACCAGCGCCAGGTTTTCTTCCACTTCCACCCGGCACAGCGACGACAGTTCGGTCAGCAGTGAGGTGGTCAGCAGGCTGCCGCCGACGGAGGTGGCGCCGGTGGTGTCCATGGTCAGCGCGATGCTGACTTCCGAAGTGGTGATAAGATCGACGGAGACATTATGGCGCGCCAGGATGTTGAACACCTCGGCCAGGAAACCGCGCGCGTGCAGCATGTTCAGGCTGTGCAGCGTCAGCAGCGTTTGCTTGCGGCGCAGCGCCAGCGCGCGGAACAGCGGCGGATTCTCGGTGGTGTTGCACACCAGCGTGCCGCCGGCCGCCGGATCCTTGCTGGAGCCGACGAACACCGGAATGTCGCTGCGCACCGCCGGTAGCAGGGTGGCCGGATGCAGCACTTTGGCGCCGAAGGTGGCCATTTCCGCCGCCTCTTCGAAACCGATTTTGTCGATGCGCTTGGCCGCCGGCACCACCCGCGGATCGGTGGTGTAGATGCCCGGCACGTCGGTCCAGATATCTACCCGGCCAGCGCCGAGCGCCTCGCCGAGCAGCGCGGCGGTATAGTCGCTGCCGCCGCGGCCGAGCGTGGTAGTGCGGCCTTTCGGCTCGCTGCCGATAAAGCCCTGGGTGACCACCAGCGCTTCCTGCAGGCGTGGCTGCAACTGCGATCGGGCCAGTTCGCTGAGCGCGGCGCTGTCCGGCACGGCGCGGCCAAAGTGATCGTCGGTGCGCATCACTTTACGCACGTCGAACCATTCGGCCTGCACGTTGCGGGCGCGCAGGATTTCCACGAACAGCAGGGTGGACATCAGCTCCCCATGGCTGACCAGCTCGTCGGTCAACGCCGTCGAGGTGGCCAGCGACGCGGCCTCCGACAGCATGGCGATGTTTTCCAGCAGGCGGTCTATCTCGTCGCGGATCACCGCAGGCGCCGCGAGGCGATCGAGGATGGCGTACTGGATGCGACGAATTTCATCAAGCTGGTAGTTGCGCTTGTCGGCCTCGCAGCCTTCGGCCAGGGCGACCAACAGGTTGGTGACGCCCGCCGAGGCGGACAACACCACCAGGCGGACCTGCGGGTTGGCCAGCACGACGTCGGCGCTGCGGTTCATGGCTTCAAAGTCGGCGACGCTGGTGCCGCCGAACTTGGCTACCACGGTGGAATTCTGGGGTACTGCTTGGTTCATGTAGAAACCTCGTGTCAGGGATGCCCGTTTGGGGGCACTGTAATTCCATAGCCTTGGCACAAGGGGAGAGCGGTAAACAGGGGGCAGGCGTAGAGGTCAGGCTACGATACACCCAGAAGCGCCCCACCTTGTCGATCGCCCTGTGGCGATCCCCTGGTGACAACCCAGGGGATTCAGCCCCTGTAGTCGATACGATAATGGCCGGCCATTATCGTACCTCGGCGTCGCTCCCCCTCGGGTGCCGTCAACGGAGAAACGGCTCCTCTGACACTCTACCTGGGCGACGCGCCTCTTCTGGCTTGCGCACCGGGTGCGCAAGTAGGCTGTTAGGAATAGCCGGTTATCGCCATTCTGTCAACGTACAGACGGTGAGGGATTTTCATCTTGTACCAGCGCGATAAGCGTACAGGGCATCGTGGGCGTGGAACCGGCGCCAATCGGGTGCAGAGAACCGTCCTCCTTTTGGCTGAATAACGGGATAACGCCCTGATGTTTCTCCAAATACTCCAGCCAACCGAAATTTTCATTCAATTTGGTTGCTTTGATGGTGGCCCCCCTGGCGAGCAGGCTGCTCAGGCGGCCGTAGGTGGCTTCCTGATTAAATAAAATTTCATGCCGGCGGAAACGCGAACTTTCCGCGCTGGCACCGCGCCCTTTCAGCGGCGCCCCCGAACGGATGGCAAACACGTGATCCTCGCCGAAGAGATGGCCGAAGTGGTAGACCGCCAGCGCGTTCTGGTGGCGATTGGGCGACAGCGCCAACACCTGGGCGATATTGCTCAGATCGAGGTAGTTCTCGGCGTGTTCGGAGTAGGCGTGGCCATAATAGGCCGGAATGCCGTCCATACGCGCCTGACGGTAGTATTCCCAACTGCTGTCGGTGACTATCACCGGCACGTTCAGCTTGATCAGCGCCTGTGCCAGCATGCGCGCCACGCTGTTGGCGCCGACGATCAGTACGCCGCGCGGCTTTTGCTGCTGCACCCGCAGCCAGCGCGCCATCATGCCGCTGGTCAGGCTTTGCAACACCACGGTACCGATGATGATGGCGAACACCACGGTCACCAGCCGGTCGGCGCCCTGATAGCCGTTGCGCTGCAGCGTCAGCGCGAACAGCGAGCTGACCGCCGCGGCCACGATGCCGCGCGGGGCGATCCAGCACAGCAGCAGCCGATCGCGCCAGTGCAGGGAAGAGCGCCAGGTCGAGACCGCGATGCACAGCGGCCGGGCGATAAACTGCACCGCCAGCAGCAGCAGGAGCAGCGGCCAGCCCATATTCCACAGCGCCTGGATGTCGAGCCGCGCCGCCAGAATGATGAACAGCGCCGAGATCAGGATCGCCGACAGTTCTTCTTTGAACGCCAGAATATCGCTGGTATCGACGTCGCGCATGTTGGCCAGCCAGATGCCCATCACCGTGACGGTCAACAGGCCGGATTCGTCGGCGATGGCGTTGGAAACGCCGAAGGCGGTCAGCATGATCGCCAGCACCGCCAGGTTCTGCAGGTAGCGTGGCAGCCAGACGCGGCGCAGCGCCAGGCCGAGCAGGTAGCCGAACAGCGCGCCGGCGATAAGGCCGACGGCGGCAGTCACGCCCAGCGTCCAAAACAGGTGGGTATAGGACTCCGCATTCTGCTTCAGTACGATGAACTCGAACACCAGCAGGGTGAAGATGGCGCCAACCGGATCGATGACGATCCCTTCCCAACGCAACACCTGGTTAATGTTGGCGTTCGGTCGCACCACGCGCATCAGCGGAGCGATCACCGTCGGCCCGGTCACCACCGTCACCGCGCCGATCAGCGCCGCCAGCTCCGGCGGGAAATCCAGCAACCACCAGCTGGCGAGGCTGATGACCAGAAAGGTGACCAGCATGCCGACGGTGACCAGATTACGCACCACGCCGCCGAGGCCGCGTATCTCCTCGAAGCGCAGCGTCAGCGCCCCCTCGAACAGGATGATCGCCACCGACAGCGACACCAGTGGAAACAGCAGATCGCCGAACAGCAGATCCGGCTGCACCAGATGCACCGTCGGGCCGAGCACGATGCCGAACAGCAGCAACGGCAAAATGGCCGGCAGACGCAGCAGCCAGGCCAGCCACTGCGCCAGCAGCGACGCCAGGCCGATAAGCACCAACATAAGCGGGGCGGATAATTCCATAAGCGAGATCCCTTTCAAATGACGAAATAAGTAACGATGACACAGCCTGATGACAATTCGGCAACCCCGATAACAGGCCGTTAGCCAAAAGTATAGAGTGAAAGCTGAAACGAGGCGGCAATGCGTTGACAGTTAGCGCCTATCGCAAGAAAAGCGATCATAATCACAGTCGAACAGGCTACAATCGGACAAACGCGTCATTTTTATTCTCAAGCCTAAGAGTGTTGCTATGAAAAATATCAATCCTAGTCAAACCGCTGCTTGGCAAGCCCTGCAGCAACATTATGCACAGATGAAAGACGTACGGATCGCCGACCTGTTCGCCGAGGACAGCGATCGTTTCTCCAGGTTCTCCGCGACCTTCAACGATCAAATGTTGGTGGACTATTCCAAGAATCGCATCACGCAGGAAACCCTGGAGAAGCTGCAGGCGCTGGCGAAAGAAACCGATCTGCAAGGCGCCATCAAATCGATGTTCGCCGGTGAGAAGATCAACCGCACCGAAGATCGCGCGGTGCTGCATATTGCCCTGCGCAATCGCAGCAACAGCCCGATCCTGGTCGACGGCAAAGACGTGATGCCGGAAGTGAACGCGGTGCTGGCCAAGATCAAACAGTTCTGCGCGCGCGTCATCGGCGGCGAGTGGAAAGGCTACACCGGCAAGCCGATTACCGACGTGGTGAACATCGGCATCGGCGGTTCGGATCTCGGCCCTTACATGGTGACCGAAGCGCTGCGCCCGTATAAAAACCACCTGAACATGCACTTCGTCTCCAACGTTGACGGTACCCACATCGCCGAAACGCTGCAGCCGCTGAATCCGGAAACTACGCTGTTCCTGGTGGCGTCCAAAACCTTCACTACTCAGGAAACCATGACCAACGCCCACAGCGCGCGCGACTGGTTCCTGAGCAGCGCCGCCGATCAACAGCACGTGGCCAAGCACTTCGCTGCGTTGTCCACCAACGGCAAAGCGGTGGCCGAGTTCGGCATCGATACCGACAACATGTTCGAGTTCTGGGACTGGGTAGGGGGCCGTTACTCCCTGTGGTCGGCGATCGGTCTGTCGATTGCGCTGTCCATCGGTTACGACAACTTCGAGCAGTTGCTGAGCGGCGCGCACGCCATGGACAAGCACTTCGCCGAAACGCCGGCGGAGAAAAACCTGCCGGTGCTGTTGGCGCTGATCGGTATCTGGTACAACAACTTCTTCGGCGCCGAAACCGAAGCCATTCTGCCGTACGATCAGTACATGCACCGTTTTGCCGCTTACTTCCAGCAGGGCAACATGGAATCCAACGGCAAGTACGTCGACCGCAACGGCAATCCGGTGGATTACCAGACCGGCCCTATCATCTGGGGCGAGCCGGGCACCAACGGCCAGCATGCGTTCTACCAGTTGATCCACCAGGGCACCAAGCTGGTGCCGTGCGATTTCATCGCGCCGGCCATCAGCCATAACCCGCTGGGCGATCACCACGCCAAACTGCTGTCCAACTTCTTCGCGCAGACCGAGGCCCTGGCGTTCGGCAAGTCGCTGGAAGTGGTGGAGGCGGAGTTCGCGGCGCAGGGTAAAACCCCTGAGCAGGTTAAACACGTGGCGCCGTTCAAAGTGTTTGAAGGCAACCGTCCGACCAACTCGATCCTGCTGCGTGAAATCACCCCGTTCAGCCTGGGTAGCCTGATCGCGCTGTACGAGCACAAGATCTTTACTCAGGGCGCGATCCTGAACATCTTCACCTTCGATCAGTGGGGCGTGGAGCTGGGCAAACAGCTGGCTAACCGCATCCTGCCGGAGCTGGCGGGCAGCGAGAAAATCAGCAGTCACGACAGCTCGACCAATGCGCTGATCAACCGCTTCAAGGAATGGCGCTAATCGCCTGATCTGAAGCCAATAAAAAACCCGCCGCGGCGGGTTTTTTTACGTCTGCGAAAGTTACAGATTGATTGGCACTTCGAAGCTGACGCCCGCGCCCACGTCATCGGCGGTGCTGTGATCGTTGTCGGTGTACCACAGGCTGGTATCAAACTTAACCTGAGACGGGAAGGTGTAACCCCAGCCGACCTGAATGCCCTTCAGCGTATCGGATTTCGGGAACGCCTTGTTATAGTTCTGATTGCTTGGGTTCACTTTGGCGTATACCAGACGAGTGCTCCAGCGCTGGCTATCGTCCAGCACCAGTTCTACACGGCCAGACAGCATTTGGCCATCGCCGCCCATCGCATGGCCCAACGGGTAGCCTTGCTGATAGTAACCGCCGCGATAAACATAGTGTTGATAGATGACATTCTTGGTACTGAATTCAGAGCGTGTATCCGCCCCTTCAATATACCAGTTGATGGTGGTTGGACCCCATTCAGGGTGGCCTTCCAGCCCCAGCAAATAGGCGTTATGCGAAGGCAGCATACCGGCCTCGTCTTCTCCGATGGCCTGGCCGTATAAACTAACCGGTATGCCGAGCAAAGGTTGCAGTTTCAGCTTGAAGTCGAAACCGCCCAGCTGGTTGCTCGGATCGTTTTTCGGATCGCCGGTGTTGTCGTTACCGGTTACGCCATCCCAGAAGGAGCGCCACGACTGTGGACGACCTTCACCGCCCCACATCATGATGCGTGAAGCACCCAATTCAACGAAGTCGGTCGGCATCATGGTGAAACGGCCGCCGATCAGTTTGGTGTGCGGTACTGAACTGTACTGTGACAGCTGACCGGCGGTCAGCTGGTATTGCCAGCGGCCGATCCACGACAGCCACGGGGTTTCAAACGGCGATTGGTCTGCGCGCTGCAGCATAAAGCCCGCCACCGGGCGTGCGGCATCGGAGCGGATCAGACTGCCGTCGTAGCCAGGGCCCCACCACTGGGAAACTTCGCCGAAGGAGAGCCACTGATTCCAGATTTTCACCGCGCCGTAGGAGCCGTTCATATTGAATTTGGAGCCGTCGCTGACGCGCTGATCGCCTTCCACCGAGCCCTGCAGACGCACGTCCCAGAACTCGCCGTTGGCACCGGCGCCGATGGTCAGGCGATCGTCGGCGTACTCATTTTGGCCGAAGCCCTGCGGGGTGCCGGGTTTATCCGTCGAGGCGTAACCGCTGACGCGGATGTTGGCTTTCAAGGCATCGACACGGCGCTGCACGCGGTCGATGACGTTTTTCTCGGTATTGGTGACCGGCTTGGCCTGCGCGATAACGGAGCTGATCTCTTCCTGGCTCAGCGGCCAAGTGGACAGGCTGACGTTGATGACGCCGCGGTCAGACAACCAGGCGAGATCGTTACGCAGATCGTTGTCAGGAGTTACCAGGCCGGCGGCGTGGCCGGACAATGCACAGGTAAACAGGCCCGCAGCGACCAGTCCGTTAAGTTTAGCGCGCATAAAGAATTCCCTTGTTAATTCGAGGTTATTAGTTTTATGTAAAGATCTCTGTGACCCATGATAGTTGACATTTCGATTTGCTACAAATCTATAAGCCAGAAACATCTTATTATAACTTTATGAATTAAATGGGGTTTAAAGTGCTTTCGCGCGGGGCATAATTTTTAAGACAATGCCTATATTGGCACGGTTGAATCATATTAGCGGTATTCTGAGAGAGGTTTTATGGCAAAAACGTCGCGTTCGATCATGATAGCGAAAGGGCTGCAGCGGGTACTGAACGTAGGTTTGCTGCTGCTGGCGGCAATTCTGGCGGTGTTTCTGGTCAAGGAAACCCTCCACCTGGCGAAGGTGTTATTTATCAACAGCGAAGAGTCTTCTTCATACCTGTTGATTGAAGGCATTGTGATTTATTTCTTGTACTTTGAATTTATCGCCTTGATCGTCAAGTATTTTGAGTCGGGTTATCATTTCCCGCTGCGCTATTTTATTTATATCGGCATTACCGCGATTATTCGTTTGATTATCGTGGACCACAAGAATCCCATCGATACCCTGATCTACGCCGCGGCGATATTGGTGCTGGTGGTGACGCTCTATCTGGCCAACACCGATCGGCTGAAACGGGAGTAGCGATAAAAATGGCGGCCAAAGGCCGCCAAAGACACAGGATATCATTACCCGTCGTCTTTCAAGCGACAGCGTTGTTGACTGCACTCGCTAACCCCAGTTACTTACTGAAGTAAGCGCCTGGGCTTAGCGAGCTGGTTGCCTAGCTGTAACTTGAAATCCATAGGGTAAAAGATAAGGAAAGACATCAAACGCACTGCAGTGGCACAAATTACCCCTTCACGCCGCCGGCC
The DNA here is from genome assembly GCF_002752475.1 of Serratia sp. OLAL2. Lineage (NCBI taxonomy): Bacteria > Pseudomonadati > Pseudomonadota > Gammaproteobacteria > Enterobacterales > Yersiniaceae > Serratia > Serratia sp. OLAL2. The sequence continues at coordinate 406,468 of NZ_MSTL01000001.1, read as the reverse complement.
GTCAGGCCGCCCACCAGCCAGCGCTGCGCCAGCAGGAACACGGCGGTAATCGGTATCGCCGACAGCACCGCGGCGGCGGCGAAGTCGCCCCACAGGTAGTTCTGCGGGTTGAGATATTGCTGCATCCCCACCGCCAGCGTGTAGCTGTTCACATCGCGCAGCAGCAGCGACGCGACCGGCACTTCGGTGATGGCGGCGATAAACGACAGAATGAACACCACCGCCAGAATCGGCACCGACAGCGGCAGCAGCACCAGACGGAACGCTTGCCACGGCGTGGCGCCGTCCAGCGCCGCCGCCTCTTCCAGCGAATTGTCGATGGTTTCGAAATAGCCCTTGATGGTCCAGACGTGCAGCGCGATGCCGCCCATGTAGGCGAAGATCACGCCGCCGTGGGTGTTCAGGCCGATAAACGGAATGTACTGGCCCAGGCGATCGAACAGAGCGTACAGCGCCACCAGCGACAGCACCGCCGGGAACATCTGGAAGATCAGCATGCTTTTCAGCAGCGTGCTCTTGCCGCGAAAGCGCATACGGGCGAAGGCGTAGGCGCAGGTGGTGGACAGCGTCACGATGCCGATGGCGGTGATCGCCGCGATCTTGATGGAGTTCCACAGCCACAGCAGCACCGGGAATGGCGGCGGCGTCACGCTGCCGTCGGCGTGGGTGACGCTGAAGCCGAGCGCCAGCCGCCAGTGATCCCAGGAGAGGGTTTCCGGTATCAGGCTGCCGGTGGCGAAGTTGCCGGCGCGCAGCGAGATAGCGATCACCATCAGCAGCGGGAACATGATCAGGGCGATAAAGCACAGCATCAAAATATGGGTGATCCACAGGCGCAGGCGCTGGGACTTGGGTTGAACCATGGCCATCGTTATTCTCCCTAATCGAAGTTCATCTTGCTGGCTTTCAAATTCAGGATCGCCAGCGCGCCCACCAACAGGAAGATCAGCGTGGCGATGGCGGCCGCCAGCCCGAAGTCTTGCCCGCCGCCGCCTTCGAAGGCGATGCGGTAGGTGTAGCTGACCAGCAGATCGGTATAGCCGGCCGGCGTGGTGGTGCCGATCATGTCCGGACCGCCGTTGGTCAGCAGCTGGATCAGCACGAAGTTGTTAAAGTTGAAGGCGAAGCTGGCGATCATCAGCGGCGTCAGCGGCTTGATCAGCAGCGGTAAGGTGATGCGGAAGAAGTTTTGCCACGGGTTGGCGCCGTCCATCGCCGAGGCTTCGTACAGATCGTCCGGGATCGCCTTCAGCAGCCCCATGCACAGGATCATCATGTAGGGGTAGCCGAGCCAGGTGTTGACGATCAGGATCATGCTCTTGGCGGTGAGCGGATCGCTGAACCAGGCCGGTTTGATGCCGAATAGATGGCTGAGCATCATGTTGATCTCGCCGAAGCTTTGGTTGAACAAACCTTTGAAGATCAGGATCGAGATGAACGATGGCACCGCATAGGGCAGGATCAGCAGCACGCGGTAGATCGCCTTGCCTTTCAGCGCCTCCCACTGCACCACGCAGGCCAGCACCATGCCGACCGCCACGGTGAGGATCACCGTCATCACCGAGAACACGATGGTCCAGATGAAGATCGACACGAACGGTTTTTTGATGCCCTCGTCCTGCAGCACCCGCAGGAAGTTTTTCCAGCCGGTGGTGACGGTATAACCCGGGCTCAGGGTTTCCTGCGCCCAGCCGCCGTCGGCGTTGATCGCCTGATAGAAGCCGATGTCGCCGTTTGGCCGGTAGCGTACCTGGGTCTGATTGTTGGTCAGCGTGCTGCCGTCTTTGTCCAGCGCATACAGCGGGCGGGTGCCGGAGAACTGGCGCAGGGAGCTCATGCGCAATTCCCCGCCGTCGGGCAGTTGCGCCACCAGCTGGCTCAGCGCCTGCCGGTTCTGGGTAATCACCCGCAGCGTGGCGCGTTCGCCCTGCGGCGCGGCGTTCTGCGCCGTCAGTTTCAGGGTTTGCGGCGCGGCGGCGTCGAGGCGGAAAGGCTCGGAGATCAGCGGCTGTTCACTGTCCGGTGGCGTCAGCTGCAGGCGCCACTGCTGGTTTTCCGCCGGGTAGAGGCCAAAGGTAAAGGTTTGGCCGCTCTGGAACTGGCGCTGCATCAGCACCGATTGCGCGCGTTCAAAAGTCAGCTGGTTGGTGCTGCTGTAGTTGGTGAAAGCGATGGCGATGGTGCAAATCAGCGGGAACAGGACGAACAGCCCCATGCCGGCGACGCCGGGATACACATAGCGCCAGGCGTAGGCGCGGCGGTTGGCGAAGACGTAAAGCCCGGCGCTGACCAGGATCAGCGTCAGGATGGCGAACAGGTATTCACCCTGTGCATACATCAACACAATCAGGTAGCAGGTCACCAGGCTGAACAGGCCGACCACCAGCCATTTCAGCGCGTCGCTTTGCCACCACTTCGATTTTTTACGCGCGGGCGTCCCGGCGTGAGCGAATTGCATAGGGCGTTCCTTTCTGTGAAGCAACGGCGGGGCACCGTGGCACCCCGCACGACGTCGTTACTTGGTGATACGGGTCTGCACGTCGTCCAGCGCGGCTTTCACCGTCTGACGGCCGCTGACGGCGTTGATCACCGCGCTGCGTTCGGCGTACCAGAAGGCGCTCATCTGCGGGATGTTCGGCATGATTTCCCCGTTTTGCGAGTTCTGCATGGTGGCCGCTATCTTCGGATCTTTGGCCAGCGCTTCCTGATAGGACTTCAGCGCCACCGCGCCCAGCGGCTTGTCTTTGTTGACGTCCGCCAGCCCTTCGTTGGTCAGCAGGTAGTTCTCGAGGAACTCGGTCGCCAGCTCTTTATTCGGGCTGGCGGCGTTGATGCCGGCGGTCAGCACGCCGACGAACGGCTTGGACGGCTTGCCTTTGAAGGTCGGCAGCAGCGTCACGCCGTAGTTGATTTTGCTCTGCTCGATGTTGTTCCAGGCCCACGGCCCGTTGATGGTCATCGCGGTCTGGCCTTTGTTGAACGCGGCTTCGGCGATCGAGTAGTCGGTATCGGCGTTGATGTGTTTGTTTTTCACCAGATCGACGATGAACTGCAGACCGGCCTGCGAACCGGCGTTGGCGACGCCGACATCCTTGATGTTGTATTTGCCGTTTTCATACTTGAAGGCATAACCGCCGTCGGCGGCGATGATAGGCCAGGTGAAGTAGGGTTCCTGCAGGTTCCACATGATGGCGCTCTTGCCGTTGGCGCGCAGCTGTTTGTCCAGCGCCGGGATTTCTTCCCAGGTCTTCGGCGGCTGTTTGACCAGGTCTTTGTTATAAATCAGCGACAGCGCTTCGACGGCGATCGGGTAGCCGATCAGCTTGCCGTCATAGCGCACGGCGTCCCAGGTGAACGGGAACAGCTTGTCCTGGAAGGCTTTGGACGGGTGGATTTCGGCCAGCAGGCCGGACTGCGCATAGCCGCCGAAGCGGTCGTGGGCCCAGAAGATGATGTCAGGGCCGTCGCCGGTGGCGGCCACCTGCGGGTATTTCTCTTCCAGCTTGTCCGGGTGCTCGACGGTGACTTTGATGCCGGTGTCTTTTTCGAATTTCTTGCCGACTTCGGCCAGGCCGTTATAGCCCTTGTCGCCGTTGATCCAGATAACCAGTTTGCCTTCCTCGATCTTGGCGAAGGCGGAAGAAGAGAGCACCAGGGTGGCCAGTGCCGAGAGTGCCAGCGTGCGGGCGAGGGTAATGCTGCGAGTCATAATCCAGTCCTTCTTTTTGTGGGCACATAAATCAAGGAGAGACGTTTCGCGGTAATAGTGGGTCACAACGCGACATATTCTCATCCTCCCCCCCTCTACGCCCCTGAGATGAGGAGTGTGATCCAGTTAACGTTGCGCTCTATTCTGTGGCGTCAGGCACAAAATAGGGGGGCGATTTTTGCCAGCCGGATCACAGAATTGCCTTAAGCGCGGAACTTCTCATCGCCGCGGTCGTTCTCTCATCCTCCCGCCTCCTCCCCCATGAAAAATCTTGTTACGGATGATTACCCTTTCCGGCGACTCCCGCACTATCGGCCCATTGATTTTCAACGCTACGCGCAGCAGGGATACCGGATTTATGTCGTCAACGCCTATCGCTACTCAGCCCACCCTGTACCGGATCCATCCGGCCAGTTTCCGTGACGGAAACGGGGACGGCGTGGGCGACGCGCACGGCATGCTGGCGGCGCTGCCGTATCTGAAAGCGCTGTCGATCGACGGCCTGTTGCTGCCGCAGACGCTGGCGCCGAGGGCCGAGGCGACGGTGACGGGCGAAGGGCTGACGCTGTGGTACGGCGATGAAGCCAACCGCGTTCGCAATGCCGTCGCGCCGCGGCGGTTCGCCCACGGTGCGCTGGCGCTGGACGTGATGCCGTTCAGCGCGGAGAAGCTGGTGGCGGTGCTGTACGCCCGTCGTGCCACGTTGGCGGACAGCCTGTGGAGCACCGGGGACGCCGATCAGCCCCGTGTGGTCAGCCGCTGGGGGCAGGGCGACCTGCGTTCCGCCGCCGCCTTTCTGACGCTGCTGGCGATGCTACCGGCGCCAATCTGCCTGTATCAGGGCGAGGAGCTGGGGCTGCCGCATGCCGCCGGCCTGCAAGATCCGCGCGGCGCGCAAACGCCGATGCCGTGGCACGAAGCCCCCGAACAGGTCACCGCCGGCGAAATCAGCTGGTATCAACAGGTGGCGATCGAACACCGCGCATTGGCCATCAGCCGCCAACAGCACGACAGCCACTCCACCTTACGTTACTGCCAGGCGCTGTTGGCCCTGCGTCGTTCGCCGCTCATCCAGCACGGCGAACTGAACGAAGTCAGCCAGCGCGATGGCGTGGTGCGCTTACTTATTACCCATCAGGATCAATGCCTTGAAGCGCTGATAAACCTGCAGCCTTATACTCAGGCGGCCGCGCCGTCTGAGGCGACCTTGCCGTTGGCATGGCAGCACGGCGCGCAGCAAGAGGGTCATCAATGGGTTTTGGCGGGCTTTGCCTCCGCCATTTTCACACGACATGTTAACTGCGAAAGCAGGGGAGTAACGCATGGCTAGCGTGACACTGCGCAGCGTTTATAAGGCCTTCGGTGAGGCCGTGATTTCCAAAGACGTCAATCTGACCATCGAAGACGGCGAGTTTGTGGTGTTTGTCGGGCCTTCGGGCTGCGGTAAATCGACGCTGCTGCGCATGATCGCCGGGCTGGAGGACATCACCTCCGGCGAACTGCTGATCGGCGAGAAACGTATGAATGAGGTGCCGCCTTCCGAGCGCGGCATCGGCATGGTGTTCCAGTCCTACGCGCTGTATCCGCACCTGTCGGTGGCGGACAACATGTCGTTCGGCCTGAAGCTGGCCGGCGCCAAGAAAGCGGAAATCAATCAACGGGTGAACCAGGTTTCCGAGGTGCTGCAACTGGCGCACCTGCTCGACCGGCGGCCGAAGGCGCTGTCCGGCGGGCAGCGTCAGCGCGTGGCGATCGGCCGCACGCTGGTGGCCGAGCCGGACGTATTCCTGCTTGACGAACCGCTGTCCAACCTCGACGCCGCGCTGCGGGTGCAGATGCGCATCGAGATCTCCCGTCTGCACAAGCGCCTGCAGCGCACCATGATTTACGTCACCCACGATCAGGTCGAGGCGATGACGCTGGCCGACAAGATCGTGGTGCTCGACGCCGGTCGCGTGGCGCAGGTCGGCAAGCCGCTGGAACTGTATCACTACCCGGCCAACCGCTTCGTCGCCGGGTTTATCGGCTCGCCGAAGATGAACTTCCTGCCGGTCAAGGTGACCGCGGCGGAGCCGCAACAGGTGCAGGTCGAACTGCCCAACCGCCAGCTGGTGTGGCTGCCGGTGGAAGGCGCGGGCGTTCAACCCGGCGCCAACCTGTCACTGGGCATTCGCCCTGAACATCTGCTGCCCGGCGAAGCCTCAGAAGTGCGGCTTACCGGCGACGTACAGGTGGTGGAGCAGCTCGGCAACGAGACGCAAATCCACATCCAAATCCCGGCCATCCGTCAAAACCTGGTGTACCGCCAGAATGACGTGGTGCTGGTAGAAGAAGGTGCCACATTCGCCATCGGCCTGCCGCCTCACCGCTGCCACCTGTTCCGTGAAGACGGTACGGCATGTAAACGGCTGCACCAGGAGCCGGGCGTTTAAAGCATCAAAGTCGGTATAACAGGAGAATAATGATGACTACTCTGCGCAAACTTCCTCTGGCACTGGCTGTCGCCGCCGGTGTTCTCTCTACTCAGGCGCTGGCCGTGGATTTCCACGGTTACGCCCGTTCCGGCATCGGCTGGACCGGCAGCGGCGGTGAGCAACAGTGTTTCAAGGCCACCGGCGCCGCGAGTAAATACCGTCTCGGCAACGAATGCGAAACCTACGCCGAACTGAAACTGGGGCAGGAAGTGTGGAAAGAAGGCGACAAGAGCTTCTATTTCGACACTAACCTGGCCTATTCGGTCTCGCAGCGTTCTGACTGGGAAGACGTGACCCCGGGCTTCCGCGAAGTCAACGTGCAGGGTAAAAACCTGATCGAGTGGCTGCCGGGCTCCACGCTGTGGGCCGGTAAGCGCTTCTATCAGCGTCATGACGTTCATATGATCGACTTCTACTACTGGGATATCTCCGGCCCGGGCGCCGGTCTGGAAAATATCGATCTGGGCTTCGGCAAGCTGTCCGCTGCCGTGACCCGCAACTCGGAGTCCGGCGGCTCTTACGGCTACCTGGATAACGAATGGAAACAGCGTCCAACCGTCAACGACACCTTCGACGTGCGCTTGGCCGGGCTGGAGCTGAACCCGGGCGGCACCCTGGAGCTGGGCGTGGACTACGGCCGCGCCAATGCGCAGGATAACTACCGCCTGGCCGACGGCGCCAGCAAAGACGGCTGGATGTTCACCGCCGAACACACGCAGAGTATCCTGAACGGTTACAACAAGTTCGTGCTGCAGTACGCCACCGACTCGATGACCTCGCAGAACAACGGCCGCAACGAAGGCGCCACCATTGATAACAACGGCAAGATGATCCGCGTGTTGGATCACGGCGCCATCGACTTCAACGATCAGTGGGCACTGATGTACGTCGCCATGTTCCAGGACATCGACCGCGACAACAACAACGGCACCACCTGGTACACCGTGGGCGTGCGCCCGATGTACAAATGGACGCCGATCATGAGCACCTTGCTGGAGGCGGGCTATGACAACGTCAAATCCCAGCGCACCGGCGATCGCAACGGCCAGTATAAAGTGACCCTGGCGCAGCAATGGCAGGCGGGCAACAGCATCTGGTCGCGTCCGGCCATCCGCCTGTTCGCCACCTACGCCAAGTGGGACGAGAAGTGGGGCTACGCCACCGGCGATGACACCGGGTATAACGCCGGCACCGCTTACAACGACACCAGCATGCATACCTTCAGCCGCGGCAAGGATGACGAAGTCACCTTCGGCGCCCAGATGGAAATTTGGTGGTAACGACGACAGGACGGGGAGGGCCGCCGGCTCTCCCCCAACCGCATTCGCCGCGGCCGGATCTCTTGCCTGATCCGCCGCGGCGCTGAAAGAGGATATAACGATGAAAAAGAATCTGCTGTCACTCTGCCTGTCGCTGGCGCTGACCGCCGGCGCGCCTCTGGCGGCCAACGCCGAGACGCCGGCTAACGTTTCCGTCGCGCCGGCCATCAGCGCCGCCACGCTGCAAAGCCTGCCGTGGCAGCCGCTGCAGCCGCCGGTGTCGCAAGAAGTGAAGCTCGACGCCGTCAGCCCGCAGCTCAATCAGGGCGAGATCCAGGGGGCGATCGCCGCCTATACGCTGCCGGCCGATCGCGGCTCGCTGGAAGTGACGCTGAGCAGCCTCGCTAAAAACAATTCGCTGTACGCGCCGAGCGTGCTGGTGCTGGACGAGCATCTGCGCCCGGCGGCGTATTACCCGAGCAGCTATTTCCCTTACCAGCCGCCGGGAGCAATGTCCTCCGATCGCCTCGAAGGCACGTTGAAACTGACGCCGGCGCTTGGTCAAAAACAGATTTACCTGCTGGTGTACACCACTCGGCAGGACTTGGCGAAAACCACGCAGTTGACCAATCCGGCTAAGGCCTATGCGCAGGGCGTGGGCAACGCGGTGCCGGATATCCCGGATCCAATCGCCGGCCACGCGACGAGCGGCACGCTGAAGCTCAAGGTGACCGCGGAACAGGGCACCGGCAACGTGATGATCGGTATGCTGCAGCCTGCGCCGACCGTGGCGCCGGTGGTGGTAGGATCAACCGCACCGGCCGCTGTGGCGGCGCCGGCACCGACCCCAGAGAAACCGGCGGAGCCGATGCTCAACGATACCGAAAGCTACTTCAATAATGGCATCAAGCAGGCGGTGAAGGCGGGCGATATCGACAAGGCGCTGAAACTGATGAATGAGGCCGAGAAGTTGGGCTCGACCACTGCGCGTAAAACGTTTATCAGCAGCGTTAAAGGCAAGGGGTAACACCCAGCGCTGCCGATGCTGGCTCGATGATTGGTGCGCCTTGGCGCACCTTTTTTCATCCGCGCGCCAGCGTTGCGCCGATCAACGCCAGTAGACGGGCGTTGTCCACCTGCTGCATGATGCGCACCGGCTTGCCCTGCGGCGGCGGCATGCCGACCGTCAGGCGTAGGCTGTCCGGCCGCCAACGGCGTGAGCTGCCGCGCGTCAACGCCCCTTCCAGCGCCACATCCACATGGAACATTTCGGTCGTGACCAGCTGCGGTTCCAGCAGCCAGGCGATCACCAGCGCATCATGGATCCAGCAGCCTGGCAGGCGCCGCGTATGGCGCGAATAGTCGATCCACGGCTGCGTGGTGGCGCGCAAATAGCGGCACAGCGGCGTATCCGGCTGCGTCAGTGCGGCCAGATCCGCCTGGGTCAGCATGGTCTGGGTGGTGACATCCAGCGGCGCCAGCGTGATAGCGGCGCCGCTGTTCAGCACCAGCCGTGCCGCTTCCGGATCCAGGCCGAAATTGGTGTCCTTGATGTACCCGTCGACGTTGAATACGCCACCCATGATTACGATCTCTTTCACCGCCTGCGCCATCTGCGGGTAAAGCTGCATGGCGTGCGCAACGTTGGTCAGCGGGCCGATCGCCGCCAGCGTGATCTCGCCGGGATGGCGGCAGATCAGCTCGCCGATGGCGATGGCGGCGTCCGGTGCGGGCGCGTTGGCGAGTGAGGGCGCGGGCAAGTCGCGCCACAGCGCTGCCAGCTTGGGATCGGCGATCGGGCGGTCCAGATGCGCGCGCCACGGCTCCGGCGGCTCACTCAGGGCGCGCGCCGCGCCGAGGGCGACAGGAACCTGATAGCCGCTCTGCGCCAGCAGATCGGTGGCGACGGCGAAGCCCACTTCGCGCGGGGTGTTGCCGGCCACGATGCTGATCAGCTCCAGCTGCAGCTGCGGTTTGGCCGCCAGCGCCAGGGCCAGCGCCAGCCCGTCGTCGACGTTGGCGCCGGGGACGCCATTGCCGGGATCGCAATCAATGATTAAACGCATATAAGGTGTCCTGAAAACCCGCTAACAGCCGCATGAATGGCGGATGCGCAGTTGAAAAGCGAATTCATGCAGCTCGGCGGGCGCGGCACCGGCGGCCAGCATGGCGATGGCCCGCTTGGCCATGGCGTCGATCGGCTGCTCGACCGCGCTGAGCGGCGGCACGCTGAATTCGGATTGCTGCGTGCCGTTAAAACAAATCAGCGCCAGATCGTCCGGTGCGCGCAACCCATGCTCTGCCAACGCCGACAGGCAGCCGAGCGCCTGCTGTTCGTTAGAGGTGAAAACGGCGCGTGGGCGTGGGCCTTGCACCAGGCACTGGGTGGCCTGGTAGCCGCCCTGGCGGGTGTAGGGCACCTCGAAAATCCACTCGTCGCGCGGCGCAATGCCCGCCTCCAGCAGCGCATCGCGCCAGCCGTTCAGGCGATCCTGCGCGTTGAGCATGGTCAGCGGGCCGATAAAAATGCCGATGTCGCGATAGCCGTGCTGCAGCAGATGGCGGGTCGCCTGGCAGGCGGCGTCGCGCTCGTCGACGCGGATGGCGCAGACGCCGGCCTGGCTGTCGATGGTGTCTATCATCACGCAGGGCGTGCCGGAGGCGCGGATCAGCTCGAACCACGGATGGCGATCGACGCTGGTGTACAGCAGGCCGTCGACCTGGCGGCGCAGCAGGTTGTTGATCAGCTCATACTCACGCTGCCGGTCATCGCCGGCGTCACCCAGCAGCAGCACGCGGCCGCGGCTGAAGGCCTCTTGCTGCAGCGCCCGCGCCAGCGTGGCGAAGAAAGGGTTGGAAATATCCGGCACCACCAGCCCGTAGGTTTGCGTGCTGCCGGAGGCCAATGCCCGCGCGATGTCGTTAGGCCGGTAGCCGGTCTGCTCGATCGCCGCCAGCACGCGCAGCCGGGTGGCTTCCGCCACCGGGCGCGGGCCGTTGTTGATCACATAGCTGACCACGGCGACGGAGGTGCCCGCTACGCGGGCCACGTCGGCGCGGGTAACGCGTCGCGCGGAGTGATTATCCAAATTGGGTTCCTGTTCGCCTTCTCGCTACGCGGCATCCTGCGGCAGGTTGAGATCGCGGCCGCGGGTTTCGGGAGCAAAGAAGGTGGTGATTAAGCCGATGGCCGCCATTACAACAAAATAGCAGGCGACAGGCCACCAGTGACCGAAACCGGACAGCAGCGCGGTGGCGATCAGCGGCGCGGTGCCGCCGGAGAGGATCGAACCGAGCTCCTTGGCGAACGCCATCTTGGAGTAGCGATTCTTCACGCCGAACAGTTCGACGCCGTAGGCCGCCTGCACGCCGAAGATCCCCAGCGATGCGATGCACATGCCGACCACGATCACCGAGATGACGATCGCCGGTTCACGGCTGTCGAGCAACCAGAACGCCGGGAAGGCGTACAGCACCAGCAGCAGGCAGAACCAGCGGTAGGTGATGCGGCGGCCGAAGCGATCGGACAGCCAGCCGGCCAGCGGGATCACCAGAAAACCGCACAGCGAGGCGATCAACACCGCCAGCGCCGGCACCGATTTATCGACCATCAGCACCTTGGCGACATAGCCGACGATAAAGCCCTGGCACAGGTAGGAAGGGCCGTTTTCGCCGATGCGCAGGCCGAGCATCACCCAGAACGCCTTGGTGCGCTGCAGGTAGCTGCGCGTATCCGGCGCGGCCTGGGCGGCGTCCAGCATGCGCTGGTGGTTTTGTTGCAGCTCGCGTTCGAAGACCGGCGTTTCCCGCACGTGGCGACGCAGGTACAGCGCCGCACCGGCGATCAGAATGCTGGCGAGGAACGGAATGCGCCAGCCCCAGCTCATCAGATCTTCCTTGTCCAGCTGCAGTACCAGCAGCCATACCAGCGACGCCAGCAGGGTGCCGCTGTTCGAGCCGATGGCGATGATCGACGCCACCAGCCCGCGTCGTTTGGCCGGCGCGTATTCCGCCAGCATCACCGCGCCGCCGGACAGTTCCGCACCGGCGCCGAACCCCTGCGCGAAGCGCAGGATCACTAGGCAGGTAGGCGCCCAGACGCCGATTTGCGCATAGGACGGGATCAGGCCGATCAGCGTGGTGGAGAGGCCCATCAGCGCCACGGTGGTGATCAGCACCACGCGGCGGCCTTTGCGATCGCCGATCCAGCCGAACACCAGCGCACCGATCGGCCGCGCGACGAAGCCGACGGAGTAGGTGGCGAAGCTGGCCAGCAGCGCCACCAGCGGCGTGGCTTCCGGGAAGAACACGTCGCCGAACACCATGCCGGCCGCCAGGCCGTACAGCGCAAAATCGACGTATTCCATGGCGGTACCGAGCCAGCAAGAGAAGGTGGCGCGCCAAAATTGGCTACGCCCCTCTTTGGTTGCCAGGCGTTCATCGGCCGCCAGCGCGGCGTCGGCGGTCTGTGAAGGGGCAAGCGTTGTTTCGCTCATGGCAGTGCTATCCTCTTTTGTTCTGCGCCTGGAGGGGCGCGGCTAAAGATGGTTTCCCTGGTGCCGGCAACAAAGGTGTGCCGACAAATCATGTCGGACGCATGGCGATTCAACGCTGCTGTATCAGGGTATCTACGCGCGTAGATAACACAACGCGAGGAAGCTGAAACTTTGCGGGCGATCACAGAATCGTCAGCGCGCCGGGAAATGAAGATAGAGAAGGCGGATGGCAAAAAGATGACAGAACCCCGGTTTTTCCGGCCGATAGGCCTGCCGTTTTCGCCACGAATCAGCCTGCCGCTTTCGCATTTCTGCGCTACAATGGGGGCCTGTTAACAGTTTGTATCGCCTGGCGCGCCACACCGGCCGCGGTTCAGGCGAGGAGTAAAACAATGTCTGGCATCAGGGATTCCATCCTGCCGCCGCTGGAGTGGTTGTCCGAACAGGATCCTCCGGCGCCCGCCGCCGTCAGCGACTGGCTGATGGAGTTAGGCTCCATGACCCGCCGATTTGAACGCCATTGCGCCCAGGTGCGCGTTGAACCGCAGCGCGAATGCTTCGTCACGCGCGAGGCGCTGGGCGACGAGGCGAACCACCTGCCCGACAGCCCGCGCTACTGGCTGCGCGAAGTGGTGCTGCTGGGCGACGACCAGCCCTGGCTGCTTGGGCGCACGGTGATCCCGGAACATACGCTGACCGGCCCCGATCAGGCGTTGGTGGATCTGGGGACGCTGCCGCTCGGGCGCTATCTGTTCAGCAGCGGCGAGCTGACGCGCGACTATATCCATATCGGCCGGCAGGACGCGCTGTGGGCGCGTCGTTCACGGCTGCGGCTGGCGGGCAAGCCGCTGTTGCTGACCGAACTGTTTTTACCGGCTTCGCCGCTGTATTCAGCGGTCCCCGCATAAAGAGAGGAGAGCAAGACGTTGGAGGGAAGCGTGACTCAAAGTAAATGGCGGGCTTACAGCCATTTGATGCGCATTGATAAACCGATCGGCACGCTGTTGCTGTTGTGGCCGACGCTGTGGGCGCTGTGGCTGGCCGGGAAAGGCGTGCCGCCGCTCTCGATTCTGGTGGTGTTCGTGCTCGGCGTGTTCCTGATGCGCGCCGCCGGTTGCGTGGTGAATGACTACGCCGATCGCGCGGTGGACGGCTACGTAAAGCGCACCGCCGGGCGGCCGATGCCGAGCGGTCGGGTGAGCGCGAAAGAGGCCAAGGTGCTGTTCGTGGTGCTGGTGCTGATCTCCTTCTGCCTGGTATTGACGCTGAACGCTATGACCATCTGGCTGTCGCTGGCGGCGCTGGCGCTAGCCTGGGTGTATCCGTTTATGAAGCGGGTGACCAACCTGCCGCAGTTCGTGCTGGGTGCCGCGTTCGGCTGGGGCATTCCGATGGGCTATGCGGCGGTCAGCGAATCGCTGCCGCTTAGCTGCTGGCTGCTGCTGCTGGCCAACATCTGCTGGACGGTGGCCTATGACACGCTGTATGCGATGGTCGATCGCGACGATGATCTGAAAATAGGCATCAAGTCCACCGCTATCCTGTTCGGGCGTTATGACAAGCTGATCGTCGGGCTGTTGCAGTTCGCGACGCTGTTGCTGCTGGTGTGGGTCGGTTATCTGGCGCAGCTCGGCGGCGCGTTTTACTGGTCGCTGTTGCTGGCGGGCGCACTGTTCATTCACCAGCAAAAGCAGATTGCCGGGCGCGAGCGCGAAGCCTGCTTCAAGGCCTTCCTGCAGAACAATTATGTCGGGCTGGTGGTATTTATCGGCATCGCACTGAGCTATCTGCCGGCGTAACGGTTTCCTGCAGCAAGAAAAAAGGCACCTCTCGGGGTGCCTTTTGTGTTTCTGCGCCGGGCGAAATCACTCGTCTTGCTCTTCTCCCGCATCGGTTTGCGGCAGGATGGTGGTCTCTTCCGGCATGTTGACGCTTTCGATGGTCAGCTTGATTTCCGGCGTGATCAGATCGCTCAGCATGTTGTACACCTCGAGGGTGTGCTCGCGGATCGCATCGCCGCTGTCGTTGATATAGCCTTCTTCGCGCAGCGTCGCCACCAGGGTGGAGAATACCGCCTTGTCGAAGAACTCCGGCGCGTTGATGCCGTGCAGCACCGACAGACGCTGCGCCATGATGCGGCTCTCTTTCTCCAGCGCGCCGCGGTTGATGCTCGGGTTGGCGCTGAGGATCGACATGGTGATGGCGTAGCGTTGCAGGGTTTCGCGCACCCCGGCGGCCAGCAGCTGCAGCGGGCGAATGCGCGCCGGGTTCAGCACCAGCTCGTCGCCTTTGTCGCAGATAAGCTGTTGACGGATCAGCTCGTCGATCATCGGCCGCAGCACGTCCGGCAGCTGCTCCTTGTCGTTATGCAGGAACAGCTCGGCTTTCAGCATCGGGTAAATCATGCCAATCTGGCGCAGCAGTTCGGCGCGCGATACCCGGCGATGATGCATGACGATGCTGGCGATCAGCGACGGCAACACCAGCAGGTGGTGGATGTTGTTGCGGTAATAGGTCATCAGCACCGCCTGCTCGCGCGGCAGGATGATGATGTCGCCGATGTTGTCCTTTTCCACCTCGAACTTGTTCATGTTCAGCGCGTGATCCAGCAGCTCGTCCGGCGTCTGCGTCGGTACGGTGACATCATGGGCGTAAGGCGCGTTGCGCATCAGCTGCAGGTAACACTCGAGCTGCTCGAGCAGCTGTTCGCGGGTCAGCGAACGCTGGCGCGAGGCCAGCAGCGCGGTGGAACACAGGTTCATGGCGTTGGCCGCGGCGGCGTTGTTGATGCGCACCATGATCTGGCCGGCCAGATCGTTGACCGTCGGCGTCAGCCAGCTTGGGCGTTGAGCTTCGATCGGATCGATCGACTCGCGCCACTGCGGCACGTGCTGGTTGAGGTAAGCGGTCAACGGCAGCGGTTCGCCGAAGTTGACGTAACCCTGGCCCAGATTGCGCAGCTTGCGCAGGCCGCGCAGCATCTGCAGCAGGCTCTCTTTTTCCTTGGTGGCGCCGCGCAGCTCTTTGGCGTAGGTGCCCACTTCCATCACATGCTCGTAGCCGATGTAGATCGGCACCAGCGTGATCGGACGGGCGCCGCCGCGCAGCATCGCCTGGATGGTCATCGACAGGGTGCCGGTTTTCGGTTCCAGCAGACGCCCGGTGCGGGAACGGCCGCCTTCCACGAAATATTCCACCGAGTAACCGCGAGTGAACAGCTCGCCGAGGTATTCGCGGAACACCGTCGAGTACAGCTTGTTGCCTTTAAAGGTGCGGCGGATGAAGAACGCGCCCAGGCGACGGAAGATCGGGCCGGCCGGCCAGAAGTTGAGGTTGATGCCCGCAGCGATGTGCGGCGGCACCAGGCCCTGATGATACAGCACGTAGGACAGCAGCAGATAGTCCATGTGACTGCGGTGGCAGGGCACGTAGACGATCTCGTGGCCGTCCTGCGCCAGCTGGCGCACGCGCTCGGCGTTGGTGACGTTGATGCCCTGATACAGCCGGTTCCAGGTCCAGCTCAGCACGCGGTCGGACAGACGCACGGTTTCGTAGGAGAAATCGGCGGCGATCTCTTCCATCAGCGCGATGGCGTTCTGCTGGGCCTTCTCGTGCGAGATCTTCTTGCTGCGCGCTTCGTCCTCGACCGCTTTTTCGATCGCTTTGGACGCCAACAGCTTGTTGAACAGGTCCTGACGGGCCGGCAGGCTCGGGCCTACCGCGGCCAGGCGCTGACGCGAGAAGTGCATGCGCGCCACGCGCGCCAGTTTCTGCGCGATGGTTTTATCCGTGCCGTGCTCGGTGGCCATGCGGCGCAGCGAAACGGTGTTGGAGAAACGCACGAAGCTGTCGCGGCCGAGCCACAGTACGGCGAAGAATTTCTGCACGCCGTTCAACAGACGCAGGTGTGGCGTGCCGTGACCTTCGCGGCCCGGCGAACGGCCGAACATGACCGAAACCGGCAGCATCTGAATGTCGAGATCCGGATTGCTGCGATGCAGATCCAGATAGTCGTGGAACAGCTTTACCGACTCTTCTTTCGGGGTGTAGTAGCGGAACACGCGCGGGCCGTCGTGAATGAACACGTAGCTCGGCAGCACGGTGCCGTCGATCTCCAGCGCGTTGAGCGGATCGGGCAGATCCTGCGCCAGGCACTGGGTGCGCAGCGTCAGCAAATCCGCCTTGGAATTGTAAGGTAAAACATACAAAATCGGCCGTGAGGGATCCAACCCTAGCTCGGTAACCGGATCTGAAGGGATGACCTTACTTCTTACCAACAATTTAAGTGGTAAATTCAATATTTTATAATAAATTTTACGCCAACCTGACATAACAACGTGAAGCCTCTTGTTAGCAATGCGCCGCAAGCATACCAGAAACCGGGTAGCAGATCTGTGGTGTTCGAAAACCGAGAGCCGTCAGCGCGGACTGTTCTAGACTCTTTTTATTATGACCGACCTCTGAGAAAGGCACGAAAACATGGCAAACCAAGCAACCGGATTGACCCGCATCATCAAGGCCGCCGGCTATTCTTATAAAGGGCTTTCCGCCGCCTGGCAACACGAGGCGGCGTTCCGCCAGGAACTGGTGGTGACCCTCCTGGCTATCATACTGGCTGTCTGGCTGGACGTGGGTGCGATAGCGCGCATTTTATTGATCGGATCGGTGGCGCTGGTGATGATCGTCGAGATCCTGAACAGCGCGATCGAGGCGGTGGTGGATCGCATCGGCAGCGAACACCATGAGCTGTCCGGGCGGGCCAAGGACATGGGATCGGCGGCGGTGTCGCTGGCGATCGTGCTGGCGCTGTTCGTATGGGGCACGGTCTTGTGGCAGCATTTTGGCTGACGAAAGTCGCCTACTGACTGATTTTTATTTATTCTTCGGTTCCCAATCCGCGCTTACCTGTATATACTCACAGCAAGACTGTATAAACAAACAGGGGGCGGAATGAAAGCACTAACTACCAGACAGCAAGAGGTCTACGATCTGATTCGCGATCATATTTCGCAAACGGGCATGCCGCCAACGCGTGCCGAGATCGCGATGCGTCTGGGGTTCCGTTCGCCTAACGCCGCCGAAGAGCACCTGAAGGCGCTGGCACGCAAAGGCGTGATCGAAATCGTCTCCGGTGCGTCGCGCGGTATCCGCCTGTTGATGGAAGAAGAAGAAGGGTTGCCGCTGATCGGTCGCGTCGCCGCCGGCGAACCGCTGCTGGCGCAGCAGCACATCGAAGGGCACTACCAGGTGGATCCTTCCCTGTTTAAACCGAGCGCCGATTTCCTGTTGCGGGTGAACGGCATGTCGATGCGCGACATCGGCATTCTGGACGGCGATCTGCTGGCGGTGCACAAAACGCAAGACGTGCGCAACGGCCAGGTCGTGGTCGCGCGCATCGAAGACGAAGTGACGGTCAAGCGCTTGAAAAAGCACGGTAACGTGGTTGAGCTGCTGCCGGAGAACAATGAATTCCAACCGATCGTGGTCGATCTGCGCCAGCAGAATTTCACGATCGAAGGGCTGGCGGTCGGCGTGATCCGCAACGGCGACTGGATTTAATCGCCGCGCCATCACCGCCGCTCCCTGTATCAATCGCCCCTGTTTTGGGGCGTTTTTGTTTCTGACCTCGCCCTTCGTCACTCTGTCACAGGAACATCCCATCATGCGCCTGATTTCCGCCTTCACCAGCGACACCGATAAAGCCCTGTGGCGCCTCGCCCTGCCGATGATTTTCTCCAATATCACCGTGCCGCTGCTCGGGCTGGTGGACACCGCGGTGATCGGCCACCTCGACAGCCCGATCTATTTGGGAGGCGTGGCGATCGGCGCGGTGGCGACCAGCTTCCTGTTCATGCTGCTGCTGTTCCTGCGCATGAGCACCACCGGCCTCGCGGCGCAGGCGCTGGGAGCGAAGAACCCGCAGGCGCTGGCGCGCGCCTTTATGCAACCGCTGCTGCTGGCGTTGTTGGCCGGGGGGGCGATCGTCCTGTTGCGCTACCCGCTGATTGAACTGGCGCTGCGGATCGTCGGCGGCGATGGCGAGGTGCTGGAGCAGGCGCGGCGTTTTCTTGAGATCCGCTGGTTGAGCGCACCGGCGGCGCTGGCCAACCTGGTGCTGCTGGGCTGGCTGCTCGGCGTGCAGTACGTGCGTGCGCCGGTGATCCTGCTGATCGTCGGCAACCTGCTGAACATCGTGCTGGATATCTGGCTGGTGATGGGCCTGGGCTGGAACGTACGAGGGGCGGCGGCGGCCACCGCCATCGCCGAATATGCCACGCTATTGCTCGGCCTGTGGCTGGCGTGGCGAGTGATGCGTCTGCGCGGTATTACCCTGGCGATGCTGCGTCAGGCCTGGCGTGGCGATCTGCGCCGCCTGCTGGCGCTCAATCGCGACATCATGTTGCGCTCATTGCTGCTGCAGCTGTGTTTTGCGTCGCTGACCATTTTCGGCGCTCGCCTGGGGAGCGATGTGGTGGCGGTTAACGCGGTGTTGATGAACCTGCTGACGTTTACCGCCTATGCGCTCGACGGCTTCGCTTATGCGGTGGAGGCCCATTCCGGCCACGCCTACGGTGCCCGGGACGGCAGCCAACTGCGTAAGGTGTGGCACGCGGCCTGCAGGCAGGCTGGGCTGGTCGCGTTGGCTTTCGGCCTGGCGTATGCCGTTACCGGCCAGCAGATCGTGGCGGCGTTGACCTCCTTGCCGGAGCTGCGTGCGTTGGCCGCCCACTATTTACCGTGGCAGGTCATTCTGCCGCTGGTCGGGGTGTGGTGCTATTTGCTGGACGGCATGTTTATCGGTGCCACGCGCGGCGCCGAGATGCGTAACAGTATGGCGGTGGCCGCGGCAGGATATGGTCTGACGCTGTTCAGCGTGCCGCTGCTAGGCAACCACGGGCTCTGGCTGGCGCTGGCGGTGTTTCTGACGTTGCGTGGCGTGGCGCTGGGTTGGATTTGGCACCGTCATCAGGTGCGCGGCAGCTGGTTTGCTGCACGTTAGACCGGACGCTTTGTTGGGTTAATTATTAATTTATCTTATGTTTTTATTCATGTTTGCTTACATGTTTCCAGCCTGAATATTTCCGGTTTAGTTCGTTGTTTGTTAGCGTTTTTTGTGTTTATTTTTCTTTTTAATGGTTTTTTATTCTGATATTTGGCTTTTTTATTTCCATGTTTAACTAGAATGAATCATGTGGCTGGTGAATGAAGGGGAGCGGTGCTTCTTAAGGTGAAGGGAGTATCAACCAGAAAAACTTCTGTTTAACCCCGGCCGGCGACAGGGATCACTGATTCACCACAGGTTAACGGAGAGACTATGAATAAAGATCAAGCCGACGGTAACTGGAAGCAGCTGAAAGGCAAAGTGAAGGAAAAATGGGGCAAGCTGACCGATGACGATCTGACGGTCATCGAAGGGAAACGCGAACAGCTAGTCGGTAAAATCCAGGAGCGCTACGGTTACCAGAAAGAGGCGGCCGAGAAAGAGGTGAAAGCCTGGGAAGATCACACCAAACACCGCTGGTAACACGCAGGGCCGCCACTGACGGCGGCCGGCAACAGCGCAGGCCGGCGTCGCTCCATCCTCTGGCGCCCCGGCTGCAGGTACAGGGAAGTACCTGACTTCGTCTTACTTCTTCTTGATGGCGATGCTGTGATCGTGTTCGGCGCAGTCATGCTTGCTGTCACAAGCCTCAACTTCAACGCAACCGGCGCACAGACCGTGCGCTTCCACCACGCTGTGCCGCAGCGCAAATCCGGCTTCCTGCGCCAGCTTCTGCAGCGTTTCCTCCACGCCTTCGGTGGTGCGTTCGGTCACCTGGCCGCAGCGGTCGCAGATAAACAGCGCGGACGTATGCATCGGCTGTTCGAAATGGTGGCACAGCACGTAGCTGTTGGCCGATTCCACTCTATGGATAAACCCTTGCTCCAGCAGAAAATCCAGCGCGCGGTAGACCGTCGGCGGCTTGGCCTGCGGTTCGGCGACGCGCAGCAGATCGAGCAGGTCATATGCGCTGATTGCACCGGGTTGCTGAGTCATCAGACGCAGCACTTCCAGCCGTTGCGGCGTCAATCGCACATTGCGTTGCTGGCAGAGGCGTTCAGCCTGCGCCAGCAGCTTTTCCTGGGTGGTTGAGTTCATCGCAAATATCCCGGTACGTAAAAAAGCCGATTTTACCATGATTACGGCGAATCGCCGAGAGTTGCCCCCTTTTCCCCTGAGGATAGCGCAGGGAAAGGCGCGTCGATCGCGCGAAAAGAGAGTTGCATCACAACTTTTCCCCGCCGTCGGGCGGCAAATCAACGTTGCCGGTTTTAGCGCTGGAGAGCGGGGGACGAGAGCGGTATAACGCCTTTCACCCGCGTGATGAGCAGGAGCCCTGTGTGATGACGGAAAGAGAGAAGCTGTTAAGCGGCCTGGAGTACAACAGCCGCGATGAAGAACTGATCGCCCTGTACCATCGGGCGAGGGCGTTGACCAAAAGCTTGGGGGCGCTGGACTCGCATCAGGCGGACGAGAAAAACCGCCTGCTCGGCGAGCTGTTTGGCGCCTGGGGGAAGGCGAGTTGGATTGAAACGCCATTCTGGTGCGACTACGGGCAGCATGTCCGCATCGGTAAAAACTGTTTTATCAACGTCAATGCGGTGTTCCTCGATTGTAATACCATCACCATCGGCGACAACACGCTGATCGGCCCCAACGTGCAAATCTATACGCCGAGCCACCCGCTGAAGGCCGCAGAGCGCTTCACCGGCGATCCGGATTTCCCTTTCCGCACCTCGGCGCAGCCGGTGTCCATTGGCAACAACGTCTGGATCGGCGGCAACGTAGTGATCCTGCCGGGAGTGACCATCGGCGACGGCACGACCATCGGCGCGGGCAGCATCGTCACCGGCGACATCCCGGCCAACGTGCTGGCGCTGGGGCAGCCATGCCGGGTTATCCGCTCGTTGGAATAGGGCGTTATCGACGAGCAGGAGGCAAGGGGGCGGGATGGCTCTCTTTGCGGTGCGGGCCGTCGTTTGCCAACGGGCGGTCATCGGCCAACGCCAAGCGTGCGGCCGCCAGGCGGCTCATGACGGTGCCGATTGGCACCGCCAGCACTTTCGAGGCCTCCCGATAGGATAGCCCTTCGATATACACCAGAAACAGCGCGTTGCGCTGAGCCGCCGGCAGCCGGCTGACGCGTCGCATCACTTCATGGAGCCAGACCGGCTGTTCACCGTTGTCCGCATCGCCCAGCTCTTCCGCCGCCATGCAGCCTTGCCCCTGGCGAAGATGTTGGGCGCGAACTTCATTGAGCCAGATGGAGTGCAGGATGGAAAACAACCAGCGATCCAGGTGCGAACCGGGAGTGAATTGCGCAGCGCGCTCCAGCGCACGCAGGCAGGTCGCCTGCACCAGATCGTCGGCGATATCCCGCCGGTGCGAAAGCACCAGTGCATAGCGCCACAGGCGGGAGAGATAGTGGCCGAGTTCATCGCGTATCGCATCGCCGCTGATAGTCACCTCCGCAGGCGCGTCGGATCAAGATTCCGGGTGGCGGTCGATGGCCGCCGCCAAATCGCGGTACTCCTCGCATTTGGTGCCGCACAGCGACTGGATCACCTGCAGCTGCTGGCGCGCCAGATCGGGTCGGCCTTTCAGCATGTAGGCTTCCCCCAGGTACTCGCGCACTTTAGGGTATTTCGGATCGAGAGCTACTGATTTTAAATAATAGCCGATACCCTCATCGGTGCGGCCAAGTTTGCGCGTGGCGTAGCCGCGATAGTTCAGCGCAACGGCGGTGTTGGGATCTTTCAGCGTGTTGAGCATATCGAGCGCTTCCTGATAGCGGCCGCTTTTCGCCAGCGCATAGGCGTAGTTAGTGCGGTCGACGTCGTCGACCTTGCCGCTTTTATCCACCATGCAGGTCTGAGTTTTGCTGTCGTAGACCTGGCCTTTCGGGCAGGTCGGCGGGGTTTGGCTGCTGCCGTCGCCGCCCATCGCCAGCGCCGCGCCGGAAAACAGCAGGCAGCCGGCAATGGCCGATGCCAGCAGGCGTTTAATGAAGCTGTTCATGGTTGTGTCCTCAAGGCAGAGGCGCCGTGCGCGCCCGTAATGATATAACACCTGAACGAGTGGGTTTATTCGCCTTGTCTCCGCTTATTTTTGCCGGCGGCAAGCGGGTTTTCCCAACGGCGCCGATTGTCGTTATAATAGCCGTTTGCGGCCGCGCGCCGTTCGTTGAACCCAGACAGACTCAGGTAGCCAGTAACTCAGCATGACGAAAGACAACCACGCCCCAACCTACGCCGCCAATCGTTTCTCCATCGCGCCGATGCTCGACTGGACCGATCGTCATTGCCGTTACTTCCACCGCCTGCTGACCAAGGAAACGCTGCTGTACACCGAAATGGTGACCACCGGCGCGATCATCCACGGCAAGGGCGACTATCTGGCCTACAGCGAAGAAGAGCATCCGGTGGCGCTGCAGCTGGGCGGCAGCGATCCGGCCGCGCTGGCGCATTGCGCCAAGCTGGCGGAGCAGCGCGGTTACGACGAGATTAACCTCAACGTCGGCTGCCCGTCCGATCGCGTGCAAAACGGCATGTTCGGCGCCTGTCTGATGGGCCAGGCGGCGCTGGTCGCCGACTGCATCAAGGCAATGCGCGACGTCGTATCGATACCGGTGACGGTGAAGACCCGCATCGGCATCGACGATCAGGACAGCTACGCCTTCCTGTGCGACTTTATCCAGACCGTCGCCGGGCGCGGCGAGTGCGACATGTTCACTATCCACGCTCGCAAAGCCTGGCTCTCCGGCCTCAGCCCGAAAGAGAACCGCGAAGTGCCGCCGCTGGACTACCCGCGCGTTTATCAGCTGAAGCGGGATTTCCCGGCGCTGACCATCGCCATTAACGGCGGGGTGAAAACGCTGGAAGAGGCGCGGCAGCATCTGCAGCATCTGGACGGTGTGATGATGGGGCGCGAGGCGTATCAGAATCCGGGTATCCTGGCGCGGGTCGACAGCGAACTGTTCGGCGCGCAGACCGCGGTGCCGGACAGCGTGGCGATCGTCGAAGCGCTGTATCCGTATATCGAGCGCGAGCTGTCCAACGGCACCTATCTCGGCCACATCACCCGTCACATCCTCGGTCTGTTCCAGGGCGTGCCGGGCGCGCGCCAGTGGCGTCGCCACCTGAGCGAGAACGCCCACAAGCCGGGCGCCGATGCGCGGGTGGTGGAGCAGGCGCTGGCGCTGGTGCGTCAGCCGCGCGTCGAAATGGCGTAACCCACCAAAAATTTGACCAACAGTTAGTCTTTTTCGCCAGGTATTCGGTACGTTACCGGATGCCTGTCCTATTTTTTCAATAGGTTAGCCCCTCCGCCATTCTGGCACGCTTCTTGTAATCCACTCTGCAGATACGTTGTATTGCAAAGGAGCAATCATGTTGGAAATCTTCTTTCTCATTGGCTTTGTGGTGATGCTGATGGTGACCGGCATCTCGCTGCTGGGGATCTTCGCCGCGTTGTTGGTGGCGGCGGCGTTCATGCTGTTGGGCGGGTTGTTCGCGGTGGTGATTAAGCTGCTGCCGTGGCTAATTTTGGCGGTGGTCGGGGTATGGATTTACCGTTCGATGCAGAAACCGCAGGCCAGGCGTTACTGATTTTTTGCTGAATAATCAGTCAGTCGCGATGAAACTTGCATAACTGCCCGCCACGCTAATGCGGCAGCGATCACAGCTTGGCAGTTTTACCCGGCGATGTGGCACATAAAGCGTGTTTTTTGCCGCACGGGGCTGTTAGGATGTGGGTCGATGCAGTGATGCGACCGATTTCATCACCGTGAGAGACAACCAAAATTCGTGTTGCTGAAGCAACCCCCTGTCTCTGGCGGACTCTGCTCTACCCCTACAAAACGCAGTAACAGAAAGGGCTCCGTAAGGAGCCCTTTTCTTTGGCCGCGATCAGGGGATCAGCAGGCTGGAGCCACTGGTGCTGCGGCTTTCCAATACTTGGTGTGCCCGCTGGGCGTCGGCCAGCGCGAATTTCTGCTCGTCTTTCACTTCTACCCGAATGGCGCCGCTGCCGATCAGGGAGAACAGCTCGTTGCTGGCGTACTGCAGCTCGGCGCGGTTGGTGATATAGCCGTTGAGGGAAGGGCGGGTGACGTACAGCGAGCCCTTCTGATTCAGCAGCGCCAGATCGACGCCGGTCACCGGGCCTGAGGCGTTGCCGAAGCTGACCATCAGGCCGCGACGCTTCAGGCTGTCGAGCGAGGCCAGCCAGGTGCTTTTACCCACCGAATCGTACACCACGCCGACCTTCTCGCCCTGCGTCAGCTCGGCCACCCGCTGGGCGATATCCTCTTTGTGGTAGTTGATGGTGGCCCAGGCGCCGGCCTGTTTCGCCAGCGCGGCCTTCTCGTCGGAACCGACGCTGCCGATCAGGCGCGCACCCAGCGCTTTCGCCCACTGGCAGGCGATCAGCCCGACGCCGCCGGACGCGGCATGGAACAGGAACACTTCACCCGGTTGCACGTCATAGGTCTGGCGCAGCAGGTAGTATACCGTCAGCCCTTTGAGGAAAGAGGCTGCACCCTGTTCAAAGCTAAGGTTGCCCGGCAGCAGCGCCACGCGTTCTGCCGAGACGTTGTGGATCTCGCTGTAGGCGCCGAGCGCCGATTGCGCATACACCACCCGGTCGCCCGGTTTGAGGACGCTGACCCCGGCGCCGACCTTGGTCACCACGCCGGCCGCTTCGGTGCCGAGGCCGCTCGGCAGGCTGGCCGGCGCGTACAGTCCGCTGCGCACATAGGTGTCGATGTAGTTGATGCCGATCGCCTTGTTCTCGATCTGCACTTCGCCGGCAGCCGGATCGAGCGGTGTAAAATCAACGTATTGCAAGACTTCCGGCCCGCCGGTGGCGGAGAATTGAATGCGCTTGGCCATGTTCTACCCTCATTTGGTTATCTGAATTCACCCTATGCCTTTTGGCTGCGGAGATCTAGCCTGCCCGTGCGCCGGCCTGTGGCAATTATGCGGCGGAATCGTGCGGAAAAATCACGTATACTCTTGCGTCAGCAGCTTCACCCTCATTCGCAACCGGATAAAGACTACGTTTCATGGCAGGAAAAAAACCAACCAACAAAACAAACGCGGACGAAACCAGAGAGCGTTCCAGAGATCGTCAGATGGAAGGGCTGAAGATGCCGCCGCACTCGCTGGAGGCCGAGCAGTCGGTGTTGGGCGGTTTGATGCTGGATAACGAGCGCTGGGACAACGTGGCGGAGCGCGTGGTCGCCAACGACTTCTTCAGCCGCCCACATCGCCTGATCTTTACCGAGATGCAGCGTCTGCTGGAGATGAGCAAGCCTATCGACCTCATCACCCTGTCCGAATCGCTCGAGCAGAAGGGTGAACTGGACTCGGTCGGCGGCTTCGCCTACCTGGCCGAGCTGTCGAAAAACACCCCGAGCGCCGCCAACATCGGCGCCTACGCCGACATCGTGCGCGAGCGCGCGGTGGTGCGCGAAATGATCTCGGTGGCTAACGAAATCGCCGACGCCGGCTACGATCCGCAGGGGCGCAGCAGCGAAGACCTGCTCGATCTGGCGGAATCCCGCGTATTCCAAATCGCCGAGAACCGCGCCAGCAAAGACGAAGGCCCGAAGGGCATCGAACGCATCCTGGAGGACACCGTATCGCGCATCGAACAGCTGTATCAGCAGCCGCACGACGGCGTGACCGGGGTCGATACCGGCTATCAGGACCTCAACAAGAAAACCGCGGGCATGCAAAAGTCCGATCTGATCATCGTCGCCGCCCGTCCATCGATGGGGAAAACCACCTTCGCCATGAACCTGTGCGAAAACGCCGCGATGACCCAGGAAAAACCGGTGCTGATCTTCAGCCTGGAGATGCCCGGCGAGCAGATCATGATGCGTATGCTGGCGTCGCTGTCGCGCGTGGATCAGACGCGCATCCGTACCGGTCAGCTCGACGACGAGGACTGGGCGCGCATTTCCAGCACCATGGGTATCCTGCTGGAGAAGCGCAACATGTACATCGACGACTCCTCCGGCCTGACGCCGACCGAAGTGCGCTCGCGCGCGCGGCGCATTTTCCGCGAGCACGACGGGCTTAGCCTCATCATGATTGACTACCTGCAGCTGATGCGCGTGCCGGCCCTGTCCGACAACCGTACGCTGGAGATCGCCGAGATTTCGCGCTCGCTGAAGGCGCTGGCGAAAGAGCTGCAGGTGCCGGTGGTGGCGCTGTCGCAGCTGAACCGTAGCCTGGAGCAGCGCGCCGACAAACGCCCGGTTAACTCCGACCTGCGTGAATCCGGCTCTATCGAGCAGGACGCCGACCTGATTATGTTCATCTATCGTGATGAGGTGTATCACGAGAACAGCGATCTGAAAGGGATCGCGGAAATTATTATCGGTAAGCAGCGTAACGGCCCGATCGGTACCGTGCGCCTTACCTTTAACGGCCAGTGGTCGCGTTTCGACAACTACGCGGGGCCACAATACGATGACGAATAATCAGCTAAGGAACTGAAATGAAAGCGGCAACCGCTGTAATCGACCGCCGCGCTCTGCGACATAATCTGCAACAGGTGCGCCGCCAGGCGCCGCAAAGCCGCCTGATTGCCGTTGTGAAAGCAAACGCTTATGGACATGGCCTGCTGGAAACAGCACACACCCTGCAAGACGCCGACTGCTACGGCGTGGCGCGCATCGACGAGGCGCTGATGCTGCGTTCCGGCGGCATCGTCAAACCGATCCTGCTGCTGGAAGGCTTCTTCAGTGCCGAAGATCTGCCGGTGCTGGTGGCGAACAACATCGAAACCGCGGTGCACTGCATCGAACAGCTCGAAGCGCTGGAGCAGGCCGAGCTGGCGCGCCCGGTGCCGGTGTGGATGAAGCTCGATACCGGCATGCATCGGCTGGGGGTGCGCCCCGAACACGCGGAGGCGTTTTATCAGCGCCTGTGCGCCTGCCGCAACGTGGCGCAGCCGGTCAATATCATGAGCCACTTCAGCCGCGCCGATGAACCGGAGTCCGACACCACGTTGAAACAGATCGCCTGCTTTGAGCAGTTCGCGCGCGGTAAACCGGGCCAGCGCTCGGTCGCCGCCTCCGGTGGCACGCTGCTGTGGCCGGATGCCCACAATGAGTGGGTGCGCCCCGGCATCATTCTGTACGGCGTGTCGCCGCTGGATAACGGCAGCGGCGCCGAGCATGGTCTGCAGCCGGCGATGACCCTGAAATCCAGCCTGATCGCGGTGCGCGAGCACAAGGCCGGCGAAGCGGTCGGCTACGGCGGCACCTGGGTCAGCCCGCGCGATACCCGGCTGGGCGTGGTGGCGATGGGATACGGCGACGGTTACCCGCGCAGCGCGCCGACCGGTACGCCAATCCTGATCAACGGCCGCGAAGTGCCGATCGTCGGCCGGGTGTCGATGGACATGATTTCGGTCGATCTCGGGCCGGACGCCGCCGATAAGGTGGGGGATGAAGCGGTGCTGTGGGGCCAGGCGCTGCCGGTCGAACGCATCGCCGCCTGCACCGGCATCAGCGCTTACGAACTGATCACCAAGCTCACGCAGCGTGTGGCGATGGAATACATCGGCGACTGATGCGCCGCAGGGGCCGACGCGCGTCGGCCCCGTTTCTCAGCGGGTTACTTCTTTACCGCCAACCACTTGTCGATAACCTTCTGATACTCGCCGGTCGCCTTGGCCAGGTGCAGCCACTGATCCACATACAGTTTCCAGCTCAGATCGTCGCGCGGCAGCATGTAAGCCTTCTCGCCGTACTGCATCGGTTTGGTCGGATTCACCGCGCACAGCTTCGGATAGCGCTTCTGCTGGTACAGCGCCTCGGAGGCGTCGGTGATCATCACGTCCGCCTTGCGATCCACCAGCTGCTGGAAAATGCTCATGTTGTCGTGCGTCAGCGTGAGTTTGGCCTTCGGCAGATAGGCGTGCACGAAGGCTTCGTTGGTGCCGCCCGCCGGTTCCAACAGACGCACCGACGGCTTGTTGATCTGTTCGATAGTGCGGTATTTCTTCACGTCGGTGCAGCGCACCAGCGGGATTTTGCCGTCGGTATCCAGCTTGTCAGCGAAGAACACCTGTTTTTGCCGCTCCAGCGTGACGGAGATGCCGCCCATCGCGATGTCGCACTTGCCGGAGGCGAAGTCCGGCGTCAGGGTTTTCCAGCTGGTTTTCACCCACTTCACATTGGCGCCCAGGCTCTTGGCCAGCGATTGCGCCATGTCGATGTCGATGCCTTCATAGCTGCCGTCTTCCTTGAGGAAGGTATAGGGCTTGTAGTCGCCGGTGGTGCAGACCTCCAGGGTCTTTTGCTGCAGCACTTTGTCCAGGTGGGATTGCGCGCTGGCGCTGCCGGCGCCGAGCAGCAGCGCGAGGGGGAGTAGCTTTTTCATCTGGCGTCCTTTTTATACATTCGTGGTTTTATGCGTTACTTCGCCGTTAATTGTCGTTTGTCTGCATGAGTTAGCCGTTTTTTATGCCGCTTACCGGCGAAAACGCCGGGCGTTGCTGCTGTACGCGATTCAAGCGCCAGGGTGTGACGTCGGCAACGGTAAAAAAACTGGTAGGCTGTAACGTCAACATTTATTAACACAGTTTACAGGTGGCTATGTACAACATTGACGATTTTGATATGAAAATCCTGACGCTGTTACAGGCCAACGGCCGTCTGACCAATCAGGAGCTGAGCGAGCTGGTCGGGCTCTCGGCCTCCCAATGTTCGCGGCGGCGCATCAGCCTGGAGCAGGCGCAGCTGATTCGCGGCTACCACGCGCGGCTGGCGCCGGAGGCGGTCGGCCTGGGGCTGGTGGGGCTGATTGAAGTCAGCCTGATCACGCACGCGCAGGAGCAAATCGACAGCTTTCATCAGATGCTGGAGGACGTGGACGCGATCCTTGACGCATACAAGACCACCGGCGACGCCGATTACCTGCTGAAAGTGGCGGTGGCTGACCTGCCGGCGCTGAGCGAATTCATCAGCCAGACGCTGTCGCCGCACAAAAGCGTGGCGCATATCAAAACGGCGGTGGTGCTCAATCGCATCAAGGAAAACGGTTTGTTGCCGGTGGCGCGAGAAAGCTGAAACCGAATGCGCTTTTCCGTCTATATTAGGAACGTAACGCTGTGCCTAAACCACAATAAATAAACCAGGAGAAAAACCCCGTGTTCCAGAACGTTGACGCCTATGCCGGCGATCCCATTCTGTCGCTGATGGAAAAATTCAAACAAGACCCGCGCGCGCACAAGGTAAACCTGAGTATCGGCCTGTACTACGATGCGCAGGGCATCATTCCGCAGATGCGGGCGGTCGCCGCGGCGGAAGCGCAGTTGAACAGCGTCGAGCACGGCGCCTCGGTATACCTGCCGATGGAAGGGCTGCAACCCTATCGCTCCGCCATCCAGCAACTGCTGTTCGGCGCGCAGCATCCGATGCTGCAGCAGGGGCGCATCGCCACCATTCAGACCGTCGGTGGTTCCGGCGCGTTGAAAGTGGGCGCCGACTTCCTGAAAAGCTACTTCCCGGATTCGCAGGTGTGGGTCAGCGATCCGACCTGGGAAAACCACGTCGCCATCTTCAGCGGCGCCGGTTTCAAAGTGAATACCTATCCGTATTTCGACAGCGAAAGCCTGGGCGTGAAGTTCGACGCCATGCTCGCCGCGCTGAAACAGCTGCCGAAGCACAGCATCGCGCTGCTGCATCCGTGCTGCCACAACCCGACCGGTTCCGACCTGACCCCTACCCAGTGGGATGAGGTGGTCAAGGTGATCGCCGATCGTGAAATCATTCCGTTCCTTGATATCGCCTATCAGGGCTTCGGCGGCGGCATGGAGCAAGACGCCTACGCCATTCGCGCCATCGCGGCGGCCGGCCTGCCGTGCCTGGTGAGCAACTCGTTCTCGAAGATCTTCTCGCTGTACGGCGAGCGCGTCGGCGGCCTGTCGGTGGTGTGCGAAAGCGAAGAGGCGGCCGGGCGCGTGCTGGGCCAGCTGAAGGCCACCGTGCGCCGCAACTACTCGAGCCCGCCGAACTTCGGCGCGCAGCTGGTGGCCAAGGTGCTGAACGACGCCCAGCTGAAAACCCAGTGGCTGGACGAAGTGGAGAGCATGCGCACCCGCATCCTCGAGATGCGTCACGCGCTGGTGGACACCCTGAAGAGCGCGCTGCCGCAGCGCAATTTCGATTACCTGCTGGCTCAGCGCGGCATGTTCAGCTACACCGGTTTCAGCGCGGCGCAGGTCGATCGCCTGCGTGAAGAGTTCGGCGTCTACCTGATCCACAGCGGCCGCATGTGCGTGGCCGGCCTGAACCACAACAACGTGCGTCAGGTGGCCGAGGCGTTTGCCGCGGTGCAGTAACGCCTGTTAGTCTGAACGGACGTTCATCGGGGAGCGATAGCGATATCGCTCCTTTTTTATTGCCGGTGCGCCGCCGAAGTTGCCGCAAACCGGAGAGAGAATATACTGATTGAGGGGCGCTCACTCATGTGGCATCAGCAAACGCTAATCCTCAGCGCAAAAGCGCGTGGCTTTCATCTGGTTACCGACGAGATCGTCAACCAGTTAACCCACTTACACCGCCTGCAAACCGGCCTGCTGCATCTGTTGCTGCAGCATACCTCGGCCTCGCTGACGCTCAACGAGAACTGCGATCCCACGGTGCGAGCCGATATGGAGCAGCATTTCCTGCGCCAGGTGCCGGAAAACGCACCCTATCAACATGACTACGAAGGGCCGGACGACATGCCGGCGCACATCAAATCCTCGCTGCTGGGCGCTTCCTTGACGCTGCCCGTCAGGCACGGGCGGCTGATGTTGGGCACATGGCAAGGCATCTGGCTGGGGGAGCACCGCATCCACGGCGGAGCACGCCGTATTGTGGCCACATTACAGGGGGAATAACCCAATGAATAACAGCGCATTGCTGGAGTACTGCATGGCGAAGCCGGGCGCGGAGCAAAGCGACCAGAACCAGTGGCAGGCCAGCCAGATCAAGGTGGGCGACGTGATGTTCGCGATGGTGTGCGAGGTCGAAGGACGGCCGGCGCTGGCAATCAAGTCCAGCCCGGAGCTGGCGGAAAGCCTGCGCGAGCACCACCCGGAGATCGTCGCCTGCGACGGCCTGAACAAGGCGCACTGGAATACGGTGTTTCTCGACGGCAACCTGCCGAACTCGCAGTTTTATACGCTGATCGACAGCTCCTATCAGCTGGTGGTGGAAGGCCTGCCCGAACACGTGCGCCAGGAACTGCGCGCCTGATTGCCGGGCGGCGGCACCGCCCGTTTTTCTCCTGCTTTTTCGTGTTAAATCGTGATCGCGGCTTTAAATTGGGAACGTTCCCTTTTTGTCGTCAGGAAAAAACGGCTACGCTTGGGCATTCAAGAAACGCGATAAGATTAAGGAGGCCGACATGGCCATCAGCGAAGAAAAGCGCAAGATGATCGCCGGGGAGCTGTACGACGCCGGTGATGACCTGCTGCGCAGCGAACGTCGGCGCGCGCGCCAGTTGACGCATCGCTATAACCACTCCTCGCCGGAAGAGGGCGAGCTGCGCAAACAATGGCTGGACGAGCTGCTGGGCGGCTATCAGGGCGGCACCATCGAGCCGACCTTCCGCTGCGACTACGGCTATAACATCTATCTCGGCAAGAACTTCTACGCCAATTTCGACTGCGTGATCCTCGACGTGTGCGAGGTGCATATTGGCGATAACTGCCTGCTGGCGCCGGGCGTGCATATCTACACCGCCACCCATCCGCTGGACGCCGAGACCCGCGTCGGCGGCGCGGAGTTCGGCAAGCCGGTCAAGATTGGCGACAACGTGTGGATCGGCGGGCGCGCGGTGATCAATCCGGGCGTGACTATCGGCGATAATGCGGTCGTGGCCTCCGGCGCGGTAGTGACCAAAGACGTGCC
Source organism: Serratia sp. OLAL2 (assembly GCF_002752475.1). Classification (NCBI taxonomy): domain Bacteria; kingdom Pseudomonadati; phylum Pseudomonadota; class Gammaproteobacteria; order Enterobacterales; family Yersiniaceae; genus Serratia; species Serratia sp. OLAL2. The sequence continues at coordinate 374,569 of NZ_MSTL01000001.1, read as the reverse complement.
GGCCAACTGCGTGGTGGGCGGCAACCCGGCCAGGGTCATCAAGCAGCTATAAAAAAACGGGCGCCGCCGGGCGCCCGCTGTCATCAGGCTCGCAGCGAGTCGATATCCACCACGAAGCGGTACTTCACGTCGCTTTTCAGCATGCGCTCATAGGCCTCATTAATTTGCTGCATCGGGATCAGCTCGATATCGGACGTGATGCCGTGTTGGCCGCAGAAGTCCAGCATCTCTTGCGTTTCCGCGATGCCGCCGATCAGCGAACCGGCGATACGGCGGCGCTTCATGATCAGGTTGAACACCTGCGGCGACGGATGATCGTGCTCCGGCGCGCCGACCAGCGTGAGGGTGCCGTCGCGGCGCAGTAAGTTGAGGAACGGGTTCAGATCGTGCTGAGCCGCTACCGTGTTGAGGATGAAGTCGAAGCTATTAACGTGCTGCGCCATTTCATCCGGGTTGCGTGAAATCACCACTTCATGGGCGCCGAGGCGCTTGGCGTCTTCTATTTTCGACGGCGAGGTGGTGAACAGCACCACGTGCGCGCCCATCGCCTGCGCCAGTTTGACGCCCATGTGCCCCAGCCCACCGAGGCCGACGATGCCGACCTTTTTGCCTGGCCCCGCGCCCCACTGGCGCAGCGGCGAATAGGTGGTGATGCCGGCGCACAGCAGCGGCGCGACCCCGGCCGGATCGAGGTTTTCCGGCACGCGCAGCACGAAGTCCTGATCTACCACCAGATTGGTGGAGTAGCCGCCGTAGGTTACGGCACCGGTCTGACGATCCTGGCCGTTATAGGTGCCGGTAAAGCCGTTCTCGCAATACTGTTCCAACCCCTCATCGCAGCTCGGACAGCTGCGGCAGGAATCCACCATGCAACCGACGCCGACCAGATCGCCGACCCGGTAACGCGAGACATGGCCGCCGACGGCGCTGACGCGCCCGACGATTTCATGGCCTGGTACCACCGGGTAAATCGTATTGCTCCATTCGTTGCGAGCCTGATGCAGGTCCGAATGGCAGACACCGCAGAACAACACCTGAATTTGCACATCGTGGTCGCGCAGGGCGCGCGGTGGGTAATCGAAAGGCACCAGCGCAGACTTCGCATCATGCGCGGCATAGGCATGGGTAATGTTCATGGTCGCTCCAGTTATCAATGTAGGGGGGACAACGCTTGGCCGGCAGCGGAGTGCCGGTAAGATGCGGCCTGAATCAGACAGGGCGGCCGCCGAGGGAACATTGATGATAAAAGCGGTGAGTGCGGAGGGAAATGCCTGAAAATGTCGAAATCTTGCCCGTTTCTGTTTGATTGCAATGAAACGGGTCAGCGTGCGGGTCGCCTGAACGACGGCCCGCACGTTGGCGATATTACTTGTTCAACAGCGGTTTCAGGAAGCGCGCGGTGTGCGATTTTTCACACTCGGCCACGGTTTCTGGCGTGCCGGCGACCAGGATCTCGCCGCCGCCGCTGCCGCCTTCCGGCCCCAGATCGACGATCCAGTCGGCGGTCTTGATCACGTCCAGGTTATGCTCGATGACCACGATGGTATTGCCCTGATCGCGCAGCTGATGCAGCACCGCCAACAGCTGTTGGATATCGGCGAAGTGCAGGCCGGTAGTCGGTTCGTCGAGGATATACAGCGTCTGGCCGGTGCCGCGTTTCGACAGCTCGCGCGCCAGCTTGACGCGCTGCGCCTCCCCGCCGGAGAGCGTGGTGGCCGACTGGCCGAGGCGGATGTAGGACAGGCCGACATCCATCAGGGTCTGCAGCTTGCGCGCCAGCGCCGGCACTGCGTCGAAGAAGTCACGCGCTTCTTCGATGGTCATCTCCAGCACTTCGTGGATGCTCTTGCCTTTGTACTTCACTTCGAGCGTTTCGCGGTTATAGCGTTTGCCCTTGCACTGGTCGCACGGCACGTAGATGTCCGGCAGGAAGTGCATTTCGACCTTGATCACCCCGTCGCCCTGGCAGGCTTCACAGCGCCCACCCTTGACGTTGAAGCTGAAGCGGCCCGGCGTATAACCGCGGCTGCGCGATTCCGGCACGCCGGCGAACAGCTCGCGCACCGGGGTGAAGATACCGGTGTAGGTGGCCGGGTTGGAGCGTGGCGTACGGCCGATCGGGCTCTGATCGATGTCGATCACCTTGTCGAAATGTTCCAGGCCGGTCACTTCGCGGAACGGCGCCGGCTCGGCGATGGTGGCGCCGTTAAGCTGGCGCTGGGCGATCGGGAATAGCGTATCGTTGATCAGCGTCGATTTGCCGGAGCCGGACACGCCGGTGATGCAGGTAAACAGACCGACCGGCAGCGTCAGCGTCACGTCCTTCAGGTTGTTGCCGCGCGCGCCGCTCAGCTTCAACACTTTGGTCGGATCGGCCGGCACACGCTGCGCGGGAATGGCGATCTCGCGCTTGCCGCTGAGGAACTGGCCGGTCAGCGATTCCGGCTGCGCCATGATGTCGTCGACGGTGCCTTCTGCCACCACCTGGCCGCCGTGCACGCCGGCGCCGGGGCCGATGTCGATCACGTGGTCGGCGGCGCGGATGGCGTCTTCGTCATGCTCCACCACGATCACCGTGTTGCCGAGGTTACGCAGGTGGATCAGCGTTTCCAGCAGGCGCTCGTTATCGCGCTGGTGCAGGCCGATCGACGGCTCATCCAGCACGTACATCACGCCCACCAGGCCGGCGCCGATCTGGCTGGCCAAACGAATACGCTGCGCTTCACCGCCGGAGAGCGTTTCCGCCGACCGGGACAACGACAGGTAGTTCAGGCCGACGTTCACCAGGAATTTCAGGCGATCGCCGATCTCTTTCAGCACTTTCTCGGCGATCTTGGCGCGCTGGCCGCTGAGCTTCATGTTCTGGAAGAAGGTCATCGCATGGCCGATGCTCAGATCGGAGATTTCCGGCAGCGTGGTGTCTTCGACGAACACGTTGCGCGCTTCTTCGCGCAGACGGGTGCCGTGACACGAGGCGCAAGGGCGGTTGCTGATGAACTTCGCCAGCTCTTCGCGCACCGCGCTGGATTCGGTCTCTTTATAGCGGCGCTCCATGTTGTGCAGCACGCCTTCGAACGGATGGCGGCGCACGGTGGTGTCACCGCGATCGTTGATGTATTTGAATTCGATCGACTCTTTGCCAGAGCCGCTCAGCACCGCCTTCTGTACGTCGGCGCTCAGGGTGTTGAACGGCGCTTCGACGTCGAACTCATAGTGCTCCGCCAGTGAACGCAGCATCTGGAAATAGTAGAAGTTGCGGCGATCCCAGCCGCGGATCGCGCCGCCGGCCAGCGACAGCTCGGGGTTTTGCACCACGCGATCCGGATCGAAGAACTGCTGCACGCCCAGGCCATCGCAGGTCGGGCAGGCGCCGGCCGGGTTGTTGAAGGAAAACAGGCGCGGTTCCAGCTCGCGCATGCTGTAGCCGCAGATCGGGCAGGCGAAGTTGGCGGAGAACAGCAGCTCGTCCGCTTTTTCGTCGTCCATGTCCGCCACCACCGCGGTGCCGCCGGACAGCTCCAGCGCAGTTTCGAACGATTCGGCCAGGCGTTGCGCCATGTCGTCGCGCACCTTGAAGCGATCGACCACCACTTCGATGGTGTGTTTTTTCTGCAGCTCCAGCTTCGGCGGATCGGACAGATCGCACACTTCACCGTCGATGCGCGCGCGGATATAGCCCTGGGCGGCCAGGTTTTCCAGCGTTTTGGTGTGCTCGCCCTTGCGATCTTTCACTACTGGCGCCAGCAGCATCAGGCGCTTGCCTTCCGGCTGGCTCAGCACGTTATCGACCATCTGGCTGACGGTTTGCGCCGCCAGCGGCACATGGTGATCCGGGCAGCGTGGCTCGCCGACACGGGCGAACAGCAGGCGCAGGTAGTCGTGGATCTCGGTGATGGTGCCGACCGTGGACCGCGGGTTGTGCGAGGTGGATTTCTGCTCGATGGAGATCGCCGGCGACAGACCTTCAATATGGTCGACGTCCGGCTTTTCCATCAGCGACAGGAACTGGCGCGCATAGGCGGAGAGTGATTCGACATAGCGCCGCTGCCCTTCGGCGTACAGCGTATCGAAAGCCAGCGAAGACTTGCCGGAACCGGACAGGCCGGTGACGACGATCAGTTTGTCACGCGGGATGATCAGGTTGATGTTTTTCAGATTATGGGTTCGAGCACCACGAACTTCGATATTGTCCATTTACACTTCCCGTCTTGATGATACACCGCGCCTGTCGCGATTTTTGCGGGGGATTTTGTGATGGATCTCGCAAAAAACCGGCACAGCCAGGTCGAAACGCATAATTATGACACAAAAAAACCTGAATGAATATCCAGTATGAGAATGCAACAAGGTCGATCGAAAAGACAATTCTGGAATGCAATTCGCACTTATCAACACGGGTGTGGTTTCGTACTCAGCGTGGTAAACTGACGCGTTTATACTGTGTAGAAATCAATCATCGGGAGAAGTGCTCATGGCCAGCAGAGGCGTAAACAAAGTAATTCTGGTCGGGAATCTGGGTCAGGATCCAGAAGTCCGTTACATGCCGAACGGCGGCGCAGTGGCCAACATTACCCTGGCGACCTCCGAAAGCTGGCGTGACAAGGCGACCGGCGAACAGAAAGAGAAGACCGAGTGGCACCGCGTCGTGCTGTTCGGCAAACTGGCCGAAGTGGCGGGCGAATACCTGCGTAAAGGCTCTCAAGTCTACATCGAAGGCTCCCTGCAGACGCGTAAATGGACCGATCAGTCCGGCGTGGAAAAATACACCACCGAAGTGGTGGTTAACGTCGGCGGCACCATGCAGATGCTGGGCGGCCGTCAGGGCGGCGGCGCACCGGCAGGTCAATCTGCCGGCGGCCAGGGCGGTTGGGGCCAGCCTCAGCAGCCACAGGGCGGCAACCAGTTCAGCGGCGGCCAGCAGCAGTCTCGCCCGGCGCAGAGCAGCGCTCCGGCGGCCAGCAGCAACGAACCACCAATGGATTTCGACGACGATATTCCGTTCTAAGCCTGGCGACAGCGCTAAAAAAAACCCCGCTCAGGCGGGGTTTTTTGTGCTCGTTAGCCGCTGATTTTCTGCGGCGGTGTCGCCAGTCAGTAAATTGCTACCGGGTTGATGTTGACCTGGGTTGAACCGACATACAGCGGTTGCCCCAGTACGAACAGGAATTCCCAGGTTTTCGTGCGCACCAGTGGGCGGCTGTCGATCAGTTCCAGGTTATAGACGCCGCGCTTGGCCAGCAGGTATTGGTTGACCGGGAACTCTTCGTCATTTTTCGGGTTAGGGTACACTTCGGAAGCCCAGGTATCACCGCCAAAGGCCACGATGCCTTGGTCAGCCAGCCACTTCGCCGCTTCCATACCGATACCCGGTTCGACCTCCAGGAATTTTTTATTGTCCTTACCAATCAGCTCCAGCCAACCGGTATTAAATAAAACAACGTCGCCTTTTCTTAAGCTAATGCCCTGCTTCTTAAGCACCGCTTGAATATCCGCAACGGAAAATTCGGTGCCGCCCGGAACGATGTCTTTATGATAATAAGCCGTCATATCGAGCACCACGCCGCGGGTGACCATGGGCGGCACTTTTTCCACGCCCAATTTTTTCACGCCATCTACGGTGACGAAGTCCGCCGCCTTATTGCCGTTATAATAAACGTTGTCGATGCCGATATGGCCTATACCGTTCAACTGGGTGCCGACGCCGGTCCAGGCATTCACCAATTCATCATTAAAGGTGAATTTATTTGGGCCAAGCGTTTTGCCGTCCTGCTGACCAGGCTGAATATTATATAAACGGAAGCTACGGTGGCGGAACGCCGGGAAATCTTTATCGACGGGAACCGCCAATGACAATGTCTTGCCCTGTTTTACCAGTTGCACGGACTGTAGTACCCCTTCCGGCGTGAGCAGGTTGGCGGCGCCGATTTCGTCTTTTGCACCGTAAACAGAAGGGTACCAGTCTGACGGCTGAGCGGCGGACTCTGCGGCCTGTGCAGGCACTGTGGCAAGCAAAGGCAGCAAGAGGGAGAGGCGATACAATGATTTCATCAGTGACTCATCCTTATAACGACGTAGTGCAGAGTGAATGAAAATGAACCGTCCGGACATAGGCGACGTCAGGCCGCCGAATAATAACCGGTGGAGAAAGAGGCTCATTTTTAGTACGCGGGTGTTTTAGCGTAATGCTTTATAAAGCGTGGCGAATAACCACCCGACGATGACTTCCTTATGCGGAAATAGATAACGCCGTGCGAGCGGCGTCATTGATATTATTTTTTCAGCTCTGCACTCATGGTGACGAAATTGCCCATGTAGGCGCTGGTGATTTTGTAGCCGCTTGCACCGGCCTCTTGCGCTTTTTTAGCGATGAGAGCTTCGGTGGAGTCCAGCGTTCTACCGGTTGCGGTAACGCTTTCTGCTGCGGCGTTAAACGACAACATGGAAAACAGAGCGAGTGAAATAACGGTGGTCATGGTTTTCATATCTTTATCCTGTGTTCGACAATTCGAAAAATAAGGGTGTCCGGTACGACACGATGGAGCGAAGGATAAAGGGGACGGTGAGGTGAATAAATAACAGAATCGTCAATAAACTATTCCGTTTTTGTACATAAACTGATTCGATTGTTGTCTTTCAAGCGGTATTGGTGGGGTATAGCGGGGGTGGTGAACGGGTATGTATCGACCTTCAGGCTTACACTCCGCGGCAAGCGAATAAATAAAAAGCCCCTTACGGGGCTTGGACGTTACGCCGAGAAACCGCCGTCGATGCTCAGGCTGGCGCCGGTGATGTAACCCGCCTGCGGGCCGGCGAGGTAGGCGACGAAGCTGGCGATCTCTTCATCTTTGCCGTAGCGGCCGATCGCCATCAGCTGCTTGAGTTGATCGGCGAATTCGCCGGCGTCCGGGTTCATCTCGGTGTCTACCGGGCCGGGCTGCACGTTATTGACGGTGATGCCGCGCGGGCCGAGATCGCGCGCCATGCCTTTGGTCAGGCCGATCAGCGCCGATTTGCTCATCGCATACACCGCCGCACCGCCGAACGGCACGCGCTCGGCGTTGGTGCTGCCGATGTGGATGATGCGCCCGCCGTCATTCATGTGGCGCGCCGCTTCCTGGCTGGCGACGAACACGCTGCGCACGTTGACCGCTAGCATGCGATCCAGATCGTCCAGCGCCAGCGCTTCGGTGCTGCCCAGTGTAAACACCCCGGCGTTGTTCACCAAAATATCCAGGTTGCCGAAGTGGCTGACGGCCTGACGCACCGCCTGCTGCAGCGCCGCCGCATCGGCGCTGTCGGCCCTGATGGCGAGGGCTTTGCCGCCGGCGGCGGTAACGGCGCTTGCCACCGCTTCGGCGCGATCGGCCGAGGTGGCGTAGGTAAAGGCGACCGCGGCCCCTTCACTCGCCAACCGTTTCACGATGGCGGCGCCGATGCCGCGTGAGCCGCCTTGGACGAATGCGACTTTGCCTTGCAGAGGATGTGCTGTGGTCATGTTATTTCTCCAAAGTGGGTGAGGGTAAGGCGTTATTCCCAGTATCGGTGAAATGTCCGGCGGCCACTGTTCACAAAGAGCTTTGCCTGCCCACAACGAGAAAAGCCCCTTGCGGGGCTTCTTTCTTCCGTCGGTTGGCTGTTCGACGATCAGTTGAAGATTTCTGCGGTGCCGTACAGTTTGTTCTGGCCACCGGCGGCGACGATGCGGTAGGAACTGGCGCCCGACGCGGCGGCTTTGCTGGCCAGTTCGCTTTCCAGCGCGCTCAGGTTGGTGGCGCCGCTAACGGAGATTACGCCGATTTTTTGGGCGTCTGCAGCGGGTTGGCTGGAAGGCAGGTCAGCGGCGAAGGTAGCGAAAGAAGCGGTAGCCAGCAGCGCAGCGGTAGCAAAAATTTTGACGTTTTTCATGATGTGTTCCTCAGAGTATTTGTTAGGTGAGAGCCCGTTGCCTCTCGATGTGTTAAATAGTAGTGCACCGGGTGTGAATAAAAAATCGGAGAGTTTTGAGTATCTCTGTCAAATAAACTGATTGTTTTTCACCCGCTGGCGCGCGGTAAAAATCGCCACTACCCTTTACAGAGGATCTTTAACCGGAGAAGCGTAATGACGGTAAACGCGTTTATCGGCAGCTGGGCGCTGGTGTCGTCGGTGTTCAAAAACCAGAACGGCGAGCTGAATTACCCGCTGGGCGAGCAGGTGTTGGGGCGCATCCACTATGAGGCCAACGGCACGATGGCGGCGCAGCTGTATAGCGCCGTGCGGCCGCGTTTCGCCGCCGACGATTTGGCGCAGGGGTCTGAGCGGGAGATCCGCGCCGCCTTCATCAATATGATTTGCTACTTCGGCCACTATCAGGTGGAGGAAAGCGAACAGCGGGTGGTGCATCAGGTCGAAGGCTGTTCGTTCCCCAACTGGATAGGCAGCCGTCAGGTGCGTTTTTACGCTTTCAGCGGCGATCGGCTGACGTTGCGCACGGTGCCCTTGCAGCTCGGCAACGGCGTGCAGGTTGGCGAACTGGTGTGGCAGCGGACAGAGGCTTCGTCATGATCATTGTTCATCATCTCAACCACTCGCGATCGCAGCGCATTCTGTGGTTTTTGGAAGAGCTGGGTGTGCCCTATCAGGTGCAACGCTACGAGCGCGATCCGCAGACCCTGCTGGCGCCGGCGGCGCTGAAAAAGATCCATCCGCTGGGCAAATCGCCGGTGATCGTCGACGGCGATCTGACGCTGGCGGAATCCGGCGCCATCATCGAATATTTGCAGGAAGCCTATGACGCGCAGGGCATGTTCATGCCGACCGACTTCCACGCGCGCCAGCAGTATCGCTATTGGCTGCACTACGCCGAAGGATCGCTGATGCCGCTGTTGGTGATGAAGCTGGTGTTCAGCCGCCTTGGCCAGCCGCCGATCCCCTGGCTGCTGCGGCCGGTGGCCGGCGCGATCGGCAAGGGCGTGCAGCGCGAATACCTCGACAAACAGATCGCGCCGCACTGCGAATACCTCGAACAGCACCTGAACAAGGGCAGCTGGTTTGTCGGCAACGATTTCAGCGCGGCGGATATTCAGATGAGCTTTCCGCTGGAGGCGATGGCGGCGCGCGGCGCGTTGGACAATTGCCCGAAACTGCGCGGCTTCCTGCAGCGCATTCATGCCCGGCCCGCCTACCAGCGGGCATTGGAGCAGGGCGGCCCTTACGACCTGCTGAGTTAAGCGGATGGGCTATACTCGATGGGGTCATTCTTCATCGGAGGTAGCCCATGGCTACGCAAATCTTCGTTAACCTACCCGTACGCGATCTGCCCGCCTCGATGGCGTTTTTCACCCACCTGGGGTTCGCTTTCAACCCGCAATTTACCGACGATACCGCCGCGTGCATGGTGGTCAGCGACACGATTTACGTGATGCTGCTGACCCATGACAAATTCAGGATGTTTACCCCGAACCCGATCGGCGACGCCAAACAGGCCACCGAGGTGCTGGTGTGCCTGTCGCAACCCAGCCGGGCGGCGGTGGACGAACTGGTGCGCAAGGCGATCGCCGGTGGCGGCAACACTTATCATCAGCCACGCGACTACGGCATGATGTACGGCCATGGCTTTCAGGACCTGGACGGCCATATCTGGGAATTGATGTATATGGATCCCGCTGCGGTACAGGCGCAATAATCTCGCCGGGGCGTCCGTCGCCCCGGTTTTATCGTGCAGACGCCATTCCCGCCACTTTCTGCATAAATTGCCGCGATCTTTAGTTGATTAGACGCCATGGAAGGCAGGATAATCGTTTGCCTTGAATAAACCACCATAAATTACCCGTACCGCGCGCTGCGAGTTAAACGTTTGCCTTGGTGCGCATTGCCGTTGGCGATGCGACGGAAGGGCAAGGAAGCGGAACGTGACGTAAACGATTACGTGGCGATCGGGCGCGGGCGAGATGACAGGCCTGCTGTGACGGGCCGATTAATGAAACACAGGGGAAGTAACCTATGTCGAACTCTCAAGCGAACCACGCCGCAAAACCAACCGGCGGGCTTGATGGCTATTTTAAAATTTCCGCGCGCGGCAGCAGCGTGCGACAGGAAGTGGTGGCGGGGCTGACCACCTTCCTGGCGATGGTGTACTCGGTGATCGTGGTGCCGAGCATGCTGGGCAAAGCGGGCTTCCCGCCGGCGGCGGTGTTTGTCTCTACCTGCCTGGTGGCCGGGCTGGGCTCGCTGCTGATGGGGCTGTGGGCTAACCTGCCGATGGCCATCGGCTGTGCGATCTCATTGACCGCTTTCACCGCCTTCAGCCTGGTGCTGGGCCAGCACATCAGCATTCCGGTGGCGCTGGGCGCGGTGTTCGTGATGGGCGTGCTGTTTACCGTCATCTCGGTCACCGGCATCCGCGCCTGGATCCTGCGTAACCTGCCGATGGGCGTGGCGCACGGCACCGGCATCGGCATCGGTCTGTTCCTGCTGCTGATCGCCGCCAACGGTGTCGGCCTGGTGGTGAAGAACCCGCTGGATGGCCTGCCGGTGGCGCTTGGCGCCTTCACCTCCTTCCCGGTGGTGATGACGCTGGTCGGCCTGGCGGTGATCTTCGGCCTGGAGAAGCTGCGCGTGCCCGGCGGCATTCTGCTGGTGATCATCGCCATTTCCATCATCGGCCTGATCGTCGATCCGGCGGTGAAATACCAGGGGCTGTTCGCCATGCCGAGCCTGGCGGACGCTGACGGCAAATCGTTGATCTTCAGTCTGGATATCATGGGCGCGTTGCAACCGGTGGTGTTGCCGAGCGTGCTGGCGCTGGTGATGACTGCGGTGTTCGACGCCACCGGCACCATCCGCGCGGTGGCCGGGCAGGCCAACCTGCTGGATAAAGACGGGCAGATCATCAACGGCGGCAAGGCGCTGACCTCGGATTCCCTGAGCAGCATCTTCTCCGGCCTGGTGGGCGCCGCGCCCGCCGCGGTCTACATCGAGTCCGCTGCCGGCACCGCCGCGGGCGGCAAAACCGGCCTGACCGCCACCGTGGTCGGCATCCTGTTCCTGCTGATCCTGTTCCTGTCGCCGCTGGCCTATCTGGTGCCGGTCTACGCCACCGCGCCGGCGCTGATGTACGTCGGCCTGCTGATGCTGAGCAACGTCACCAAGCTGGACTTCAACGACTTCGTCGACGCAATGGCCGGCCTGCTGTGCGCGGTGTTCATCGTGCTGACCTGCAACATCGTCACCGGCATCATGCTGGGCTTCAGCTCGCTGGTCATCGGCCGCATCTTCTCCGGCGAATGGCGCAAGTTGAACATCGGCACCGTGCTGATCGCCGTGGCGCTGGTGGCGTTCTACGCCGGCGGCTGGGCGATTTAAGCCTCTTGGGTTTCCCTCGCCCATCGGGCGGGGGAGCCTGTGACGGCAATTCCCTTCTTAAGATAAGTCTTCTTCTGCTCTGCACCGCGTTTTGAAAGGCACAACAAGCTTTAACGGCTGTAAAAAAAGTGATCTACTATCGGGACCAACGCAGGCCCTGAGCCGATGTCGTCTGAATCGTAGAGTCTAAGGAAAGCATGGAAATCTTTTTTACAATCCTCATTTTGATCCTGGTGGTCTCCCTGTCCGGGGTGGTGACGCGCATGTTGCCGTTCCAGGTGCCGCTGCCGCTGATGCAAATCGCCATCGGGGCCCTGTTGGCCTGGCCGCATTTCGGGCTGCACGTCGACTTTGATCCCGAACTGTTCCTGGTGCTGTTCATCCCGCCGCTGCTGTTCGCCGACGGCTGGAAAACGCCGACGCGCGAGTTCCTGCATCACGGGCGTGAAATTCTCGGCCTGGCGCTGGTGCTGGTGCTGATCACCGTGGTCGGCGTCGGTTATCTGATCTACGCCATGGTGCCGGGCATTCCGCTGGTGGCGGCCTTCGCGCTGGCGGCGGTGCTGTCGCCGACCGATGCCGTGGCGCTGTCCGGCATCGTCGGCAAAGGGCGGATTCCCAAGCCGATCATGGGCGTGCTCGAGGGCGAGGCGCTGATGAACGACGCGTCCGGCCTGGTATCGCTCAAGTTCGCCATTGCGGTGGCGATGGGCACCATGGTGTTCACCGTGGGCGGCGCGACCCTTGAATTCCTCAAAGTGGCGATCGGCGGCCTGTTGGCCGGCGTGGCGGTCACCTGGACCTACAGTAAGTCGCTGCGGGTGATGAGCCGCTGGAGCGGCGACGATCCGGCGACCCAGATCGTGTTCCTGCTGCTGCTGCCGTTCGCTTCTTACCTGATTGCCGAACACATCGGCGTCTCCGGCATCCTGGCGGCGGTGGCGGCGGGGATGACCATCAGCCAATCCGGCGTGATCCGCAACGCGCCGCTGGCGATGCGTCTGCGCGCCAACAGCGTATGGGCGATGCTGGAGTTCGTGTTCAACGGCATGGTGTTCATCATGCTGGGCCTGCAGCTGCCGGGCATTCTTGAAACCTCCATCCTGCAGGCGGAGCTGGATCCGACCATCCAGACCTGGTATCTGTTCGCCGACGTGGCTACCATCTACGCCGCACTGCTGGTGCTGCGTTTCACCTGGCTGTGGGTGATGAAGAAGGCCAGTAACCGCTTTATGAAAAAGCGTCCGCTGCAGTTCGGCGATTACAGCACGCGTGAGCTGTGGGTGGCGTCGTTCGCCGGGGTGCGCGGGGCGATTACCCTGGCCGGCGTGCTGTCGATACCGCTGTTGCTGAGTGACGGCACCGCCTTCCCGGCGCGCTATCAGCTGGTGTTTATCGCCGCCGGAGTGATCCTGCTGTCGCTGATTGTCGGCGTGCTGGCGTTGCCGCTGCTGCTGCGCGGCGTGCAGGTGGCCGACAAGAGCGCCAGCAAGCACGAAGAGCGCATGGCGATCGCCATGGCGGCCGAGGTGGCGATCGAGAGCGTGAATAAAATGGAAGAGCGCCTGGTTGCCGATACCGAAGAGAACCTCGATCCGCAGGTGTTGAAAGAGGTCAGCTCGCGGGTAACGGGCATGCTGCGGCGGCGCATCGCGTCGAAAGACGATATCGAGAATGCGCTGGCGATGGAAAACCTCGAGCGGCGTTTCCGCCTGACGGCGCTGCGCGCCGAGCGCGGCGAGCTGTACCACCTGCGCGCCACGCAGAAAATCAGCAACGAGACGCTGCAAAAACTGCTGCACGATCTCGACCTGCTCGAAGCGCTGTTGATCGAACGCGAAGGGTAAACCCCAGAAGAGGAATAAACGTTTTTCCTCTTTATTTCTGTCCTGAAGGGCCGCCTGTGCGGCCCTTGTTTTTTGGCTACTTGAGCGGCGGCCAATAGTCGCGGCAGCAGGCGATCCAGGCCTGCGCGCTGTGCGACAGGTAGCTGCCCTGACGCCAGATCAGGCCGATTTTCCACTCCATGCGCGGCTCCAGCGGCAGCCAGACCAGGTTTTCCTTGTCCAGCCAGCGGCAAACCGGCTCCGGCAGCATGGCGATGCCCACGCCGGCCTGCACCATCGAGGCGAGGAAGTCCCATTGGCCGCTGCGCACCGCGATTTGCGGTTCAAAACCGGCCTGGCGAAACGCCTTCATCAGCATCTTGTAAAGCGCAAAGTCTTCGTTATAAATCAGGATCGGGCTGTCGGCCAATTCGGCGATATTGATGCGGGTGCGGTTGAGCCACTGCGGCGTGCGCGGCGCCACTACGCACATCGGATGGCCCAGCAGCGGCAGAAAGGTCAGCGGTTGTTCCGAATCGAAGGGTAACACCGTCATCGCCAGATCCAGTTCGCCGGACATCACCGCCTGTTCGACCGACAGCCCGCCCAGCTCGGAAATCTTCAATTCGATACCGGGGTAGGTTTGGCGAAAGCGGCGGATCAGATCGGCGATCTGCCTGCCCACCATTGGCGGAATGCCCAGCCGCAGCACGCCCTTTTTCACCGAGCTGATGTCTTCCAGCTCCGCCTCCAGTTGCCGGAATTCGTCGAGGATCGTCAGGCCACGCTGATACACCGCCTGGCCGCTGTCGGTCAGGCGCAGTTTGCGGCCTTCGCGGATCAGCAGCGTGCACTCCAGCTCCTCCTCCAGATGCCGCAGCATCTTGCTGATGGTGGGCTGGGTGACGAACAGTTTTTCCGCGGCGCGGGTGAAGCTTTGCTGGCGCACCACTTCAACGAAGTAGCGCAGGGTGCGGACATCCACGTTAGGGTTCTCCTTGGGGACGCTACCGGCGGGAAACTATTCCCGGACGGCATGATGTCGATAATTTTAATTCATTTCAGGCGTGGTTTCCCGGCTGCGTATACTGTAGGCCGTTAATTTATTGTTTGAGGTCATCTTTCATGTCTCTGGCGTTACGCCGCGTTGCCCCCTCCCTGCTGACCCGCTTGCAGGTGCCGATTCAGGTGGCGTTGTATGCGGCGCTGTTCCTGATCGCCGATCGTCTGGTGCAACAATTCCACCTGCCGCTCCCCGCCAATATCGTCGGCATGTTGATGCTGCTGGCGCTAATCCTGCTGCGCATTCTGCCGCTGAGCTGGGTTAAGGCCGGCTCCCGCTGGCTGCTGGCGGAAATGCTGCTGTTTTTCGTGCCGGCGGTGGTGGCGGTGGTCAACTATGCCCAGCTGTTGATGGTCGAGGGCTGGAAGATCTTTTTGGTGATCGCGGTCAGCACCATGCTGACGTTGGGCGCCACCGGGCTGGTGGTGGACAGGGTGTATCGGCTGGAGATTTGGCTGCAGCGCCGGAAGCAGCGTCATGAATGATTTTATCCTTAGCCTGGCCTGTTTTCTGGCGACGCTGGCGCTGTACTTCGCCAATAAGAAGCTGTATCGCCGCCGGCGCACGCTGTTGCTGATGCCGCTGGTGCTGACGCCAATGATCCTGGTGCTGCTGCTGGTGGTCACCCACATCTCCTATCAGGACTATATTGGTGAAACTCACTGGCTGCTGTGGCTACTGGGGCCGGCAACCATCGCTTTCGCGGTGCCGGTGTATGAGAACCTGCATATCATCCGCCGCCACTGGCTGTCGCTGACCGCCGGCGTAACGACCGCGGTGCTGGTGGCGGTGTACAGTTCGGTGTGGCTGGCGCGCCTGCTGACGTTGCCGGAAGAGGTGCAGCGCAGCCTGGCGGTGCGGTCGATCACCACGCCGTTCGCGCTGGAGGCCGCCAAACAGATGGGCGGGCAGCCGGATCTGGTGGCGCTGTTCGTGGTGATCACCGGGGTGTTCGGCATGGCGGTGGGGGATATTTTGTTTTTGCGGCTGGCGGTGCGCAGCCGTCTGGCGAAGGGCGCCGGATTTGGCGCCTCGTCGCACGGTGCCGGCACCGCTCGCGCTTATGAGCTGGGGCCGCAGGAGGGCGTAGTGTCGAGTTTGGTGATGATGCTGGCCGGCATCATTACGGTCGTGGCCGCGCCATTGATCGGCCGGCTGATGTGGTAAGACCTCTCGGGGCGGGCTCTGCCGCCCCTTTTACGTTATCTGTCGTTGGGAACGGTGCCGTTGGTGGACGCCAGAAAAAACGAAGAAATTTTTCAGCATAATTTTTCTCATCGTTATAACAAAAAACGATAGATGCGCCGCAGGCAAAATCGCCGTCCATTTTAATTGGAAGTAAATTAATTAAAAAATAAATTATTATCATTAAAACAATAAAGTATAACTTATTGATATCGAGGGGCTCTTACCGTAAGTATTGTTGCACATTAACTGTGGTGAATAATACAAAATAATATTAATCCCTCCATAATTATATCGAGTTAATAAAAACGGAATACGCTCGTCATCCCTGAGTAATATCGGGAAAATAAAATGATCATTTATCCCCTTTCGCACATTTCGCCAAAAAAAATATCCTCTCCTATACTTCACACCTCAGCAAATTGAGGCACAGGGGGAACCTCTGGATTAACCATTTCATTCTTTCTTAGTTGGGGGAGACCCAGCTTTTCTACGGTTTTTTATTCTGACTTGAACTGTCGGACGGCCAGGCTTTGCCTAAATCCGGACGGACCCTTTCATTAACGTAATGAAAACGTGCTAGAGAATATTATGAACAAACAAACTGATGTGAAGAGTGGGGAATTCCGTACGGGTGCTCATATTTCGTTGGAAAAAGTCGAACTGCATGAAATTACCACCGCTCAGCGCGAGCTTTGGCTGAGCGCCAGCATGTCTGAAGGCTTGCCATTCAATATGTGGGGATACGGCACGATACAAGGGCCGTTGCAGATAGCCCTGCTGCGCCAGGCGATAGACGCGATCATTGAAGAAACGCCGGCGATGCAGGCCCATTTCACCGAACAAGACGGCGAGCTTTATCAATACCGTGCGGCGCGCAGTCATGACCCGCTTTCCGTGCATGACTTCAGCAGCCAGGAATACCCTGAGCTGGCGGCGCAGCGCTGGATGCGGCAAGATGCCGATCGCGTGATCTCCGCGCTGGATCAGGACCTGTTCGGTTTTGCCTTACTGACGTTGGCGCCGGGCAACTATATCCTCTACCGACGTTTTCACCACATGCTGGTGGATGGCCGCAGCGCCGAAGAGTTTATGCGTCGTATCGCGCTGTATTACAACGCATTGGCTGAGAAAAAAAACATTCCTGAATTCAGTAATTGCAGTTTTACCCGGCTCTATGAACACGACCTGCAGTACCGCGATTCTTCCCGCTTCGCCACCGATAAACAGTTCTGGCAAGGCTATACGCTCGCCGCGCCTCATAGCCTGACGCGTCAGGAGAAACTCGTCCCTTATTCGTCCATGCAAATCAGCAATCACACATTAAAAATAAATGAGATAGCGGCGATTGATCGGGGGGCGGAAAAAGCCGGCGTACATCGCGCTCATATATTGGCGGCGGCCGTCGCATTATGTTTCCATAGTATTACTGGTCAGACCTTATTGAATTTCAGCCTGCCGGTGACCGGTACGCGAGAGCGAAACAGTATTGGTATGACTGCGAATGTGGTGCCACTGATTTTAGCTATTAACCCTGAAAGTCGTCTGGCTGATTTTGCACAACAGGTCGCTGCGGAAATAGCCAAAGTGGTTCGTCGGCAATTATATCGCGGTGAGGATATTCGTCGCGATCGCAGCACCATGAGTTCATCCTGGTTTGGTCCCGCCATCAATATCGTTTCCTTCGATCATGGCGATCCGTTTTGGGGATGTAAGACACGTTGGTACTACGGTGGCAACATCGCCGTCAGCGATATGCAAATTCTATTTTACGAAGATCAGCAGGCGCAAGAGTTGGACGTCATGTTTGCCGATGCGCCGCATGCCCATTCATTAAGCCAGCTTGAGAGTTTACAACGGCGTTTCCAATTTATTCTGCGGCTCCTCTCTGAACAACCTGAAGGCAGCATTGCCCAGGTGATGCAACAGATCTCTGCGCAGCCTGAAGCGGACGTCAGCGGCAGTTTCTATGATCTCCGTCGACTGCCGCCGGCCGCCGGCTTCATCCGCTGGGATCGCCCTGCTGCTGAGCTGGTGCGCCTCGCGACGTCACTCGGCCATCCTGCGGGGAATTGCCCGCTGAAAATCCTGTTGGCCGACCGGGCGCTGGGCGTTGGGCGCCTGGAAATGCTGCCTGACGCCGACAATGCGCCACCCGGTACGCTGCTCTGCGTCGACGATGCGGGTTGGAATATCGCCACGGCGGAAGGGGCGGTGCGGATCGGGGGTTGGTTCACCGCCGAAGGCGAGCTGACGGCGGGGGAAGCGCTGGCGCAGCTGCACGGTTTGACGGCGGGCGAGCCGTTACCGTTGCTTGATCCTTCGCAGGCGAAACGATTGGAGGAGCGACAGGCGGCCGGTGGGCATCATGCGGCCTTCTGGCAACCGCGATTGGCGCAGTTTGCCCCGGCGGCGTTCCCGGTGGCCTGGCAGCGCGAAGCCCGGCCGGCATGGCAGGCTACGGCCTGGCAACACGCGGGCAAGATCGAGGTTGAAGCGGTGTTGACCGGGCTGGCGCTGTATCTGGGATTGATGGGCGGCGAAAGTGATTTCCAACTTGGCTGGCTGAACGCGACGGACGACGTCATCGGCGAACCGGGCCAGGTTTGGACACTGCCGCTGCAGATCTCGCTGAATCCGACGCTGGGTTTCGCCGAGGCGCAGGTGCAGATGCGACGCGAATGGCAGCAGGCGCGCGCGCGTCGCGCCTACCATCCGGCATTGCTCGGCCTGGACACGCGTTCGCGCGCCTGGTCAACCGTCGTGACGCTATTGCGCCGCGACACCTCGCCGGGATTCGACGACAGTCAGGAGGGCGCAGCGGCGGTGAAACGCTCCGGCGCTCGGGCAGTGCTGCAAATCTGTGAAAGCAACGCCGCTTTCCGTTGGGTGTACGACAGCGCCGCGGTGGGGGACGAGCAGATGCTGCGTGCCGCGCAGCATCTGCTATTGCTGCTCCGGCAGGCCGCTGCGGCGCCGAATGCGCCGGTGCGAGGCGATCGTTTACTGAGCCAGGCGGAGCGAGAGCTATTGCTCAACGTGCGCAACCGCACGCACCGGGCTTTCCCGCAGGCGTCGAGCGTGTCGGCCCTGTTTGAAGCGCAGGCGCGGCGTACGCCGACGGTGCCGGCGCTGTCTCAGGGGGCGATGTCGCTGAGCTATGCGGAATTGAACGCGCGCGCCAACCGGCTGGCGCATTACCTGACGGCACGCGGCGTAGGGCCGGAAAGCCGCGTAGCGGTCTGCGCCGCGCGCAGCCCGGAGATGATCGTCGCACTGCTGGCGATCCTGAAAGCCGGCGGCGCCTATGTGCCGCTGGATCCGGCTTATCCCGCTGAGCGTCTGCACTATATCGTGCAGGACTGCGCGCCGGCGCTGCTGTTGGCGGATAGTACCGGCCGCGCCGCGCTGGGGGCGGTAGCAGCGCCGTTGTTGGCGCTGGAAGACGCGCTGCCAGAGCAGGATCACGACCTGCCGCCGCGCGCGCAGCCAGGCAGCCTGGCGTATGTGGTTTACACCTCGGGCTCGACCGGCAAACCGAAAGGGGTAATGGTGGAGCAGGCGCACCTGATCAACCTGATCATGTGGCACTGCGAAGCGACCGGTTTGCAGGCTGGTGAGCGAACGACCAGCATGGCCGGGTTGGGTTTTGACGCCAGCGTTTGGGAAATCTGGCCGACGTTGACGCAGGGGGCGACGCTGCTGCTGCCGCCGGCAGAGGCGGCGGGCAATGGCGAAGCGCTGCTGCAATGGTGGCGCGGCAGCGGTGTGCAGGTCGGGTTTATGGTGACGCCGCTGGCTGAGATCGCACTGATGGGCGAGATGCCTGCCGATCTGCGGATGCTGCTGATCGGCGGCGACAGCATTCGCCGCTGGCCGCTGCCGGCGCCGCCTGGTGTAACCATTGTGAATAACTATGGGCCGACGGAGACGACCGTGGTAGCGACTTCGGGCGAGCCGGCGGTCGGTACGGCGATGCCGTCTATCGGCCGGCCTATCGCCAACGGCCGGGCGTACTTGCTGGATGACGATGGCCAGCCGGTGCCGCTGGGCGCCGTGGGTGAACTGTATATCGGCGGCGCGCAGGTGGCGCGCGGTTACCTGAACCAGCCGGCGCTGACGGCGGAGCGTTTCCTGGCCGATCCTTTCGTGCCGGGCGACCGCATGTACCGCACCGGCGATCTGGCGCGCTATATGCCGGATGGCAGCCTGGAGTATCTGGGCCGCAACGATCTGCAGGTAAAAATTCGCGGCTTCCGCATTGAATGCGGTGAAATCGAGTCGCAGCTGGCTATGCATGCCGCCGTGCGCGACGCGGTGGTGGATGCGCTCACGGATGGCGAAGGCGACAAACGTCTGGTGGCCTGGATCGTGCCGCAGCCGGAGGCGGAGCGTGAGGCGCTGGCGCAGACGTTGCGCCGGGCACTCGCTACAACGTTGCCGGATTATATGGTGCCGACGGCCTTTGTGTGGCTGGAGGCGCTGCCGCTGTCGCCGAACGGCAAACTGGATCGGCGCGCGTTGCCGGTACCGGCGCCGGATGCCGCCATGCGCGAAGCCTATGTCGAGCCACAGGGGGAAACCGAAACGCTGCTGGCTCAGATTTGGCAGGGGTTGCTGAGCGTTGAACGCGTGGGGCGTCACGACAACTTCTTCGAGTTGGGCGGCCATTCGCTGCTGGCGGTGAAGCTGATGGCGCAGCTGCGCCAGGCCGGGCTGTCGGCGAGCGTTCAGGCGCTGTTCTCCACGCCAACGCTGTCGGCTCTGGCGCAAACGCTGGTGTCGCAGCAGCGGATTCAGGTGCCGGAAAACGTGATTGCGCCGGGCTGCCGTGCAATCACGCCGCAGATGTTGCCGCTGGCCGATCTGACTCAGGCGGAGATCGATCAGATCGTCGACGGTGTGGAGGGGGGCATCGACAACGTACAGGATATCTACGCCCTTTCCCCGTTGCAGGAAGGGATCTTGTTCCACCACATGCTGGCGGAAGAGGGCGACCCCTACCTGCTGTCGGCACTGCTGCGTTTCGACAGCCGGGCGCGTTTCGATCGCTGGCTGGCGGCGATGCAGCAGGTGGTGGAGCGTCATGACATTTTGCGCACGGCCTTTGTCGGTGCGGGGCTGTCCGAACCGGTACAGGTCGTCTGGCGTCGGGCGCGTTTAGCGGTGATCGAGCTGGCGCTGGATCCGGCCGAGGGGCCGGTCGGCCGTCAGCTGGAAGCGCGCTTCGACCCCCGACGGATCCGGCAGGATCTGACGCGGGCACCGCTGCTGTATTACGTTATCGCCGAAGAGAGCGACGGCAGCTGGTACGTCTTGCAGCAGTGGCACCACCTGATTGGCGACCACTCGACGCTGGCGATGATGGGAGAAGAAGTCAACGCCATTCTGGCCGGGCGAGGCGATACGCTGGGCTGCGCGCAGCCGTTCCGCAATGCGGTGGCGCAAGCGCGTTTGGGGCTCAGCGAACAGGAACATGAGCGTTTCTTCCGCGGCATGCTGGCGGACATCGATGAACCGGTACTGCCGTTCGGGCTCGGCAACGTACACGGCGACGGACAGTGCGCCAATACCGGCCGTCTGGCGCTGGCGCCTGCGCTGAATGCCGACCTGCGTCGACAGGCGAAGCGGCTGGGCGTCAGCCTGGCCAGCCTGTGCCATCTGGCCTGGGCGCAGGTGTTGGCGCGCACCAGCGGGCGTGATGCCGTGGTGTTCGGCACGGTGCTGCTGGGCCGCATGGAATCGGGCGAAGGCGCCGACCGGGCGCTGGGGTTATTCATCAATACGCTGCCGCTGCGGCTGGATATGGACGGGCGCAGCGTTGAGGCGTCGGTGCGGCAGGCGCATGCGCGCCTGAGCGGCTTGCTGGCGCATGAGCACGCCTCGCTGGCGTTGGCGCAGCGCTGCAGCGGCGTGAAAAGCGGTGCGCCGCTGTTCAGTGCGCTGCTGAACTACCGCCACAACGACGGGGAAGCCTTGGCACTGCCGGAAGGGGTCAGCCTGATCGGCGCGGACGAACGCACCAACTACCCGTTCGTGCTGTCGGTGGACGACGGCATGGATTCGCTGGCGTTGACGGCGCAGGTCATCGACCCCATTGAAGCCTCGCGGGTGTGCCGCTATATGCAACAGGCGTTGACCGCTCTGGTGAATGCGCTGGAACACACGCCGGAAATGCCGGTGCGTGAACTGTCGATTCTGCCGGACGACGAGTACGCCTTGCTGATCAATGGTTGGAACGCAACGGCACAGCCTTATCCGCAGGACGTTTGCCTGCATGGGCTATTTGAAGCGCAGGTGCGCCGCACGCCGGACGCCGTGGCGCTGGTTTGCGGCGACGCCGAACTGAGCTACGCCCAACTGAACGCGCAGGCCAATCGCCTGGCGCACGCGCTGATGCAGCGCGGCGTCGGGCCGGATTGCCGGGTGGCGGTGTGCGCTGAGCGCAGCCTGGCGATGGTGACGGCATTGTTCGGCATCCTCAAGGCCGGCGGCGCCTATGTGCCTCTGGATCCGGCTTATCCGGGCGAACGTCTGCAATATATCCTGCAGGACGCCGATCCGGTGCTGCTGCTGGCGGACGCCGCCGGCCGCGCGGCGCTGGGCGAACACGCGGTGCCGCTGCTGGCGCTGGATGAACCGTTGCCGGACGATCTGAACGCCGATAACCCGGCGCCGCGCGCGCAGCCCAATCATTTGGCTTACGTGATTTATACCTCCGGCTCGACCGGAAAACCGAAAGGCGCGATGAATGAGCATCGCGGCATCGTTAACCGCCTGATCTGGATGCAGCAGGCTTATGGGTTGACGCCGGCGGATACGGTGCTGCAGAAAACGCCGTTCGGCTTCGACGTCTCGGTGTGGGAATTCTTCTGGCCGTTGATGTATGGCGCGCGCCTGGTGATGGCGCGCCCGGAAGGCCACAAGGATCCGGAGTACCTGAGCCGCGCCATTGAACAGTATGGCGTGACAACGCTGCACTTTGTGCCGTCGATGCTGCAAAGCTTCCTGCTGTATGAAGGCGCGAGCCGCCGCTGTGGGCAGGTGGTGCGCGTCATGTGCAGCGGCGAGGCGCTGCCCGCCTCGCTGGTGGCGGAGTTCTACCGCCAGATGCCGCATGTCGAGTTGCATAACCTCTATGGTCCGACCGAAGCGGCGGTGGACGTGACCGCTTGGCACTGCACCCGCCAACCCGGGCTGGTGTCGGTGCCCATTGGGCGGCCGGTGGCCAATACGCGGATCTATCTGCTCGATGAACAAGGGCAGCCGGTGCCGCTGGGGGCGGTTGGCGAGCTGTATATCGGCGGCATCCAGGTAGCGCGCGGCTATTTCAACCGGCCTGAACTGACGGCGGAGCGCTTCCTGGCCGATCCGTTCGATGCCGGCCACGGCGGCCGCATGTACCGCACCGGCGACGTGGCCCGCTACCTGCCGGACGGCAATATCGAGTATCTGGGCCGCAACGATCAGCAGGTGAAGATCCGCGGTTTCCGTATCGAATGCGGCGAGATAGAGGCGGCGCTGGCCGCGCATCCGCAGGTGCGCGAAGCCGTGGTGGATGCGCGCGGCGGCGACGGCGGTGAGAAACGCCTGATCGCCTGGGTGGTGCCGCAGCCAGGTGCCGATGAGGCGTCGCTGGCGGAGGTGCTGCGCCGGCATTTGGCCGACAAACTGCCGGATTACATGGTGCCAGCCGCTTGCGTGCTGCTGGAGGCGCTGCCGCTGTCACCAAACGGCAAGCTCGATCGCCGCGCATTGCCCGACCCGTCGGGCGAGGCCTATCGTCGTGAAGCCTACGAGGCGCCGCTGGGGGACGTCGAGCAGCGTCTGGCTGCGCTGTGGGAAGAACTGCTGGGCGTGGATCAGGTTGGCCGCAACGACAGCTTCTTCGCCCTGGGCGGCCATTCGTTGTTGGCGGTGCGTTTGGCCAACCGCCTGCAGCAAAGCGGGTTGCCGCTGTCGCTGCAGGCGCTGTTCGCCAACCCGGTCCTGCAGGCGCTGGCGCGCCAGATCACGCAGGCGGAAAGCCTGCCGCCGATTCTGCCTGCGCCGCGCGATGCGGCCTTACCGCTGTCGTTCGCTCAGCAGCGCCTGTGGTTCCTGACCCAACTGGACGGCATGAGCGAAATTTACCACATGCCGCTGGCGCTGCGGTTGCGTGGGCCGCTGAATCTGGCCGCCTGGCAGAGCAGCCTCGACGCGCTTTATGCGCGCCACGACGCGTTGCGCACCGTCTTTATCAGCCGCGACGGCCAGCCGCAGGCGCTCATTTTGCCGATCGCCGGTTTGCCGCTGACAATCCACGATCTGCGCGGCGTCGCGGATGCGCAGGCGCGCGCCGCCATGCTGATACGGGAAGAGGCTGCGGCGCCCTTTGATCTGGCCGGGGGCCCGCTGTTGCGCGCCAGCCTTATCCGGCTGAGCGACGAGGAACAGCTGTTCGCGTTGACCTGCCACCACATCATTTCCGATGGTTGGTCGAACGGCATATTGCTGCGGGAGCTGGGTGCGTTGTATGGCGCGTTGTGTCGCGGCGAACCATCGCCGCTGCCGCCGCTGGCGTTGCAATACGCGGATTACGCCCACTGGCAGCGGCAATGGCTGCAGCCGGCGCGCTTGTCGAAGCAGGCCGATTATTGGCACCAGACGTTGGGCGATGCGCCAGCGCTGTTGACGCTGCCGACCGACCGTCCGCGCCCGGCGGTGCAGTCATTCGCCGGGGATCGGGTGGCCGTCTCGCTCGATGCCGAACTGACAGCAGCGCTGAGGCAATTCAGCCTGCGTCAGGGATGCACGCTGTTCATCACGCTGTTGACGGCGTGGAGCGTCGTGCTGTCCCGTTTGTCGGGGCAGCGCGATCTTGTGATCGGCACGCCGGAGGCCAACCGTCGCCGGCTGGAAACGGAACCGATGATCGGCTTCTTCGTCAGCACCTTGGCGCTGCGCATCGATCTGTCCGACGATCCGGATTTGTCGACGTTGGCGCTGCGCGTGCGCGATACGCTGCTGGCGGCGCGCGATCATGGCGATCTGCCTTTCGAGCAGGTGGTTGAACAGGTGAACCCGCCGCGTCATCGTGGCCATACTCCGTTGTTCCAGGTGATGCTGAGCTGGCAGGACGGTTCGGTGCACGACATCGGCCTGCCGGGGCTGCAGGCGGAAGCGATCGATGCCGGCTATGCCGCGGCGAAATATGACATGACGCTGGATCTGACCGAGATCGGCGAAGAGATCGCCGGTTCGCTGTATTACGCCACGGCGCTGTTCGATCGTGAAACCGCCGAGCGCTACGGGATCTATCTGCGCCAGGTGTTGCAGAGCATCGCGTTGGCGGCGCCGCAGCCGGTTTCGCAGCTTGCGCTGTTGCCGCAGAACGAACGGCAGCGGTTGTTGCATGGCTGGAACCGGACGCCGGACGAACCGCAGGCGGATCTCTGCCCGCACCATCACCTGGAGCGGCTGGCGCTGCGCACGCCAGAGGCGATCGCCGCGGTGTGCGGAGAAGAACGCCTCAGCTATCGGGCGCTCAATGAACGAGCCAACGCGTTGGCGCAGGTGTTGATCGCGCGCGGCGTCGGGCCCGATCGTCTGGTGGCGCTGTGTGCGGAGCGCAGCACGCCGATGTTGGTCGGGTTGCTGGCGATCCTGAAAGCGGGCGGCGCCTATGTGCCGCTCGATCCGGCTTATACCGGCGAACGTCTGGAGTACATTTTACACGATGCCCGGCCGGTGTTGCTGCTGGCCGACGCCGCAGGGCGTTCGGCGCTGAGTGGGGCTGATGTGCCGACGATGGCGCTGGAGGAAGACTGGGGCACCGAGGCCGCCAATCCGCAGGTTGCGGGGCTGACGGCGGCCAATCTGGCCTATGTGATCTATACCTCCGGATCGACCGGTAAGCCGAAAGGCGTGATGGTGGAACACCGTCAGGTTGAGCGCCTGTTTACCGCGACCGACGCCGGTTTCGGCTTTGACGCCGGGGATGTCTGGTGTCTGTTCCACTCGTTCGCCTTCGATTTCTCGGTATGGGAAATCTGGGGCGCGTGGCGCCACGGCGGCCGG
Source organism: Serratia sp. OLAL2 (assembly GCF_002752475.1). Taxonomy (NCBI): domain Bacteria; kingdom Pseudomonadati; phylum Pseudomonadota; class Gammaproteobacteria; order Enterobacterales; family Yersiniaceae; genus Serratia; species Serratia sp. OLAL2. Next base: position 349,093 of record NZ_MSTL01000001.1, on the reverse strand, counting down.
TTGGTGATCGTGCCGCAGGAAACGGCGCGCTCTGCCCCCGCGTTCTATCAGTTGGTTTGTCACCAGGGCGTGACGGTGCTGAATCAGACGCCAAGCGCCTTTAAAGCGTTCATTCAAGCTCAGGACAACACGCCGCATCGGCTGCGCTACATCGTCTTCGGCGGCGAAATGCTGAATCCGGCCGATCTGGCGCCGTGGTATGCCCGTAATCGGCCGGACGCGCCGCGGTTAATCAATATGTACGGCATAACGGAAACGACGGTGCACGTCACCTACCGGGAAATGTCTCCTGCGGACATCACCGGCAGCGGCAGCCCGATCGGCCGCCGCATCCCGGATCTGCGCCTGTATCTGCTTGACGAACACGGTCAGCCGGTGGCGCAGGGCGCAGTGGGTGAGCTGTATGTCGGCGGGCTGGGCGTGGCGCGCGGCTACCTGAATCGGCCGGAGCTGAATGCGCAACGTTTCCTCGACGATCCTTTCGTGGCGGGAGAACGGATGTATCGCGCCGGCGATCTGGCGCGCTATCTGCCGAACGGTGAGCTGGAGTACCTGGGGCGCAACGACCAGCAGGTGAAAATTCGCGGTTTCCGCATTGAGTGCGGTGAGGTGGAGGCGGCGCTGCTGGACCATCCTGAGGTCCGCAGCGTGGCGGTTGACGCCTGGCAGGACAACGGCGGCGACAAACGTTTGGTGGCCTGGGCGGTGCCGGGCGAAGGGGGAGATCGGGAAACGCTGGCGCTGCGGCTGCGCCAGCATCTGGCCGGCCGTCTGCCGGACTATATGGTGCCGACGGCCTTTGTGTGGCTGGACGCGTTGCCGCTGACCACCAACGGCAAACTGGACAAACGCGCGCTGCCGGCGCCTGAGCTGGGGGCCGCCGCGCGCGCCGTTTATGAAGCGCCGGCCAATGAACGAGAACGCCTGCTGGCGTCCATTTGGCGTCAGTTGCTGAATGTTGAACGCGTAGGTCGTCATGATGATTTCTTCGCTCTGGGCGGACATTCGCTGCTGGCGGTACAGTTGGCCAATCGGGTACAGCAGGCCGGCTGGCGGCTGCCGCTGTCGGCGCTGTTCGCTGCGCCGGTGTTGCAGGCGCTGGCGCAGTGGCTGGAACGGGAGGGGGCGGCGCAGCCGACGGCCATCGTGCCGACCCCACGTCACGACGCATTGCCGTTGTCGTTTGCCCAGCAGCGGCTGTGGTTCCTGAGCCAAATGGGCGGGATCGGCGAGACTTACCATATCCCGCTGGCGTTGCGCCTTGACGGCGACCTGGATGCGCCGGCGTTCCAGCGCAGCCTCGACGCGCTGTATGCCCGCCACGAAGCCTTGCGCAGCGTGTTTGTTTGCCAGGATGGGCAACCTCAGGTGCGGATCTTACCGGAGGCGGCCATGCCGCTGGCACATCACGACTTGTGCGGCGAGCGTCATGCGGAGCAACGTTTGCACGCGCTGGCCGAGACGGCGATGAAAGCGCCGTTCGATCTGGAACGGGGGCCGCTGGTGCGGGCCAGCTTGCTACAAGTGAGCGAGCGGCGGCATCTGTTCCTGCTGACCTGCCACCATATCGTTTCCGACGGCTGGTCTACCGGGATCCTGATGCGGGAGTTGAGCGCATTGTATGGCGCCTTCCAACGCGGTGAACCGTCTCCACTGCCGCCGCTGGCGGTGCACTATGTCGATTATGCCGTTTGGCAGCGCCAGTGGCTGACGCAGGAACGGTTGGCCGAGCAGGCGGCGTTCTGGCGCCAGACGCTGGGCGATGCGCCGGCGCTGCTGACGCTGCCGACCGATCGGCAGCGTCCGGCGATGCAGTCGTTCGCCGGCGGCGAGGTGCCTCTGGTTATCGACGCGGCGCTCACCGACGCGCTGCGGCGGTTGAGCCGCCAATACGGCGGCACGCTGTTCATGACGGTGCTGGCCGCCTGGAGTTTGGTGTTGTCCCGCATGGCCGGCCAACCGCAGGTGGTGATTGGTACCCCGGAGGCCAACCGCAGCAGGCTGGAAATCGAACCGCTGGCCGGCTTCTTCGTTAGCACGCTGGCGATGCATGTCGATCTGCGCGGTGAGCCGACGCTGAAAATCTTGCTCGAACGCGTGCGCGAGACGGTATTGGCGGCGCGGGAAAACGGCGATCTGCCGTTTGAACAGGTGGTGGAGGTGGTGAATCCGCCGCGCCAGCTGGACGCGACGCCGCTGTTCCAGGTGATGCTGGCCTGGCAGGACGGCTCGGTGCGCGATATCGCATTGCCGGGCCTGCAAACGACGGATGCCGGGCTGAGCTATGACGTCGCGAAATTCGACATGACGCTCGAGTTGGCGGAAAGCGGCAGCGGCATTGTCGGCTCGTTGAACTACGCCAGCGCCTTGTTCGATCGCGAGACGGCGGTGCGCTACGGCGCGTATCTGCAGCAGGCGCTGCGAGCGATGGCGGCGGATCTTGACCAGCCGGCGGCGCGCGTCGATCTGCTGCCTGCGGCCGAACGCCAGCTGCTGCTGCACGAGTGGAACCGCACCGAGCGGGCGTATCCGGCGCAGGCGTGCGTGCATCAACTGTTCGACGAGCAGGCGCGGCGCACGCCGCAGGCGACGGCGTTGGTCGATGGCGAGCAGCTTATCTGCTACGCGCAGTTGGCGGAGCACGCCAATCGGCTGGCCTGGCGCCTGATTAAGGCGGGCGTGGAGCCCGGCCAGCGCGTGGCGGTCCGGTTTGAGCGCAGCGCCGCCCTGGTGATCGCCCAATTGGCGATCCTTAAGGCCGGTGCTGCCTATGTGCCGGTTGATCCGCAGCTGCCGGCCGGCCGCCAGAACTGGATCATCGCCGACAGCGGTGCAGTACTGTTGCTGAATGGCGGCGAGGACGACGCGCAGATCGGCGTCGGCGTCGCTCGTCTGCCTCAAAGCGATGACGCGGACCTGCTGTCCGGCGCGCCGATATTGGCGAGCAACAGTCTGGATCTGGCCTACATCATGTACACCTCCGGCTCAACCGGTAAGCCGAAAGGCGTGATGGTGCCGCATCAGGGGATCAACCGACTGGTGATCAATAACGGTTATGCGGAGTTCAGCGACTCGGATCGTATCGCTTTCGCCATCAACCCGGCGTTCGATCCGGCGACGCTGGAAGTTTGGGGAGCCTTGCTGAACGGCGCCGCGCTGGTGGTAGTGCCGCCGGCGGTCTTGCTGGACGCCTCGGCGTTCGCCGATTTGCTGACGCGCCAGGCGATTACGGTGCTGGTGCTGCCGACCTCGCTGTTCAATCAGCATGCGCACAGCATTCCCGCGACGTTAGCGGGGCTGAAATACCTGATCAGCGGCGGCGAAGCGGCGGATCCTCATGCCTATACCCGGGTGCTGAAGGAGGGGGGCCGGGTGCAGCTGATCAACGGATACGGCCCGACGGAAGCCACCACTGCCGCTACCTCGGCGCGCATCACCGTGGCGGCGGGGCGGCACCGTTTGCCGATTGGCCGGCCGATCGGTAATACGCGGGTGTATCTGCTGGACGAACATCGCCAGCCGGTGCCGCTGGGCGCGATCGGCGAGCTGTATATCGGCGGCGTGGGCGTGGCGCTGGGTTACCTGAATCGCGAAGACCTCACGGCCGAGCGTTTCCTGGCGGATCCGTTTAACGAGGGAGGCCGCATGTATCGCACCGGCGATTTAGCGCGCTATCTGCCGGACGGCAACCTCGATTACTGCGGACGCAACGATCAGCAGGTGAAGATCCGCGGCTTCCGCATCGAGTGCAGCGAGATTGAAGTCCTGCTGGAAACGCACCCGGCGGTGCGCGAAGCGGTGGTTGACGTGCGCGGTGCGCATCCTGCGTTGATCGCCTGGATCGTGCCGCAAGCCGAGGCCGAGGGCCGCGATCTGACCGACGAGCTGCGGCGGCATTTGGCGGCGCAGCTGCCGGACTACATGGTGCCGGCGGCCTGTCTGATGCTTGCCGACTTGCCGTTGACCCCGAATGGTAAAGTGGATCGCCGCGCGTTGCCGACGCCACAGGCCGGCGATTTTGCGCGCGTGGGCCATGAAGCGCCTCAGGGCGACACGGAAACCCTGTTGGCGGCGATCTGGGGCGAATTGCTCGGTCTGCCGAATGTCGCCCGACATGACAATTTCTTCGAGTTGGGCGGGCATTCGCTGCTGGCGGTGAAACTGATCGCGGAGCTGCGTCGCTGCGGCCTGACGGCGAACGTGCAAACGCTGTTTACCGCCCCGACGCTGGCCTCGCTGGCGGAGGCGCTGGAGGCGCGCTGCGAAATCGAGATCCCCGAGAACCTGCTGCGGCCGGATAGCGCGCGCATCACGCCTGAGTTGCTGCCGCTGGCCTCGCTGAACCAGGTTGAGATCGACAGCATCGTGGCGCGCGTGCCGGGCGGGGTGGCCAACGTGCAGGATATCTATGCGTTGTCACCGTTGCAGGAGGGGATTCTGTTCCACCACCTGTTGGCGGAACGGGGCGATCCGTACCTGCTGTCTACGCTGTTGCGCTTTGAGAACCGCGAGCGTCTGGATCGTTGGCGGGCCGCGATGCAACAGGTGATCGATCGCCACGATATTCTGCGCACGGCGTTCATCAGTGAGGCGATCCGCGAGCCGGTACAGGTCGTTTGGCGCGCCGCCGCGCTGCCGTGGACTGAGCTGACGCTCGATCCGGCGCAGGAGGCGATTGGCGATCAACTGCTGGCGCGCTTCGATCCGCAGCATGCGCGTCTGGATCTCAGCCGTGCGCCGCTGCTGAACGTCGTGGTGGCGCAAGATAGCGATGGCAGTTGGTGGATGCTGCAGCAATGGCATCATTTGGTGGGGGATCATTCCACGGCGGCATTGATCGAAGAAGAGATCGCCGCGATCCTCGCCGGCAAAGGCGCCGAGCTGGGCGCCGCGCCGCCGTTCCGCAATGCGGTGGCGCAGGCGCGTTTGAGCGTCAGCGCGCAAGAACATGAAACCTTCTTCCGCGCCATGCTGGCGGACATCGAAGAGCCGGTGCTGCCGTTCGGGCTCGGCAACGTGCGCGGCGATGGCAAGGGCGTCACCACGGCGCACCAGCCTATCGACAAGGCGCTGAACGAACGTCTGCGGCATCAGGCCAAACGGTTGGGCGTGAGCCTGGCCAGCCTGTGCCATTTGGCCTGGGCGCAGGTCTTGGCCCGCACCAGCGGCCACGACCGCGTGGTGTTCGGTACCGTGCTGCTGGGACGCATGCAGGCGGGGGAAGGCGCCGAGCGAGCGATGGGGCTGTTTATCAATACCTTGCCGCTGCGCCTCGACATCGGCGATGACGATGTGGCGACGGCGGCGCGCCAGGCCCACGCGCGGCTGAGCGGGTTGCTGCAGCATGAGCACGCGCCGCTGGCGCTGGCGCAGCGCTGCAGCGGCGTGGCGGCGGGGATGCCGCTGTTCAGCGCGTTGCTCAACTATCGCCACAACAACGGCAGCGAGCTGGTGTTGCCGGAAGGCATGACGCTGTTGAGCGCGCAGGAGCGCACCAACTATCCGTTCGTCCTGTCGGTGGAAGACGGCGGCGACTCTCTGGGGCTGACGGCGCAGGTCAGCGAACCGGTGCCGGCGGCGAGGATCTGCGGCTATATGCAACAGGCGCTGGCCTCATTGGCGCAGGCGTTGGAAAGCCAGCCGACCCTGCCGGCGAGCGAGCTGGAGATCCTGCCGCCGTCTGAGCGCCGGCTGCTGCTGGAGGAATGGAATCAGACGACGGCGCCTTATCCGGCAGAGCTTTGCGTGCATCAGCTGTTTGAACGCCAGGCGCAGCGTGCGCCGCAGGCTGTCGCGATCGTGCAAGGCGACCGTCGGATCGGCTATGCGGCGTTGAATGCCCAGGCTAACCGGCTGGCGCATGCTCTGATCGCCCACGGCATTCAACCGGGCGAACGCGTGGCGACGCGTCTGACGCGCAGCATCGATCTGGTGGCGACGCAGCTGGCGATCTTCAAGGCCGGCGCGGTGTATGTACCTATCGACCCGCAGCTGCCGGCGGCGCGTCAGCAGTGGATCCTGGAGGACAGCGGCGCGCGCCTTATCGTCGGTGAAGCGACGGACGGGGATACCTTGCCGCTGCTGCGGCCGGCAATCTCCGGCGGTGACGAGAACGACCCGGCGCTGTCGAGCGCTGAGGTGGCATACATCATGTACACGTCCGGCTCCACAGGGCTGCCTAAAGGTGTGATGACGCCGCACCAGGGCATCACTCGGTTGGTGATCAACAACCGTTATGCGGCGTTCGATGCGACCGAACGGGTGGCTTATGCCGCTAACCCGGCCTTCGACGCCGCGACGATGGAGGTGTGGGCGGCGCTGTTGAACGGCGGCGAACTGGTGGTGATCCCGGCGGAAACCGTGATGGATGCGGCGCGCTTGAGCGCCGCATTGACGCAGCATCGCGTGACGACGCTGTTCCTGACGACCGCGTTGTTCAATCAGTATGTGTACAGCATGGGCGCGACGCTCGCCCAGCTGCGCTATCTGATCTGCGGTGGGGAAAAGGAGGAGCCGAGCGCCTTCGAACGCCTGCTGCAGGAAGCGGGGCCGGTACAGCTGATCCATGCCTATGGGCCGACGGAAGCGACGACCTTCGCCACGACGGCGGCGATTGCCGAGGTGCAAGGCGCCATGCGTTTGCCGATCGGTAAACCGATCGGCAACACCCGCGCCTATGTGCTGGATGCGCGCGGCCGACCGGCGCCGCTGGGCGTGATTGGCGAGCTGTATATCGGCGGCGTCGGCGTGGCGCTGGGGTACCTCAACCGGCCGGAACTGACCGCGGAACGTTTCCTGAACGATCCGTTTAACCCGGGCGGGCGCATGTATCGTACCGGCGATCTGGTGCGTTACCGGGCGGACGGCAACCTCGAGTATCAGCGACGCAACGATCGTCAGGTGAAAATTCGCGGCTTCCGTATCGAGATGGGAGAGATAGAGGCGCGCCTGGCGGCGCACCCGGCGGTGAACGAAGCGGTGGTCGATGTCTGCTGCGTCGGTGCGGATACGCGGTTGATCGCCTGGATCAGCGTGCGTGAGAATGTGGCGAGCGACGGGTTGGCCGGTGAGCTGCGTCAGCACCTGGCGGCGCAGCTGCCGGACTATATGCTACCTGCGGCCTTTGTCTGGCTGGCGGCGATGCCGCTGACGCCAAACGGCAAGATTGATCGGCGGGCTCTGCCGGCGCCGGAGATGGCCGCCGCCGCAGGCGAAGCCTACGAAGCGCCGCGCGGCGATACCGAGACGCTGTTGGCGCAGGCGTGGGCGGAGTTGCTGGGGCTGCCGCAGATCGGCAGACACGACAACTTCTTCGAACTGGGCGGCCATTCGCTGCTGGCGGTCCGTCAGGCCAGCCTGGCGCAGCAGTGGGGGATCGCACTGCAGGTGCAGGCGATCTTTGACCACCCGGTGCTGGCGGATCTGGCGGCGCATGTCGAGCAGCGCACGGGCGGACAGCCGCTCAGGGCATTGCCGGCGCGCCGCAGCGGCCAGCGCCCGCCGGTCTTCTTCATGCCGACCGGTTATGGCGATCACTCCTATGTTTATGAGATAGCCAAAGAGATCGATGCGGACTTCCCGATTTATGCCGTGCCGTGGCCAGAGATGACCGACGCGCCGCCGGCAACGATGGAGGCGATGGCGGAGATCGTTGCCGGCGTTATCCGGCAGGCGCAAGCCAGCGGGCCGTATCATCTGTTCGGTTACTCTTCGGGCGGGATCTTGACCTACATGGTGGCGGAACGGCTGCAGGCGGAGGGGGAAGAGGTGGCGCTGGTGGGCCTGCTCGACACTATGCGGCCGCAGCAGGCGATGCGCGATGCGACACAGCTATTCCTCAGTTGGCTGGAGGTGGAACATCCGACGCTGGAGGCGCCGCTGTTCTCCCGCCTGCAGCCGCTGTCGGTGGAGGAGGCGTTGGCGGTGCTGCACGGCCAGGGCATCAGCACTTTCCTCGACGATCCGCTGAAGGAAGCCGCGTTATGGCGCAAGCGTTATCACTATGCGACCCTGGTCGGCGCCAGCGTCATCCGGCCGCTCGGCCTTAATCTGCACCTGTTTAAAGCGGTGGAGGAGATGCCCGGCTTGCTGAACGACGATCTGGAAGCCTACTGGCAGCGCATCAAGCCGGCGGGTTACAACCGCCGCGACGGCTCGGCACTCGGCTGGGAGGGGCATTTGCCGGCGTCGGCGGTGACGGTCAACCTGGTTGATGGCGATCATGTCACCATGATGTCGGAAGCCGTGAACCGGCGCGGCTTAGGGGAGCGCATCAGCGCCGTGCTGAATTCGCTCGTCCGACGCTGACCGCGTTGCTTGTCAATGAAGCCCTCGCAGGAGGGCTTTTTTTTACCCGTTGGCGGCTGTTTTGACGAGTTCCACCACCAGCGGTGAAAGCTCGCCGCGCAGCGCGGCGCGTTCCGACTGGAACAGCGTGGCGACGTAAAAACGCCGGCCCGGCAGTTCGATGGCGCGCACGTCGCCTTCGCTGTCGTGGCCGCTGATGATCAGCGGGAAGCGCTCAAGATCGGCGACGAATTCCGGATTCACGCCAAAGTTGCAGTGGTAGCCTTCATGGGTGTTCAGGCTGCCGTAGGCCTGTGCGACGCGGGTGTCGGGCTGAAAAACGATGTCGCCGGTTTTTTCCACCAGCGAGCAACTCAGCGGGGCGATCACCAGCCGGCCACCGCTGTCGGTTTCCGCATGGCCGGCGTCGTGCCAGCCCATCACGTTGCGGGCGTATTCGACGATGGCGTATTGAAAACCACCGCAGGAGCCGAGGAACGGCACGTCGTTTTCCCGCGCATGACGGATCGCCATAAAGGCGCCGTCGTCGTAACGATACGGGCTGCCTGGCACCACCCAGATGGCGTCGAAATTTTGCAGCGTTTCGGGGGAGATCAAGGTTTCGGTCGGTAGCCACTGGGGCTGCACGTCAATATCGAGATGGGCGGCGGTGAGCTGGAGCGCCACGGGGATGGCCTGATGGGCCACGGCTTGCGGGTTGTAATCACCGACCAGAGCAATGCGAACTTGAGCTTTCATCATTTCCGTTCCTGTGCGGGTAAAGAAGGAGATTACAGGAAAGTAGAGTGTCGAGCCGCCGTTTTTTAAAGGTGGCGCACAAAAAAGCCCGGCATTGGCCGGGCTGAAAAAAAAGGTCAGTACAGCGAGGGCGCACCAGCCGGTCGGGTTTTGAAACGGCGGTGCAGCCACATGTATTGCTCCGGCGCTCGCATGATCTCTTTCTCGATCACTTTGTTCATGTAAGCCGCCGCCGCCTGTTCGTCGCTGAGTGGATAGTCTTCCAGGGCCGGCTGGATCAGCAGGTCGTAGCCGCGGCCGCCTTCGCGGCGGATCAGCACTACCGGCACCAGCGCCGGGTTGGCCATGCGCGCCAGCATAAAGGTGCCGCTGGTGGTAGCGGCCTGATCGACGGCGAACAGCGGGGCGAATACGCTGCCGCGCGGGCCGTAGTCCTGATCCGGCGCGAACCATACCGCCTCGCCGCGCTTGAGCGCGTGCACCATGCCACGCAGATCTTTGCGGTCGATCATCGCCTTGTTGGAACGCATGCGGCCTTTGGTCTGCGCCCACTCCATCGCTTTATTGTTGTGCGGACGGTACATCGCCATCATCGGCTGGCACAGGCCCATTGCCCGGCCGCCCAGTTCCAGCGACATGAAGTGCACGCCGATCACCAGCACGCCGCGATCGTCGCGCTGCGCCATTTTGAGGTGGTTGATGCCGGAGACGTTGAACCAGCGTTTGACGCGTTTATCCGACCAGAACCAGGCCATGCCGGTTTCCAACAGGCCCATGCCGAGCGATTCGAAGTTGCCCACCACCTTGCGCTCGCGCTGCGCTTCGTCCATCTCGGGGAAACACAGCTCGAGGTTGCGACGAGTGATGGTGACGCGGCGTTTGAGAAATCGCATCGAGGTACGCCCCATCCACACTCCCAGCCGATTGAGCAACGGGTAGGGGAGCTGGACCAGCAGGAACAGCAGGGCGAGGCCGAACCAGGTTAACCAGTAGCGCGGGTGCAGCAAGGCCAGTTGAAATGCTTTGGCTGATTTCATAGAAACTCTTTTTATACGTTAAAAGGGGCAGCAAGCTGTAACGCATATAAAGGTTCCACTCGATAGCGATACGACTACTCAGACACCCAGGTACGGCCAGGGTTTAGTCGGAATTCCATAATTGACTAAACATTTACATTCGAAGGGCGGTTTGCGCTGCTATCAGGCTTCGGAGGGATAGCTGTTGGCCAGCGGAGGCGGCTCTAGGAACGTGTATGTTAACACAGGGTACGGGGTGTGGCGGAAGAGGGGCATGCGAATATTCTCATTCGCGTTGCCCCTGTGTTGACGATTGGCGACGGTTTACAGGCTGGGGAGGATGATGGCGGCGAAAATAGCGACGATCACCAGCCACTTCAGCAGGTAGTAACCACGGCGGTTGCGCGCTTTCAGGCGTTGGCCGGCATCGCGCACTGCGTTGACGTACTTGAAGATGCGGTTGATGCCGCCGGTGCGGTCCTGATCGTCGTTCGGCGAGCTGGCTGCCGACATCAGCGTGGCGCCGACCCAGTGGTTGACCGCCTGCGCCCAGCGCCATTTCATCGGCCGTTCGACGTCGCAAAACAGAATGATGCGCGTCTGATCGGTGGCGTTCTGCGCCCAGTGCACGTAGGTTTCATCAAAGATCACCGCCTCGCCGTCGCGCCAACTGTGCTGCTCGCCATCGACCTCGATGAAGCAGCGATCGTCGTTGGGCGTCATCAACCCCAGATGGTAGCGCACCGAGCCGGCGTAAGGATCGCGGTGTTTACCTAAATGGCTGCCGGGCGGCAGCTCGGCGAACATCGCGGCCTTGACCGACGGGATGCGGTTGAGCAGCTCGACGGTTTTCGGGCACAGCGTTTGCGCCGAAGGGTGGCTGTCGCTGTACCACTTCAGATAAAAACGTTTCCAGCCGCGTTTGAAGAAGGTGTTGAATCCGGCGTCGTTGTGCGACTGCGCCTTTTTGATGTGATCCTGCAAGCGCACGGCTTCCTCGCGGATCACCTGCCAGTTGTCGGTCAGCGTCTGTAGCTCCGGGAAGCCTTTTTCGTCGAAATAGGGCTGTTTGGCGGGCAAACGGGAGAAGCCGGTCATAAACATGTTGATCGGCCCCATAAAGGTGGAGTGATCGAACAGTTGGCGGGTAAGCTTTTGTTTCTCTTTGCCGCGGGAGTGTGCGTAGAGGAAGCTGATGATAAAAATGCCGATAATGATCGCGGCAACCATAGAATCCATCCCTGTTGGTGCTTGTTAAAAATTCGTACAAATTATAGTTTTGTGACAGGAAAAATTTAACTTTTTCGTGCGCTTTCCCCGCTCATACTGCTTGGTGGCATAAAAAATCAATAAAACCGTTGGTAATAAAATTTTGTATCGATTTTTTTGGTTTTAGTCCTATTCTTAAATCGTTCAAGGGGCATTTCATGCCATCTTGTTTCATGACGAATGGCACGTATCTGAGAAAAGAGGGACTTATGAAGAAATCAATCATTGCCTTGTCTGCACTGCTGCTCGCTTCCCCGGTGTTCGCTGCTGAAACCGCGACCGACACCGCCGCTCACGCCAGCAACGAGGTCGTCGCTGAGGCGCATAAAGGGGCGGATACCGCCAAAGAAAAGCTGCACCAGTCTCAGGACAAGGGTGAAGAGCTGAAGCTGAAAGCCAAGCACGCCGCCGAAGGCAAGAGCGACAGCGTCGGCAGCAAAGTGAGCGAAGGCTCGCAAAAGGCCTGGCACTCCACCAAACAGGGTACGGAGAAGGCTTGGGACAAGACCAAGCAAGGGGCGGAAAGCCTCAAGAACAAAGCGACCGAATAAGGTCTCCGCTTTACCCCAAGGGCCGCGCTGCGGCCTTTTTTATTGCCCGCAAACCAGAGCCTATGCCCCCGCTTTGTCGCCCCGAGTAAAACGTGAGAGTATTCTTCATCGATTGGCGACTCAATCGTAAGCAAGGAGGAAGCTCTATGAGATCCCACTGGGTAAGGCGTTTATTTACACCCTCACCAACCTGGACAGGCAGAGCATCGGTTATCTTGGGTCTGCTGGTGTTTGGGGTGTTGAGCGGGCTGGATAGCCTGGGTGTGGAGTTGGACGGGTGGAAGCGCTCCGTGATGGTCGCGGCCGTGGCGGGTATTTGCTATTTCATTGCCGGATATATTGATAAGCGCATTCCGCGCAAAGCCCCGCCAATGTAGGCATAAATCAGACAAAGAAAAAGGCGCTTATCAAATGAGATAAAGCGCCTTTTCAACACGTTAACTGACTAGTATCAGTTCATGCCGTATTTTTTCAGCTTCTTGCGCAGCGTGCCGCGGTTGATGCCCATCATCAGGGCTGCGCGGGTTTGGTTGCCACGGGTGTATTGCATCACCATGTCCAACAGTGGCTGTTCAACTTCAGCCAGTACCAGCTCATACAGGTCATTTACGTCTTGACCGTTCAGTTGAGCAAAATAGTTCTTCAGTGCTTGTTTAACCGAGTCACGCAGAGGCTTTTGAGTCACCTGATCTTGTGAGTTAACGGTAGAAACGGTCAGTACGTCAGAATTTACGCGTTGTTCGAACATAGTTCTGTCAGCTCTTTTTTTACGCTAAGATTTTCGAAATATGCCTCCAACGCCTCCAGCTGTTCGCTGGCATCCTCTATGGCGTTGAATGTGCGCCGAAACTGGTCATTCGGAGCGTGTTCCTGGAGATACCAGGACACGTGCTTACGAGCAATCCGGAATCCCTTGCCTTGGCCATAAAAGCCGTGCAATTCCCGAATGTGCCCAATCAACAAGCGCTTCACCTCGCCAAGCGGCAGCGGCGGCAGCAACTCCCCAGTGTCCAGATAATGCTGGATTTCCCGGAAGATCCAGGGTCTCCCCTGAGCAGCGCGGCCTATCATCAGGGCATCGGCCCCGGTGTAGTCGAGCACTGCTCTGGCTTTATGCGGGTCAGTAATATCCCCATTCGCGATAATCGGAATGGAAACACTCTGCTTAACTGCCCGAATGCTGTCGTATTCCGCGTTGCCGTTAAACAGACAGGCGCGGGTTCGGCCGTGAATCGTCAGGGCCTGAATACCACAGTCTTCGGCCAGTTGGGCAATCTCTACACAGTTACGATGCTCTGGCGCCCAGCCGGTGCGAATCTTCAGCGTTACCGGCACATCCACTGCGTCAACCACCGCGTGGAGGATCCGTTTAACCAGATCCGGGTACTGCAACAAAGCGGACCCGGCAAGCTTCCGGTTCACTTTTTTGGCCGGGCATCCCATATTGATATCGATGATCTGCGCGCCGCTGGCCACGTTGATACGCGCGGCGGCGGCCATATCATCAGGATCGCATCCGGCAATCTGCACGGAGCGGATCCCTGGTTCATCGCTATGCACCATACGCAGACGCGACTTATCCGTCCGCCACACCTCCGGGTTGGAGGAGAGCATTTCGGATACAGCCATCCCAGCACCCATTGCATGACAGAGGGTTCTGAACGGGCGATCTGTAATACCGGCCATCGGGGCCGCAATCAGGCAATTAGTAAGCTGGTGGTGTCCAATGCGCATAGACAAAGAGTGACCATACTGTGTCCGCAAGGGCGCGTATATTACGCATTTTTGCGTCGAGATGAAAGGCCAAACTTTAACCAATTGGCCCTGTATTAGGGCGAAAAATGCGCTACGCGGCGATTCATAAAAATATTATATATATTTTACAATGAGTTGACGAAAAGTGCTTATTTTGTGTGCGGCAAAATATTCGCCTTTGTGCAGAATATTATCTGCATTCGCCCGCTATTTTTGCTGGTATAGCCTGCCTGGAAGGCGCATTGTCAGGGCGATCCGTCGTTGAACGGCAAAAAATTGCATAAAATTTTGTCTCGTCCGTCTGGCGATCGCCGGACAAAAAAATCCACCGGCGCAGGGCCGGTGGATGAGGGGGCAATAGACCGTGACGCTTACTTGCGGCGGCCGGTGATACGGCACCACTCTTCGCGCTCGGCGACCGGATCGAGCGTGAACTTCTCTTCGTAGGCTTCCGCTACGCTGCTCGCCTGGCTGGCCAGCACGCCGGACAGCCCCAGATGACCGCCGGCCTTCGGCAGGCAACCAATCAGCGGCGCCAGCTCGCGCAGCGGGCCGGCGAGGATGTTGGCGACCACCACGTCCGCCAGCAGGTCCGCCGGCTGGTCTTTCGGCAGATACAGCTCCAGACGCTCTGAAACGCCGTTACGCTGTGCGTTATCGCGGCTGGCCTGAATGGCCTGGGGATCGATGTCGATGCCGATAGCGCGCGCCGCACCCAGCTTCAGCGCGGCGATCGCCAGGATGCCGGAACCGCAGCCGAAGTCGATGACGGTTTTGCCGGCCAGATCGAGGCCGTCCAGCCACTGCAGACACAGCGCGGTGGTCGGGTGGGTGCCGGTGCCGAACGCCAGGCCCGGATCGAGCATCACGTTAACCGCGTCGGGATCGGGAACGTCGCGCCAGCTCGGGCAGATCCACAAGCGCTCACCGAAGCGCATCGGGTGGAAGTTGTCCATCCACTCGCGCTCCCAGTCCTTGTCTTCCAGCTGTTCTATCTTGTGGCGGAAACCGGCGCCCAGCAGCGGGTGCTGTTCCAGCATCGCCACCACCTCGGCCATATCGGTTTCGGCGTCGTACAGGCCGATCACGTCGGTATCGCCCCACAGCAGGGTTTCACCCGGCAGCGGTTCGAACACCGGGTTGTCGTGGGTGTCCTGGAAGGTCACCGACACGGCGCCGCTTTCCACCAGCGCGTCGCTCAGGTCTTCCGCCTGGCTGCCGGTGGTGTTCAGTTTGAGTTGGATCCAAGGCATAGCAATTCTCTTTAAGAGGGTAATGATGACGCCGCCCGGCGCTTTTCGCCGACGATGTTACCGAGATAAAACGCCAACAGGCTGAGCAACAGCGAAGGCACGATAGGATGCAGCCCCGCCGGTTGCAGGTTGAAGCTGGCCAATAGCGTATAGCATACCGCACCCGACACCATTGAGCTAAGCGCTCCCTGAGCATTGGCGCGTTCCCAATACAGGCCCAGCACCAGCGGCCACAGGAAGACCGCCTCCAGCCCGCCGAAAGCCAGCAGGTTGAGCCAGATGATCATCTCAGGCGGCCGCCAGGCCGCCAGCAGCACCAGCAGACCGAGGATCAGCGTGGTCAGGCTGGAGAAGCGCTTGATCAACCGCTCGTTGTGGATCTGCTGTGGGCGTACGCCCAGGTAGAGATCCTTGATGATGGTGGCGGAGGATTGCAGCAGCTGGGCGTTGATGGTCGACATGATCGCCGCCATCGGCGCCGCCAAAAAGATCCCGGCGGCGTACGGCGGCAGCACGGTGATCATCAGCGTCGGGATCACCTGATCGGGGATCTTGAGGTCCGGCAAGACCGCGCGGCCGAGCGCGCCGGCCAGGTGCATGCCGAACATCAGCACCGCCACCACCACGGTGCCGAGCAGAATGCCGCGATGCACCGCCTTGCTGTCTTTGTAAGAGATGCAGCGCACGGCGGTGTGCGGCAGGCCGATCACCCCGAAGCACACCAGGATCCAGAACGACGCCATAAACGGCAGGCTGAGGATTTGATCGCCGCCCTGCGGCGACACTAGCGCCGGATCGATCTGCTGCAGCTTGTCCACCGCGCTGTGCAACCCACCGGCGGAGTGGATCACCGCCACCAGCAGCAGTACGGTGCCGAGCAGCATCACCAGCCCCTGCATGGCGTCGTTCAGCACGCTGGCGCGGAAGCCGCCGAAGGCGGTGTACAGCGCGATGCTGATGCCGAAGATCAGCAGGCCGGTGTCGTAGGGAATGCCGGCGGCGGTCTCCAGCAGGCGGGCGCCACCGATAAACTGCACCGTCATGGCGCCGAGGAACGCCACCAGCAGACTGAGGCTGGCCAGCCACACCAGCAGGCGGCTTTGGTAGCGGCCATACAGCATGTCATTGAGGGTGATGGCGTTGTAGCGCCGCGCCAGGATGGCGAATTTCTTGCCCAGCACGCCGAGCGACAGCCACACCGCCGGTAGCTGGATCATCGCCAGCAGCACCCAGCCCAGGCCGTATTTATAGGCGGCGCCGGGGCCGCCTATAAACGAACTGGCGCTGATGTAGGTGGCGGTCAAGGTCATCGCCAGCACAAAGCCGCCCATCGAGCGGTTGCCGAGAAAGTATTCGCTGAGGAAATTCCCGCTCTGGCGGCGGCTGTAGGCATACACCGACAGGCCGAATACCAGCAACAGGTAGGCGACCAGCGGCAGGATCACTTCAGTTTGCATCGCTGTCCTCCAGCGAAATGTCGCGGAACACCGTGCGCACCATCAGCCAGCACAGGCCGGTGAACAGCAGCGGGACCAGCAGGCAGGCCATTTCGAACCAGTGCGGCAGGCCGGTGACGCCGATGGCGCTGTCCGGCAGGTAGGCCGCCAGCCCCCAGGCCAGCAGGTAGAGCAGCGTCAGCCCCAGCGCCCAGCGCGCTTCGCGGTGCGCCTGAATAAAGCGTTTGTCCATCCGTGTCTCCCATAGGTTTACGGTGATGGATTCATCAAAGGTAGGGAATTTTACGGCATGACGGCGTTTTGCCAAGCCGTTACTGGCGGCAGCGCCAAAGAAAAAGGCCGGTGATTAACCGGCCTTTCGTCAGACGATGCTGCGTGGCTGCCTTAGGTTTCCTGCAGACCCAGCTTCTTCTCCAGATAGTGGATGTTGGTGCCACCGTGCTGGAAGTTTTCGTCGTTCATGATCTTCTGCTGCAGCTCAACGTTGGTTTTGATGCCATCGATGATCAGTTCAGCCAGGGCGTTCTTCATGCGGGCAATCGCCACGTCACGGTTTTCGCCGAAGGTGATCAGCTTGCCGATCATGGAGTCATAGTACGGCGGTACGGTATAACCGGCGTAGATATGAGATTCCCAACGCACGCCGAAACCGCCTGGCGCGTGGAAGCGGGTGATCTTGCCCGGGCTCGGCAGGAAGGTGTTCGGATCTTCGGCGTTGATGCGGCATTCTACCGCGTGGCCGTGGATCTTCACTTCTTCCTGTTTGATCGACAGCGGCTGACCGGCAGCGATGCGCAGCTGCTCTTTGATCAGATCTACGCCGGTGATCATTTCGGTAACCGGGTGTTCTACCTGAATACGGGTGTTCATTTCGATGAAATAGAACTCGCCGTTTTCATACAGGAACTCGAAGGTGCCCGCACCGCGGTAGCCGATTTCCACACAGGCTTTCGAGCAGCGCTCGCCGATGTAGCGGCGCATTTCGCTGGTGATGCCCGGCGCCGGCGCCTCTTCGACCACTTTCTGGTGGCGGCGCTGCATGGAGCAGTCGCGCTCGGCCAGATAGATGGCGTTGCCCTGGCCGTCGGCCAATACCTGAATCTCGATGTGGCGCGGATTCTCCAGGTATTTTTCCATATACACCATGTCGTTGTTGAAAGCCGCTTTGGCTTCCGCTTTCGTCATGTTGATGGACTGCTCAAGGTCTTTGTCGCTGCGCACGACGCGCATGCCGCGACCGCCGCCGCCGCCGGAGGCCTTGATGATCACCGGATAACCGATGCGCTTGGCGAAGGCACGGTTTTTATCCATGTCGTCGGTCAGCGGGCCGTCGGAGCCCGGTACGCAGGGCACGCCGGCTTTTTTCATGGCGTTGATCGCGGAAACCTTGTCGCCCATCAGGCGGATGGTTTCGGCTCTCGGGCCGATGAAGATGAAGCCGGAGCGTTCAACCTGCTCGGCGAAGTCGGCGTTCTCCGACAGGAAGCCGTAGCCCGGGTGGATCGCCACGGCGCCGGTGATTTCCGCCGCCGAGATGATGGCCGGGATGTTCAGGTAGCTTTTTACCGATGGCGCAGGACCGATGCAGACGGTCTCGTCGGCCAGCAGAACGTGTTTCAGATCGCGGTCGGCCGCGGAGTGAACCGCAACGGTCTTGATGCCCAATTCCTTACAGGCACGCAGGATGCGAAGCGCGATCTCGCCGCGGTTGGCGATAACAATTTTATCAAGCATGGGGGCGCCTCGTTATTCGATGACGACCAGCGGCTCGTCATATTCGACCGGCTGGCCGTTTTCCACCAGGATGGCTTTCACGACGCCGGACTTGTCCGCTTCGATCTGGTTCATCATTTTCATGGCTTCAACGATGCACAGGGTATCGCCGGCGTTCACTTTCTGGCCCACTTCCACGAAGGCTTTCGCGTCCGGGCTTGGGGTGCGGTAGAAGGTGCCTACCATTGGGGAACGAACGACATGGCCACTCACGGCCGCCGGTGCTGCAGGGGTTTCTGCCGCAGGCGCGGTGGCAACGGCGGTAGCCAGGGCTGGCTGCTGCTGTGCCGGCATCGCGTAGGCCTGCTGCATGACGGGATAAGCCTGCGCCGGTGCGGCACGGCTGATGCGAACCGATTCTTCGCCTTCAGAGATTTCCAGTTCAGAAATACCTGATTCTTCAACCAGTTCGATCAGTTTCTTGATTTTACGAATATCCATGAGTGTGATTCCGTACTCTTTTTGTGGAGCAATTAGTGGGTTTTCGACAGACGGTTAACCGCTGCCTGTAAAGCGAAAGCGTAGCCATCCGCGCCGAGGCCGCAAATCACGCCTACCGCTACGTCTGAGAGATAAGAGTGATGGCGGAAAGGTTCGCGGGCGTGCACGTTGGACAGGTGGATCTCGATGAACGGGATCTGCACCGCCAGCAACGCATCGCGCAGCGCCACGCTGGTATGCGTGAACGCCGCCGGGTTTATCAGAATGAAATCGGTGTTGCCGCGCGCCTGATGAATGCGATCGATCAGCTGATGCTCGGCGTTGGATTGCAGATGGCTCAGGGTAATATCCAATGCGGATGCCTGGTTTTCCAATCCGTTAACAATCTCTGTCAGCGTCGTGCTGCCGTACTTCTCCGGCTCACGCGTCCCCAGCAGATTGAGATTGGGGCCGTTCAGAAGCAAAATGTGAAACTTATCCGCCATTGTGCTGGTATCTCCGGCAATAAAACCATCATCGTAGAAAATAACCCGATGTTACCGATTTGTCACCTGTTAAGGGGCAAATTCACCCTGAGAACAGAAACAAGGTCGGGCATTATAACGATATCGTAGCAATTCGCAGCTAAATACTGGTCTTATCAGCGAAGATATTCAACCCCAAATCGAGGAACTGGGGGATCCGTGACAGGAATATGAGCGCTGGAACACAGAAAAAGTTCCCGCCGGCGGCGCGCGTTTTTCCGCGCCAATAACGCGCACCGCCGCGCGATTCAGCGCCACCAGGCGCGGAATTTCTTGTAACGCAGGCCCAACAGCGCCACCGCCAACAGCGCGTAAATGAACGGCTGGGGGGAGAATGTTTTGACCGACCACAGGTAGTGGATGGGGGCGAGGATCGCCGCCAGATAGACGAAGTTGTGCAACGTTTGCCATTTGGCCCCCAGCTTGCGCATTGCCCACAGCGTTGACGTGGCCGCCAGCGCCAGCAGGATCAGCCAGGTGAGGATGCCGAGCGTCAGATAGGGCCGGTTCACCAGTTCGCTGCCCAGCAGGCCGAGATTGCTCAGCCCCAGCTCCAGCGTGGAGTAGCTTATCAGGTGCAGCGTGCCCCAGGCAAAGCACCACAGCCCCACCAGACGGCGACAGCGGATCAGCAGCGGCTGACGGGCATAGCGCGCCAGCGGGGCGATAGCCAGCGTGGCCAGCAGCAGTTTCAGCGTCATCCTGCCGGTGAAATGCTGGATGTCCTTGGACGGATCGGCGCTGAACCAGCCTTGATCCACCGCCAACACCAGCCAGAGAAAGGGCAAAAACGCCGCCAGATGCAGGGCGGCTTTCAGCCATTTGATATGAACAGGCGTCAGGCGCACTTAGAAATTCTCCCGCAGATCCATACCGCGATACAGCGACGCTACCTGGTCGGCATAGCCGTTGAACAGCAACGTCGGTTGGCGTTTAACGTCGAGAATGCCGCCGGAGCCGATAAAACGCTCGGTGGCCTGCGACCAGCGCGGATGATCGACGTGCGGATTCACGTTGGCGTAAAAACCGTACTCGTTCGGCGCAGATTGGTTCCAGGTGGTCGGCGGTTGATCGCGCACCAAACGGATATGCACGATCGATTTGATGCCTTTGAAGCCGTATTTCCACGGCGTGATCAGCCGCAGCGGCGCGCCGTTTTGCGGCGGCAGGGTTTTGCCGTACACGCCGACGGTCAGCAGCGCCAGCGGATGCATCGCCTCGTCCAGCCGCAGCCCTTCGACGTAGGGATATTTCAGGCCACCGCCGATAAAGCGATCTTTCTGGCCGGGCATCTGCTCCGAATCGTACAGCGTCTGGAAGGCCACGTAGCGCGCGTTGCTGTTCGGTTCGGCCAGCTTGAGAAGCTTGCCCAGTTCGAAACCGATCCACGGCACCACCATCGACCAGGCCTCGACGCAGCGCATGCGGTAAATGCGCTGTTCCAGCGGGAAACGCTTCATCAGATCGTCGATATCCAGCGTGATCGGCTTCGCCACTTCGCCGTCGATGCGCACTTTCCAGCCTTCGGTCTTTAGCCCGCCGGCGTTGGCGGCCGGATCGGCTTTGTCGAGGCCGAACTCATAGAAGTTGTTGTAGCCGGTGACCTTGTCTTCCGGCGTCATCGCCAGCTGCGCCTGCCAGGCGGCCGGTTTGCTGAATTCCAGCGCTTTGCCCGGCGGCGCCTTGGGGCGATCGTTGCCCTTGAACCACGACAGCAGGTCCGCCTGTGCGCCGGTAGGCAGCGCCAGCGTGGCGGCGGTGATGCCGAGCGCCTGCAGCACTTTGCGCCGCTGATGGAATACGCTCTCCGGTGTGACGTCGGCCTCGGTCAATTTGGGGTGTTTGTTCATGCTTATGTTCTCCGCGACTGATGCCCGCCGCCCGCGAGCGGTTAACGGGGCTTTATGAAATAAGCATGGCGCTAAAGCCGGCCGGAAGCGAGGGGGCGCGGGAAAATATGAAATTTCGCAGACGCCGGTGAGCCCCCCGTCGCCGGGGGGAGTCCGTCAGCGGATTTTCACCAGGGTGCGGCCGGTGATTTGGTTGTTCAGCAGCGCGGCGGCGGTGGCCGGCGCCTGTTCGAGGGTGATTTCGTGCGTGGCTTGCTGATAGAAACTGTCCGGCAGAATACCGGCCAGCCGTTCCCAGGCGGTTTGGCGGCGGTGCAGCGGCGTATGCACCGAATCCACGCCCTGCAGGCGCACGTTGCGCAGAATGAACGGCATCACGGTGGTCGGCAGTTGATAACCGCCCGCCAGGCCGCAGGCGGCGACGGTGCCGTTATAGTTCATCTGCGCCAGCACCCGCGCCAGCAGTTTGTCGCCGACGGTGTCCACCGCGCCGGCCCACAGCTGTTTCTCCAGCGGACGCGGCGTGTCGATATAGCCATCGCGCGACATGACCTCTTTGGCGCCGAGCGCTTTCAGGTACTCGGTATTGCTGTCGCGGCCGCTGATGGCGGTCACCCGGTAA
Source organism: Serratia sp. OLAL2 (assembly GCF_002752475.1). Classification (NCBI taxonomy): domain Bacteria; kingdom Pseudomonadati; phylum Pseudomonadota; class Gammaproteobacteria; order Enterobacterales; family Yersiniaceae; genus Serratia; species Serratia sp. OLAL2. The sequence goes on along the minus strand of NZ_MSTL01000001.1, from coordinate 327,537 downwards.
CCCAGCGCCGCCAGCAGGGCGATGGCGGTGCTGCCCACGCCGCCGCTGGCGCCGGTGACCAGGATATCGCCGTCGTCCGGGTGTACGCCGCCTTCTTCCAGCGCCATCACGCACAGCATGGCGGTAAAGCCGGCGGTGCCGATGATCATCGCCTTGCGCTCATCCAGGCCGTTCGGCAGCGGCACCAGCCACTCACCGGAGACGCGCGCCTGCTCGGCCAGGCCGCCCCAATGGTGTTCGCCCACGCCCCAACCGGTGAGCACCACGCTTTGCCCCTCTTTGAAGCGATCGTCGCGGCTGTGGCGCACGGTGCCGGCGAAGTCGATGCCCGGCACCATCGGGAAGTTGCGCACGATCTTGCCTTTGCCGGTGATCGCCAGCGCATCTTTATAGTTCAGGCTTGACCAGTTGATGTCGACGGTGACATCGCCTTCCGGCAACCGATCGCTGCCGATATCTTTGATATGAGCCAGAGTTTGGTCGTCTTGTTGTTCCAATAACAGTGCACGCATGTCACTCTTCCTCTCGTTTACACTTTTCTATCAATGGCTGAATCACATTTATTTGACTATATGCATAATAAGCGGCCCAAGTCCTGATAAAGGACAAAAACGGCGCTTGCAGGTTTAATTCCTCGGCAAGGCTTGTTAGGGTTGGACGGCCCCTTTTAGCTAAAGGGTGAACACTCACTTAACCATAGCGGACAAGGCACAGGGATGCGATTTACCACCAAACTCTCTGCATTGATCACTCTGTTGGTCGCGCTGGCGATGTTTTTGATGCTGATGGGATGCTCATACAGCTTCTTTTACATTACCCAGGATCGCCAGGAGCGCCGCTTTGATTCGCTGGTCACCTCTCTCGATCAAGCCATGTTGCAGGAATCGCCGCGCGATCAGGAGAAATGGTTGCCGATTGTCATGCGTCCGCTCGGCATTGTGTCGATCCGCGTAGAGGCCGGTACCAGCAAGCTCCTCGACTATAAATTGCCGACGCTGAAAAAAGAGCCCTGGGATGCGCTGAACGGCTATCGTCAGGTCTCGCGAACTCTGTTGCAGCACCCGGGCAGTACGCTGCACATCACCTACCTCGATCCCTTCGCCAGCGACGTGCGCACGCTGCAATCCACCGCCGCCGTCACGCTGTCGATCGTCGTCATGGTGGTGGTTTTGCTGTTCAGCCTGCGCTGGCTGCGTGAGCAGGCCGACGGCGAAGATCGTCTGGAACGCCGTGCGCGGCGCATTCTGAACGGCGAGCGTGAAAACGTCATGCAGGGCGACGTGCGTGAGTGGCCTGCCAACGTCAGCGGCGCGCTCGACCGCCTGCTGGCCGATCTGGCGGAAGCGCGGGAAGAGCGCAGCCGGGTCGATACGCTGATCCGCGCCTTCGCCGCGCAGGATGCCAAAACCGGGCTGAATAATCGCCTGTTTTTCGATAACCAATTGACCACTCAGTTGGAAGATGAAGGCTCGCACGGCATCGTGATGATGGTGCGGCTGCCCGACTTCGAGACCCTGCGCGAGACGCACGGCAGCATGGCGGTGCAAGAGCTGATGTATTCGCTGGTCAACCTGCTGTCTACCTTCGTGATGCGCTACCCGTCGGCGCTGCTGGCGCGCTACTTCCACAGCGATTTTACCGTGCTGTTGCCGCATCGAACCCTGAAGGAAGCCGACGGCATCGCTTCACAGCTGGTCAACGCCATCGATGCCTTGCCTTCCACGGCGCTGATCGATCGCGAGGCCTTCCTGCACATCGGCATCGTGGCGTACCGCAGCGGTCAAACCACCGAGCAGGTAATCGACTATGCGGAGCAGGCGACGCGCCACGCTACGCTGCAGGGCGAAAACGGGTGGTATGTGTACGACAGCCAGGTGCCGGAAAAGGGGCGCGGCAGCGTCAAGTGGCGCACGCTGCTGGAACAGGTGCTGGCGCGCGGCGGCCCGCGGCTGTATCAGAAACCGGCGGTGACCGTGGAAGGCGAGGTGCACCATCGTGAGATCATGAGCCGGATCTATGACGGCACCCAGGAATTGCTGCCGGCGGAATATATGCCGCTGGTGCAGCAGTTGGGGTTGGCGGAGAGTTACGATCGCCAACAGGTGAGCCGCATCATTCCCTTGTTGGCGCAGTGGCCCGAGGAAACGCTGGCGTTTCCGCTGTGCGTGGACTCGATTTTGCAGCGCTCTTTCCAGCGCTGGCTGCGCGATACGCTGTTGCAATGCGAAAAAAGCCAACGTCGGCGAATTCTGATTGAACTTGCGGAGGCAGATGTGTGTCAACATATCGACCGTTTGCGTCCGGTGCTGAGGCTGTTGTCAGGGCTGGGCTGCCGTCTCGCGGTGTCCAAAGCGGGTTTAACCGTGGTCAGTACGTCCTATATCAAGTCGCTGCAGGTGGAGATCGTCAAGCTCCACCCGGGGCTGGTGCGGAGCATTGATAAGCGGGACGAAAACCAGCTGTTCGTGCAGAGCCTGACCGGCGCCTGCGCGGGCACGCGTGCTCAGGTGTTCGCGGCCAGCGTACGTACGCGCAACGAATGGCAGACGCTGAAAGAGCGGGGGATCCACGGCGGGCAGGGCGACTTTTTCGCATCGCCGGAACCTATCGACGCGGGGCGTAAAAAATATTCACGTCGTTATCGTGTTTAAGCTGATTGCCGGACAAAAATTGACGTAGAATGAGCGCCGGATCCATCTGGGCCATGTCACCCGTCATTTTGGAGTTTTCTCCAATCTGCCTGCGACAACGACGCCTATTTGAGATAGGCTCTTGTCAGCTTTTATCTGGTTGGCGTTGGTAGGTGCTTACCATCGGCGGCAATCAGGGAATATGTTAGATTTTATGAGCTGTGTTACGCCGTTTCGTGCGTTGACAGGGTGGTAAACTGAGCCTTTGTTCAGGGAATTCAGGCCTCATCCAATTTCCGTGCATTCGAGCAGAAACAATACAGACTATTTTTCACCGAAGTAGAACGTTTTTGCGCCTTGTCGCTGCTTCGTGTGGTTGGTAAAGTAGGCGGATTTTATTTTCCGCCCCCAGCTTGCAGGATTATCCTTTCGTTATGTTTAAGAAATTTCGTGGCATGTTTTCCAACGACTTGTCCATCGACTTGGGTACCGCCAATACCCTGATTTATGTTAAAGGGCAAGGCATCGTACTGAATGAACCTTCGGTGGTTGCCATTCGTCAGGATCGTGCCGGCTCCCCAAAGAGCGTCGCGGCCGTCGGTCATGACGCCAAACAGATGCTGGGCCGCACCCCCGGCAACATCGCGGCTATTCGCCCGATGAAAGACGGCGTGATCGCCGATTTCTTCGTGACTGAAAAAATGCTGCAGCACTTTATCAAACAGGTTCACAGCAACAGCTTTATGCGCCCAAGCCCGCGCGTGCTGGTCTGTGTGCCGGTCGGCGCGACCCAGGTTGAACGCCGCGCTATCCGCGAGTCCGCCCAAGGGGCCGGCGCGCGTGAAGTGTTCCTGATTGAAGAGCCGATGGCGGCGGCGATCGGCGCAGGTCTGCCGGTCTCCGAAGCGACCGGCTCCATGGTGGTGGATATCGGTGGCGGTACCACTGAAGTGGCGGTGATCTCGCTGAACGGCGTGGTGTACTCTTCTTCCGTGCGCATCGGCGGTGACCGCTTCGATGAAGCCATCATCAATTATGTGCGCCGCAACTACGGCTCGCTGATCGGCGAAGCCACCGCAGAGCGCATCAAGCACGAAATCGGTTCTGCCTACCCGGGCGACGAAGTGCGCGAAATCGAAGTGCGCGGCCGTAACCTGGCTGAAGGCGTACCGCGCGGCTTTACCCTGAACTCCAATGAAATCCTCGAAGCCCTGCAAGAGCCGCTGACCGGTATCGTCAGCGCGGTGATGGTTGCGCTGGAGCAGTGCCCGCCAGAATTGGCCTCCGACATTTCCGAACGCGGCATGGTATTGACCGGCGGCGGCGCGCTGCTGCGCAACCTCGATCGCCTGCTGATGGAAGAAACCGGCATTCCGGTCGTGGTGGCGGAAGATCCGCTGACCTGCGTGGCGCGCGGTGGCGGCAAGGCGTTGGAAATGATCGACATGCACGGCGGCGATTTGTTCAGCGAAGAATAGTCAGCCCCTGGAAGGAGGAATCGTATCGGATGAATGCGCACAGCGAAAATCGGGTACGGTTCCTCTTTCTGTTGTCGAGGAACTCGCATAATTTATGAAGCCGATTTTTAGCAGGGGGCCTTCCCTGCAACTGCGACTTTTTTTGGCGGTGATTGCGGCCATTGGCCTGATCGTTGCCGACAGCCGGCTCGGCACGTTCGTGAAGATACGCAACTACATGGACACCGCAGTCAGCCCTTTCTATTTTCTGGCCAACGGGCCACGTAAAGTTTTGGACAGCGTGTCAGAGACGCTGGCCACCCGCCAACAGCTGGAGCTGGAAAACCGCGCTCTGCGGCAGGAACTGCTGCTGAAAAACAGCGATATTCTTCTTCTTGGCCAATTCAAGCAGGAAAACGCCCGCTTGCGCGAGCTGCTGGGTTCTCCGCTGCGCCAGGACGAACACAAGATGGTCACCCAGGTGATCTCCACCGGCTCCGATCCTTACAGCGATCAGGTCGTTATCGACAAAGGGTCGGACAACGGCGTCTATGAAGGCCAGCCGGTGATCAGCGACAAGGGCGTGGTTGGCCAGGTGGTGGCGGTGGCGAAAGTCACCAGCCGCGTGCTGCTGATCTGCGACGCCTCGCACGCGCTGCCGATTCAGGTGCTGCGTAACGATATTCGAGTGATCGCCGCGGGCAGCGGCTGCGCCGACGATCTGCAACTGGAGCATCTGCCGAACAACACCGATATCCGCGTTGGCGACGTGCTGGTGACCTCCGGCCTCGGCGGCCGCTTCCCGGAAGGCTATCCGGTGGCGGTCGTTTCCTCGGTCAAGGTCGACAATCAGCGCGCTTACACCGTGATTCAGGCGCGGCCGACCGCCGGTCTGCAGCGCTTGCGCTACCTGCTGCTGCTGTGGGGCGCCGATCGCAACGGCGACATGCCGCTGCCGCCGGACGAAGTGCACCGCGTCGCCAATGAGCGCCTGATGCAGATGATGCCGCAGGTGTTGCCGCCTGCCGGTTCTGTTGGGCCGCAGCTGCCCGCACCGGCCACCGGCGTGGCGCCGCAACCCGCCGGCGCTACGCCATCGGCTCAGCCTGCCGCGGCGGGAGTGGTGCAATGAACAGTTACCGCAGCCACGGGCGCTGGATCATCTGGCTGTCGTTCCTGGTGGCGTTGGTGCTGCAAATCATGCCGTGGCCGGAGCAGATCTACATGTTCCGGCCTTCCTGGCTGGTGCTGATCCTGATCTACTGGGTGATGGCCTTGCCGCATCGTGTCAACGTCGGTACCGGCTTCGTGCTGGGGTTGATCATGGATCTGATCCTCGGCTCTACGCTGGGCGTACGCGCGCTGGCGCTGGGCATCATCGCCTATCTGGTGGCGTTCAAATTCCAACTGTTCCGCAATATGGCGCTGTGGCAACAGGCGCTGATCGTCGTGCTGCTGTCGCTGTCGATGGATGTGGTGGTGTTCTGGGCTGAGTTTTTAGTGATCAACGTCTCTTTCCGCCCAGAGGTATTCTGGAGTAGTGTGGTAAACGGCATTTTGTGGCCGTGGTTATTCCTGTTGATGCGCAAAATCCGCCGTCAGTTCGCCGTACAGTAAGGGTATATCAATGACTTCGCTTTATCTGGCCTCCGGCTCCCCACGTCGACGTGAACTGTTGACCCTGTTGGGCGTGTCGTTTGACATTCTGCTGACGCATACCGAAGAGCAGCGCCGGGAAGGCGAAGCCGCAGAGGCCTATGTGCGCCGTCTGGCGCAGGACAAGGCCAAGGCGGGCGTGGCGCTGGCGCAGGAAGATCGGCCGGTGCTGGGCGCAGACACCATCGTGGTGCTCAACGGCCGGGTGCTGGAGAAGCCGCGCGACGAAGCCCATGCGGCGGACATGCTGGCGGCTCTGTCGGGCAAACAGCATCAGGTGATGACGGCGGTGGCGATCGCCGATCGCCACGACGTGCGCTGCCAGCTGGTGGTGACCGACGTGACGTTCCGCAGCCTGTCACAACAGGATATCCGCGACTATATTGCTACGGGCGAACCGATGGATAAAGCGGGCGCCTATGGAATTCAAGGAAAGGGTGGTTGTTTCGTCAGAACGATAACCGGGAGTTATCACGCGGTGGTCGGTCTGCCGCTGGTCGAAACACATGAGCTGCTCAGTAATTTTGTCGCATTACGTGATGTAAGAACCGGTTGATGGGCGCTGCCATTATCGACCGGCTCTGAGGAGAAGGCATGACAGCTGAGCTACTGGTTAATATCACACCGTCTGAAACGCGGGTCGCCTATATCGATGGCGGCATTCTGCAAGAGATTCATATCGAACGCGAATCCAAACGCGGCATCGTCGGCAATATCTATAAAGGGCGCGTCAGCCGCGTCCTGCCGGGGATGCAGGCGGCGTTCGTCGACATCGGCCTGGACAAGGCCGCCTTCCTGCACGCCTCCGACATCATGCCGCATACCGAATGCGTCGCCGGCGACGAGCGGAAAAACTTTCATGTGCGCGACATCGCCGAGCTGGTGCGCCAGGGGCAAGACCTGATGGTGCAGGTGGTGAAAGATCCGCTCGGGACCAAGGGCGCGCGTCTGACCACGGATATCACGCTGCCTTCGCGCTATCTAGTCTTCATGCCGGGCGCGGCGCACGTCGGCGTTTCGCAGCGCATCGACAGCGAAGCCGAGCGCGAGCGCCTGAAGTCCATCGTTGCGCCGCACTGCGACGAGCTGGGCGGCTTTATTATCCGCACCGCGGCGGAAGGCATCGGCGAGGAAGAGCTGGCGCAGGATGCCGCGTTCCTCAAACGCCTGTGGACCAAGGTGATGGAGCGCAAGAAGCGCAACCAGACCAAATACAAGCTGTACGGCGAGCTGGCGCTGGCGCAGCGCATCTTGCGCGATTTCGCCGGCGCGGCGCTGGATCGCATTCGCGTCGATTCGCGGCTGACGCACGATCTGTTGGTGGAGTTTACCGGCGAGTACATCCCGGACATTACCAACAAGCTCGAACTCTACACCGGCAGCCAGCCAATTTTCGATCTGTACGACGTGGAAAACGAAATCCAGCGCGCGCTGGAGCGCAAGGTTGAGCTAAAGTCCGGTGGCTATCTGATCATCGATCAGACCGAGGCGATGACCACCGTCGATATCAATACCGGCGCCTTCGTCGGCCACCGCAACCTCGACGAAACCATCTTCAATACCAACATCGAGGCGACGCAGGCCATCGCGCGCCAGCTGCGGCTGCGCAACCTGGGCGGCATCATCATCATCGACTTTATCGATATGAACAACGAAGAGCATCGCCGCCGGGTGCTGCACTCGCTGGAGCAGGCATTGAGTAAAGATCGGGTAAAAACCACGATCAACGGCTTCTCTCAGCTAGGCTTAGTTGAAATGACGCGTAAACGCACGCGTGAAAGCATTGAACATGTGCTCTGTCACGATTGTCCTACTTGCAATGGGCGCGGCACCGTGAAAACGGTGGAAACCGTGTGCTACGAGATCCTGCGCGAGATTGTACGCGTGCACCATGCTTACGATTCCGATCGCTTCCTGGTGTACGCCTCCGCGGCGGTTGGCGAAGCGCTGAAGAGCGAAGAGTCGCATGCGCTGGCCGAAGTGGAGATCTTCGTCGGCAAACAGGTGAAGGTGCAGATCGAACCGTTGTACAGCCAGGAGCAGTTCGACGTCGTCATGATGTAGCCCGCCCGACATCGGTAGGGGCCCGGCACGCCGGGCCCGTCAGTGCATAGATATTCCCGTTGCCAGGCAGCGGAGCAAGGAGAACTGCGTGAGGCGACTGCCTGGGATTCTGTTAGCAACAGGCGCCACCCTAATCGTGATTGTGGCGCTGCTGATCAGCGGGCTGCGCCTGATGCTGCCGAAGCTGAACGACTATCGTCCCCAACTGCTGGCGCAGGTGGAGAAGCTATCCGGTGTGCCTGTGCAGATGGATTTCCTGCAGGGCAGTTGGGAAACGTTCGGCCCACAGCTTGAAGTGCGCAACCTGAGCGTTACGCTGCCCAAAAGCGATGTGCATATCGAACGCGTGACGCTGGCGCTGGACGTGTGGCAATCGCTGCTGCACTGGCGCTGGCAGTTCCGCGATCTGACCTTCTATCAATTCCGCCTCGATCTGAACGCCACGCTGGGCGGCGATCGTGAGGGCGACGGCCTTGAGCCCGGTAAAATCAGCGATCTGATGCTGCGCCAGCTCGACCATTTCGATCTGCGCGACAGCCGTATCTCGTTCCTGACGCCCGCCGGCGCGCGCGCCGAATTCGACATTCCCCAACTGACCTGGCTCAACGGCCGCGATCGCCACCGCGCCGAGGGGCAGATCAGCCTGTCGACGCTGAACGGCCAGCACGGTGTGGTGCAGCTGCGCATGGACCTGCGCGATAATCAGGGCCTGCTGGACACCGGCACGGTCTATCTGCAGGCCGATAACATCGACATGAAACCCTGGTTTACCCGCTGGCTGCGCGCCAACACCGGGCTGGAAAGCGCCGACTTCAGCCTGGCGGCCTGGCTGCAGGTGCAAAACGGCGAGATCGCCGGCGGCCATGCGTTGCTCAAGCAGGGGGCGGCCAACTGGAATACCGGCGCCGCGCAGCACCGGCTGGACGTAGACAATCTGGCGCTTTCGCTGCGCCGCCAGGGCACCGGTTGGCAGCTCGACGTGCCGCAGCTGCGGTTGAGCACCGACGGCCAGGCCTGGCCGCAGGGCGCGCTTTCTGCGCTGTGGCTGCCGGAAAACACCGAATTTATGGGGCCGGCGCAGAATGAAGAGCTGCGGGTGCGCGCGACCCATCTTCAGTTGGAGCGTCTATCGGCGTTGCTGCCGACCTTCTCGTTCCTCAGCCCGGACGTGCTCGATCGCTGGAACGATCTGCAGCCGCAGGGGAAGATGGAAGCGCTGGCGCTGGACATCCCGCTCAAGCAGCCGGAAAAGAGCCGTTTTCAGGCGCTGTGGCGCGATGTCAGCTGGCAGCGTTGGGAACTGCTGCCGGGCGTCAACCACTTCTCCGGCGCGTTGAGTGGCGGGGTGGAGAACGGCCGCCTGACGCTGGGGCTCACCGACAGCACCCTGCCTTACGGCGACATGTTCCGCGCCCCGCTTGAAATCAGCAGCGCGCGTGGCGCGCTGACCTGGCGTTACAACGATCAAGGCTGGGAGCTGGCGAGTCAGGGGCTGGACGTCAAGGCGAAGTCGCTGTGGGTCAACGGCGATTTCCGTTATCAGCAGCCGGCCAAGGGCGATCCGTGGCTGAATATCCTGGCGGGCATCCGCCTGTATGACGGCGCCGACGCCTGGCGCTATTTCCCGGAACCGCTGATGGGCAAGCATCTGGTGGACTACCTGGGCGGCGCCATTCAGGGCGGCCAGGTGGATAACGCCACGCTGATTTATTCCGGCGATCCGCAGCATTTCCCGTACCGCAAAAACGAAGGGCAGTTCGAAGTCTTCGTACCGCTGCGTCACGCCACCTTCCAGTTCCAACCGGGCTGGCCGGCGCTGACCGATTTGGCGATCGATCTCGATTTCGCCAACGAGGGGCTGTGGATGCATGCGCCGCAAACCCGCTTGGGCAAGGTGGCGGGCAAAAATATCAGCGCGGTGATCCCGGATTACCTGAAAGAGCGGTTGCTGATCGACGCCGAAGTCGCGGGTGCGGGCAGCGACGTACATGACTACTTCATGCAGACACCGTTGCATGATTCGCTGGGGGCGGCGCTGGATCAGCTGCAGATTGGCGGTGATGTCAGTGGGCGCTTACATCTCGATATCCCCCTGGACGGCGAGCAGGTCAGAGCCACCGGTGAAGTGGCGCTGAACAACAATTCGTTGCTGATAAAACCGCTGGAAAGCGAGCTGCAGAAGCTCAGCGGCAAGTTCCGCTTCGACAATGGCAATCTGGAGAGCGACACCCTGTCGGCCAACTGGTTCGGGCAACCGGTGGCGGTCAACTTCACTACGCAGGAAGGCGAGCGTGACTACAAGGTCAACGTCGGTCTGAAAGGAGACTGGCAGCCGGGCAAGTTCCCCGGCCTGCCAAAAGAGGCCGCCGATGCGCTCAGCGGCAGTGCGCCCTGGCAGAGCCAGGTGGCCATCACGCTGCCGCATCAGGGCTCGGCCAGCTACGATATCGGCCTTGACGCAGACCTGAAGAAAGTGAGCAGTCACTTACCTTCGCCACTGGACAAGGCGTCGGGAGAGGCGCTGCCGGTGAACGTCAAGGTCAAAGGCGGTTTGAACGGCTTTATGTTGACCGGCAGCGCGGGCAAACAGAACCGCTTCAACAGCGAATGGAACTTCGATAAAAAACAGGTGAACCTGGCGCGCGCCGCCTGGCAAACCAACGGGGGCGGCACCCCGCCTCTTCCGGCCGGCAAGTCGATGACGTTGAACCTGCCGGCGCTGGACGGCGAGCAGTGGCTGGCGCTGCTCGCGCCGGCGCTGAAACAGGGCGGCGGCAGCGGTCAGGTGGGCGGTTTCAGCTTCCCCACCACCGTGGCGCTGACCACGCCGCAGCTGCTGTTGGTCGGCCAGGCCTGGCATAAGCTGACGCTGTCGGCCGAGAAACAGCTTGGCGCTACCCTGGTGAGCGCCAAGAGCGACGAAGTGGATGGTAGCCTGCGGGTGGCCGATCGCGGGCCGTGGCGCGCCGATATCAACTACCTGTATTACAACCCGCAGTTCGCAGAGACGAAAAACGCGGCGGGCACGCCGCCGCCGTCGACCGAGAACGTTTCCTTCCGCGACTGGCCTTCGTTGATGCTGCGCTGCAAATCGTGCTGGGTGCTGGGGCAGAACCTCGGCAGGGTCGAGGCGGATCTGACCAATCGGGGCGATACCCTGACGCTGGATCACGGCCTGGTCGATACCGGCAAAGGGCGCATGACCGCCACCGGCCTGTGGAAACAAAATGCGCAGGAAGAGCGCAGCTCGCTGAAAGGCAAGCTGCTCGGCGGCAAGATCGATGAAACCGCCGCCTTCTTCGGCATCACCATTCCGCTTAAAGGCGCGCCTTATGACGTGGATTTCGATCTGTACTGGCATGGCACGCCGTGGCAGCCACGGGTCGATACGCTGAGCGGTGCGCTGCAGGTCAAGATGGGCAAGGGTGAAATCGACAGTATGGGCGGTGGCCGTGCCGGTCAGCTGCTGCGGCTGGTCAGTTTCGATGCCCTGCTGCGCAAGCTGCAGTTCGATTTCAGCGATACCTTCGGCAAAGGCTTCTACTTTGATTCCATCCGCAGTACCGCCTGGCTGAAAGATGGCATAATGCATACAGATAATCTATTGATCGACGGCTTGGCGGCGGATATTGCTATGAGCGGCCAGATCGATTTGGCGCGCCGCCGCATCGATATGGAAGCGGTGGTGGCGCCGGCGATTTCAGCGACCGTCGGTGTGGCCACGGCGTTTGTCGTTAACCCGATCGTCGGCGCGGCGGTGTTCGCCGCCTCGCAGGTGCTGGGGCCGCTGTGGAGCAAGATTTCGCTGATTCGCTACCATATCGGCGGCGATCTCGACCAGCCGAAGATCAATGAGGTACAGCGTAAGTCAAAGGAGGATAAGGCGTCATGAGGAATGCTAACGTTGCGTTGTTGCAGTTGTGCAGTGGCGATCAGGTGCGCGATAACCTGGCCCAGATTGAACAGCAGATTAAGCAGCTCAATGCCGGGGTAAAACTGGTCATGACGCCGGAGAACGCGCTGCTGTTCGCCAACTCCGCAGCCTATCGCCAACAGGCGGAAAAACAGGGCGATGGCCCGCTGCAGAATGCGGTGCGCGAACTGGCGCGCCGCTATGGCGTGTGGTTGCTGGTGGGCTCGATGCCGCTCGTCAGCCGTGAGAACCCGGAGCTTATCACCACCAGCAGCCTGTTGTTCGACGAGCAGGGCGAGATCCGCGCCCGCTACGACAAGCTGCACATGTTCGATGTGGACATCAACGACGCGCACGGCCATTACCGCGAGTCGGATACCTACCAGCACGGGCAGCACCTGACGGTGGTGGATACGCCGGTCGGGCGTTTGGGCATGACCATATGTTACGATCTGCGCTTCCCTGCGCTGTTCCAGGCGCTGCGGGCGCAGGGCGCCGAACTGATTTCGGTGCCGGCAGCCTTTACCCGGGTGACCGGCGAGGCGCATTGGGAAATCCTGCTGCGCGCCCGGGCGATCGAAAACCAGTGCATGATCCTGGCGCCGGCGCAGGTGGGGCGCCACGGGCCGACCCGCCGCACCTGGGGCCACTCGATGGCTGTCGACGGCTGGGGCAAGGTGTTGGCCGAGAACGCGGACGCCGTGGCGGCACTGAAGGTGCGTGTGGACGCCGCAAGCCTGAAAAATATTCGTGCGCAGATGCCGGTGCTGCAGCACAACCGATTCCAGACGTCGCTGACGGCGCCGTCTGACAAGTAATCCTCCAATCAAGAGTGAAACCATTATGAGCCTGACGTTTGTCAGTGAGCAGTTACTCGCTACCAACAAGCTGAGTCATCAAGACCTGTACAGGGTACTGGGTCAACTGGCAGAACGCCGTATCGACTACGCCGATCTCTATTTCCAGTCCAGCTATCACGAAGCCTGGGTGATCGAGGACGGCATCATCAAGGATGGCTCTTACAATATCGACCAGGGCGTCGGCGTGCGCGCCGTCAGCGGTGAGAAGACCGGCTTCGCCTATGCCGATCAGATCACCCTGAATGCGCTGCAGCAGAGCGCCCAGGCGGCGCGCAGCATCGTGCGTGAGCAGGGCGACGGGCGGGCGCATACTCTGGGCGAAATCGGTTATCAGGCGCTGTACCCGCTGCTCGATCCGTTGCAAAGCCTGCCGCGCGAAGAGAAAATCGCCCTGCTGCACCGCGTCGACAAGGTGGCGCGCGCCGCCGATGCGCGGGTGCAGGAAGTGAACGCCAGCATCACCGGCGTTTACGAGCAGGTGCTGGTAGCCGCCACCGACGGCACGCTGGCAGCGGACGTTCGCCCGCTGGTGCGCCTTTCCGTCAGCGTGCTGGTGGAGCAGGACGGCAAGCGTGAGCGCGGCTCCAGCGGCGGCGGCGGCCGTTTCGGCTATGACTACTTCCTGGAAGCCGTCGACGGCGAGGTGCGCGCCGATATCTATGCCCAAGAGGCGGTGCGCATGGCGCTGGTCAATCTTGGCGCAGTGGCGGCGCCGGCCGGCAATATGCCGGTGGTGCTGGGGGCCGGCTGGCCAGGCGTGCTGCTGCACGAGGCGGTGGGCCACGGCCTGGAAGGCGACTTCAACCGGCGCGGCACCTCGGTGTTCAGCGGCCATATGGGCGAGCTGGTGGCGTCCGAGCTGTGCACCGTGGTGGATGACGGCACCCTGCAAGGGCGCCGCGGCTCGCTGGCGATCGACGACGAAGGCGTGCCGGGCCAGTACAACGTACTGATCGAAAACGGCGTGCTGAAAGGCTACATGCAGGACAAGCTCAACGCGCGGCTGATGGGCGTTGCGCCGACCGGCAACGGCCGCCGCGAGTCCTACGCGCATCTGCCGATGCCGCGCATGACCAACACCTACATGCTGGCGGGCCAATCGACGCCGGAAGAGATCATCGCCAGCGTCGAGTACGGCCTGTACGCGCCGAACTTTGGCGGCGGCCAGGTGGACATCACCTCCGGCAAGTTCGTGTTCTCCACCACCGAAGCCTATCTGATCGAGAAAGGCCGTATCACTAAGCCGGTGAAAGGGGCGACGCTGATCGGCTCCGGCATTGAGGCGATGCAGCAGATCTCGATGGTCGGCAACGATCTGGCGCTTGATAAAGGCGTGGGTGTGTGCGGCAAGGAAGGCCAGAGTGTGCCGGTGGGCGTCGGCCAACCGACGCTGAAACTGGACACGCTGACCGTCGGCGGCACGGCGTAATTTTTCCTCAAGGGGCCGCATTGGCCCCTTGTTCATTCCCCATTTTGAGTTTTCTCTCGCCCGCGCAAAGAGTGCTGTGCGGCGATGATGCCGAGAAAGATGACGATGGCGTGCTTTGGTGTGTCTACCCGGCGTTGGCTGCTGGTGCTGGGGGTTCTCTCCTTGACGGGGTGCGCCCGTTCCGATGCGCTGTGGGGCGTGGTCGATAAGCTCTGCATGGCCAACTATCAGCAAAAGCGCGATCCGGCCCCGTGTGAGCAGATTTATATGCCGCAGGGGAAAGCGCAGGGCTTCAGCGTGCTGCAAAACCCGCGTTATCCCTATCACTTCATCCTGGTGCCGACGGCGCCGCTCTCCGGTATTGAAAGCCCGCAGCTGCTGGCCGGGGAACGGACGGACTATTTTGGCTATGCATGGCTGATGCGTTACCGGTTGGCCGCCGAGTATGGCGGGCCGGTGCCGGATGATATGTTGGGCATGGCGATCAACTCCGCTTACGGCCGTAGCCAGAACCAATTGCATATTCACCTGACCTGTCTGCGCGAAGATGTTCGGCGTCAATTGCAGGCGGAACGCCCCTACATACAGGAACAATGGCGGCCTTTGCCGGATAAGCTGTTGCGCCACACTTACTATGCCCGACGCGTGATGCAGCCAACCGCGATGGGCATTTACCCGATTAAGGATCTGGCGGGTTATTTCCATCTGTCGCCGCAGCAGCTGGCGGAATATGGCGTGGCGTTAGTGCCCACCACGTTTGCCGGCCAACGGGGTTTTATCTTGCTGGCCTCGAAGCGCGGCTGGGACGTTGGCAACCGCGCTTCGGTAGAGTCGCTGCTGGATAAAGAGTGCGCGATATTGCCGCGTTGATTTTACTACATAAAATGACACAGGTGAGAGCGACGAGGCATCGCTCTCACCTTGTTGTCCCTACCTAAACCGCGCATCCCGAGAAAACAGAAAAGCGGCTTCCCGCAGGCGAGCCTCGGCTTGTGCCTGATCCCCCTGATAGCGCAAGATCATGATCAGCGTGGCGTAGACGTTGGCGTCGATACGGCGCTGCAGATAGGCATTGGCCCACTGCCGATAGTCGGTCAACAGGGCATCATCGCGCGTTTGGTTATAGACCAGCAGCGCGTGAGATTGCTCGTCGAACGTTTTGCGCTCCCGATAGATCCAGGCGGCCGGCGGCGGCATCTGCTCGATGCTGTCGATGGAGGCCAGCATCGTGCGCTCCGATTGGGTGAGCGCCATGCGCCCTTGCCAGGCGAAGACCGCCATCACTAACACGCCGAGCGCCGCCATTGCTACAGGCAGACTTAGGGCTTTGGCTAACGGCAGCGGGCGTGGGGCGCCGGTTTGGCCGTCCAACAGTGCCAGCAGCAGCAGAAACGCCAGCCAATGCGGCGCAGACAGATAGAAAGGGTATTCCAGTTGGGTGTGTATCAACATTGGCAGCAGCACCAGAAACAGCCCGACGCGCGCACCGGCCGGCGCTTCGCGATCCCGTTGCCAGGCGCGTTTCAGCAGCAGCGCGCCGGCGACGATGACGATAGCGATACCTGCCAGCGCCGGCAGGCCGCCCTCAACCCACCACAGCAGGATTTCATTGTGCGGATGCCCGGCGACTTCCAGCACTTCTCGCCAGGGCATTGTCTGCAGGCGGAAGTGCGCGAAGCTGTATTCAAAGCCGCCATAGCCCCAGCCCAGCAGCGGTTTGGCGAAAATCATGGCGACGGTGTCTTGCAGCATGGTCAGACGTGAATAATTAGAGCCTTCGCGTGCGATGAGACCTGCGCGGCCATCCAGGCCAAAGCCGGTGAACAGCACCGTCAGACCGATCGCGGCGCCCAGCAGCAGCGCGCCACCCGCCCAGCGGCTTTCGAGCGTGCGGTGGCGGGCAAAGCGCCACAGCAGTAGCAGCGCCGCCAATGCGGCCCCCAACCAGGCGGCGCGCGACTGGATCAGCACCAGCAGGGCGGAGAAAGCGGCCAGCAGCGCGAGCAGCGGGATTTGCCGCCGCCGCGTTGGCGCAGAGAGGGGAGCCAGCAGCTGCCAGAGCGCCAAAGCCAACCCGGTGGCGATAAAGCTGCCCAGCACGTTCGGTTGCTGAAAGACGCCGTAGACCCGGCTGCCGTTAGGGGATACCCAAGCCAGCGCGGGGGCGAACAGTTGCAGAGCCGCCAGCAGTGCCTGAACGCCGACGGCGAACAGCAGACCGTACAGCAACAGGTTGCGCTGCCTGGGGGTTAGGCGCAGTTGCAGGCAGGCGACATAGAAAAGCCAACCACCGAGCAGACCGGCGCAGCGCCACAGGGCGTCTTCGCGCCACTCGGAGCGAGTATACAGCAGCGGCAGCGCCAGCACGGCGATGCCGAGCAGCAACAGGCGTGCGGTGGGGGTCAGCGAAAGACGGGTGCGGCCAAGGCAAACGGTGAACGTCACTATCAGCGTGGTGAGCGCCATGACGGCCCAGGCCAGAATGTTTTGCGGCAGCGCCAGACCGTCGCCGCCCATATTGGGGTAATAAATCGGCAGGATCACCGTCATCCAGATCAGCAGCAGGGGCAGCACGGCGATGGTCGCTGCGTTAGCGGGAGATTTATCGGCCATGGTTAACCTGCCATGGCCTGATAGCGTTTATTGAATGCATGTTTTTATTATTCCCTTTCCTTTGTCCTGATATTGAAATGCGTGTAATGTTCAATTCGCAAATGTCTCACGGGAAATTTAAACCGTCTTTATGGTGAAGCGATAAATAATGTTTGCCCTGAGAATGCGCGAGGCTGTGTACCCAAAGAAAGTTTAAGCCGTATTTTTCACCCGCAAAAGGTATGTTTGTTGTTTGCAAAAACAGACGCGCCATTTTCTCAAATCTATTGTGATTCAGTCAATTCATAATCTAATTCTTGTTTTTGTCAATTGAAATCAAATGGTTGATTGTGATTCCTACGTGCGCGAATATCGTGGGGTATCCCGGCAATGGCCTATATTGGCAGGCCCTGTGAAGAATAAAAGAGGTATCTGCTTTTTTAATTGACGTCGTCAGTGTCGGCGCGACGGCGGAAATTTACCTCATCGTTTCTCATTGCTGATTTTTAAATTCAATGTGATTTTCATTTTATTATTTTTATTGGGATTCTTCTTGTCTTTATCTGTTTTTTTAAATTTTCATGAAATGATTTATTATTAGGATTGTTCTGCTGCATTGGAAATAAAAGCGGTTATGACTTGAGCCTCCCCGTTGCCGCGGCAGAATACAGACTAACGCGCCTGCCCAAGCGCGTTAGTCTCGTCTCTTGTGCGCTTACTCCACGTCGCCGATCCGTTCCAGCGCATCCACCACCAGATCCCAGAATTTATCCTGATCCAGTTTGACCGCGACCTGGGTGTGGCAGTCCGGCGGCGGCGGCGCGCGGAAGTCCGCGACCGTCATGCCCAACGTCAGGGTGCCGGTCAACTCGATATCCACCGGCGCTTTGCGCACCGACATGACGCTCGGATCGATCACATAGGCCACCGCGCAAGGATCGTGCACCGGCGGGGCACTGAAGCCCTGCGCCTGCCGGTACATACGGCCAAAGAATGCCAGCAGTTCGCCGACGAAGGCGGCCGGCCGGGTGCCGAGGGCGGCGATGCGTTCGCAGACTGCCGGCGTGGCCAAAGCCTGGTGAGTGAGATCCAGCCCGACCATGGTCAGCGGCCATTTTTCGTTAAATACAATGTGCGCCGCTTCGGGATCGATTTTGATATTGAACTCCGCCACCGCGCTCCAGTTGCCCACATGGTAGCCGCCGCCCATCAGCACCACTTCCTTGACCCGCTCGGCAATGCGCGGCTCTTTACGCACCGCCATGGCGATATTGGTCAGGCCGCCGGTAGGCACCAGCGTCACGCTGCCGGGCGGGTGGGCCATCACGGTCTCGATGATCAGATCCACCGCGTGGCGCGAGTCCAGCTGCAGGTGGGGTTCCGGCAGCACCGGGCCATCGAGGCCGGAATCGCCGTGAATGTCGGGCGCCACTTCGATATTGCGCACCAGCGGGCGCGGGCAGCCGGCGGCGAAGGGTACGCCGGTGATATTGGCGATGCGGGCCACCGCCAGCGCGTTGCGCGTCACTTTGTCCAGCGTTTGGTTACCCACCACGGTGGTGACCGCCAGTAGGTCGATCTGCGGATTGCCCCAGGCCAGCAACAGGGCGATGGCGTCGTCATGCCCCGGGTCACAGTCCAGTATGATTTTTTTCATGGTTATTCCTGATGCAGGGAGAGGTTTCCGCAGCATAACGCAGCGCGGTGGCGTGGGATAATGCCGATGGTGCTTTTGTTAACGGCATCAAAGCCTTGCCACTTTTACGATGTAATGAAACGTAAATCCTGCTCGTCGGGCTTTACCCTGGAGTTTACTCCAGGGTTTACAGTGAGGTTCAGCGTCAATGCACAGAGGAGAGGCGGGATGAGCTTACTGAAACGGTTGTTGGGGCAAGGCGGTATTAACGGCGGTCATCTGCGTGCGAGCCACGGCGGTGGGCATCATGGCAACCGCTATAACCAGCATGGCGAGCCGGGGCCGCAGTGTCCGGAATGCCGGGCCGTGAATAAATCGGGCGCCCGTTATTGCCACCGCTGCGGTCAGCCGTTTGCCGCGGCGAGCGCCACCTGCGGACAGTGCGCCGCGCCGCTGCCGCCGGGGAGCCGCTTTTGTCCGCAGTGCGGCGGCGGTGTGCCGTGAACCGGGGCGGTTGGACACTCGCGCTGCTGCTGGGCGCCATGGTGCTGTGGACGCTGCTGGCCTGGGGCGTCGCCGGGGTGCTGGCCTGGCTCCCGTCGTTGGCGGAGGCGGCCGGGAACGCATCGTTGCCGGTGAACGGTGCGCTGAGCCTGGTGCCGCAGACGGTGTTGGACGTCTGGCTACCGTGGCTGAAACAGCTGGCCAGCGGGCTGGCGAGCTATTTTCCTCTGCTGCTGACCTGGGCGGGCTACGCCGTCTGGCTGCTATGGGGCCTCGGCATGCTGGCGCTGGTGCTGCTGGGCGCGCTGGCGCACCGTTATTTGAGCACGGCTCAGCGATAGCCCTGATAGACTGCCGCGACGCGTTCGAAATAGTCGGTTAAATAATTGATGCACACCTGCACCTTCAGCGGCAGTTTGTCCTTCTCGGTATAGAGCGCGTAGATCGGCCGCGGATCCGAATGGTAGCTTTTGAACAGGATCTCAATTTCGCCGCGTTTGATCTCTTCGATCACCCACATCAGCGGAGCGTAGGCGATGCCGGCGCCGTTTTTCAGCCAACGGATCATGGTGGAAGAGTCGTTGGTGACGAAGCGCCCCTGCGGGGAAATGCGCGTGGTGATGCCTTCCGGCGACATCAGTTCGAATTCGCTGTCGGGCCGCACGCTGTACTCCAGCCAGGAGAAGTTGACCATGTCGCTCGGCTTCTGCGGCGTGCCATGCTGGCTCAGGTAGCTTTTGGCGGCGCACACCACCATCGGCATCTGCCCCAGGCGGCGGGAGAACAGGCTGGAGTCCTGCAGCGCGCCGGTGCGGATCACCAGATCCAGCCCGTCGGTGATCAGGTCCGGTGCCGGAATGCCGGTCACCAGGTTGACCGTCAGACCCGGATACTCTTTCATCATCTCGGCGGTCATGTTCGCCAGCACGTTTTGCGCCATGGTGGATGAGCTGCCGATACGCAGCGTACCGGCGGGCGTATTGTTAAACGCATACAGTTGCTCATGCACTTCGCTGACTTCCTGCAGCATGCGTCGGCAGCCCTGATAGTAGATTTTGCCGGCCTCGGTCAGGCCGATGCTGCGCGTGCTGCGGTTCAACAGCTTGACCTGCAGCTCATTTTCCAGTTTCGAGACGGTTTGGCTGATCGATGAAACGCTCATGCCGAGTTGGCGCGCGGCCGCGGTAAACGACCCGAACTCAACCACTTTGGCGAATACCGACATCCGTTTTAATCTTTCCATTATTCACTCTGGCTTAAAAGTGATTTAGATCACAGATTGTTGATGCCTTGATAGTAAGCAGGCTAATATAACGTGGTCGGGTGAATAGACCTTACCAACGTGCGAGAGCGATCGGCGACGTAATCCTGCCGCTCCTCTGGCACCCTCGCAATCCCTGTCGTGGACGTCTGCCCCAAAGTTTAACCTTTTTTCGGGTTCGTGACCTGGACAAGCTGTCTGGTCAAGATTTGTGGCGCGCGCACGCTAAAATGTAAAGAGAATGTGAATGGCGAGATGTGTCTTTCCCCGGCGCAGTGAACAATAAGGAAAAAGTGATGAGTTTGCTTCCGGTTATGGTCATCTTCGGACTGTCGTTTCCGCCGGTGTTTTTCGAGCTGCTGGTGTCGCTGGCGCTGTTTTTTCTCTTGCGCCGCCTGCTGCAGCCGACGGGGATTTACGATTTTGTCTGGCATCCGGCGCTGTTTAATACCGCGCTGTATTGCTGCTTGTTTTATCTGATTTCGTGTCTTTTTGTTTGAGGTCGCTGTGAAAAATTTTTCGATAAAAATAACCCGAATCGCGATCACTTTGATTCTTGTGCTGCTGGGCATTGCCGCGGTATTCAAGGCCTGGGTGTTCTACACCGAGTCGCCGTGGACGCGTGATGCCAAGTTCACCGCCGACGTGGTGGCGATCGCGCCGGACGTCAGCGGCCTGCTGACCGACGTGCCGGTGGTGGACAACCAACTGGTGAAGAAAGGCCAAGTGCTGTTCGTGGTCGATCGGCCGCGTTATGAGCAGGCCCTGGCGGAAGCCGGCGCCGACGTCGCCTACTATCAGGCGTTGGCGGCGGAAAAACGGCGTGAGGCCGGCCGCCGCGTGAAGTTGGGCGTGCAGGCGATGTCGCAGGAAGAGATTGACCAGTCGAACAACTCGCTGCAGACCGTGCAGCACCAGCTGGCGAAGGCCATTGCGGCGCGCGAGCTGGCGCAGCTGGATCTGGAGCGCACCACGGTGCGCGCCCCGGCCGATGGCTGGATCACCAACCTCAACGTACACGCCGGTGAATACATCACTCGCGGGTCGGTCGCGGTGGCGCTGGTGAAGAAAGATTCCTTCTACATCCTGGCGTACCTGGAAGAGACCAAGCTGAATGGCCTGAATAAGGGCGATCGCGCGGAGATCACTCCGCTCGGCAGCAACCGCATCATGCACGGCACCGTCGACAGCGTGGCGGCGGCGGTGAACAACAGCAGCAGCACGGTGAACAACAAAGGGTTGGCCTCGATCGACAGCAACCTGGAGTGGGTGCGCCTGGCCCAGCGCGTGCCGGTAAAGATCCTGCTGGACGCCAAGGACCAACAGCATCCGTACCCGGCCGGCACCACAGCCACCGTGGTGATCGTTGGCAAAAACGATCGCAATGCCGACAGCGGCTCACCTTTTGTGCGCCTGATGCACCGGCTGCGTGAGTTCGGCTAATGAGCAGCCCAACCTTTATCCGGCTGAGATTCGCCTTCAAACTCAGCTTCGCGATTGTGTTTGCGCTGTTCGTCGGCTTCCATCTCAATCTGGAAACCCCGCGCTGGTCGGCGATGACCGCCGCCATCGTCGCCGCCGGCCCGGCCTTTGCCGCCGGCGGTGAACCCTTCTCCGGCGCCATCCGCCACCGCGGCTGGCTGCGTATCATCGGCACCTTTATCGGCTGCTTTGTCGGCCTGATCATTATCATCACCACCGCCCGCGCGCCGGTGGTGATGCTGCTGCTGTGCTGCATCTGGGCCGGTTTCTGCACCTGGCTTTCTTCACTCATCAAGGTGGAGAACTCCTATGCCTGGGGGCTGGCCGGATATACCGCGCTGATCATCATCGTGACGGTCGCTACCAGCGAGTCTCATCTGCTGGAAGCGCCGCAGTTCGCCATCGAGCGTTGCAGCGAGATCGTGCTGGGGATCGTCAGCGCCGTGTTGGCGGATCTGCTGTTCTCGCCGCGTTCGATCAAACAGGACATCGATCGGGCGGTGGATCAGCTGCTGGTGGCTCAATACCGCCTGATGCAGATGTGCATCAGCAACGCCGACAAAGAAGACATCGATCGCGCCTGGAGCAATCTGGTCAAGAGCACCACGGCCCTGTACGGCATGCGCAACAACCTGATGATGGAGTCCTCGCGCTGGCAGAAGGTCAATCGACGGGTGAAGGCGCTGCATACACTGTCGCTGACGTTGATCACCCAGGCCTGCGAAACCTATCTGATCTTGTTGAATCACCCGGAGGCACTGAAAGACAGCCTGCGGGAGCAACTGATGGTCCCGGCGGAAACCCCGCAGGAGATCCACAAGCGCATGAAGCTGTTGCGCCAGGTGCTGACCACGCATCGTTCCGAGGAAACGCTGCCGACCATCACCGGCTGGGTCGGCGCGGCGACGCGCTACCTGTTGCTGTCGAAAGGTGTGCACGCCAACTGCAGCATCAGCGCGGTGGAAGAAGGGGTGCTGAGCAACGAAACCGTGGTCAAACCGACCTCGGCGGAAGGGCATCACGCGATGATCAACGGCTTGCGTACCTTTGTGGCGACGGCCTTCGGCAGCCTGCTGTGGCTGTGGACCGGCTGGACGTCCGGCAGCGGTTTTATGGTGATCATCGCGGTGATCACCTCGCTGGCGATGCGCACCCCGGCGCCGCGCATGGTGGCGATGGATTTCGTGCTGGGCATGCTGGCGGCGATCCCGGTCGGTTCCCTGTTCTTCATGGTGATCCTGCCGGCGACCCAGCAGAGCATTTTGCTGCTGTGTCTCAGCCTCGGCCTGCTGGCGTTTTTCATCGGCATCGAGGTTCAGAAGCGGCGGCTCGGTTCGCTGGGGCTGCTGGCGGGGACCATCAACATTCTGGTGCTGAGCAACCCGATGGAGTTCAACGTGACCCAGTTTCTCGATGGGGCGCTGGGCCAGTTCCTCGGCAGCTGCGTTGGGCTGATGGTGCTGCTGCTGATCCGCGATAATTCGCGCGAACGCACCGGCCGCACGTTGCTCAACCAGTTCGTCAGCAGCGCGGTGTCGGCGCTGACCACCAAGGCGGCGCGCCGTCGGCAAAACCACCTGCCTGCGCTGTATCAGCAGCTTAATCAGCTGCTGATGATGTTCCCGAACGACATCGCCAAGTATCGTCTGGCGCTGAACCTGATCATCGCCCACCAGCGCATGCAGCGAGCGGAAATTCCGGCCAGCGAAGAGCTGTCTGCCTTCCACCGCCAGATCCGCAGCACCGCCGATCGGGTGGTCTCCGCCAAGAACGACGTCAAGCGCGCCTATTACTACGATCGCTTGCTGGGTGAGATGAATGAGTACCAGCAGAAGCTGGTGGACAATCAGGCGCCGCTCAGCGTCACCGGGCCCGTGAAACGCCTGGCCGATATGCTGCATCGCTATCGTCACGCCTTGATCGATTGATGCGTTCCCTCCTGTTGCGCCGCGTTGTGCGGCGCCTTCCCTGACTATACTGAAAGCAGTGCCCGATCTGGCGGGCCGTCTCATAAGAGGCGGCCCGTTTTCAGAGAGACTCCGAGTGCCAGAACGGCTGGAAAGTGGCATCATTGTCATGAATGGATGAAACGCTTACCGCCGCGAAAACGTGACGTGCCGGTCATCTTAGTTTCATCCAGGTCGACTATATACCTAACTAGCCTGGGGGAGCTGCGGCGCCTTCGGCGGCATAATTTCAGGGAATGTCATGAACAAGCGGATTCTGTTGGCGATTGTCATCGCCGTGGTCATCGCCGTCTTCAGCGCGCTGCGCGGCAACGAGCACCGTGCGATCGACGGCAATCCGGCGAGGGTGCCGGCACCGGCGGGCCAGCAGCAGAGCATCGACCGGCTCACGCAGCAGCAAACGGTGGTGAGCTACCTGCAGCAGCATCAGCGGCTGCCGGACTATTACGTCACCAAGAAGCAGGCGCGCGAGCAGGGCTGGGATCCGCGTTCAGGCAACCTCTGTGCAGTATTGCCGGGCAAGGCGATTGGCGGCGATCGATTCTCTAACCGTGAAGGGCAACTGCCGAGCGCCGGCGGCCGGATCTGGCGCGAAGCGGACATCAATTACCAGTGTGGCCGGCGCGGCGCCGATCGCCTGTTGTATTCGAGCGACGGTCTGATCTTCGTCACGCGCGACCATTACAAAAACTTCATTCGTGTGGAGTGAGTTTGATGGCAAAAGTAGAGTTTGATTTTGAGCAGATCCAGGACGTGCCAACCTTCTACCGCGATTTCGCGCACAAGTTTGCGCTGGACGAGGGGTTTGGCGCCAACCTCGACGCGCTGTGGGACGTGGTGACCGGCGATATCGGTCTGCCGGTGGAAATCGAGTTCACCCACCTCAATGCCCGCAGCAAGCGTCGTTTCGGCGCAATCATTCTGCTGTTTGAAGAAGCGGAAGAAGAGCTGGAAGGCAGCCTGCGCTTCAATATCCGCGAAAGCAGCGGCGAACCGGCGCATCACCGGGGATGAAACGGGTTCATCCCGGGACGGCGGCGGCGCTTAGTCAGCCGCTTCGGCCAGCTCGCGCAGGTATTGGAAGATCTGGCGGTAAGCCTTAGGCGGCTTGTTGGCGGCCTTCTCTTTCTGCGCGTTGCGCACCAGTGAACGCAGCTGTTGACGATCGGCTGCTGGATACAGATCCAGGATCGACGGAATGACGTCATCGCCTTCTTCCACCAGGCGGTCGCGCAGCGCTTCCAGCTTATGGAACAGCGAAACCTGCTGGTTGTGGCGGTTTTTCAGCTTGTCGAGCGCGGTCTGAATCGGCTCGATATCGCGGGCGCGCAGCATCTTGCCGATCAGCTGCAGCTGACGGCGACGGCCTTCTTTCTTGATCTTCTGCGCCAGCTCGATGGCGGCGCGCAAATCTTCGTCCAACGGAATGCGATCCAGCGCGTTTTTGCCCAGATCGACCATTTCGGCCCCCAGGTCTTTCAGCGCTTCGGCATCACGTTTAATTTCACTTTTACTGACCCAGATAATCTCGTCATCGTCCTCGTTTTCATTCTCCGGGACATCGTCGAGCCAGTCTTCAGGCTGTTTGTTCATGGTAGGCTCCGTTAAAAAGAGGCTAATCCTAACAGGTTGCCGGCTTTATGCGAAATTCAACGCGGTTCCTGTTAGACTCAACGGCAGAGATCTCAGGATTTTTGCGCGCCGCTCCGCGTGCACAACTACGCCGCTCCGGCACTTTTCTCAACGATTTTCTGATTAATTATGGCAGATTGATGAAAGTAGTCACTCAAGTTGCAGAACAGCGCAAGGCGCTGGAACAGGCCGTTTCTCAGGCGCTGGAGCTGGCCCGCGCCGGTTCCGACGCGGCGGAAGTGGCGGTCACCAAATCGACCGGCATCAGCGTCAGCACCCGCTTCGGCGAGGTGGAAAACGTCGAGTTCAACAGCGATGGCGCGCTGGGCATCACCGTGTATCACCGCCAGCGCAAAGGCAGCGCCTCTTCCACCGATCTCAGCCCGGATGCCATCGCCCGCACCGTACAGGCGGCGCTGGACATCGCGCGCTACACCTCTGAAGATCCCTGCGCCGGCCCGGCGGAGAAAGATCTGCTGGCGTTCGAGGCGCCGGATCTCGATCTGTTCCACCCGACCGAGCTGGACGCCGAGCGCGGCATCGAGCTGGCGGCGCGCGCCGAGCAGGCTTCGCTGGCGGCGGACAAACGCATTACCAATACCGAAGGCGGCAGCTTCAACAGCCACTACGGCATCAAGGTGTTCGGCAACAGCCACGGCATGCTGCAAAGCTACTGTTCCAGCCGCCACTCGCTGTCCAGCTGCGTCATTGCGGAGCAGGACGGCGATATGGAGCGGGATTACGCTTACACCATCGGCCGTGCGATGGGCGATCTGCACAGCCCCGAGTGGGTGGGGCAGGAGTGCGCCCGCCGCACGCTGGCACGTCTTGCGCCGCGCAAACTGTCGACCATGAAGGCGCCGGTGCTGTTCGCCTCCGAAGTGGCCACCGGGCTTTTCGGCCATCTGGTGGGCGCCATCAGTGGCAGCAGCGTCTACCGTAAATCCACTTTCCTGCTGGACTCGCTCGGCAAACAGATCCTGCCGGAATGGTTGACCGTCGAGGAGCATCCGCACCTGCTGAAAGGGCTGGCGTCAACGCCGTTCGACAGCGAGGGCGTGCGCACCCAGCGGCGCGATATCATCAAGGACGGCGTGCTGCAGACCTGGTTGATGACCAGCTACTCGGCGCGCAAGCTGGGCCTGCACAGCACCGGCCATGCCGGCGGCATCCATAATTGGCGCATTGCCGGGCAGGGCGCGGACTTCGCCGGCATGTTGAAACAGCTTGGCACCGGCCTGGTGGTCACCGAGTTGATGGGCCAGGGCGTCAGCGGCGTCACCGGCGATTACTCGCGCGGCGCCGCCGGTTTCTGGGTGGAAAATGGCGAGATCCAGTACCCGGTCAGCGAGATCACCATTGCCGGCAACCTGAAAGACATGCTGCGCAACATCGTCAGCGTCGGCAGCGATATTGAAACCCGCAGCAATATCCAGTGCGGTTCGGTGCTGCTGCCGGAAATGAAGATCGCCGGTCAGTGATCCTCTGCGCGGCCGGCGCCCGCCGGTCGCGCGTTATCCCGTCTCAACCTTGCTTACAAATCTCCGGTTTCGGTTTTGCCCGGCCTTGCCTATGGTAACGGTGGGTTAATTAAAACAATAACTGGAAGGTGAGCAAACATGCAGAATACCCTGAAAGCGCTGGCGGCGTTGACGCTGCTGGCAGCCAGTTCGCTGGCGGTCGCTGCCGATCTGGGCGACGATATGGACACCCTGGCGGAAAACTATAAAACGGTGCTGAATACCGATTCCGCCGCTACCCTCACACAGAGCCTGCAAAACATGCGCGCCGCCGCGCAGGATGCCAAACAGGGCACTCCGCCGAAGCTGGAAGACAAAGCCGCCGACAGCCCGGAGATGAAAGATTTCCGCAGCGGGTTGGATACCCTGATCGGCCAGATCGATCAGGCGCTGGCCCTGGCCAATCAGGGCAAAGTCGCCGAAGCGAAGCAGCTGGCGCAGGGCTTCAAGCAAACCCGCGACGCCAACCACAAGAAATTCCGCTAATCCGTCAACCGTCGCGCCCGTCTTCCGTCAAATAGGAGGAGGGCGCCTGCCCGAGCACGCGGCGAAACATGGTTGAAAACGCCGCGCTGCTGTCATATCCCATTTCCATCGCCACCTGCGTTACGCTGCGCCCTTCGGCCAGCAGCGCCAACGCCAGTACCACGCAGGCGCGCTGGCGCCATTGCGAAAACGGCAGGCCGGTCTGCGCGCGAAAGAAGCGGCTGAAGGTGCGAATGCTCATGTACAGACGAGGCGCCCACCGCTGCGCGGAGTCGTGGGCGTCGGGGTGCTGCAAAAAGGCGCGGCACAGCTCGCCTAACCGAGGATCGGCGGGTAGCGGGATGTGCAACGGCAAGGGCTGCAGCCTGGCCAGCTCATGCAGCAGCAGTGTTGCCAGCGCTCCGTCGCGCCCCTCTTGTTCATACTCCAGCGGCATGTCCACCGCCGCCATCAACAGCTGGCGCATCAGCGGAGTGACGCTGACCACCTGGCATACCTGCGGCCGTTCGGCGGGCAACGCGCCGGGTTCGAGGTATAGGCTGCGGGTGGTGACGCCGACCATCCTCACCGCGTGCGGCATCTGCGGCGGCAGCCATACCGCGTGCTGCGGCGGGACGACCCAATTGCCTTGCTGCGTGAAAACGTGCATGACGCCGGTGGCGCCGTACAGCAACTGCGCGCGCCGGTGGCTGTGCATCGGCAGCAGGTGTCCCGGCGGATAATCGGTGCCGATGGCGATCACCGCGCGCGTTACGTGGTCGATGTCATCAATGCGGACGTTGCGCATGTGTTTCCTTTGGCGGGCAGATTGGCCGAAACGCAATGATAGTTGGCCTTTCATATAAAGCAAGCCAGCGGCCGCCGCCCTACTATCGGGGCAGAAAAATAATGCTTGTTCGCGGTGCCGTTATTTTATCGGCCATAAAGCCCGTGCAAGTTTTCACACCGGGGTGGGACGAAGGTTTTCGTTCTCGCAATACAAGAAGTTAATAAGGAATAAAGCGTCATTTTATTCCAACACCTGAAGCAATAGTTCTTAGCGCAGTTCAATGACTATAAGGTGATATTTCATGTATAAGTTCGGTGTGGTTGGCGGCGGAGCCGCCGGGATCGCTTTTGCGTATAACTTTATAAAAAATAAGTCGGTTAATCATTGCAAAAGGCCGCTTTCCCTGACGGTGTTCGACAAGCAGGGCTTCAAGGGCGGAATGGCATACAGCAGCGATTTTGACAGCCATATATTAAATATGACGCCGGAAAATATGTCGGCGGATATTTTCGACGACACGCACTTCGTTGATTGGATCGCCATGCATTTCCCGCAGTTTTGCCAGGATCGTTATCCGCCGCGCTGGCTGTATCGGGAATATCTCGATTTTATTCGCGACATGACGATTTATATGGCGGCGGACAGTAACGTCGCGCTGAATTTCGTGACCGCCGAAGTAAATGCCATCGCGCCGCTCGAAGCCGGCTACCGGCTGACCACCACCTGTGGCAGCGCCGAACAGATGAATGCGCTGGTGCTGTGTTCGGGGCACAACCCGCCGGAATGTCTCTATCCGGTGGATGGCGTGATCGCTTATCAGGCCCACCAGGATCTGCCGCCGATCAACCCTTATTCGAGCATTGGCGTGATCGGCTGCAGCCTGACGGCGATTGACGCCATCGTTGAGCTGATGGAGCGCCTGGGGGCGACCGACATCTGTGCCCTGTCGCGTTCGGGCCTGTTCCCCAGCGTGCAGCCGGCGCTGATGCGTCCGCCGCCGGAAGCGTTTGTTGAGGCGCTGCGGCGCTTTGTCGCCGGCCGCGATTTTATTGACGCGCATCAGCTGGTACATGCGATCAATGCCGCGCTGGCGCGCCACTATCCGGGGCCGGAGCGGCTGACGGTGCTCTCGGCGCTGGGGGAAAGGCGCGATTGCTATCGCGATCTGGCAGACAGTCTCGATCGCGCGCGTTTTGCCCGGGAGCATATCTGCAGCTATCTGGCGGCGATCCACCCGGCGGTGTGCGCCGCCTGGGTCAAGATGGATGCCAACAACCGGCAGGTCTTCATGCGCTTTTACAACTCCTCCTGGATGCGCAATCGACATGCCATGCCGCTAAAGAACGCCAGCAAGATCGTGGCGGCGCTGGAGAGCCAACGTTTGCGTGCCTGCGGCGGCCTGGTGGATATCAGTAAGGGGGCGGACGGGTTTATCCTTCGTTGCCATGAGACGCGGGTGCATGCGCAGTATCTGTTCAACTGCACCACGCCTTCTTATCAACTGCCGCCCAACCGCCTGAGCCATCAGCTGCTGCAAGACGGACTGGTGCAAGAGAACCTGTTCGGCGGCGTGAAGTGCAACCCGCACACGCTGAAAATCGCCGACCGACGCGGCCGTGAGCAGCATCTCTACTCGCTTGGCGCGCCCGCCAAGGGCGATCTGTTTTACACCTCGGCGATGGAATCCATCACGCGGGATATCAGCAAGATCGTGTTCAACAACCCTATTTTCAATGCAAAGAAGGCTGAAGTATGAAAAACGTAGCGCTCTTTGTCGGCAACGACATTTTCTCCTGGCTGGTGTGTCAGGATTTGATCGCCGCCCTGAGGGACGAGTGTACTTTTACGGTGTATTTTCCCCTGGCGAAAAGCGCCGGGCGCACGCAGGAGCCGGCGGTTCGCCGCCTGGGGCTGTATGAGCGCGAGGTGCTGAATGATTTCGTGTTCCCGTTCGTTGGCCGCAACGCCGCCGCCTGTGAGGGCGCCTATCAGCCGCCGGCTCTGTTCCTGGCCGCCGCCGGGGTCAAAGCGCATCGCGTTCTCGACATCAATGACGCCGCGTTTATCAGCAGCCTGGGCCATATGGACGGGGTGATCTCTTTACGCTGTTATCAGAAATTTTCCGCCGACTATGTGCGCGCCTTCAGCCGACACGGCAAGCTGCTGTGGAACCTGCATCCGGGAGATTTGCCACGCTATCGCGGGGTGATGACGCTGTTCCGCGCGATGATGAACGGTGACAGGGACTGTGCGGTAACGCTGCATGAAATGGATGAGCACTGGGACGCCGGCCCGGTGATCGCCCGTCTGCCCGCCGAGCTGCGCCACGATCTGTCGTTCCTGGAAAACATGATGTTGCTGGGCGTACAAAGCGGCACCTTTTTGGCGCGCCAGCTGATGCGGGCGGAGCACAGCGAAGCGATAACGGCGGAAAAGCAGGGCGATTCGCGCTACTGGGGTTTCCCGGATGCGCAGACGCTGGCGCAGGCGGAACAGGCGGGCATTGAGCTGGTGGACCATGACGCCGTGCGTGAGCAGTATCTGGGGCTGTTCGTCGGCGATCGCTTCCACCCGCTGGCGGGGCAGTTCTGCGCCGGGTTCGACGACTTCGTGCGGGCGCACGGCCATGATTGAAACGTTGATTGTACTGGGGGCCGGTTTTCTGACCGGCATCACCACCATTCTGTTCGGCTTCGGCGGCGGCTTTGTAGTGGTGCCTTTCGTCTATCACTTGATCTCTGTGTCGGGCGAGCAGCCCGGCCAGGCGATGCATATCGCGGTGGCAACCTCGACGGCGGTGATGATCCTCAACGCGAGTTACGCGACGCTGACCAACTGGCGCAGCGGCAACCTGCTGCGCGAAACCATCGTGCCGCTGATCTTTTTCATCGGCATCGGCGCTGCGCTGGGCGCGTTCGCCTCCTCACTGCTGGCGGACGGCGTGATCCGCGGGCTGTTTGTGGTCTATATGGCGGTGACCATCGCCGACTGTCTGTTCCGCCGAGGTTTTCTGGTCAAACCGGCGCGCGCCGACCTGTCCCCCGCCACGTTGTGGGGCGGCGGCCCGCTGATAGGCGGTATCGCCACGCTGCTGGGGGTGGGCGGCAGCGTCATGACGGTGCCGCTGCTGCGCCGCCACGGCTACGACATGAAATATTGCGTCAGCGCCGCCAACCCGCTGTCGATCCCGGTGGCGGTGATCGGGGCGCTGATGTATATCGTGTTGGGGTGGCACGAGATGAGCGGGCCGCAGTATCTGGGCTACGTCAATCTGAACATTCTGGGGCTGCTGGTGGTGGCGGGGATTGCGGGGATCGTGTTTGCCAGGCGCTGTTTGCCGAAGGTGAGCGATGCGCTGCATGCCAAAATCTACGTGCTGCTGCTGATCGCCGTGCTGATCGCTATCTGCCTCTGAGACAGAAAGGGCGGCCGGATGCCGCCCTGAAAACCGCTTAACGGTGGTATTCGCCCGCCGCTTCCGGCTGGTACAACAACTCCAGCACTTCAATCCGCGCTTCTTCACCGTTCGGCAATTGCCAGGAGATCTGCTTGCCGACGTGCATGCCAAGCAGCGCTGCGCCCAGCGGCGCCATCACCGACAGCTGATCGTGGCTGTCTTTCAGCGATGCCGGGTAAACCAGCGTGCGCACGTGCTCTTCATCGGTGTGCAGATCGCGAAAACGCACGCGGCTGTTCATGGTCACCACGTTGGCCGGCATTTTCTCCGGCGGCAGGATTTCCGCGCGATCCAATTCGTCGTTCAGCGCGGCGGCGACGTCGGTATTGGCAAAGGCCGGTTGTTCCAATAGCGCATCCAGGCGTTCCGCATCCAGCTCATTAATAGTAATGATGGGTTTGGTCATTCCACTCTCCAGTCAAATCAAAGGGCGCCAGTCTGTGCGCCCATAAATTCGGAAAAACAACACAAAGCAACACCCCCGCGCCAGAGGAGCGGGGGTGTGGGTAATGTCGATTTGTCCTAGTGATAGTAGGCGGTTGGGGCAAGAAAAGAAAGAGATCCCGATCACGAAGGCTTTTATCGTCAATCGAGGCAAAAAAAACCGTTAGCCGGGTTATGTAATTGTTATCTCATTCACTTTTTCGCCGCAGCGCCGTTTTGCGAAATGGATCTCCGCGCGTCATTCGATTTCCACTTCGAACTGGAAAAAACCGGTCTACACAGAAAATCCTACCGGGAGTAGGGTAAAGACATCACAGAAAGCGGGTTATTCAGGTGATGCGCTTTACGGCTTACTGATTAATGTGGGATCTAGGGGTACTGAAAAGTGAATGATGGATCTGCTTCGATAAAAGAAATTGAACAATCCGATGTCAGCGAAGCCGGGGCGATCACCGCTCGGGTGTTGGCGGATATTACCGCGATGCTGAATGCTGAAAATATTTATACCAATGCGGTGCAGCAACAGATGCTGGAATCGCATATTCGTGCCATGGTGCTGCGTTCAATAACCGGCGAGCCGTTGCCGGAGGTAGATAAATCATTGTTCGACGAAATCTCCGCCGAATCCATGCAAATGGCGGAGCGCGTGGTGGATCAGTTTGACACATTGCCTATCGAAGAAGCCTATTTATTGTCAGTGCACTTCGAAGTGGCGAAAGATAATAACGCATAGCGGTTAATGCATCGATTTAAATCAGGAGAATATAACATGGGTCAAATTACCGTAGTGATCGGCGATCGTTTGGGCAAAGGGCAAAAAGTCGGCCAGGGTGTTGAAAACGCAGGCGGAAAAGCGGTGGTTATCCCCGGCGTGGCGGCGGACATGAAGCTGGGCGACGTCATGAAAGCGGAAAACGCGCAGCTGGGCATCTCTTTTTGCGGTAGCGGTGGCGCCGGCGCAATTACCGCGCAAACCAAATACGGCTACAAAGCCAAATACGGCATGCGTTCGGTGGAAGAGGGCGTGACGGCAATTAATGAAGGCTGCAACGTGCTGGGTTTCGGCTTTATGGATAAAGAAGAGCTGGGCCAGAAACTGGTGGAAGCCTACGTCAAAAAACATGGCAACCCATAATGAAAGAGCAATATACCACATCGGTAAAGGTGGAGGGTAAAGGCGACAGCAAAGCGAAAGCTTTTGCTTCCGCCTTGGCTAATGTGCAGGGCGCGGTATTAAAGTCCACCAACAATATTCTGCTGCGCATCGAGCCGCAGGACGTCAGCGTAGTGAAAGCGGAAGAGAAAATAACTAAAGAGAAATTTCTTTTCTTCTTTTTGCCGCGTGAAAGAAAGAGCTATGCCGTTTCTCTGGAAATAACCGTGAACGTAACCATTATCAATACCGAGAAGGTTGTCTTCGTCACGAAATAAAAACGTTAGCATAAATGAAAGGGTATACTGATGTTTTTAATCATCTTATTTAAATCGATAATTATCGGTGGGCTGGTGGGAGTCGGCGTAGGGGCCGGCGCCGCACGCATGTTCCACGCACCGACAACACAGGGCATGGGGGCGTTTCGTACCCTGGGCGAGCTGAACTCCTGCGAGGGCGATCCGGCTTCCCACTTCTCATTCGGTCTGGGCTTCTTCTTCAACGCCTGGGCGTCTTCCGTAGCGGCGGGCTCCTTCACGCAGGACGTCGATCACCGCATCATCCCGCACTGGGGCGCGGCGGCCCTGATGGTCAAGAACCGCAATCTGGCGCAAACGCTGCACGATCCGAAAAAAATGGCCATCGCCTGCGGCATCATCGGCATGCTGGTGGTGGCCTTCCTCAATACCACCGCTTCCGCCGTGCCTGCCGCGCTGCAGGTCACCGCGATCAAGGTGCTGGTGCCGGCGGCCAACCTGCTGGTGAATACCGTGATGCCGGTGATCTTCTGGCTGGCGGCGATCGACGCCGGGCGCCGTTCCGGCTTCTGGGGCACCATCTTCGGCGGCCTGGCGCAGCTGATCATGGGCAACGCCGTACCGGGCCTGGTGCTGGGCATTCTGATCGGCAAAGGCGTGGAAGAGAGCGGCTGGAACAAGATCACCAAGATCATGATGGCGGTGATCGTGCTGCTGTTCGTGCTGAGCGGCTTCTTCCGCGGCTTTGACATGAAAGTTCTCGAGTCCTTCAGCCTCGGCGTGCCGGGCTGGCTGGACGCCATTCACAACACCCTGAGCGGTAAATAAGGAGCGGGATGATGGAAGAGCAAACCCAAAAAGGCTTCTGGTACGCCGACTGGTCATTCCCGATTTTTGTTGGCCTGCTGTCCTCCGGCGTGTTCGCCGGGACGCACATGTACTACCTGTACGGCATCGGCGCCTTTAACGAAGTGGCCTTCGTCTCCATGCTGCGGGCGGGGATGGATACCGGCGTGTATGGCGCGGTGGCGGCGTTCGGCGCCAGCTTCCTGTTCGCGCGCATCATCGAAGGTTCACTGGTGGGCATCCTCGACATCGGCGGCGCGATCCAGACCGGCGTCGGGCTGGGCGTACCGGCGCTGCTTTTGGGGGCCGGCATCGTGTTCCCGGTCGCCAACTTTGCCGCTTCGCTGGCTACCGGCCTGATCATCGGCCTGGCGATCGGTTATGTGATCATTCTGGCGCGAAAATTCACCATCAATCAAAGCAACTCCACCTACGGGGCGGACGTGATGATGGGGGCGGGCAACTCCTCGGGCCGCTTCCTCGGGCCGTTGATCATCCTGTCGGCAATGACCGCCTCGATCCCGATCGGCATCGGTTCGCTGCTCGGCGCGCTGCTGTTCTATATCTGGGGTAAACCGATCACCGGCGGAGCGATCCTCGGCGCGATGATCCTGGGGGCGATCTTCCCGGTAGCCATTTCTTAAGAGGCCTGCGCCAGGCGCCGCCCGATGCTGCGGCGGCGCCCGGGCTAACAGGAGCAATGCGGTATGTATGACTTAGTAATCAGAGGCGCCAGACTGGCGGACGATACGCTGATCGATCTGGCGGTGAAAGACGGCAAAATAGCCTCGGTGGGGCGGCTGGCGGCGGACATCAGCGCCGTTCGCCAGCTGGATTTGGCGGGCAACTGCCGCCTGAGCGCCGGTTGGATCGATGCGCACGTGCACTGCTATCCCGAATCGCCGATTTATCATGACGAGCCGGATCGGGTCGGCGTCGCCAGCGGCGTCACCAGCGTGGTCGATGCCGGCAGCACCGGCGCCGACGATATCGACGCCTTTTATCAACTGACGCGCAGCGCCAAAACCAACGTTTTCGCCTTCCTCAATATCTCGCGCATCGGCCTGCTGCGGCAGAACGAGCTGGCGGAGTTGACGGACATCGACAAGCGCGAGGCCGGCCAGGCCATCGCCAACCATCCCGGTTTCATCATCGGTATCAAGGCGCGCATGAGCAGCAGCGTGGTGGGCAAGAACGGCACCCGCCCGCTGGTGTTGGCTAAAGAGATCCAGCAGGAAAACCGCCAGCTGCCGCTGATGGTGCATATCGGCAATAACCCGCCGGATCTGGACGAGATTGCCGATCTGTTGACCCGTGGCGACATCATCACCCACTGCTACAACGGCAAACCGAACCGCATTCTGACGCCGGCGGGCACGCTGCGCGAGTCTATCCAGCGCGCGCTGCGGCGCGGCGTATTGCTCGACGTGGGGCACGGCACCGCCAGCTTCAGCTTCGAGGTGGCGCGCCAGGCGATCACGCTGGGTATTTTGCCGCACACCATCAGCTCCGATATTTACTGCCGCAACCGCATGAACGGACCGGTGCACAGCCTGGCGACGGTGATGTCCAAATTCTTCAGCGTCGGCCTGACGCTGCCGCAGGTGATCGCCTGCGTGACGGAGAACGCTGCGTCGGCGCTGCAGCTGAGCGGCAAAGGGCGGCTGGAGCCGGGCTATGACGCCGATTTCACGCTGTTTGAGCTGCGCCGCGAACCGCAGGTCTTCGCTGACGCCGAAGGGCAAACCGCCGAGGGCGAACGGCTGCTGGTGCCGCTGGCTGCGGTGGTGGCCGGGGAAATCCTATTAACCGAACAAGGGGAGGCAAGCCATGTCTTCGATTTATGAAAAATACGGTTTGAAGCAGGTGATCAACACCTCCGGCCGCATGACCATTCTCGGCGTTTCCACGCCGCGCCAGGACGTGATCGACGCCGTTGATTACGGCCTGAACCACTATTTCGAAATCAAGGATCTGGTCAACAAGACCGGCGCCTACATCGCCGATCTGCTCAACGTGGAAGATGCGGTGATCGTCTCCTGCGCCTCGGCGGGCATCGCCCAGTCGGTGGCGGCGGTGATCGTTAAAGATAACGCCAATCTGCTGGTGAACCTGCACTCGATGCCGGTGACCGTGCCGCGCGAGATCGTGCTGCCGCGCGGCCACAACGTCAACTTCGGCGCGCCGGTGGACACCATGGTGGCGCTGGGCGGCGGCAAGGTGGTGGAGGCGGGGTACGCCAACGAATGTTCGCCGGAGCAGATTGAAGCCTGCATCACGCCGCAGACTGCGGCGATCCTGTACGTCAAATCGCACCACTGCGTGCAGAAAAGCATTTTGTCCGTCGAACAGGCGGCAGTGGTGGCGCGCAAGCATAACCTGCCGCTGATCGTCGACGCCGCGGCGGAAGAAGATCTGATGTGTTACTACCAGATGGGGGCCGATCTGGTGATCTACAGCGGCGCCAAAGCCATCGAGGGGCCGACCAGCGGTCTGGTTGTCGGCAAGAAACAGTACGTCGAGTGGGTGAAGTTGCAATCCGGCGGCATCGGCCGGGCGATGAAGGTCGGTAAAGAGGGCATCCTCGGCCTGACGCAGGCGATTGAAAGCTATCTGACGCTTGAGAAAACCACCGGGCAACAGATGGTGGAGCGGATGACGCCATTCCTCAACAGCCTCAACACCCTGACCGGCGTCAGCGCCAAGACCGTCTGGGACAGCGCCGGCCGCGATATCGCCCGCGCCGAGATCGCCTTTGACGAAGCGGTGCTGGGGCGTTCGACCTATGACATCGTCCAGGCGTTGAAAACCGGCGATATCGCCATCTACTTCCGCGGCTATAAGGCCAACGAGGGCAAGATTGAGGTCGACGTGCGCAGCGTCGACGAGCAACAGCTGATGACCGTCTTTAGCTGTATCAAAAACCTGTTTACGGAGAAACAAGCATGAAGCTGCAGCCTAACTACTATCGCGACCGCGTCTGCCTGAACGTGCTGGCCGGCTCCAAAGCCAACGCGCAGGACATCTACGCCGCGGCGGAAGGCCATGTGCTGGTGGGCGTGCTCTCCAAGAACTACCCGGACGTCGACAGCGCGGTGACCGACATGCTGCGCTATGCGCGCCTGATCGAAAACGCGCTGTCGGTCGGCCTGGGCGCCGGCGATCCGAAGCAGTCGGCGATGGTCAGCCTGATCGCTCAGCAGGTGCAGCCGCAGCACGTTAACCAGGTGTTTACCGGCGTCGGCGCTAGCCGCGCGCTGCTGGGCCAGAACGACAGCGTGGTCAACGGCCTGGTGTCGCCGACCGGCCGCGTCGGTTGGGTGAAGATTTCTACCGGCCCATTGAGCGCCGCGGCGCCGGACGGCATCGTGCCGGTGGAAACCGCCATCGCCTTGCTGAAGGACATGGGCGGCAGCTCCATCAAGTATTTCCCGATGGGCGGCCTGAAGTGCAAGGACGAATACCAGTACGTCGCCAAGGCCTGCGCCGAGCATGACTTTATGCTGGAGCCGACCGGCGGCATCGATCTGGAGAACTTTGAGCCGATCGTCGAGATCGCGCTGGCGGCCGGCGTGAAACGCGTGATCCCGCATATCTACAGCTCGATCATCGACGCCGCCAGCGGCGACACGCGTCCGCAGGACGTGAAAACCCTGCTGGCGATGACCAAAAAGCTGGTGGGCTGAACGCACAATGGGATGAGGTAAACGCTGGGAGGCGAAGGTTTTCCCGTGGCGCGGCATGCCGCGCCGTTACCTATAGCCTATAGCTTTCAAGTTGCAGCTAGGCGGCAAGCGCAGGAGCCCCAGGAGCTTACTTAAGTAAGTGACTGGGGTGAGTGTGGGCAGCCAACAACGCTGCGGCTTGAAAGATGACGGGTATATACTGAGGACTACTATGCGAAACTGGCAGGCTCCAACCCGACGCACCGCGTTGTTCCTGGCGCTGCTGGCCGTGACCGGCCCGGCGCTGCATGCTGAGGATGCAATGAACTCCACGTCATCTCATTTTGCCTATATCGGCACCTACAATCCCAACGGCGAAGGCGTTTACCGGGTGCAGGTCGATCCGGCCAGCGGCGCGCTGAGCCACGCCACGCTGGTCAGCAACGTGCCGAATCCGGCGCAGCTGACGCTGGGCGTCGGCGGCAAAACGCTGTATGTCGCCAGCGAAGTGGCCGATTTCAACGGCGGTAAGCACGGCGGCATCACCGCCTACCGGATCAATCCGGCCGATGGCGCACTGACACAGCTCAACCAGGTGGATTCGCAGGGGGCAGGGCCGGTGTATCTTACCTCGACGCCGGACGGCCGCCATCTGCTGGTGGCGAACTACGTCAGCGGCAGCGTGGCGGCTTTCCCGATCGAAGCGGACGGCCGCCTGGGCACCGCCAGCTCGGTGCAGCAACAACAGGGCCCGGCGGGCGCGGCCAAACCGGCGGCGGCGGTGAACGGCAGCTTCGCCATCAGCGATCACAACGGCCCGCATGCCCATATGATCGCCAGCGATCCAAGCGGCAAGTTTGTGTTCTCTACCGATCTGGGATTGGATCGCATCTACCAATGGCGCTTTGACGCCGCGAGCGGCCGGCTGACGCCGAACGATCCACCGTGGATCGCTGCCTCGTCCGCCGGCGCCGGCCCGCGTCACTTTGTGTTTCATCCGGATGGCGACACCGTGCTGCTGGTGAACGAAGAGGCTTCGACGTTGACCAGCTACCGTTTTGATCGCCAAAAAGGTACTCTGAAACAACTGCATGCAGTTTCCGCGCTGCCCGCCGACTATCAGGGTACCAGCTTCGCTTCGGGGCTGGCGCTCAGCAAGAACGGCGACACGTTGTACGTCGCCAACCGGCTGCATAACAGCATTGCCCAGTTCAGCGTGGGCGCCGGCGGCGAGTTGAAACCGGTGGCGGAAACCTGGACCCGCGGCGATTACCCGCGTTCGCTGGCGCTGAGCTTGGATGGCCGCTATCTGTATGCGTTGAACCAGCGCAGCGATAACGTCACTCGCTTCAGCGTCAACCCGACGGACGGCAAGCTCAGCTTTGTGGGCGGCTATCTGCCGATCGGCAGCCCCTCGCAAATGGCGTTTCTGCCGCCGGCGAAGTAACCCGTGGCCCGCCCGGTTCGCCGGGTGGGCCGCCTGATTGACGGATACAGAATGGTGCGATTTCCTTACCCGCGTTTGGCTTACTTGTTCGATGCTTTGCAAACCGAGACTTTGCCGCAGGATGAGCTGGCGAAGCGTTTCGCCGTGTCAACCCGCACGGTGCGGGCGGATATCACCGCGCTGAACGAGATCCTGGACAAGTACGGCGCGCGTTTCGTGCATAGCCGTGGGGCCGGCTATCGCCTGCAGGTCGATAACGCCGCGCTGTTCAGCGCCCTGCAGCATCAGGAGCGCCGCAAGCATGCTACCCCGCGCAGCGCGCAAGAGCGGGTGCATTATCTGCTGGTGCGTTTTTTGACCTCAGCCTTCTCCCTTAAACTGGAAGATCTGGCCGACGAATGGTTCGTCAGCCGCGGTACGTTGCAAAACGACATGGCTGAGGTGAGGGAACGTCTGGCTCACTATCAATTGACGATCGAAACCAAACCGCGCTACGGCATGAAGCTGTTCGGCGCCGAGATGGCGATCCGCGCCTGCCTCACCGATCTGCTGTTCCAGCTGCAGCTGGCCGATGCCGAGAACCCGCTGCTCAACAACGAGATCCTGCTGCAGCCGCAGGTAGCGGCGTTCGCCGGATTGCTGCATCCGCTGTTGTCGCAATATGCCATTCGCCTGACCGATGAGGGCGAACAGTACCTGATTTTCTACTGCGCGGTGGCGCTGCGGCGCATCAACGACGGCTATCCGCTGCCGGACTTCGAGGTGGAGGACGGCGACGACGCGGTGCGCCAGGTGTCGACCCGCCTGGCGGCGGAGCTGCGTGCGGCCTCCGGCAAAGAGATCTCGATGGCCGAAGAGGCCTATCTGCGGGTCAACATCGCCGCGCGCCGCGTGCAGGACGTGCAACCGACCGAGATCAATGCCGACGATGAAGAAGCGTTGGTGGACTACATCCTGTCCTACATCAACGCACACTATAACTATAACCTGCAGGGCGACGAGCAGCTGCGGGCCGATCTGCTCACCCATATCAAGACCATGATTACGCGGGTGAAATACCAGATCAATATCCCCAATCCGCTGTTGGCCAATATCAAGCAGCACTATCCGATGGCTTACGACGTGACGCTGGCGGCGGTCTCCAGCTGGGGCAAATACACCCCCTATACCCTGAGCGAGAACGAGATAGGCTATCTGGTGTTGCACATTGGCGTGGGGCTGGAGCGGCATTACAACATCGGTTATGAACGCCACCCGCAGGTGATGCTGGTGTGCGATACCGGCAACTCAACGGTGCGCATGATCCAGGCGCAGATTGCGCGCAAATATCCGCAGCTGGTGATGACGCGCATCGTCTCGCTGCGCGATTACGAGATGCTTGCGCATATCGACGAAGACTTCGTGATTTCCAACGCCCGTATCGGCGAAAAGAACAAGCCGGTGGTGGTAATGTCGCCGTTCCCGACCGATTATCAGCTGGAGCAACTGGGCAAGCTGGTGCTGGTGGATCGCACCAAACCGTACATGCTGGAGAAGTTCTTCGACGCCGAGCATTTCATGGTGCTCAACGAGCCGCTGACGCAGGCGGAGCTGTTCAGCCGGGTGTGCGGCCAGCTGGAGCGGGAAGGGTACGTCGGCGCGGACTTTTATCCGTCGCTGGTTGAACGTGAGGCGATCGTCTCCACGCTGCTGGGTGAAGGCATCGCGCTGCCGCACTCGCTGGGGCTGCTGGCGAAAAAGACCGTGGTAGTGACGCTGCTGGCGCCGCAGGGGGTCGCCTGGGGGGAAGGTGAGATCGCGCACGTGATTTTCCTGCTGGCGATCAGCAAGAGCGACTATGAAGAGGCGATGGCGATCTACGAGCTGTTCGTCACCTTCGTGCGTGAACGCTCAATGAGCCGCCTGCTGGGCAGCGACAGCTTCGACAGCTTCAAAGCGGTGGCGCTGGACTGCCTGAGCCGGAGTTGAGGGGCATGTGAGTGATTGGGCGCAGAAGTGCCCTCAGCGACTAATCTTCATCAAACCCGGAGTTGAACAGCTCGACCACCGCCGTCAGCGCGTTGACTTCGTCGGGGCCGGTCGCTTCGACTTCGATATGCCGGCCCTGGGCGGAGTCCAGCATCAGCAGCGCGATGACGCTGCTGGCTTCGGCCTCGGTGCCGCTTTCGTTGCGCAGCATCACTTCGGCGTCGAAGCTTTGCACCAACTCGAACAGTTTCATCGCCGGGCGCGCGTGCATGCCCAGCTTGTTTTTGATTTCAACCGTCTGTTTGACCGTCATTGTTTACGCTTTTCCAGCGTGCGGTGGCGCGACTGCACGTTCTTGCCGCGCGAGCGGAAGTAATCGGCCAGCTGTTCCGCCACGTACACCGAGCGGTGTTTACCGCCGGTACAGCCGATGGCGACCGTCAGGTAGCTGCGGTTGTTGGTTTCCAGCATCGGCAGCCATTGTTCCAGGTAGCTGCGGGTCTGGTAGATGAAGTTGTGCACTTCGGTATGGCGATCGAGGAACGACGCCACCGGCTTGTCCAGACCGGTCATCGGCCGCAGCTTCGGATCCCAGTGCGGGTTCGGCAGGAAGCGCACGTCGAACACGTAGTCGGCGTCGATCGGAATACCGTGCTTGAAGCCGAAGGATTCGAACACCATCGTCAGTTCGCGCTCGCGCTTGCCGAGCAGGCGGGTGCGCAGCATTTCGGCCAGTTCGTGCACCGACATTTCCGAGGTGTCGATAATCAGGTCGGCCCGGGAGCGCAGCGGTTCGAGGAGATCGCTCTCTTCGTCAATGGCGCTTTCTAGCGACAGGTTTTTGCTGGAGAGCGGGTGCAGGCGGCGGGTGTCGCTGTAACGGCGGATCAGCGTGTTGCGATCGGCGTCGAGAAACAGCAGCTGCGGCGAGAAGCTGTCCGGCAGTTGAGTCATCGCGTATTCGAACACTTCCGGCGATTCCGGCATGTTGCGCACGTCGATGCTGACCGCCGCGGAGATATTGCGTTCCGCCAGCGTATTGGCGAGCTGCGGCAGCAGAACCACCGGCAGGTTGTCAACGCAGTAAAAACCCATGTCTTCCAGCGCCCGCAAGGCGACGGATTTTCCGGAACCGGAACGGCCGCTGACAATCATCAGCACCATGTGGCAACTCCCCTGGCATCGCGGCGGCGTTCATCGCCACCGGTGTAAACTTTGTTATTCCGGCCGAGGCCGGATCCATCATCGTGAAACAGTAACGTTATCCGGGCTGGAAGTCACGCCGACCGGGTATCACTCGGTGATGATTTGGTAAAGTTCTTCGTCGCTTTGCGCGGCGCGCAGGCGGCGGCATACGGTTTTGTCGGCCAGGCGTTTGGCGACCAGCGACAGGGTATGCAAATGGGTTTTGCACTGATCGGCAGGCACCAGCAGCGCGAACAGCAGGTCGACCGGCTGGTTGTCGATAGCGTCGAAAGCGATGGGTTGGTCGAGACGGATAAACACGCCAACGGCCCGCAGTGTGTCCTCTTCCAGTTTGCCGTGGGGAATGGCGATACCGTTGCCGATACCGGTGCTGCCCATGCGTTCCCGGGTGAGAACCGCGTCAAACACCACCTGCGAAGGCAGATTGAGCTGTTTGGCGGCCAGTTCGCTGATAATTTCCAAAGCCCGCTTCTTGCTGGTGCAGTGTACCGAGCTTTTGGTGCACTCGATGTTTAACACCGAGCTTAATTGCATATATTCGTTGTTCATCTCATCTTCACTTAAAACCGCGCCGCCGGGCGCACCCGGCAAGGCGGTTTTTCGTCGGTTTTAACCCTGATTACCGTTCGGCGCGTCACCCATGCGGGTCACGCGCCGAAGGGCGAGGCTGCGACGGAGGCAACCTCACGGAATGGGTTAGGGTGTCAGTGTTGCTTCAATTTGTCTTTATGTTTGTTCAATTGACGTGCCAATTTATCGATCAGCGTATCAATTGCGGCATACATATTCTCGTCTTCCGAGGTGGCGTGCAACTCGCCTCCATTCACGTGCACCGTTGCTTCCGCAATTTGCTGCACTTTTTCCACACTTAATACAACATACACCTGATTGATGCGATCAAAATACTGTTCGAGTTTGGCGAACTTGTTGTTCACGAACTCGCGCAACGGATCGGTGATTTCGATGTGGTGTCCGGTAATGTTGAGCTGCATAGTGTCTTCCTTCTCAATAGAGGTCAAACCAACTGTTTACGCTGGTTCGACGGCGGGATGGACAAAGACTCTCGGTACTTGGCGACGGTGCGCCGGGCCACGATGATCCCCTGATCGGCGAGCAGGGTGGCCAGCTTGCTGTCGCTGAGTGGTTTGGCGGGGTTTTCCGCCGCAATCAATTTCTTCACCAACGCGCGGATCGCCGTCGAGGAGGCTTCGCCGCCGCTGTCGGTATTCACGTGGCTGGAGAAGAAATATTTCAATTCGAAAATGCCGCGCGGGCTGTGCAGAAACTTCTGCGTGGTAACGCGCGAGATCGTCGATTCATGCATCTCCACAGCCTGGGCGATATCCGCCAGCACCATGGGTTTCATAAACTCTTCGCCTTGCTCGAAGAACGCCTGCTGCTGGCTGACGATGCAGCGGGTGACCTTCAGCAGCGTTTCGTTACGGCTCTCCAGGCTTTTAATCAACCACTTGGCTTCCTGCAGGTTGCTGCGGATAAACTGGCCGTCGGCTTCGCTGCGGGCGCTGTTGCCCAGCGCGGCGTACTGCTGATTGATCTTCAAACGCGGCACGCTGTCGCCGTTGAGCTCGACCGTCCATTTGTTCTGCGTCTTGCGCACCAGCACGTCCGGGATCACGTATTCCGATTCGCCGGTATTGATCGACTGCCCCGGGCGCGGATCGAGCGACTGAATCAGCAGCATCGCTTCTTTCAGTGTATCTTCTTTTAGCCGGGTTGATCGCATCAGGCTGCGAAAGTCGTGGTTGGCCAACAGATCCAGATGCTCGCTGATGATCAGCCGCGCTTCGGCCAGATAAGGCGTATCTTTGGCGTATTGGGAGAGCTGCACCAGCAGGCAATCGCGCAGATCGCGCGCGGCGACGCCGATCGGATCAAAACGCTGCACGCGCTTCAGCACCGCCTCGACTTCCTCGAGGGTCACGTTCTCGTCGCCCAGGCTTTCCAGAATGTCTTCCAGGGGGACGGTGAGATAGCCGGTGTCATCCACCGCGTCGACGATGGAAGTGGCGATGGCGGCGTCGGTATCGG
The DNA here is from genome assembly GCF_002752475.1 of Serratia sp. OLAL2. Lineage (NCBI taxonomy): Bacteria > Pseudomonadati > Pseudomonadota > Gammaproteobacteria > Enterobacterales > Yersiniaceae > Serratia > Serratia sp. OLAL2. Next base: position 283,187 of record NZ_MSTL01000001.1, on the reverse strand, counting down.
AGAACGGCGTCAGATCCACCTGCCACATCAGATAATCCTGCAGCGTTTGGGTGGTTTCGCCCTGATAGACCGGCAGCTCGTCGTCGCTGTAGTCGGTGCCGGTGCCGGACGGTGTGCCGGCGGTGTAGATCTCATCCCAGGTGGCGTCCAGCGGCAGCTCTTCCGGCATGTCTTTCTGTTCCAGCGCCTCGCGGGTATCGAGCCCCTCGGTCTCCTGGGTTTCTTTGGCGTCGATTTCGTCGTGCAGATCGGTCTGTTCAAGCAGCGGATTGCTCTCCAGCGCCAGCTGGATCTCTTGCTGAAGCTCAAGCGTGGACAACTGCAGCAGGCGGATCGCCTGCTGGAGCTGAGGTGTCATGGCCAGCTGTTGGCTGAGCCTGAGTTGCAAACCTTGCTTCATAGTTTTCTGTCTACTTCCGTTAACGGTGTCGCCCCACAGGGCGCGCCGGCGCTTAGAGGCGGAACTCTTCGCCCAGATAAACGCGTTTAACCTGCTCGTCGGCCAGAATAGCATCCGGCGTGCCGTGGGCAATCAGTTTGCCCTGGCTGACGATGTAGGCGCGTTCACACACGTCCAGCGTCTCGCGCACGTTGTGGTCGGTGATCAGCACGCCCAGGCCGCTGTCACGCAGGTGCTCGATGATTTTCTTGATATCGATAACGGAAATCGGATCCACCCCGGCAAAGGGTTCGTCCAGCAGAATGAATTTCGGGTTGGCCGCCAGCGCGCGGGCGATTTCGACGCGGCGGCGTTCGCCGCCGGACAGCGCCTGGCCGAGGCTGTCGCGCAGATGGGAGATATGGAACTCTTCCATCAGCTCTTTGGCGCGGTCTTCGCGCTGTTCGCTGGTGAGATCGGGACGGATCTCCAGCACCGCCATCAGGTTGTCGTACACGCTCAGGCGGCGGAAGATCGACGCTTCCTGCGGCAGATAGCCGATGCCGCGGCGCGCGCGGGCGTGCAGCGGCAGCAGGCTGATGTCTTCTTCGTCGATCACGATGCGCCCGGCGTCGCGCGGCACGATGCCGACCACCATGTAGAAGGTGGTGGTTTTACCGGCGCCGTTCGGCCCGAGCAGGCCGACGATCTCGCCGGATTTCACTTTCAGGCTGACGTCTTCGACAACTTTACGGCCTTTGTAGGCTTTCGCCAGGTTTTCTGCGATGAGTGTTGCCATAAGTGATTAGTTACTCTTTTTTTGCCCGTTTTTGTCTTGCAACTGCGACGGTACCAGAACCGTTGTCACGCGTTTGCCTTTGTCGCTAAACGCCTGCATTTGCTGCTGTTGCACCAGATAGGTGATGCGATCGCCTTTCACGTTGCTGTCGAGCTGCTCCAGATAGGCGTTGCCCGTCAGGGTCACCAGCTGGGTCGCCACGTCGTAGCGCACTTTTTGCGCGTGGCCTTTGACCGGCTTGCCGCTGTCCTGCATCTGGTAGAAGGTTACCGGGTTGCCGAACGCTTCAATATAGGTCTTATTCTGATCTCCGCCCGGGCGGGTGACGACCACCTTGTCGGCGCGAATATCGATGGTGCCCTGTTTGATCACCACGTTGTCAGTGAAGGTGCTGACGTTGCTTTGCATGTCCAACGACTGCTTGAGCGAGTCGATGCTGACCGGCTGGCTGGAGTCGGATTTCAGCGCCAGAGCGGGGGCGCTGGCGGCCAAAACTAAGCTGCCGAGCAACAGGTTACGGAGTTGGTTTTTGGTTCTGAATTTCATAGTTGGTCTTAACCTTATCAATCAGCTCAGCGGTTTTGGTCCGCAGGTTCCCACGCATTTTCATGCCGTTAGAGGTAAAATTGGTCCCGTAAAGCGTGACTTCGTCATCGGAGGTGACGTCCTGGGTGACCAGGTTTACCTGAGCGTTGTCCGTCTTAATTTTTTCCAGCTGCGAGGTGGTGGTCAGGCTGTTAACCTCGACGTGACCATACAGATACAGCATCCGGTCTTTAGTCAGTTTGGCGCGATCGGCGCGAACTGACCAGGTGGCCACCGCATTCTCATCGAACAGCGTCATCACCGGCTGGGTGAACCAGCTCAGCTCGCCGGCGGTGTAATACTTCGCGTCTTCCGCCACCAGTTTATAATTCAGCTTGCCGGCTGGGTTGTACACCACAGTGACCGTGTGCTGGCTCTGGTAAGTCGGATCCTGATCGTTGACCGGGCCCGGGGCCGTGTCGTCGCTGAAGTCCGTCATGTTCCAGCCGATCAGCGCCAGAACGATCACCGTCAACAGGATGGTGATCCACAGTTTGGTTTTACTCATATCGACAGCCCTTTGGCGTCCTCCAGCTTATTTTGAGCCAAAAGAATGATGTCGCACAGTTCGCGTACCGCACCGCGGCCGCCGGCAATGCGGGTGACGTAGTGGGCGCGCGGCGTCAGCAGCGGGTGGGCGTCCGCCACCGCGACCGCCAGGCCGACCTGCGCCATCACCGGCCAGTCGATCAGGTCATCGCCGATATAGGCGACCTGATCCGCCGTTAACGACAGTTTATCCAACAGTTCACGGAAGGCCAAAAGCTTATCGGACTGCCCCTGATACAGATGGGTGATACCGAGCGTTTGCGCACGGTCTTCCAGCAGCTTGGCGGAGCGTCCGGTAATGATCGCCACCTCGATGTCCGAGGTTTTCAAGCAGCGGATGCCGTAGCCATCGCGCACGTTGAACGCCTTCAGTTCTTCACCGTTGTTGCCCATGAAGATCAGGCCGTCCGACAGCACGCCGTCAACGTCGCAAATCAACAGGCGGATGTTACCGGCACGCGCCATAACCTCTTGTTCTACCGGCCCGTAGCAGGTTTCTACCATACCCATTCCGTTCTATTCCTTAATTAAACGACGCCGGCGCGCAGCATGTCATGCATATGTACCACACCCAGCAGTTGGTCGCCATCGGCAACCAGCAGCGCGGTGATGTGGCGTTGTTGCATCAGGTTCAATGCATCGACCGCCAGGATGTTGGGGCGCACCCGCACGCCGCCCGGCGTCATGACATCGGCGATCTTCGCCTCGTGCAGGTTGATGCCCATGTCGAACACCCGGCGCAGGTCGCCGTCGGTGAAGATGCCGGCGATTTTCATCAGGTCGTCGCAGACAACCGTCAGGCCCAGATTTTTGCGGGTGATTTCCAGCAGCGCGTCGCGCAACGAGGCGTCGGCGCTGACGTGGGGCATTTCGTCGCCGCTGTGCATGATATCGCTAACCCGCAGCAGCAGTTTGCGGCCGAGTGCGCCGCCCGGATGCGACAGCGCGAAATCTTCCGGCGTGAAACCGCGCGCCTTCAGCAGCGCGACGGCCAGCGCATCGCCCATCACCAGCGTGGCGGTGGTGCTGGTGGTCGGCGCCAGCCCCAGCGGGCAGGCCTCCTGCGGCACCTTGATGCACAGGTGGATATCCGCCGCTTTGCCCATCGAACTTTCCGGATTGTTGGTCATGCAGATGAGGGTGATCTGTTGGCGTTTCAACACCGGGATCAGCGCCAGGATCTCACTGGACTCGCCAGAGTTGGAGATGGCGAGCACGATGTCCTGCGGGGTGACCATGCCCAAATCGCCATGGCTGGCTTCCGCCGGGTGAACGAAGAATGAGGGGGTGCCGGTGCTGGCGAAGGTCGCGGCGATCTTGCAGCCGATATGGCCGGATTTGCCCATGCCCATCACCACCACTTTGCCGCCGCAGGCGGCGATCGTTTCGCAGGCGCGAGTGAAGTCCGCGTTGATGTAGCTGTCGAGCTGAGCCAGCCCTTCACGCTCTATCTGAAGCACTTCTTTGCCGGCCTGTTGAAAATCGAAGCCCGGTTGCAACTCAATGTTCGACATACTCATTCCCGTCGGTTTAGCCGAAAGTACTGAAAGGGTTAAAGAACAGCACCGCAAGATACGCAATAAAGCCGCATAATAACAGCGCGCCCGCCAGGTGGCCGATGCGATGTTTGCGGCCGATGCACAGCACGCTCAGCAGCACGCTGGCCGCCAGCATCACCCAGTAATCGCGCTGGAAGGCGGCGGCATCCACGCTGCCCGGCGACAGCAGGGCGGGTACGCCCAGCACGATAACCGTGTTGAAAATATTGGAGCCGATGATATTCCCAATCGCCATATCATCCTCGCCCTTCAGCGCCCCGGCGATGGAGGTGGCCAGTTCGGGCAGGCTGGTGCCGATGGCGATAATGGTCAAACCGACCACCAGTTCGCTCAGGCCGAAATAGTGTGCAATCACCGTCGCATTATCGACCACCATTCTGGAAGAGAGCGGCAGAATGATAAACGCCAGCACCAGCCACAGCACCGCCACGGTATTGCTGCTGTCCTGCGGCAGTTCGGCGATCTGCTCCATAGTCAGGCTGTCACTGCCCTCGCGCTGCGCCAGCCGCGCGATTTTCAGCATCAACAAGATGAAGCCGGCGGCGGCGGTCAGCAGCAGCACGCCGTCCAGCCTGCTCAGGGTACCGTCCATCAACACGAAACCGCACAATACTGTGACCGCTAACATCAGCGGCAGTTCGCGCCGCAGTATCTCGGAGCGCGCGGCCAGCGGGTGAATCAGCGCCGCCACCCCCAGGATCAATAAGATGTTGGTGATGTTGGACCCTAATACGTTGCCAACGGCCATATCTATCTGCCCGTTCAACGCGGCGGTGGTGGACACGATCAGCTCCGGCAGCGACGTGCCGATGCCGACGATGGTCATGCCGATGATCAACGGCGGTACGCCGAGCGAGCGGGAAATCACGGCAGCACCATAAACTAAGCGGTCTGCACCATACACCAGTAGAAATAAACCAACGATTAATAATGCTATCGCGAGAAACATGCAGGGTCCTTTGTCGGGTATTATCCCGGTTCGTTGGTTAAAGCCGTCAATGCGGCGGTATTGCTTGCCCTCCGTTGCACGCGTTTGAGCCGCAGCAACGGTTTTTCCCGGCTAATTGTTGAACAGTTTCGTTTTTTTTCGTTATGGCGCCAATTTTGACCGGGTGGCGCGGAAAAGTAAAACCAATGGCACCATTGGTTGCGAAATGGCAGTAAGTTTTTGTAAAGATGAGACGGATTGCGCCCATTGCTTTAACATCACGGGTAGATTCAGCAAAAGATGAGTCGTAAAGGGTCCATTAACATGCTCCAAAAGGCAGATAATTTGGTCGAAGTGCGCGACATGAGCTTCTCGCGTGGCGACCGACGGATATTTGAAGACATCAACCTGACGGTGCCTCGCGGTAAGGTCACGGCGATCATGGGGCCATCGGGCATCGGCAAAACCACGCTGCTGCGCCTGATAGGCGGCCAGCTGGCGCCGGACAGCGGGGAGATTTGGTTCGACGGCGACAACATTCCCGCGTTGTCCCGCCGTCAGTTATACGACGCGCGCAAAAAGATGAGCATGCTGTTCCAGTCGGGCGCGCTGTTTACCGATTTGACCGTATTCGAAAACGTGGCTTACCCGCTGCGCGAGCACAGCAACCTGCCGGAGCCTTTGTTGCGCAGCACGGTGCTGATGAAGCTGGAAGCCGTGGGGCTGCGCGGCGCGGCTCAGCTGATGCCCAATGAGCTTTCCGGCGGTATGGCGCGCCGGGCGGCGTTGGCGCGTGCGATCGCGCTGGACCCGGAAATGATCATGTTCGACGAACCTTTCGTTGGCCAGGATCCGATCACCATGGGGGTGCTGGTCAAGCTGATCGACGAGCTGAACCATGCGCTGGGCATTACCTGCATCGTGGTGTCGCACGACGTACCGGAGGTGCTGAGCATCGCTGACTACGCTTACATCGTGGCCGATCACCGGGTGATCGCTGAAGGCACCACGCAGCAATTGCAGAACAATCCTGATGCGCGCGTGCGCCAGTTCCTGGATGGTATAGCGGATGGGCCGGTGCCGTTCCGCTATCCGGCCGGGGATTATCAGGCCGAACTGCTAGGCTTAGGGAGTAAATAAGCTCATGTTATTAAGAGCGTTAGCGTCGTTGGGGCGCAGTGGCATCAACACCAGCGCCAGCTTCGGCCGCGCCGGGTTGATGCTGTTCAACGCGTTGATTGGCCGGCCGGAACCCGGCAAGCAGTGGCCGCTGTTGTTGAAACAGCTCTACAGCGTCGGCGTGCAGTCGCTGCTGATCATCATGGTTTCCGGGCTGTTTATCGGCATGGTGCTGGGCCTGCAGGGCTATATCGTGCTCACCACCTACAGCGCCGAGGCCAGCCTCGGCATGATGGTGGCGCTGTCGCTGCTGCGCGAACTGGGGCCGGTGGTCACGGCGCTGCTGTTCGCCGGCCGCGCCGGTTCCGCGCTCACGGCGGAAATCGGCCTGATGAAGGCGACGGAGCAGATCTCAAGCCTGGAAATGATGGCGGTCGATCCGCTGCGGCGCATCGTGGCGCCGCGCTTCTGGGCGGGGCTGATCAGCATGCCGCTGTTGACCATCATTTTCGTGGCGATCGGCATTTGGGGCGGCTCGGTGGTCGGCGTGGACTGGAAAGGCATCGACAGCGGCTTCTTCTGGTCGGCGATGCAGGGCGCCGTAGAGTGGAAAAAAGATCTGCTCAACTGCCTGATCAAGAGTGTGGTATTCGCCATTACCGTAACCTGGATTGCCATTTTCAACGGGTACGACGCCGTGCCTACCTCTGAAGGGATTAGCCGGGCGACGACGCGTACCGTGGTGCATTCGTCACTGGCGGTGTTGGGATTGGATTTCGTGCTGACAGCACTGATGTTTGGGAATTGATTCGATGCAAACGAAGAAGAGTGAAATCTGGGTTGGGGCATTTATGCTGATCGCGCTGTGCGCCATCGTGTTTATCTGCCTGCAGGTGGCGAACCTTAAATCGATCGGCAGCGAGCCGACCTACCGCATTTACGCAACGTTCGACAACATCGGCGGCCTGAAACCGCGTTCGCCGGTGAAGATTGGCGGCGTGGTGATCGGCCGCGTTGCTGACATCGAACTCGATTCGAAAACCTACACGCCGCGCGTGGCGCTGGATATCCAGAAAAAGTACGACCAAATCCCAGATACCAGCTCGCTGGCGATCCGCACCTCCGGCCTGCTGGGCGAGCAATACCTGGCGCTTAACGTGGGCTTTGAAGATCCTGAGATGGGTACCACCATCCTGAAAGACGGGGGTACCATTCAGGACACCAAATCAGCCATGGTTCTGGAAGACCTGATCGGCCAGTTCCTGTATAAAAGCGGCGGTCAGGACAGCGCCAAATCGGGAGACGCGGCCGCTGAGCCGGCTGCCGGCGCCGCACCGCAACCCGCTGTTCCAAATCATTAAGAGAGGATACCTGCATGTTTAAACGTTTACTGATGGTGGCTCTGCTGGTGGTTGCACCGCTGGCGAGCGCAGCCGACCAAACCAATCCTTACAGCATGATGCAAGACGCGGCGCAGAAGACTTTCAGCCGTTTGAAGAACGAACAGCCGAAGATCAAGCAGGACCCGAACTACCTGCGTGCCATCGTGCATCAGGAACTGATGCCGTTCGTGCAGGTGAAATACGCCGGCGCGCTGGTGCTGGGGCGTTACTACAAAGAGGCAACGCCTGCGCAGCGCGAAGCTTACTTCACCGCCTTCCAGGCTTACCTGGAGCAGGCTTACGGCCAGGCGCTGGCGATGTATCACGGCCAGACTTACCAGATCGCGCCTGAACAGCCGCTGGGCAATGCCGACATCGTGGCTATTCGCGTCACCATCATCGACAACGGCGGCCGTCCGCCGGTGCGTCTGGATTTCCAATGGCGCAAGAACAGCAAAACCGGCTACTGGCAGGCGTATGACATGATCGCCGAAGGCGTCAGCATGATCACTACCAAGCAGAACGAGTGGGCGTCTACGCTGCGTACTCAGGGCATCGACGGCCTGACCAAACAGCTGCAGGCCGCCGCCGCGCAGCCTATCACGCTGGACAAGAAAAACTGATGTCGGCAGCGCTCAGCTTCGAATCAGAGCAGCAGACGCTGATCCTGCGCGGTGAACTGGATCGGGAAACGCTGCAGCCGCTGTGGCGGCAGCGCGACGCGCTGATGGCGGATAAAACCGCGATCGACGTGGCGCAACTGCAGCGCGTGGACTCCGCCGGGCTGGCGCTGTTGCTGCATCTGCAGGAAGAGCAGCGCCAACGCGGCGTCGCGCTGAAAATTTTCGGCGCCACCGAGCGCCTGAAAACGCTGATCGCGCTCTACAACCTGCAGGCGATAATGCCTGTCGATACCGTCGGTTAGCGGCGTTTTACGCCGCCATTGCGTGGTAAAACGATACAAAGCCCCTGTTATGCAGGGGCTTTTTCTTTAGTTTAAGAAAACATCGTATTCCACTAAGATACTAGGCTGTTTATGATCCTTTAGCGGCAGAACTGGATACTATGGAAACCAACGAGATTAAAGACGTGCTGATGCAGGCATTGGCACTGGATGAAGCACATGTGACGGGCGACGGCAGCCATTTTCAAGCGATCGTGGTCGGTGAACTGTTCGCCGGCATGAGCCGCGTCAAAAAACAGCAGACGGTTTACGCACCGCTGATGGAATACATTGCTGACAACCGCATTCATGCCTTGTCTATCAAGGCGTACACCCCTGAAGAGTGGCAGCGAGACCGCAAACTCAACGGATTTTAAGGCTGTTTGCCCTGCTGGGCGGGCAGCTTCAGATTAGATAACAGAGAGTAGTCAGATGGATAAATTTCGTGTGCAGGGTCGGACCCGCCTGAGCGGTGAAGTGTCTATTTCCGGGGCCAAAAACGCCGCCCTGCCGATCCTGTTCGCCGCCCTGTTGGCGGAAGAGCCGGTCGAGCTGCAGAATGTCCCGAAGCTGAAGGACATCGACACCACCATTAAACTACTCAACCAGTTGGGTACCAAGATTGAGCGTAACGGTTCGGTCTTCGTGGACGCCAGCGGCGTGAACGAGTTCTGCGCCCCTTACGATCTGGTGAAAACCATGCGCGCTTCCATCTGGGCGCTGGGGCCGCTGGTGGCGCGCTTCGGCCGCGGTCAGGTTTCCCTGCCGGGGGGCTGCGCGATCGGCGCGCGTCCGGTCGATCTGCACATCACCGGCCTGGAGCAACTGGGTGCCGAGATCAAGCTGGAAGAAGGCTACGTTAAGGCGTCCGTCGAGGGCCGTCTGAAGGGCGCGCACATCGTCATGGACAAGGTGAGCGTGGGCGCGACCGTAACCATCATGAGCGCCGCGACTCTGGCGACCGGCACCACCGTTATAGAGAACGCCGCACGTGAGCCGGAAATTGTCGATACCGCCAACTTCCTCAATACGCTGGGCGCGAAGATCAGCGGCGCCGGTAGCGACAAGATCACCATCGAAGGCGTCGAGCGTCTGGGCGGCGGCGTGTATCGCGTGCTGCCTGACCGCATCGAGACCGGGACCTTCCTGATCGCCGCCGCGGTTTCCGGTGGCAAAGTGATGTGCCGCAACACCCGCCCGGATACGCTGGATGCGGTGCTGGCCAAGCTGCGCGAAGCCGGTGCCGATATCGAAGTGGGTGAAGACTGGATCAGCCTGGACATGCACGGTAAACGCCCGAAAGCGGTCACCGTGCGCACCGCGCCGCACCCGGGCTTCCCGACCGACATGCAGGCCCAGTTCAGCCTGTTGAACCTGGTGGCGGAAGGCACCGGCGTTATCACCGAGACCATCTTCGAAAACCGCTTCATGCACGTGCCGGAATTGATCCGCATGGGCGCACACGCGGAAATCGAGAGCAATACCGTGATCTGCCATGGCGTTGAGCAGCTGTCCGGCGCTCAGGTGATGGCGACCGATCTGCGCGCTTCCGCTAGCCTAGTGATCGCCGGCTGTATCGCCGACGGCGTGACCGTCGTCGATCGCATCTATCACATCGATCGCGGCTATGAGCGTATTGAAGACAAGCTGCGCGCGCTGGGTGCGAACATCGAGCGTGTGAAAGGCGAGTAAGGCATTAGCGCCGGCGCGACTGCGTCGGCAGGATGAAAATCAAAGGGCCGGCTATCAATGCCGGCCCTTTTTTAATTGCTGTCTTCCGGGAATTCACCCACCGTCATTTTCAGCGTAATGCGTTTGCCGTCGCGCAGCACGATGACCGGTATCTCGGTGCCCGGTCTGATCTCCGCTACCTGATCCATGGTTTCCAGCACGGACACCGCCGGTTTGTTATCCACGTTGATGATGATGTCGTTGATCTGGAAACCGGCGCTGCTCGCCGGGCCGTTCGGCGTAATTTCGGTCACGATGATGCCCTGCAGGCGATCGATGCCGGAATTGGAGGAGCGCAGCGGAATGATCTCTTTGCCCTGAATGCCGAAATAGCCACGGATCACGCGGCCGTCGCGGATCAGCTTGTCCATGATTTTGGTGGCCAGCTCGATCGGAATGGCAAAACCGAGCCCCTCCGGCGTTTCGCCGTCGGTGATTTTGTCATAGGTCAGGGTATTGATGCCGATCAGCTCACCCAGCGAGTTGACCAGCGCGCCGCCGGAGTTGCCGCGGTTGATTGAGGCGTCGGTCTGCAGGAACGTCTGGCGGCCGGTGGTGCTCATACTGATGCGCCCGGTAGCGCTGAGAATGCCCTGAGTCACGGTTTGCCCCAGGTTATACGGGTTGCCGATTGCCAGCACCACGTCGCCGACGTGGGCAACGCGATTTTTATTGGTCGGGATCACCGGTAAATTGCCGGGATCGATCTTCAGCACCGCCAAATCGGTCAGGCCGTCGGAGCCGACCAACAGTGCTTCGTAGCGGCGGCCATCCTGCAACACCACGGTGATCTGCTGAGCGTCTTTGATCACGTGGCGGTTGGTGATGATATAGCCGCGTTCGTTCATGATCACGCCGGAACCGAGCGACAGCACATTGGCGGCGCCGTTCAGGTTGCGGTTGTAGATGTTCACCACGGCGGGGGCGGCGCGGCGCACCGCCTTGTTGTAGCTCACCGGCGTTTCGTCGCTGGTATTCTCGGTTTTCTCTGCAAACAGGCCGTTGGAAGAGCGCAGCATGGGCAGAGCGACCAACAGCAGGCCGGCAACGATGAGACCGATAACGACAGAACGCAAGAGCTTAGCAAACATGGAGTTTTCGTGGTGTGGTGAACGATGTTCGGAGGATAGCATGAGTTAACCGGGCGCAGTATGTCACCGAGCCCGGTTTTTGCACAAATTAACGCAGTAGCAGATAAATGGTTTCGTTACCGCGCACGATATTGAGCGCCATCACCGGTGGCTTGGCCTCCAGCACTTTGCGCAGCGTAGTGATGTTGTCCACGCGCTGACGGTTGACGCCGATGATCACGTCGCCTTTCTGCAGGCCGATCTGCGCCGCCGTTGACCCTTTATCCACGTTCTCCACCTTCACACCCTTGTCACCGCTCGGCAACGCGCCGTTACTGAGGGAGACGCCCTGCAGCGCCGGCGACAGCGTTTCGGCATTGGTCGAGGCGCTCTCGCTGTTGTCCAGCGTGACCGAGACTTCCTGCGGTTTGCCATCGCGCAGCAGGCCCACCTTGAGGGTTTTGCCCGGCGCGGTGGTGCCCACCTTGGCGCGCAGTTCGGCGAAGCTGCTCACCGGTTTACCGTCGACGGAGACCAGGATATCCCCAGCCTTGATGCCCGCCTTGGCGGCGGCGGATTTCGGCAGCACTTCGCTGACGAAGGCGCCGCGCTGCGCGTCGGTGTTGAAGGCTTTGGCCATATCCGGGGTCATTTCGCTGCCCTTGATGCCCAGCAGGCCGCGTTTCACTTCGCCGAATTCAATCAGCTGCTGGCTCAGGTTCTGCGCCATATTGCTCGGAATGGCGAAGCCGATGCCGACGTTGCCGCCGCTCGGCGCCAAAATGGCGGTATTGATGCCGATCAGCTCGCCATTCAGATTAACCAGCGCGCCGCCGGAGTTACCGCGGTTGATGGAGGCGTCGGTCTGAATGAAGTTTTCCAGCCCTTCCAGATTCAGGCCGGAACGCCCCAGCGCCGAGATAATGCCGGAGGTGGCGGTTTGGCCCAGGCCGAACGGGTTGCCGACCGCGACGGCAAAGTCGCCGACGCGCAGCTGATCGGAGTCGGCCATCTTGATGGCGGTCAGATTCTTGGTGTCACTGAGCTGCAGCAGGGCGATGTCGGATTGCTCATCGCGGCCAACCAGCTTGGCGTCCAACTCGCGCCCGTCGTTCAACTGCACGCGAATTTTATCGGCGTTGTTGATGACGTGGTTGTTGGTCAGCACGTAGCCTTTGGCGGCGTCGATGATCACGCCGGAACCCAGCCCCTCAAACGGGCGGGAGCTCTGCTGTTGGCCGGGGAAGTTAGGGCCGAAGAAGCGTCTGAACTCTTCCGGCAGCTGTTGACGCTGCACCTGAGTGCCGGCGACATGCACGCTCACTACGGCCGGCAAGACTTTTTCTAGCATCGGCGCCAGGCTCGGCAGCGGCTGCCCCTGAACGGCGACGGGCAGGGCCGCGTTGGCCACCGGTACGGAGCTGAGCGTCAGGCCGAGGCTCATTGCCAATGCACTAAGAATTAACGACTTTTTCTTCATTGATTATAACTCTCTCAATACCTGCCGATGAAAATTTGATGATAAGGCAATCACCTTGTCATAGTGAAGGGTAAGACCGTGAATTTGCGTGCAAAGTTCAGTAAAGGTAATGCGAGGGAAGGTCAAGACGGTAAACGCGAGGAAGCCCGCGGGTGGCCCCGCGGGCGAAGGGGATCAGTCGCGGCGCGCGCTTTGCCCGCGCAGCAGGCCGGAGGCACCTTCCGAATAGTCGCGCGGCATTTCCACCGGCGCTTGATCGTTGTCTGCTTCAGCTTCGGTCAGGCGATAGCGGAACGGATTTTCCTGCATCGGCAGATCCGGCAGCAGGTTGTTCGAGCTTTTCGCCATGTGCTGATACAGCTGACGATAATCGCGCGCCATATTGTCCAGCAGCTCGGCGCTGCGGGCAAAGTGGCCGACCAGCTCCTGACGGTACTCTTCCAGCTCGGTTTTGCTCTTGTCCAGCTCGTTCTGCAGGACTTGTTGTTGACGTAATTTACGGTTGCCAAAACGCATCGCCACCGCACCAATCACGATACCGACGACCAAACCAATCAGCGCATACTCCCAGGTCATGATGACTCCTATTTTGACTTCGTTGTTCCGCAGGGATTTTTCACTTAATAATATCCACTATAACCGTTAACCTTGTCCGAGTGGAATCCTGATGCGCTTCCACCTAATTTTTACAGGGTTTTCAGCGGTGCCCGCAGCGGGCATTTGTGGCGATAACGGTGCGAATCGGCATCAACTTGCCGCCAACGTTGGCTAAATAATTTCTAAGCGTTCTTAGGGAACATCGAACAGATGCAGGCACTATCACCGTTATCTCGCTACCAGCAGGCGCTGGATGCGGGTGAATATCAGGCCGATGAGGTTCAACGCCGGGCCGTGACTCAACTGGATCGCATTTATCAGGCTCTGCTGCAAAAGCCGGCGGCGAGCGCGCCTGCCGGCGGGCTGCGCGGCAAGCTCAGCCGCTTGCTGGGCAAGGGCGGCGACACGGCGCCACAGCGCCCGGTGCAGGGGCTGTATATGTGGGGCGGCGTCGGGCGCGGCAAAACCTGGTTGATGGATATGTTCTTCCACAGTTTGCCGGGCGATCGCAAAATGCGTCTGCACTTTCACCGCTTCATGCTGCGGGTGCATGAAGAGCTGACCGAGTTGCAGGGGCGGGAAAACCCGCTGGAAATCGTCGCCGACGGCTTTAAGGCCGAGACCGACGTGCTGTGCTTCGACGAATTCTTCGTGTCCGACATCACCGACGCCATGCTGCTGGCCACGCTGCTGCAGGCGCTGTTCGCGCGCGGCATCACGCTGGTGGCCACGTCGAACATCCCGCCGGACGATCTGTACCGCAACGGTCTGCAGCGGGCGCGTTTCCTACCGGCCATCGATCTGATCAACGAGTACTGCGACGTGATGAACGTCGACGCCGGCATCGACTATCGTCTGCGTACCCTGACCCAGGCGCACCTCTACCTGACGCCGCTGAGCGACCAGACGCGCGAGACGCTGGATCGGATGTTCGTCAAGCTGGCGGGCAAGGCGGGGGAGGACGCGCCGGTGCTGCAGATCAACCATCGGCCGCTGCAGGCGATCCGTTCGGTGGACGGCGTGCTGGCGGTGGATTTCCACACGTTGTGCGAAGAGGCGCGCAGCCAACTAGACTACATCGCGCTGTCGCGGCTGTATCACAGCGTGATCCTGTATAATGTGCAGGTGATGGGGCCGCTGAAAGAGAATACCGCGCGCCGTTTCCTGGCGTTGGTGGACGAATTCTACGAACGGCACATCAAGCTGGTGATCGGCGCCGAAGCGTCGATGTTCGAGATCTATCAGGGGGTGCAGCTGAAATTTGAATTCCAGCGCTGCCTGTCGCGCCTGCAGGAAATGCAGAGCGAAGAGTACCTCAAGCTGCCGCATCTGCCCTGAGTCTGCCGGGCTTGCCGCCGCCATATCGCCGGTTGTCCGCCGCCGGCGATAAATTTATTTTCCATTCAAAAACCGTTCGATCTTTGTGAGCGACTTCTCTATAATCTTGCGACCCCACGTTACAACAAAGTTTTTTTTCCCAAAAACTTTATAGTGCCGGCAATGGCTATTCGAAGGGGTAGGTTTGCTGGACTTGTATGGTCGTGTGAGCCTCAACTGTTTTCGAGCGTTTGGGTGTTCACCAACGTGTAACTAATTATTGGGTAAGCTTTCTAATGAAAACTTTTACAGCTAAACCAGAAACCGTAAAACGCGACTGGTACGTTGTTGATGCAGATGGTAAAACTTTAGGCCGTCTCGCTACTGAACTGGCTCGTCGCCTGCGCGGCAAGCATAAAGCGGAATACACCCCGCACGTGGATACCGGTGATTACATCATCGTTCTGAACGCTGACAAAGTTGCTGTAACCGGCAACAAGCGTACAGACAAAGTGTACTACCACCACACCGGCCACATCGGTGGTATCAAGCAAGCGACCTTTGAAGAGATGATTGCCCGCCGTCCTGAGCGCGTGATTGAAATCGCGGTTAAAGGCATGCTGCCAAAGGGCCCGCTGGGTCGTGCTATGTTCCGTAAACTGAAAGTTTACGCGGGCACCGAGCACAATCACGCGGCACAGCAACCGCAAGTTCTGGACATTTAATCGGGATTAATGGCAATGGCTGAAAATCAATACTACGGCACTGGTCGCCGCAAAAGCTCCGCCGCTCGCGTCTTCATCAAGCCGGGCAACGGTAACATCGTTATCAACCAGCGCAGCCTGGAACAGTACTTCGGTCGCGAAACTGCCCGCATGGTAGTTCGTCAGCCGCTGGAACTGGTCGACATGGTTGGCAAACTGGATCTGTACATCACCGTTAAAGGTGGTGGTATCTCCGGTCAAGCTGGCGCTATCCGTCACGGTATCACCCGTGCACTGATGGAGTACGATGAGACTCTGCGTTCTGAACTGCGTAAAGCTGGCTTCGTCACCCGTGACGCTCGTCAGGTTGAACGTAAGAAAGTCGGTCTGCGTAAAGCACGTCGTCGTCCGCAGTTCTCCAAGCGTTAATTTTCGCTGCTTCGGCAGTGCGATTTACGCAAAAAACCCGGTGCTTCACCGGGTTTTTTTATGCCTGAAATCCGCCGTCCCCGACTAAAATCTGTGGCATATCAGACAATTCAACATGAATTCGCCGCACTGCCCCCACAAAACAAGCAAAATCTGGTAAACTATCACCCACTTTTGCGCCTGTTCGCCGTGCAGTTGACCTCCTGGGCCGGTTTTTTATGGGTTCGGGTCGCGCTGCGTGCTGCCGGCCTGCGGCAAGATTATTCAGGATAGCAGCCTGTCAGTTGGCTATTCGCAGTATTTTCTAGATAACTTGGAGGTTTTCATGGCTGTCGCTGCCAACAAACGTTCGGTAATGACGCTGTTCTCTGGCCCGACCGACATTTTTAGCCATCAAGTACGTATCGTACTGGCGGAGAAAGGTGTCAGCGTCGAGATCGAGCAGGTCGAAATGGATAACCTGCCGCAAGATCTGATTGACCTCAACCCTTACCAGACGGTGCCTACGCTGGTCGATCGCGAACTGACCCTGTATGAATCCCGCATCATCATGGAATATCTGGATGAGCGCTTCCCGCACCCGCCGCTGATGCCGGTTTACCCGGTTGCCCGTGGTGAGAGCCGTCTGATGATGCTGCGCATCGAGAAGAACTGGTACTCGCTGATGGACAAGATCGAGAAGAGCAGCGGTCAGGAAGCGGAATCCGCCCGTCGTCAGCTGCGTGAAGAGCTGTTGGCGATCGCGCCTATCTTCGGCCAGACGCCGTATTTCATGAGCGAAGAGTTCAGCCTGGTGGATTGCTACCTGGCACCGCTGTTGTGGCGTCTGCCGCAGCTGGGCATCGAATTGAGCGGCGCCGGCTCTAAAGAGCTGAAAGGCTATATGACCCGCGTCTTCGAACGCGACGCTTTCCTGGCTTCCCTGACCGAAGCCGAGCGTGAAATGCGCCTGCAAACCCGGGGCTAAGCGCGATGGACATGTCTCAGATGACGCCGCGTCGCCCGTATCTGCTGCGGGCGTTCTACGACTGGTTGCTGGATAACCAGCTGACGCCGCACCTGGTGGTCGACGTGACTCGCCCGGATGTTCAGGTGCCGAAGGAGTTCGCGCGTGATGGCCAGATCGTGCTGAATATCGCGCCGCGCGCGGTAGGCAACCTGGCGTTGGGCAACGAAGACGTGCAGTTTAACGCACGTTTCGGCGGCGTGCCGCGTCAGGTTTCGGTGCCGATGGCAGCCGTACTGGCGATTTATGCGCGTGAAAACGGCGCCGGCACGATGTTCGAACCGGAAGCCGCCTACGACGAGAGCGAAGGCGTGTTCGAAGGTCTGGACAATGAGACGATCCCTTCGGAAACCCTGATGTCAGTGATCGACGGCGATCGCCCGGATACCGCGGAAGATGACGGCCCGGACGACGAACCGCCGCAGCCGCCGCGCGGTGGCCGCCCGGCGCTGCGCGTGGTGAAATAAGCCCGCGTGAACAAACGAAAAAGCACCCCGTGGGGTGCTTTTTTTTGCCCGGACGAAGCGGATCAGCCTTTCAAGGCGGCAATGCAGGCATCGCGCGGCGCGCTGAGATCGCCTACGCGCACGGTGGACAGCGCGTGGGCTGCACGCTCACGGAAGCTGGTGATGGCGGTGTCGCCTTGCACTTCCGGTGGCGCGGTGCAGATGTCATTGAGCGGCAGATCGTTGCCTTTGTTGAGCGCCTGCAATACCGCTGCCGGGTTGTAGATCAGGGCCGCGGAGAGGGCAGATTTA
This sequence comes from Serratia sp. OLAL2, assembly GCF_002752475.1. NCBI lineage: Bacteria > Pseudomonadati > Pseudomonadota > Gammaproteobacteria > Enterobacterales > Yersiniaceae > Serratia > Serratia sp. OLAL2. The sequence continues at coordinate 265,852 of NZ_MSTL01000001.1, read as the reverse complement.
ATGCCGGCGGTAAATCCGGCATTGCCGCCGCCGGCCAGCTTGGGCGCCAGAGCAATCCAGTTGTCGTCCCCCAACCGGATGCTGTTTTCCACGGCGCTGAACTGCCCGGCCTTGCCCAACTGCGCCACGACCGGCCGCGCGCCGCGCGCTTCGATATTGTAACCGACCTCCTGCGAATCCAGCGCCAGGGCTGAGGCGCTGAAACTGACGGCCAGCAGCGCGCCGGCCAACAGGGAAATGGAGCATTTCATGTTCGCTATCCTTATCTCGGTGTCAGGCGCAGCCGCGCCCTGCAATGGTGCTAACTCAATACTATAGCGCGTTGAGGCAGTGAGGAGAGGGGCGGTTGTTACAAAGCGTGGCCGGTTAAAACAAAGGCCCGGCAACGTGCCGGGCCTTTGGCGGTACGGAAGGTTTACACTTCCAGGTAGTTCATGATGCCATCAGCCGCTTTGCGGCCTTCGGCGATCGCCGTCACCACCAGGTCGGAGCCGCGGACCGCGTCGCCACCGGCGAAGATTTTCGGGTTGCTGGTCTGGAATGCGTTGTCGCTGCCTTCCGGCGCCACGATGCGGCCCTGTTTATCGAGCTGCACGTCGTGCGCCGCCAGCCAGTCCATACGGTGTGGGCGGAAGCCGAACGCCATCACCACCGCGTCGGCGTCGATAACGTGTTCGGAACCCGGTACCTGCTCCGCCGCCTGACGGCCGTTGGCATCCGGTGCGCCCAGCTGAGTGCGCACCATTTTCACCCCGGCCACGCGGCCGGCGCTGTTCAGTTCGATGCTCAGCGGCTGCAGGTTGAACTGGAAGTCCACCCCTTCTTCCCGCGCGTTCTTCACTTCGCGCTTGGAGCCCGGCATGTTGGCCTCGTCGCGGCGGTAGGCGCAGACGACCTGCGTCGCGCCCTGACGCACCGAGGTACGCACACAGTCCATGGCGGTATCACCGCCGCCCAGCACCACTACCCGCTTGCCTTCCATGCTGACGTAAGGCTCGTGCTGCTCGGTTTCATAGCCCATCAGCTGCTTGGTGTTGGCGATCAGGAACGGCAGCGCGTCGTACACGCCCTGCGCTTCCTCATTCTCCAGGCCGCCGCGCATCGACTGATAGGTACCGACGCCGAGGAACACCGCATCGTACTCGCTCAGCAAGGTCTCCATGCTGATGTCTTTGCCCACTTCGGTGTTCAGCTGGAACTCGATGCCCATCTCGCTGAAGATGCCGCGGCGTTTGACCATCACTTCCTTTTCCAGCTTGAAGGCCGGGATACCGAAGGTCAGCAGGCCGCCGATCTCAGGATGACGGTCATACACCACCGCTTTGACGCCGTTGCGGGTCAGCACGTCGGCGCAGGCCAGCCCGGCAGGGCCGGCACCGACGATCGCCACGCGCTTGCCGGTCGGCTGCACGTGCGACATGTCCGGCTTCCAGCCCATTTCGATGGCCTTATCGCTGATGTAGCGCTCGATATTGCCGATGGTGACCGCGCCGAACTCGTCGTTCAGGGTGCAGGAGCCTTCGCACAGGCGATCCTGCGGGCATACGCGGCCGCACACTTCCGGCAGGCTGTTGGTCTGATGCGCCAGGTCCGCCGCTTCCATGATGCGGCCTTCGTTGGCCAGTTTCAGCCAGTTCGGGATGTAGTTGTGCACCGGGCACTTCCACTCGCAATACGGGTTGCCGCAGGACAGACAGCGGTCCGCCTGGGCCTTGGCCTGGGTTTCCGAAAACGGTTCGTAGATCTCGACGAACTCGATTTTGCGGATCTTCAGCGGTTTCTTTGGCGGATCAACACGCTGCAGGTCGATAAATTGATAAACGTTCTGGCTCATTAATGACCTACCTCTTACTGCGCCTGCACCCGCAGCTCGGCTGCGGAGCGGCTACGGTGACCCAACAGCGCTTTGACATCGCTAGACTTCGGTTTGACCAGGGCGAACTTTGGCGCCCACTCCGGCCAGTTGGCCAGGATCTCTTCCGCGCGGGAAGAGCCGGTCGCCTGCACGTGTTCGGTGATCAGGCCGCGCAGGTGCTCCTCATGGATCGCCAGCTGATCGACATCCAGCACTTCCACCAGCTCCGGATTCACGCGCTTGCGGAACTCGCCATCTTCGTCCAACACGTAGGCAAAGCCGCCGGTCATGCCGGCACCGAAGTTGATGCCGGTTTTACCCAGCACACAGACGATGCCGCCGGTCATGTATTCGCAGCCGTTGTCGCCGATGCCTTCCACCACGGTGATGGCGCCGGAGTTGCGCACCGCGAAGCGTTCGCCCGCGCGGCCGGCAGCGAACAGCTTGCCGCCGGTGGCGCCGTACAGGCAGGTGTTGCCGACGATACTGGCTTCATGGCTGCGGAAGGCGGAGCCGATCGGCGGACGCACTGCGATGCTGCCGCCGGCCATGCCTTTGCCGACATAGTCGTTGGCATCGCCGGTCAGGGTCAGCTCGACGCCGCCGGCGTTCCAAACGCCGAAGCTCTGCCCGGCGGTGCCGGAGAAGTGCGCCTTAATAGGATCGGCCGCCATGCCCTGATCGCCGTGCACGTCGGCGATCGCGCCGGACAGCATGGCGCCCACGGAGCGGTCGGTGTTGCGAATGTCGAAGTAGAAGGTTTTACCCTGCTTCGCTTCGATGTACGGCTGCGCCTGCGCCAGCAGCTCTTTGTTCAGCAGGCCCTTGTCGAACGCCGGGTTGCTGCTTTCGGTGCAGTACACCGCTTTGCCCGGATGCGGCGTGGCGGTTTTCAGCAGCGGCGACAGATCCAGCTTGTTCTGCTTGGCGGAGATGCCGTCCAGCTCGGTCAGGAACTCGGTGCGGCCGATCAGATCCACCAGTTGGCTCACGCCCAGTTGGGCCATGATCTCGCGGGTTTCACGCGCGATAAACTGGAAGTAATTCGTCACGCGTTCCGGCAGGCCGTGGTAGTGATCGCGGCGCAGCTTGTCGTCCTGAGTCGCGACGCCGGTCGCGCAGTTGTTGAGGTGGCAGATGCGCAGGTATTTGCAGCCCAGCGCCACCATCGGCCCGGTGCCGAAGCCGAAGCTTTCCGCGCCCAGGATCGCCGCTTTGACGATGTCCACGCCGGTTTTCAGGCCGCCGTCCACCTGCAGGCGGATCTTGTGGCGCAGGCCGTTGGCCACCAGCGCCTGCTGGGTTTCCACCAGGCCCAGTTCCCATGGGCAGCCGGCATATTTCACCGAGGACAGCGGGCTGGCGCCGGTGCCGCCGTCGTAACCGGCGATGGTGATGAGATCGGCATAGGCTTTCGCCACGCCGGTGGCGATGGTGCCCACGCCCGGCTCGGACACCAGTTTCACCGAGATCACCGCCTTCGGGTTGACCTGCTTCAGGTCGAAGATCAGCTGCGCCAGATCTTCGATCGAGTAGATGTCGTGGTGCGGCGGCGGGGAGATCAGCGTCACGCCCGGCACTGAATAACGCAATCTGGCGATGTACGGAGTGACTTTGTCGCCCGGTAGCTGGCCGCCTTCGCCCGGCTTGGCGCCTTGCGCGACCTTAATTTGGATCACGTCGGCGTTCACCAGGTAGGCCGGCGTCACGCCGAAGCGGCCGGAGGCCACCTGTTTGATGCGCGACACCTTGTTGGTGCGGTAGCGTGCCGGATCTTCGCCGCCTTCGCCAGAGTTGGAGAAGCCGCCGAGACCGTTCATGGCGATCGCCAGCGACTCGTGCGCTTCCGGGCTCAGTGCGCCGATCGACATCGCCGCGGTGTCGAAGCGTTTGAACAGCGACTCCGCCGGTTCGACCTGATCGACCGGGATCGGTTCACCTTTCGGCGTGATGGCCAGCAGATCGCGCAGCATGGCGATCGGTCGCTCGTTCACCAGCTTGGCGTAGGCCTGGTAGTCGCTGTACTCGCCGCTGTGCACCGCTTTTTGCAGTGAGTTCACCACGTCCGGGTTGTAGGCGTGGTATTCGCCGCCGTGTACGAACTTCAGCAGGCCGCCTTGCTCCAGCGGTTTGCGTTTCAGCCAGGCGCGCTTGGAGAGGTTCTGCAGATCCTGCTGGAAGTCGCTGAAGCTGGCACCGCCGATGCGGCTGACCACGCCCTGGAAGCACAGATCCGCCAGATCGCGGTGCAGGCCGACCGCTTCGAACAGCTTGGAGCAGCGGTAAGAGGCGATGGTCGAGATGCCCATCTTGGACATGATCTTGTACAGGCCTTTGTTGATGCCGTTGCGGTAGTTCAGCATCACGTCGCGGTATTTCTTGTCGATCGCCTGGCTGTCCACCAGCTTGGCCAGGGTTTCATAGGCCAGGTACGGGTAGATGGCGGTCGCGCCGAAGCCGAGCAGCACGGCGAAGTGGTGCGGATCGCGGGCGCTGGCGGTTTCAACGATCAGGTTGGCGTCGCAGCGCAGGCTCTTCTCCACCAGGCGGGTTTGCACGGCGCCCACAGCCATCGGAGCCGGTACCGGCAGGCGGCCGGGCGCGATGGCGCGGTCGGACAGCACCAACAGCACTGCGCCTTCGCGCACCTTGCGTTCCGCTTCGTCGCACAGGGCGCGAATGGTCTGCTCCAGATCCTGCTGCTGCGGATCGAAGGTCAGATCGAGCGTCTCGGCGCGATAGTATTCGCCTTCCAGCGTGGTGAGCTGTTTGAAATCGGAGTACAGCAGGATCGGCGATTTGAAGCTCAGGCGGTGCGCCTGGCCTTCGGCTTCGCAGAACACGTTCATTTCACGGCCGATGCTGGTGGCCAGCGACATGACGTGCGCTTCGCGCAGCGGATCGATCGGCGGGTTGGTGACCTGCGCGAACTGCTGGCGGAAGTAGTCGTAAACGATGCGCGGCCGGCTGGAGAGCACGGCGAACGGGGTATCGTCGCCCATCGAACCGGTGGCTTCCTGGCCAATCTCGCCCAGCACGCGGATCACCTGATCCAGCTCTTCGCTGCTGTAGCCGAACTGTTTCTGGTAGGTTTCGAGCTGCGCGTCGTCGAGCTCGCGGCTGCCGACCTGATCGTCCGGCAGATCTTCGAACGGCACCAGACGTTTGACGTTTTTCTCCATCCACTCTTTATACGGGTGGCGGCTTTTCAGATCGTTGTCGGTTTCCGCTGAGTGCAGGATGCGGCCGCTGCGGGTGTCGATCACCATCAGCTCGCCGGGGCCGACGCGGCCTTTTTCCACCACTTCATCCGGCTGGTAATCCCAGATGCCGACTTCGGAGGCGCAGGTGATCAGCTTGTCTTTGGTGATCACGTAGCGCGCCGGGCGCAGGCCGTTGCGATCGAGGTTACAGGCGGCGTAGCGGCCGTCGGACATCACGATGCCGGCCGGGCCGTCCCACGGCTCCATGTGCATCGAGTTGAAGTCGAAGAAGGCGCGCAGATCGCCATCCATGTCCGGGTTGTTTTGCCAGGCCGGCGGCACCAGCAGGCGCATGGCGCGGATGAGATCCATCCCGCCCGCCAGCAGCAGCTCCAGCATGTTGTCCAGCGAACTGGAGTCGGAGCCGGTTTCGTTGACGAACGGCGCGGCGGCCTGCAGATCCGGGATCAGCGGCGTTTGGAATTTGTAGGTACGGGCACGCGCCCATTGGCGGTTGCCGGTGATGGTATTGATTTCGCCGTTGTGCGCCAGGTAGCGGAACGGCTGCGCCAGCGGCCAGCGCGGCACGGTGTTGGTGGAGAAGCGCTGGTGGAACAGGCAAATGGCCGACTCCAGGCGCAGGTCCGCCAGATCGAGATAGAAGCGCGGCAGATCCGCAGGCATGCACAGGCCTTTATAGATCGTCACCAGGTTGGAGAAGCTGCAGACGTAGAAGCTGTCGTCCTGCACGCGTTTCTCGATGCGGCGACGCGCCACGAACAGGCGGCGTTCCATATCGCGCGGGCGCCAGCCGGCCGGGGCGTTAACAAAGATTTGCTCGATGCGCGGCAGGGAGGAGAGGGCGATCTCACCCAGCACGTCCGGGTTAGTCGGCACTTCGCGCCAGCCGACGATCGACAGCGTTTCGTTTTGCAGCTCTTCTTCCACGATGCGGCGGCTGAGGCGCGCTTCCTCTTCATTCTGGCTGAGGAACATCATGCCGACGGCGTAGTTCTTGGCCAAACGCCAGCCGCGCTCTTCCGCCACCATGCGGAAGAAGCGATCGGGTTTTTGCAGCAACAGGCCGCAGCCGTCGCCGGTCTTGCCGTCGGCCAGGATCGCGCCGCGGTGCTGCATGCGGGCCAGCGCGTGAATGGCGGTGCGCACCACCTTGTGGCTAGGTTCGCCTTCTATGTGGGCGATCAGGCCGAAACCACAGTTGTCCCTCTCTTGGGATTTATCGTACAACATATCGTGAACCTCCCCAGGCTCTGCGTGACTCTCACAACCTACTGCGAGGGGGCTTCCCAATTTCAGGCAGAAGTCCAATCAGCAAGTTAACCCCGCCAATCTGCTTTTCCGCCCTCCATCAATGGCCTCTCGTGACGGTCTCACAAGTGGTATAGGACTTGTTTTAAGAGGGAGTCTTCAATTACTGCATAAATATGACGAGACGTTTGCCCGTCCAGAAAGCTTCCAGCGGACTTCCAACTTAGCGAGAAAGAATTCGCAGGTCAAATGTGGGCTTAAGATAGATCCTTATCGAATTAATGATGTTTATTTATTTGATAAATAAGTAATTTAATGCATTTTTGCACTGTCGTGGGGCAACACCGATCCCCGCAGAAGTGTGAGCTGTCTCACTATAGTGCAACCCCTTAATCTCTGCACCATGCTAGTGCGGGGGTTAATGCCAGAATTTTATTCTATAAGATATTGCTTGGCTGATGTTTATGACTATTTTTCACCGTGTTGTCATATTGCCGTTAACGGTTGCGTGACGATTAGAATAATTCATCAGAATTATAGTGAATTGATTTGCGTTTATGATGAATAGTTATGCCTGGTGGCGCCTTGCGGGGAAAGCGTTGATCTCTGTCATCGCGGGAAAAGCCGTTTCTTATTAGCATCGCGGCTTTGAACACAGAGAATCACCAAGATTATGCAGTTGCCGCAATTAGTCAATATGTTTGGCGCAGATCTCCAGCGCCGCTATGGCGAAAAGATCCATAAACTCACGCTGCACGGCGGATTCAGCTGCCCTAACCGCGACGGCACGTTGGGGCGCGGCGGCTGTACGTTCTGCAATGTCGCCTCGTTCGCCGATGAAGCGATGCAGCGCCAGAGCATCGACGAACAGCTGGCGCAACAGGCCGCGCGGGTCGATCGGGCGCGGCGCTATCTGGCCTATTTCCAGGCCTATACCAGCACCTATGCGCAGATCGAACGGCTGGCGTCGATGTATCGGCAGGCGTTGGCGCAGAGCGCCATGGTCGGCCTGTGCGTCGGCACCCGGCCGGACTGCGTGCCGCCCGCCGCGCTGGATCTGCTGGCGGGATACCGCGAGCAAGGCTATGAAGTGTGGCTGGAGCTGGGGCTGCAGACGGCGCACGATAAAACGCTGAAGCGCATCAATCGCGGCCATGATTTTCGCTGTTATCAGCAGACGGCGCGGCTGGCCCGGCAGCGCGGGCTGAAGGTGTGCTGCCATCTGATCGTCGGGCTGCCGGGAGAAACTCAGCGCGATCATCTGCTCACGCTGCAGCGGGTGGTGGAGACTGGCGTGGATGGCATCAAACTGCATCCGCTGCACGTCGTGACCGGCAGTACCCTGGCCCGCGCGTGGCGCGCCGGGCGCTTATCCGAACTGGCGTTGGAGGACTACGCCGTCAGCGCCGGGGAGATGATCCGCCACACGCCGGGCGAGGTGGTGTATCACCGTCTTTCCGCCAGCGCCCGTCGGCCGACGCTGCTGGCGCCGCTGTGGTGCGAAAACCGCTGGAGTGGCATGCAGGCGGTCGGTGCTTATCTGCAACAGCGCGGTGGGCAGGGCAGCGCGCTGGATGAAAAGTGGCGCTACCGCCCTGGAATCCCGCTCTGAAGTGCAATCTTTGCCACACTTCGGCGTTTGCCGCCTTATCTCACCGCGGTTTTACGGTATGATTCAAAAGATTGTGTCTGATGGGAGCCGCTATGAAGCAAATCCGGGTGTTGGCCCAGTACTACGTTGATTTAATGGTGAAACTGGGGTTGGTACGCTTCTCGCTGCTGCTGGCCTCGGCGCTGGTGGTGCTGGCGATGGTGGTGCAGATGGCGGTGACCATGCTGCTGCGCGGCGAAGTGGAAAGCATCGACGTGGTGCGTTCGATCTTCTTCGGCCTGTTGATCACCCCGTGGGCGGTCTATTTTCTCTCGGTGGTGGTGGAACAGTTGGAAGAGTCGCGCCAACGGCTGGCGCGGCTGGTGGACAAGCTCGAAGAGATGCGCCACCGCGATCTGGAGCTCAATCAGCAGCTCAAAGACAATATCAGCCAGCTGAATCAGGAGATTGCCGACCGTATCAAGGCGGAAGAAGAGCGCCTGCAGGTGATGGAAAAGCTGACCGAAGAGATGGAACAGCGCGAGCTGGCGCAGATTGAGCTGGGCCAGCAATCGGCGCTGTTGCGTTCCTTCCTCGATGCCTCGCCGGATCTGGTCTACTACCGCAACGAAGACAAAGAGTTCTCCGGCTGCAACCGCGCGATGGAGCTGCTGACCGGCAAAAGCGAGAAGCAGCTGATCGGCCTGACTCCGTTCGATGTCTACGGCCAGGAGATCGCCGAAAAGGTCATTGAGACCGACGAGAAGGTGTTCCGCCACAACGTCTCGCTGACCTACGAACAGTGGCTGGTGTATCCCGACGGCCGCAAAGCCTGTTTCGAGCTGCGCAAGGTCCCGTTTTACGACCGGGTGGGCAAACGCCACGGGCTGATGGGCTTCGGCCGCGATATTACCGAGCGTAAGCGCTACCAGGACGCGCTGGAGAACGCCAGCAGGGAGAAGACCACCTTTATCTCCACCATCAGCCACGAGCTGCGTACGCCGCTTAACGGCATCGTCGGCCTGAGCCGCATCCTGCTCGATACCGAGCTGAATGACGAGCAACTGAAATACCTGAAGACCATCCACGTCAGCGCCATCACCCTCGGCAATATCTTCAACGACATTATCGAAATGGATAAGCTCGAGCGGCGCAAGGTGCAGCTCGACAACCAGCCGGTGGACTTCACTGGTTTCCTGGCAGATCTGGAGAACCTCTCCGGCCTGCTGGCGCAGCCGAAAGGGCTGCAGTTCATCATGGATCCGCAGACGCCGCTGCCGCAGCAGATCGTGACCGACGGCACGCGCCTGCGGCAGATCTTGTGGAACCTGATCGGCAACGCGGTGAAATTTACCCAGCAGGGGAAAATCGTGGTGCGCGTGCGGCGCGAGGCGCAGGAGAAGTTGGTGTTCGAGGTGGAAGATTCGGGCATGGGCATCCCGCAGGACGAGCAGGACAAGATCTTCGCCATGTATTACCAGGTGAAAGATCAGCGCGGCGGCCGTCCGGCCACCGGCACCGGCATCGGGCTGGCGGTCTCCAAGCGGCTGGCGCAGAGCATGGGGGGTGACATCACCGTGCGCAGCGAACAGGGGCACGGTTCTTGCTTCACTCTGACCATCCAGGCGCCGGCGGTGCAGGAAGCCGTCAGCGAGGTATCGGAGGAAGAGGAGCTGCCGTTGCCGGCGCTGCACATCCTGCTGGTGGAGGATATCGAACTGAACGTGATCGTGGCGCGATCGGTGCTGGAGAAATTGGGCAACAGCGTCGATGTGGCGATGAACGGCCACGATGCGCTGGCGATGTTCGACCCGGACGAGTTCGATCTGGTTCTGCTGGACATTCAACTGCCGGACATGACCGGGCTGGATATCGCCCGGGCGCTGCGCGAACGCTATGCCGGGCAGGCGCTGCCGCCGCTGGTGGCTTTGACCGCCAACGTGCTGAAAGACAAAAAAGAGTATCTCGAGGCGGGCATGGACGATGTGCTGAGCAAGCCGTTGTCGGTGCCGGCGCTGACCCAGGTCATCAAACACTATTGGGATCATCAACCTTCTCACACTTCAAAGAAAACGGAGCACAAGGCGATGCAGATTAATGAGTCGTTACTCGATACCGCGATGCTGGAACAGTACATGGATCTGGTTGGCCCGCAGCTGATCCACCAAAGCCTGGAGATGTTCGAACAGATGATGCCGGGCTACCTGGCGGTGCTGGACTCCAACATGACGGCGCGCGATCAGAAAGGCATCACCGAGGAAGGGCACAAGATCAAGGGCGCCGCCGGTTCGGTCGGTCTGCGCCATCTGCAGCAGCTGGCGCAGCAGATTCAAACGCCGACGCTGCCGGCCTGGTGGGATAACGTGCAGGATTGGGTGGATGAGTTGAAGCAAGAGTGGCGCAACGATGTGCAGGTACTGCGGGCTTGGGTTGAGAACGCTGAAAAAAAATGACCCCGACCTAAGCCGGGGTGCGCGAATATTGCGCCAACACCAGGGAAATTGTGAACCTGCGTATTGGTTTCAGTGTTCTGGTCGAGCAGGTTGTTGCGAATTCCTAAACATCATACAGCCAACAACATAGCAAATGTAAGCGCTCTTGTTAGAAGATTCATTAAAATGTGTGATGTAGATTAGTGTTTGTCAACTCAGAGCACGAACCAGTTGACAGCAGCGACAGGAGTAAGAGTGATGAAAAAGGTGGGTGTAGTCCTCAGCGGCAGCGGCGTTTATGACGGTACGGAGATCCATGAAGCGGTGCTGACGCTGCTGGCGTTGGACCGTGCCGGCGCCCAGGCGGTGTGCTTTGCGCCTGATAAACCACAATGCCATGTTATTAATCACTTATCGGGTGAGGAGATGGCGGAGTCGCGCAATGTCCTGATTGAATCGGCGCGCATTGCCCGCGGGGCAGTGCAGCCGCTGGCGCTGGCGGAAGCCGCCCAGCTGGATGCGCTGATCGTGCCCGGTGGCTTTGGCGCCGCCAAGAATCTCAGCAATTTCGCCGAAGCCGGCGCGGAATGTTGGGTCGATGAAGATTTGGCGCGTCTGACGCGCGAGATGCATAAGGCCAACAAACCAATTGGCCTGATGTGTATCGCGCCGGCGCTGTTGCCGAAACTGCTGGATCAACAAGCGCGGCTCACCATTGGCAACGATCCGGACCTGGGGGAAGTGATTGACGCCATGGGCGGCGAGCCGGTGATTTGTCCGGTGGACGACATCGTGGTGGACAGCGAGCACAAGATCGTGACTACGCCAGCCTATATGCTGGCGCCGTCGATCGCGCAGGCGGCCCTCGGCATCGATAAGCTGGTGGCGCGGGTGCTGGAACTGTCTGAATGAGAAAATCGCTCGGCGGATGGCGGCGGCTGCGCCCGTGGTATTGGCTGAAGCGCGGTGTCATCGCGATTATCGGCCTGTGGGTGTTGGGCATTGTGCTCTTTGCCTTCCTGCCGGTGCCGTTTTCCGCCGTGATGGTGGAGAGGCAAGTCAGCGCCTGGCTGAGCGGCGACTTCGGCTACGTCGCCCATTCGGACTGGGTGTCGATGGACGATATCTCGCCGCAAATGGCGCTGGCGGTGATGGCGGCGGAGGATCAGAAGTTTCCAGACCATTGGGGCTTCGATGTGGCGGCCATTGAAAAGGCGCTCAGCCACAACGAGAAACGCCCGACGCGCATCCGCGGCGCATCCACGCTGTCGCAGCAGACCGCTAAAAACCTGTTTCTGTGGGATGGCCGCAGCTGGCTGCGCAAAGGGCTGGAGGCCGGGCTGACGTCGGGCATCGAGCTGGTGTGGACCAAGCGACGTATTCTGACGGTGTATCTGAACATCGTCGAGTTCGGCGACGGGGTGTTCGGCGTGGAAGAGGCTTCACAGCGCTTTTTCCATAAGCCGGCCAAACGTCTGAGCGCGGCCGAAGCGGCGCTGCTGGCGGCGGTATTGCCGAATCCGCACCGCTTCAGGGCCGATGCGCCGTCCGGCTATGTGGTGCAGCGTCAACAATGGATTATCCGCCAAATGCGGCAACTGGGCGGGGAAGCGTTTTTACGCGAGAACAAGCTGGATTAAACGGGCGGGAGCGGCACGGTGCCGCTCCCGCCAAGCGGTTTATTTCACATAGGTAAAGGCGGTAGTGACGTGCTTCACGCCGCTGACCTGGCTAGCAATCTGCGCCGCTGACTGCCCTTCCTGCTGCGTGACCAGGCCCAGCAAGAACACTTCGCCGTTTTCGGTAGTAACCTTCACGTTGGACGATTTCACCGTATCGCTGGTGAGCAGCTGCGAACGCACCTTGGTGGTGATCCAGGTGTCGGAGGACGCGGTGCTCAGGCTGACCGGCGTGCCCTGACGGATCTCGTTATACACTTCGGTCGTGCCTTCCACGCCCATGGCGATCTGCTTGGCGCGCGCGGTGAGATCGGCGTTAGGCGACTGGCCGGTCAACAGCACTTTGCCCTGATAGGCGGTGGCGACCACCCGGGCATCTTTCTTCAACTGCTGGTCTTTGCTCAGGGCGCTTTCGACCCTGGCTTCCAGCGTGCCGTCATCCACCTGGGTTCCGACGCTGCGCGGGTCGGTGGCGGTTTTGGTTGCGACGGCTGCACTACCGACGACGACGCCGGCGATACAGCCTTGCAACAGCAGGGCGCTGGACAGCACTGCAAATGTGGCTTTTAGCTTCATCTCAGTTCCTTAATCGTCCTGGTGGGGGAATAACGTATTGTCTATCAGGTCGCACAGGCAGTTTACGGTCAGCATATGCATTTCCTGAATGCGCGAGCTGCGGTGCGACGGGATGCGGATCTCGACATCCTGCTGGCCGAGCAACCCGGCCAGTTCGCCACCGTCGTAGCCGGTGAGCGCGACGATGGTCATATCGCGCGTCACGGCCGCCTCGACCGCTTTCACAATATCACGGCTGTTGCCGCGGGTGGAAATCGCCAGCAGCACGTCACCGGTGTGCCCAAGTGCGCGCACCTGCTTGGCGTACACTTCGTCGTGCAACCGATCGTTGCTGATCGCCGTCAGCACCACGTTGTCGGCGTTGAGGGCGATGGCTGGCAGGCTGGGGCGCTCGGTTTCAAAACGGTTGATCATGCTGGCGGCGAAGTGCTGCGCGTTGGCCGCCGAGGTGCCGTTGCCGCAGCACAGGATTTTGTTGCCGTTGAGTAAGGATTGAACCAGCGTCATCGCAGCGCGGGAAATGGCGTCCGGCAGTGCTTCCGCCGCCGCGATCTGGGTTTGGATGCTTTCGGTAAAACAGACTTTAATTCTATCCAGCACGTTGTATTAATCCACTAAGTCAAAGGGCCGGTCTGCGCCGCAAAACCCCAATTAATCCGCATTGAAGGCGTTGGGTATCCATTCTAACTGGCTACCGGTAATGGCCAAAACATCAAAACGGCAAGATGATGTGTCAAAACTGGCTCCGCGCCCCGCCAGCCAGACGGCGGCGGCGTGCAGCAACCGCTGTTGTTTGCGAAAGGTGACGCTGGCGGCCGCGCCGCCGAAGGCGTCGTTGCGGCGGTAGCGCACTTCGACGAATACCCAGGTAGTGCCGTCGCGCATGATGAGGTCGAGCTCACCGCCGCGCACCGCGACGTTGGCGGCGCAGAAGGTGAGCCCGGCGTGTTCCAGGTGACGGCGGGCCAGTAACTCGTAGCCCGCCCCGGAGGCGCGTGGGTTCAAGAGACCGGAACGACCGTACCCTGACGGTATTGCAGCCAAGGCAGCTTGCGGTTGATCACGCAGTTCGGCGATGCGCTCAGCGTACCGGTGGTGCCGGAAACCTGGAAACCCGGCAGCTGGCGCATTTCAGCAAAGTGGTTGGCCAATGTCCAGGCATCCATCCCCATTGCATACAGGCGCACCAGCGAGTAATCGTTGCGGAAGCGCGCGCTGGCCTGCTGCAGCAGCTGAGGGTTTGAGCCGGCCAGCAGCGGGATATCGCTGAACTGCAGGCCTTCCATTTCCAGACGGAAGTCCGGGCCGGCGCCGGCCTGGTAGCTGCGCGAGCTGGCGTACATCGCCGGTTTGCCGCGCGAGCTGGTGGCCATGTCGATCATCGGTTTGATCAGCGTCAGTTGGGACTGGGTAGCGACGATATACACCGCGTCGACGCTGCCGCCGGTGGCGGCGGGCACGTCGCTCGGCGGCGCAGGAATGGTCAGCCCGGCGATGGTGACGCTCTGCGGCGCCGGGGCGCTCGACATCGGCGTGCCGGTCATGCGGATGCCGCCGCTGTTCACCATCTGGCGCAGCTCGCCGGCAGAGCCGATGTCCTGACGCAGCACGGTTTGCCCGCCTTGTTTCTGCCATTCCTGGTTAAAGGCCTTGGCGACGCGATCGCCGAAGGCGCCGCGCGGCACCAGCAGCAGCGGTTGACGCTTCTGCTGTTCCCAGATGTGGCGGGCGGCGTCGCGCGCTTCATCTTCCGGCGACAGGGCGAAGTAACAGATGTTCAGGTTGTCCTTCGGCGTTTCCGGCTGGTTGAGCGCCAGCACGTTCAGCGTGGTGGTGCTGGCGGACAGCTGATCGACGTTCTCTTTGAGCAGCGGCCCGACCACCAGAGTAGCGCCATCCTGCTGCGCCTGGCTCAGCAAGGCGGCCAGCGGCTGGCTGGTGGTGTCGTACACTTTGACCTGCGCATTAGCGGCCTGCAGCGGCGTTATCGGCGCGCTGGACGGTGCAGCGGGTTGCGCGGCGGTCACGGCCGGCTGGCTCTCTTGCGCCGAAGGGCTGACGGCGCCGTTGGCGTTGATGTCACCCGCTGCGGCCTGATCGGCCGGCGCCGTTTGGGCCGGTGCGCTGGCAGGTTGCGCGGCTTGAGGTTGCGGCGCCGGCATGGAACCGCCGTTTTTCGCCGCTTCGAAGCCTTGCTGGATGGCGTCGGCGAACACTTTCGCCTGGCCGTTCAACGGCAGCAGCAGGGCGATTTTCGAGGTGGAGGCCTGAGTGAAGTTCAGCACCTGGTTCAGGCGAGCCGGCAGCGTTTTGGCTGCCGGGTTCTTCGGATAACGGTTCTGCCAATCTTTGATGCCGGCCTTCAGCAGATCGGGATCCTGCTTGTTGTCCTGATAGACGCGCAGCAGATCCAGCCAGCCTTGCAGCACGTTCTCGTCGGCGTTGATCACCAGGCTGTTCATCTCCTGCGGCGTCAGCTGCAGCAGGGCCTGCCAGGTTTGATCCAGATTGTCCTGGTGCGGTTTGCCGGTCAGCAACGGCTCCTGAGCGATATAGGCGCGGATCAATGGCAGCGACGCTTTGCCTTGATTGGCGGCGATCTGCGCCTGGTAGTAGCGCACCTTCTGATTCGGCGACAGCGCACCGCTGTCCAGGTGGCCCAGCGTGCTGCGGGCGCTGACGTAGCTCTTGTTGGCGATCTGCAGTTCGGCGGTCAGCAACTGGCGCTCAGTCTGCTGTGCGCCGCTGAGGTTTTTCGGCAGCTGATTCAACTGGTCGCCGGCCTGCGGCAGTTTTCCTTCGCGCAGCAAGGCGCGAATAGCAAGTAATTGCCAGTCAGCCTTGTTATCATCGCTGCTTTGCTGCAACTGCTGCAGGTAGTAATCGGAGCTGGCGCTCGCTTCGTCCTGTATATTGGCGGGCGGCGTTTGCGGGGCCCGACTTGGACAGCCTGCCAGGAAAAGGGCGGCCGCGATGACTGCGGTAAGTCGGACAGGCTTGGAACGCCCTGCTTTGGTACGAACGAATGTTGAGGAAAGCATACTGTATCCAGTGATGTTTTTTTCAAGATGCTCAATATTAAATCGGCAACCCGGATGAAACAATGAATCAACACCAACAATCAGTCATTTCTGCATCAACGCTGTATGTGGTGCCCACCCCCATCGGCAATCTGGGCGATATCACTCACCGTGCGTTAGAGGTACTGAAAAGCGTTGATCTGATCGCGGCGGAAGACACGCGCCATACCGGATTGCTGCTGCAACACTTCGCGATCAACGCGCGTCTGTTCGCGCTGCATGACCACAACGAACAGCAAAAGGCCGATCAGCTGCTGGCGAAACTGCAGGAAGGCCAGAGCATCGCGCTGGTGTCCGACGCCGGCACGCCGCTGATCAACGATCCCGGTTATCACCTGGTGCGCCGCTGCCGCGAGGCCGGCATTCGCGTGGTGCCGCTGCCGGGCGCCTGCGCCGCCACCACCGCGCTGTGCGCTGCGGGTGTCGCTTCCGACCGCTTCTGCTACGAAGGCTTCCTGCCGGCGAAAACCAAGGGGCGCAAGGATACGCTGATGGCGCTGGCGGAGGAACCGCGCACGCTGATTTTCTACGAATCCACTCACCGTCTGCTGGAAAGTCTGCAGGACATGGTCACCGTTTGGGGCCCGCAGCGTTATGTCGTGCTGGCGCGCGAGCTGACCAAAACCTGGGAATCTATCCACGGCGCGCCGGTGGGCGAGCTGCTGGCGTGGGTGCAGGAAGATGAAGTGCGCCGCCGCGGTGAGATGGTGCTGATCGTCGAAGGCCACAAAGCGCAGGAGGATGCGTTGCCGCTCGAGGCGCTGCGCACGCTGGCGCTGCTGCAAAAAGAGCTGCCGTTGAAAAAGGCGGCGGCGCTGGCGGCGGAAATCCACGGCGTGAAGAAAAATGCGTTGTATAAGCACGCGCTGGAGCAACAACAGCCGTAAAGCGGTTGACCTGCCGCCGCCGCAACGCTACTATCCGCGCCGGAGTTGACCAGACAGTCGCCGCTTCATTGCCGTCCTCTTCGGGGAGACAGATGGAGGGGAGGAAAGTCCGGGCTCCATAGGGCAGGGTGCCAGGTAACGCCTGGGAGGCGCAAGCCTACGACTAGTGCAACAGAGAGCAAACCGCCGATGGCCCGCGCAAGCGGGATCAGGTAAGGGTGAAAGGGTGCGGTAAGAGCGCACCGCGCGGCTGGCAACAGTTCGTGGCACGGTAAACTCCACCCGGAGCAAGGCCAAATAGGGGTTCACATGGTACGGCCCGTACTGAACCCGGGTAGGCTGCTTGAGCCAGTGAGCGATTGCTGGCCTAGAGGAATGACTGTCCACGACAGAACCCGGCTTACCGGTCAACTCCCTCGACAAAAGAAAACCCCGCGCAACGCCAGTTGCGCGGGGTTTTTCGTTTTCCGGCCGGCCTTACACCGGCAGGTCAATCAACAGCGCGCGCAGCGGCGTCTCGGCGCGGATCGTCAGGCGATTCTCCTCGCGCACGAAGGCGCCGTCGCCGCAGGTCAGGCGCTGTTCCTCGTGGCGCTCGCCGGTGGCGGCGATGGTACCGTGTATCGACTGCAGATAAGCGCGCGGCCCATTAATCGTCAGCGTGTGTTCTTCGCCCGGCTGCAGATCGAGATGATGGATCCAGACCTGCTGGCGCAGCTGCAGGCTGCCCTGCGCGCCGTCAGGCGAGGCCAGCAGCAGGTTGCCTGCAGTCGGCAGCGTCAGACGTTGCACCCGCTCGTTGTTGCGTTCCGGGCAGGCATCCAGCCACAGCTGCAGACGAGTCAGCGGCGTATC
Organism: Serratia sp. OLAL2; assembly: GCF_002752475.1. Lineage (NCBI taxonomy): Bacteria > Pseudomonadati > Pseudomonadota > Gammaproteobacteria > Enterobacterales > Yersiniaceae > Serratia > Serratia sp. OLAL2. The sequence goes on along the minus strand of NZ_MSTL01000001.1, from coordinate 248,425 downwards.
GCTGCTGACGTTCTGTTCGCTGTAGCTCAGGCTTGGCTGGGTGGCCAACAGCAGCGCTTCGCCGGCTTTGGCGCGTGCGGTGTTGCCGTCGCTGTCGCGGTATTCCGCCTCGCCTTGCAGGATCAGGTTCAGGATATCGACGCTGGGATAGGTGCGCGGCTGGAACGACGCGCCCGGCGCCAGCACCTCCTGATTCAGCACGCGCAGCGACGCGTAGCCCATCAGTTTGGGATCGAAGTAATGACCAAAGGAAAAGGTGTAGCGAGCCTGCAGCCAACCAAAGTCAGCTTGCCCGCATTGTTGTGCTGTTCTGCATGTAATCATGGCAATCGGCTCTCTAAATTCATTATCCAAATGGTAAGCATCTGGACGTCGGATTGTTAGCCAGTTAATCTGGTCGGCATATTCAAATTTCCTGACAGAGGGATGCGATGGCCAGAGATCGGGCGCTCACGCTTGAGGCACTAAGGGTGATGGATGCAATCGACCGGCGCGGCAGTTTCGCCGCGGCCGCCGACGAATTGGGCCGGGTGCCGTCGGCACTCAGCTACACCATGCAAAAATTGGAAGAAGAATTGGACGTGGTGCTGTTCGACCGTTCGGGCCACCGCACCAAGTTCACCAACGTGGGGCGCATGTTGCTGGAACGCGGGCGGGTGCTGCTGGAAGCGGCCGACAAGCTGACCACCGACGCCGAGGCGCTGGCGCGCGGTTGGGAAACTCACCTGACCATCGTCAGCGAAGCGCTGTCGCCGCCGAGCCTGCTGTTCCCGCTGGTGGACAAGCTGGCGCTGAAGGCCAACACCCAGGTGTCGATTTTCACCGAGGTGCTGGCGGGCGCCTGGGAGCGGCTGGAGCAGGGGCGCGCCGACATCGTGATCGCGCCGGACATGCATTTTCGCGCGTCGTCCGAGATCAACACCCGCAAACTGTATAAGGTGATGAGCGTTTATGTCGCCGCGCCGGATCATCCTATCCACCTGGAGCCGGAGCCGCTTTCCGAAGTGACCCGCGTGAAATACCGCGGCATCGCGGTGGCGGATACCGCTCGTGAGCGCCCGGTGTTGACCGTACAGCTGCTGGATAAGCAGCAGCGTCTGACGGTGAGCACCATTGAAGATAAACGTCTGGCGCTGCTGGCCGGGTTGGGGGTGGCGACCATGCCGTATCCGATGGTGGAGAAAGATATCGAGGCCGGGCGGCTGCGCGTGGTGGGGCCGGAATACAGCCGCGAAGCCGATATCATCATGGCCTGGCGGCGCGACAGCATGGGGGAGGCGAAAGCCTGGTTCCTGCGCGAAATTCCGCGCCTGTTCGCGCAGCGTTAAGTCGGTTGGATGACATCCCCTTGCCGGGCGGCAAGGGGATTTTTTTCGCCTTAACCGAAGCGCTGGTCGCGGCCGTGCGGCTCGTCCAGATCCTGCGCCGGCCCGATGGAAATGATGCCGTGCGGGTTGATGGTGGCGTGGCTGCGGTAGTAGTGGTTGCGAATGTGCGGCAGGCTGACCGTCTCGTCGATGCCCGGCATCTGGTAGATGTCGCGCAGGAAGCCGTACAGGTTGAGGTAGTCGCTGATGCGGTGTTTATCGCACTTGAAGTGGGTGACGTACACCGGATCGAAACGCACCAGCGTGGTCCACAGACGCAGGTCGGCTTCGCTCAGCCGATCGCCGGTCAGGTAGCGATGCTGCCCCAGGATCTGCTCCAGGCGCTCCAGCGCGTTGAATACCCCGTTGACCGCTTCGTCATAGGCTTCCTGGCTGGTGGCAAAACCGGCTTTGTACACGCCGTTGTTCACTTGATCGTAAATCCAACCGTTCAGCTCATCGATCTTGCCGCGCAGCGCGGTCGGGTAGTAGTCGCCTGCCCGAGCGCCGACGCCGTCAAATGCGCTGTTGAACATGCGGATGATGTCGGCGGATTCATTGCTGACGATGGTTTGCCGCTGTTTATCCCACAGCACCGGCACGGTCACGCGCCCGCTGTAGTGCGGATCGGCCCGCAGGTAGATCTGGTACAGGAAGTCGGCGTGATACAGCGGATCGCCGGTGGTTTCCGGAAAATCCTGGCCGAAGGTCCAGCCGTTTTCCAGCATCAGCGGGTGCACCACCGAGACCGGAATGATCTGCTCCAGCCCTTTCAGTTTGCGCATCAGCAGCGTGCGATGCGCCCAAGGGCAGGCGAGAGAAACATAAAGGTGATAACGGCCCGCTTCGGCCTGGAAGCCGCCCACGCCGTGTTCGCCCGGCTGACCGTCGGCGGTCACCCAATTGCGAAACTGAGCGGTTGAACGTTTGAAACGGCCGCCGGTAGATTTGGTGTCATACCAGATGTCTTGCCAAACGCCATCGACGAGTTGTCCCATGGGAATCTCCTTGGTGTCCGAGTTAAAAAACGACAGAGCCCGGCATGCCGGGCCCTGAATGACAGTTTAGATTACCATTTCTTGTTCAGAAGACGGTCGATGCTGAAGCCGCCCGGGCCTGCGACCGCCAACACGATGAAGCCGCCGGCGATGGTCAGGTTTTTCATGAACATCAGCTGGTTTACGCCTTCCGCAAAGTCAGTGTGGAACAGCAGCGCGGTCAGGATGGTGAAACCGGCAGTGAACAGCGCCACGGTGCGGGTCAGGAAACCGAACAGGATCGCCAGACCGCCGCCAAATTCCAGCAGGATGGTCAGCGGCAGCAAGAAGCCAGGCACGCCCATCGATTGCATGTACTGTTGGGTACCGGCATATGCGTCACCCATTTTGCCGTAGCCTGCCACGATAAACAGGATTGGCATCAGAATACGAGCAACCAACAAACCTGTATCTTCTAATTTTTTCATCATCTACTCCAAAGTGTTTTTGTGCGCCTGTTCGGCGGTAGTCATATCAACGGGCGGCGTAGCGGGTCTCTGACCCTGTCCGCTCCGTATCGTATTGATGGAGTGAATGTTAAGCGGGAAGTGCTCAGGTTGTTAGCAAGTAAAACTGTCGTAATTTTTCAAAAAATCTGAATCTTTAGCGTGCTAATAAAATGCCGCCGATCAGCAGGTTGCCCGGCCCCGGGGTTGGACGCGTTGTATCAAGGGAGAAAATGCGGGCAGAGCAACAGGAGGTTTGAAGGAAAGACTAAGCGGCTTACTTGGCGGAAAACGTCTTTTTAAACAGACGGATAGCGCTCCATGCGCCGAAAGCGCGACGCGACCAGCGGATCATCTTGCTGGGATGGCGGATGCCGTACAGCGCCATGACGCTGGAACCGAGCACCAGATAGCGGCGCAGGCCAAACACCGTTTGCCAGCCGCGGTCGATGCGTTCGGTCTTTTCCAGCCACAGAGACTTGTGTTCGGCCAGATCCAGACGCTGTTGCTGGATCTGCCGAATCAGCCTCTCTTTTTTCCATTCCAGATAGCGGCGGCGGCTCATGGCTCGCGCTCCAGTTCGGCGCGGTCGAGTTCCAGCTGTTTGCGCGTGGCACCGAGCAGCGTGGTGCGACGGGCCTTGACCAGCGTCCAGATGGTGCCGACCACGGCGAGGAACAGCAGCACGCCGGTTGTCGCGCCCAGCGCCACCAGCCGGTAGACCGGATCGATGGCCCAGAAGATCAGGATCAGCAGGCTCATCAAACCGAAGGCGGTGAACAGCAGCGTCATGCCGGCCATGATCAGCAGCTGAATGAGGTTGGCTTTCTCCTCTTCCAGCTCGACCACTGCCAGCCGGACGCGGGTTTCCACCATGCCGACCAGGATCGTGATGATGCGCTGACCGATATCCAGGACCCCTTTAGCGGGGCCCTGCGCGCGCACTTGCGGTTGTTCAGCCATGATTAACGACGCGCGAGCAGCACGCCCAACACGACGCCGACCGCCGCGCCGATACCGATGCCGGTCCACGGGTTGTCGCGCACGTAGTCGTCGGCCTGGCCGGCGATCTGCTTGGTTTGCGAAGCCAGCTTGTCACCGGCGTCGCTCAGGCGAGCGCGGGTCTCTTTCAGCGCGCCTTCCGCTTTCGAGCGCAGCTTCTCCAGCTCGGCTTTCGGCTTGTCGGTGGAGGAGTTCAGCACTTCCTCCAGCGTATCGGCTAAGGACTTCAGTTCAGCGCGTAAGTTTTCTGCATTTGAATCATGTGCCATGTGATTATTCCTTAACGTTTATTTCGACAGACTTTTAACATAGCGGATTTTTTCGCCGGAGCAAAGGGGTGATGGCCAGCAGATAACACCAGACATCAATTTCATATGCTTAAGAAATCCCGTGTGATGGGGCTCTCATCGATAAATCCGCTGGTGTGAAAAAATTATTCCGCCTGGGCGCGTTTCAACTCAGCCTGCGCTTCCGCCAGCTTTTGCTGCTTCTTGGCGACCTTGTCCAGCTTGCCGGTTTGCTGCGTTTCTTTCAGTTCCTGCCGGCGCTCGTCGACCTTGCGCTGTTTCTCTGCGATGTTTTTTTGGCGTTCGGCCTGCAGGCCGGCTTCGGTGCAGTGAGTCTGCACTTCGCTCAGCGCTTTTTTTAGCCCGTCCACGCGGTGGGTGTTACCGTGCTGGGTGGCGTAGTCGATTTGCTGTTGGATGTTTTGCGCTTTGGCGGCACAACCGCCCTCAGCGGCCGCAGCGAGGGCCGGCAGCGTGCAGAGAGGCAACAGCAGTAACAGGGAGTGGCGTAATTTCATCTTTCAGTTCCTTTTCATGGGGTACCTGAACAGGCACCCGCTTTCCTGGCTGCCGAAGGTGGCAGCGCGAGAGGAGGGCGTTCATTGCCGGCTGAAGTTATCCTTCAGCATAGTCATGAAACCGGCGTGCCCCCAAAGAATCAGCCGTGACTCAGTGCTGACTGATTAATTCTTGAGCTAATCGGTGCGAATGAAAATGAAGATAATGGCAGTGAAAGGAAACCCCTTCATCTGAAGGGGGATTATCCCAGATTGAGTGGGGAACGCGCAAATTCGCGCACCCAATGCGATGGCACGGGGGATTCGCTCAACGCGATGTGGTAACCGGGCGGCAGGATGGTTTGCAGCGCTTCGCGCGCCAGCAACTGCTGCTCCGGCGAATCCAAACGGATGACCAGGCCATCACCTTCCGGCGTGATGCTTTTGATGCGGATGCCGCGCTCATCCAGGCGCTGGTAGACGTAAAAGCCGTCGGGCAGCGACAGCCCTTGCTGGCTGGCGCGAATGCGCAGCTCGCTCTCGGTGCGCACCATACAGGGCACCAGCAGCGTCGCCAACGCCAGTAGGGCGAGCGCGATCATCAAGACGTATTGCCAGCGCGGGCGCTTTGCTGTCACGCCCCTTTCCCCGGGTTCTGGCCGCTGGCGCGTTTCTTGCGCCACAGCACGATCAGCGAGCCGACCAGCCCAACCACCAGCAACACCAGCGGCAACATCATCAGGCAGAACATCAGCTGATCTTCATACTTGCGGAACACCGGGGTTTTCCCGAGGGCGAAGCCCAGCGTCGTCAGGATCAAGACCCACAGCAGGCCGCTCATCCAGTTGAAGAACTGGAAGCGCGCGTTGTTCAGGCCGGACAGGCCAGCGATGGTTGGTAGCAGGGTGCGCACGAAGGCCAGGAAGCGGCCGACCAGCAGGGCGGAAAGGCCGTGGCGGTGGAACAGGTTATGCGCACGCTGATGGTAGTGAGCCGGCAGATGCGAAAGCCAGCCTTGCACCGTTCGCGTATTGCCGAGCCACCGGCCCTGTATATAGCTGACCCAGCAGCCCAGGCTGGCGGCGACGGTCAGGATAACGATGGTCAATGGGAAGCCCATGGTGCCTTTGGCGATCAGCACGCCGACCAGGATCAGCAGGCTGTCGCCCGGCAGGAAAGCGGCCGGCAGCAGCCCGTTTTCCAAAAACAGGATCATGAACAGCAGGATGTAGAGGGTCCACACCAGCGAAGGGTTCGCCAGCGTCTCAAAATCCTGCTGCCATAAGGCATGTATCAGTTCTTTAATGATATCCATCCGGTGTTCCTAAAACGTCATTGTTTATTTTTATCTCAGCGGTGGAACGGGCGTGGGCTGAAAACGCGCGGCGATCCTGAATGCTGATAACGATGAAACGGCGTTGCTTTAAGGTTTCTAAGCGGTGCGACACCGGTCATAGGTGGTAAGTCAGCGTGCCACGGTACTGCATGTTACTTTCTTTCCAGCCGGCCTGCCGACTCTGTTGCCTGGAGGCGTCCAGCATCCCGTCGACCTGGGCAAGCCGGTTGGGAGCCGGCGTGTCCTGGCGGGGGAAGCGAATTCGGTAGCCCGGCTCTGCGGCCAGGGTATAGACCGGCACCGGCAGGGAGGAGGCGAGCAGCGAGCCGGAGAAAGAGTGCGCTCTGGGCAGCAGCAGCGGCAACTTGCCGGGGGCTTTGCGGCGCGCTTCGGCCGGCGCCCGATACACCTGATCATAGGGGGAAAGCGCCGGCTCCGCCAACAGCGGCAGGCTGCTCAGCGCGCTGGGGGTGGGCTTGGGTGACGCCACGCATAGCTGTGGGCCGGAGACCGAACCGGTCCAGCAGAAAACAGCAATCAGCATGGCAAACAACCAGCGCATTTATTCGCGTCCCGCCCCCGCAGCAATGGGTAAAAAAGTGGGCTAACTCTACCAAAATAGCACGATTGGCAACAGGGAAATCTACGTTGCCGACGGTGAAATAGTACACGGCAAACGGCGGTTCCGGCATCGATTCAGCGGATTTTACATTACCTGACATAAGCCGACGGTTTTTGACCGCCGTGGCTATTTCGGCTCGTGGCCCACGCCATCCAGATGCACCACCGGATTCTCGGCGAACAGGTAGCGATCGGCGTTGTATTCGAAGTCGTCGCTGGTGGCGTTGAACAGCATCTGCTTGGTGTTTTCCAGGTGCTGCCACATCGCCAGTTTGGCGGCGTAAGGATCTTTGCGCATCAGCGCCTTGAGGATCTGATCGTGATCGTCGCACCAGCTGGCGATCGAACGTTCGTCGATATGCTCGTGCAGTTTCTTCCAGTAAGGGTTGTTGACCCGCTGCACCCACATTTTTTCCACGATGGTGGCCATGGCGGTGTTCTGGGTGGCCAGCGCCACCTGCACGTGGAACTTCAGATCCCACTGCGAGTCGCGGAAACGATCCTCTTTGCGGGCATGCTCCTGGATCTCCATCAGTTGCACGATATCCTGCTTGGTCACCTGGGTGGCGGCAAATTCGGCGATGTTGCTTTCTATCAGTTGGCGCGCCTGCAGCAGCTCAAACGGGCCGGCGGTGGCGAACTCGATGCTGTCGCCCGGCACCACCAGGTGTTTTTGCTGGTTGGACACCACGTGGATCCCGGATCCCTTGCGCACGTCCACATAGCCTTCGACTTCCAGCATGATGATCGCCTCGCGCACCACGGTGCGGCTGACATTCATCTCTTCGGCGATGTATCGCTCGGCCGGCAGCTTGTCGCCTACCGGATAACGGCCGCTTTCGATGCGTTGCTTCAGCTCGGCGGCCAGTTGCTGATACAGGCGTCTGGTTTCAGTGAATTCCATAGTGAATGCTCTATACGGTGCGGTGGGAAGGGGCGCGTGGCCATCGGATTTGTTATACCACTTATTCGGCACCGCTGCCAGAGGAGCAAGGGGCCCGGCGCAGCGGCCGGGCGGGGGATCAGCTGCGCGCCGGGGTGGGCTGCAGCGCGGCGGGTTGCGGTTCGGTGGCCGGGCGGTTTTGCAACACCGTCCAGATGACGATGGCGCCGAGAATGTCGAAGACCGACAGCGCGGCGAACAGTGGGCTGAAGCCGAGGGTGTCCGCCAGGGCGCCGACCACCAGGGCGAACAGCGTGCTGGCGGTCCAGGCCGCCATGCCGGTCAGCCCGTTGGCGGTCGCCACCTCATTGCGGCCGAACACGTCGGAAGAGAGGGTGATCAACGCGCCGGACAGCGCCTGATGGGCGAAGCCCCCGACGCACAGCAGCGCGATAGCCGCGTAAGGGCTGGTGAACAGGCCGATCATGCCGGGGCCGATCATCAACACCGCCCCCATCGTCACCACCAGCTTGCGTGAGACGATCAGGTTGACCTTGAAATACTTCTGGAACAGCGGTGGCAGATAACCGCCGACGATGCAGCCGAGATCGGCAAACAGCATCGGCATCCAGGCGAACATGGCGATCTCTTTCAGGTTAAAGCCGTAGGCCTTGAACATGAACAGCGGGATCCAGGCGTTGAAGGTGCCCCACGCCGGCTCCGCGAGAAAGCGCGGCAACGCGATGCCCCAGAACTGGCGATTGCGCACGATCTGCCAGGCGGACATCTTTTTGGCGTTAGAGGTCTGGTGCTGCGCTTCCTGGCCTTCGAGGATGTAACGGCGTTCTTCCTGGCTCAGTTTCTTCTGATCTTTCGGGTGTTTGTAGAACAGCAGCCAGCAGATGGCCCAGATCAGGCTCAGCACGCCGGTGATAATGAACGCCATCTCCCAGCTGTGCGCGACGATGGCCCATACCACCAGCGGCGGGGCGATCATGCCGCCGATCGACGAGCCCACGTTGAAATAGCCGACGGCGATCGAACGCTCTTTGGCCGGAAACCATTCGCTGCTGGCCTTCAGCCCGGCGGGGATCATTGCCGCTTCCGCCATGCCGACCGCGCCGCGCGCCAACGCCAGCCCGCCCCAACTGTTGGCCAGTGCGGTACCCATGCAGAACAGCGCCCACAGAATGGCGAACATGGCGTAGCCGACCTTGGTGCCCAGCACGTCCAGCACGTAGCCCGCCACCGGTTGCATCACGGTGTAGCACGCGGAGTAGGCGGCGACGATATAGGAATACTGTTGGGTGGTGATGTGCAGCGTATCTTCCAGCGTCGGCGCCGCCACGGCAATGGCGTTGCGGGTCAGGTAACCCAGCACGGTGCCGATGGTCACCAGTCCGATCATGTACCAGCGTAACCCTTTAATTTTACGCATCCGAAGTGTCTCCCCGTTTGAAGGTGTGGCCGTCGATGCGGCTGGCGAGACAATAACCTGTCATACAGGTTTAAAGGTTGAGTGATATCACAAAAGGAATTATTCGCCTGAGCAATACTGTGGTCGGTGAAATAGGGCATTTTTGCCGGTAAATTGAGCGAAAAAGGGCGTAGAGAGAGGATGAACGGCAGACCTCGGGAAAAATCTGCTGGACGCTAGTGAAAATTGGTGTGATAACTTTTGTGATTCGAACCCCGTGCCGCACGGCAAGTAAGGAGCCCGAGATGGCGACGTTTTTGAGCGAAGATTTCCTGCTGGACAGCGAATTTGCCCGGCGCTTGTATCACGATTACGCGGCGCAGCAGCCGATTTTTGATTATCACTGTCATTTGCCGCCGCAGCAGATCGCGGAGAATACCCGCTTCAGCAACCTGTACGATATCTGGCTGCGGGGCGATCACTACAAATGGCGGGCGATGCGCACCAACGGCGTGGCGGAGCGGTTGTGCACCGGCGATGCGGGCGATCGCGAGAAATTCGACGCCTGGGCCGCCACGGTGCCGCACACCATCGGCAACCCGCTCTATCACTGGACGCATCTGGAGCTGCGCCGGCCGTTCGGCATCACGGATACGCTGTTGTCGCCGGCCACGGCGGATGAAATCTGGCAGCGCGGCAATGCGCTGCTGGCGCAGGATGAGTTTCGCGCACGTGGCATCATGCAGCAAATGAACGTGAAAATGGTCGGCACCACCGACGATCCGATCGACGATCTGCGCCATCATCGGGCGATCGCCGAGGATCATAGCTTCGATATCAAGGTGCTGCCGAGCTGGCGGCCGGACAAAGCTTTCACTATCGATGCGTCCGGCTTCAACGACTATCTGCGGCAGCTGGAGGCGGCGGCGGACACCGCCATCGGCCGCTTCAGCGCGCTGTGCGACGCCCTGTACAAGCGCATGGATCACTTCGCCGCTCACGGTTGCAAAGTGGCCGATCATGCGCTGGACGTGGTGGTGTTTGGCGAGGCCGATGAAGCGGCGCTGGATGCGATCCTGCTGCGCCGCCTGAACGGCGAGCTGCCGACGCCGGAACAGAGCGCCCAGTTCAAAAGCGCTGTGCTGCTGTTTTTGGCCGGCGAATACCGGCGCCGAGGCTGGGTGCAGCAGTATCACATCGGCGCGCTGCGCAATAACAACAGCCGCATGTTGGCCGCCGTCGGGCCGGATATCGGCTTCGACTCGATCAACGACCGGCCGCTGGCGGAACCGCTGTCGCGGCTGCTGGATGCTCAGGCGCGGCAGGGCGGTCTGCCAAAAACCATTCTCTATTGCCTCAATCCGCGCGATAACGAAGTGATCGGCACCATGATCGGCAATTTTCAGGGGGAAGGCACGCCGGGCAAGATGCAGTTCGGCTCCGGTTGGTGGTTCAACGATCAGAAGGACGGCATGCAGCGCCAAATGACGCAGCTGGCCCAGCTCGGGTTGCTGAGCCGCTTCGTCGGCATGCTGACCGACAGTCGCAGCTTCCTGTCGTATACGCGGCATGAATACTTCCGCCGCATCCTTTGCCAGATGATCGGCCGCTGGGTGGTGGACGGCGAAGCGCCGGCGGATATCGCGCTGCTGGGCGAGATGGTGAAAAACATCTGCTTCGACAACGCCAAAAACTATTTCGCCATCGAACTGGCGTAGCCGTTATCCGGGACTGGTTTATGCAAAGTACGATAAAGATTCACGAGCAGGATAACGTGGCGGTGGCGCTGCGCGATCTGGCCGCCGGAGAAATGCTTGAGTTGGACGGGGAGCGCATTCAGCTGGCGCAGCCGGTGGCGCGCGGGCACAAGTTTGCGCTCGGCCCGATCGCCGAGGGCGAAGACATCATCAAATACGGCCAGCCGATCGGCCATGCGCTCGCGGCCATTGCGCCTGGGGAGCACATTCATTCGCAAAACGTCAAAACCAACCTGAGCGATCTGGACAGCTACCGTTACCAGCCGCAGTTCCCAAGGTTGCCGCCGCAGGCGGCGGATCGCGAGGTGCAGCTGTACCGCCGGGCCGGCGGCGACGTGGGGATCCGCAACGAGCTGTGGATCGTGCCGACCGTCGGCTGCGTCAACGGCATCGCCCGTCAGATCCAACAGCGCTTTTTGCAGCAAACGCAGGCGGAGGGGATCGACGGCGTGCATCTGTTCAGCCATCCGTTCGGCTGCTCGCAGCTGGGGCAGGATCATGCCAACACCCGCATCATGCTGCAGAACATGGCGCGCCATCCCAATGCCGGCGCGGTGCTGGTGATCGGGTTGGGATGCGAGAACAATCAGGTAGATGCTTTTCGCGCCACGCTGGGGATGGCGGACGAGCGGCGGCTGCGCTTTATGGTGTGCCAACAACAGGACGACGAGGTGGAAGCCGGGCTGGCGCTGTTGCACGAGCTGTACCGGGAGATGCGCCACGATCGCCGCGAGCCGGGCCGCCTGAGCGAGTTGAAGTTCGGCCTGGAGTGCGGCGGTTCGGACGGATTGTCGGGTATCACCGCCAACCCGCTGCTGGGGCGCTTTTCCGACTATGTGATAGCCAACGGCGGCACCACGGTGCTGACCGAAGTGCCGGAGATGTTCGGTGCCGAGCGCATTCTGATGAGCCGCTGCCGCGATGGGGAGACCTTCGAAAAAACCGTCGATATGATCAACGATTTCAAACGCTATTTCATCGCCCATCAACAGCCAATTTATGAGAATCCGTCGCCGGGCAACAAGGCCGGTGGCATCACCACGCTGGAGGAGAAGTCGCTTGGCTGCACCCAAAAAGCGGGGCTAAGCCAGGTGGTAGACGTGCTGAAATACGGCGAGCGGCTGCGTGTGCCGGGGCTGAATCTGCTCAGCGCGCCGGGCAACGATGCGGTGGCGACCAGCGCGCTGGCCGGCGCCGGCTGCCATATGGTGCTGTTCAGCACCGGGCGCGGCACGCCGTACGGCGGCTTTGTGCCGACGGTGAAGCTGGCGACCAACAGCGAGCTGGCGGCGAAGAAACCGCATTGGATCGATTTCGACGCCGGCGGCCTGGTTCACGGCGTGGCGATGGAGACCTTGCTCGGCTGCTTCGTCGATCTGATCGTCGAGATCGCCAACGGCCGCCCGGCGCGCAATGAAGCCAACGATTTCCGCGAGCTGGCGATCTTTAAAAGCGGGGTGACGCTCTAAAGCTGACAAAAAAGGCGCTCGAGGGAGCGCCTTTTTATGAAGCAACTTGCGCTTAACGCACCTTCAGCGGGTCTTCGTTCGCCAGCCGTTGATCTTCCGCCTGGCAGGCGGCGGCGGTGAACAGCACGTCGGTGGAGGAGTTGAGGGCGGTTTCCGCCGAATCCTGCAGCACGCCGATAATAAAGCCGACCGCCACCACCTGCATCGCCACGTCGTTCGGAATGCCGAACATGTTGCACGCCAGCGGGATCAGCAACAGCGAGCCGCCGGCCACGCCGGAGGCGCCACAGGCGCACAGGGCGGCCACCACGCTCAGCAGCAGAGCGGTCGGGACGTCCACCGCGATGCCCAGCGTGTTCACCGCCGCCAGCGTCAGCACGGTGATAGTGATCGCCGCGCCGGCCATGTTGATGGTGGCGCCCAGCGGGATGGAAACCGAGTAGGTGTCCTCATTCAGGTTCAGCTTCTTGCACAGCTCCATGTTCACCGGAATGTTGGCGGCTGAGCTGCGGGTGAAGAAGGCGGTCACGCCGCTCTCGCGCAGGCAGGCGAACACCAGCGGATACGGATTGCGGCGGATTTTCCAGTAAACGATCAGCGGGTTGAGTACCAGCGCCACCAGCAACATGCAGCCGAGCAGCACCATCAGCAACTGGGCGTAGCCCCACAGCACACCGAAGCCGGTTTCCGCCAGCGTGGAAGCCACCAGGCCGAAGATGCCAAGCGGCGCACAGCGGATCACCGCTCGCACCACCAGCGTAACCGCATGGGACATGTCGTTGATCAGCCCTTTAGTGGTTTCGGAAGCGTGGCGCAGCGCCAGCCCCAGCCCGACGGCCCACGCCAGAATACCGATGTAGTTGGCGTTAATCAGCGCATGGAACGGGTTGGCCACCACGCTCATCAACAGACCCTTCATCACCTCCACAATGCCGCCCGGCGGGGTAATGTCCGTCGCGCCGGTGGTCAGCGCCAGCGTAGAAGGGAAGATAAAGCTGACGACGACCGCCACCAGCGCGGCGGCAAAGGTGCCCAGCAGGTAGAGGAACAGGATCGGGCGAATGTTGGTCTTCTGCCCCTGTTTATGGTTGGCGATCGAGGCCATCACCAGAATCAGCACCAGCACCGGCGCCACCGCTTTCAGCGCGCCGACGAACAGGGAACCGAGCAGGCCGACGGCCGCAGCGGCCGCCGGCGAAACCAGCGCCACCAGAATGCCGGCCACCAGGCCGACCATGATTTGTTTGACCAGGCTACCCTGCGTGATCCTTTGTAATAGTTTTTGCATAGTGCTTTCTTCCTGATGTTATCTGGCCGCCGCGGCGGGAACGACGTCGGGCAGCTTTATATGATTCTGTAACTAAGTGTGTTTGCCGAATTAGTATTCAGCAATCGAATGAGGTTGGAAAGAGGCGAGGGTGAAATTCTGAGCGCGGATCAACACTTGATAACATACTGGTTACATTTGTGTGATCGCAATAACGTTTGGCGTTTTGGGGGAATTGCCAAACAATCGCGGGGCGACTAGCGCCCCGGATAACAGATTATGGTTATTTCTTCGCCAGGCGATCGTTGCGGTGATTGACCCAGGCGTTGATCAGCAAAGTGAGCGTCAGGATGCCCGCCACCACGCCGAGCGAGATGCCGATCGGGATGTGGAAGAAGTCGATAATCAGCATCTTGATACCGATAAACACCAGGATCACCGACAGGCCGTATTTCAGCATCGAGAAACGTTCCGCCACGTTGGCCAGCAGGAAGTACATGGCGCGCAGGCCCATGATGGCGAACAGGTTAGAGGTCAGCACGATGAACGGGTCGGTGGTCACGGCGAAGATCGCCGGAATGCTGTCCACCGCGAAAATCACGTCGCTCAGTTCCACCAGGATCAGCACCAGCACCAGCGGGGTGGCGAACAGGATGCCGTTGCGGCGCACGAAGAAACGCTCGCCTTCCAGGCTGTCGGTCATGCGCAGGCGGCTGCGCAGCCATTTCACCAGCGGCTTGTCGCCGATCGCCGAATCATCTTCCTTCGCCAGCGCCATCTTGATACCGGTGAACAGCAGGAAAGCGCCGAACAGATACAGCAGCCACTGGAACTGGCTGACCAGCCAGCTGCCGGCGAAGATCATGATGGTGCGTAGCACGATCGCGCCCAGCACGCCGTAGATCAGCACCCGCCGTTGCAGGTTGGCCGGCACGGCGAAGTAGCTGAACAGCATCAGCCAGACGAACACGTTATCCACCGCCAGCGCTTTTTCGATCAGGTAGCCGGTCAGGAAGGCCAGCGCCTGGGTATCGGCGACGGCGCGCCCGGCGGTTTCATTCAGGTAGTACCAGAAACCGAAATTGAACAGCAGAGAGAGGCTGACCCACACCAGCGACCAGCTGGCGGCCTGCTTCAGGGTCATGGTGTGCGCGCCTTTACGGCCCTGCAACAGGAGATCGATTGCGAGCATCACGACTATGACGGCGGCGAAGCTGCCCCATAACCACGGTGTGCCAACGGAATTCATCATCAGAGGTATCCTTCAAAAACAAAAACGGCCAACGTCGGAAGACGCCAGCCGCTCTGTGAACGCTGCAAGCAAACCTCGCCTTCCGGCAAGGTCTCACTTACAACGTTGATGAAGGTGGTTACACCTTTGACATCAGGTTGCCCGGTAACCGGATGCTTGCGCATCGTAATGACGATTGACCGGCAATGAAGTTACTCCCCTTTGCAGAGCAGAAAGTAATGCAAAATGTGTCGGCGGTCAACGTGAATCGCGCTAGCCGGCCAGTGCTTTTTGCGCGCCCAGGCTGACGACGAATCCCTGCAGCAGCAGGCGGCTGAACGGTGTGTCGCTAACCTGTTGTTGTTGCTGCTGATAGCGGGCCTGCTGCTCGGGATGCAACTCGCCGAGCCACTGCAGGTACTGGCTCATCACCGCGCCGTTGAATTCCGGGTGGAACTGGGTGGTCAGGGCATGATCGCCATAGCGCAGGATCTGGTGCGCATCCTGCTGCGATCGCGCCAGCGTCTGCGCGCCGGCGGGCGGCGTCAGCACGCTCTGCGAGTGGATCAGGTTGGCTTTGAAGCGCGGCGGTAGCAGGGTGAACCGCCGGTCTTCGGCCGCGGCGGGCAGCAGTTCGATCTCCAGCGTGCCGACCTCCATGCCCTGCGGGTGGTAACCCACTTCGCCACCGAGCGCGTAGGCCAACAGCTGGTGGCCGTAGCAGACGCCAAACAGCGGCAGTTTGATCGCCATCGCCTGGCGCAGCCACTCGGCCGCCGCCTCGCTCCACGGCAGCCGTTCGGTCACCATCGCCGGCGAGCCGGTGATGACCACGCCGCAATAGGCGGCCGGCGGCAACGGCCGCTCGCCGGCGGGCAAGTGTACGATGTGCGCGCGTTCGGCGTCGATATTGCCCTGTTGCAGGAACATGCCATCAAAGTTGGCCAATTCCTGACGAATGGCCTGCGGCGCGTCGCCGGTTTGCATCACGAGCAGCGGTTTCATCTCATTCTCCGTCGGCGGGGAAAACGACGCCGGTCTGGCGGCGGATGTCGGTCAGCAGGCGGGCGACGATCAGCGAATTCTCCAGCCCTGGATGTTCCACCTGACGCTTCTCAACCAACTCGGCGAAGGCCAGCGCCTCATACAGCATGGTGTTGATGTGCTGCGGCTGGCTCAGATCCTGGCGGTTGCCGCCGCGCGGCGTCAGCGCCACGCCCTGGCACTCGGAAATCTTGTCGATAATCAGCGTGCCTTCCTCCCCCTGGATCTCGCTGGGGATCGCCGAGTCGCTGACCTTGGAATGGGAAAGCGTGACGTCGAAATCGCCGTAGTTCAGGCAGACGGTGCCGTGGGCGTCCACGCCGGTATCGAGCAGCGTGGCGCTGGCGAGCACCGACTGCGGCGCGCCGAACAGCGCCACCGCGCTGGCCAGGCAGTAGTAGCCGATGTCCATGATGGAGCCGTTGGAGAACTGTGGATTAAACGTATTGGGGTTCTCGCCGGCCAGGTAGCGCGGGTAGCGCGAAGAGTATTGGCAGTAGTTGATGAAGGCTTTGCGCAGCCGGCCGATTTTCGGCAATGCCTGTTGCAGCGCCAGAAAATTCGGCAGATAGGCGCTTTTGAACGCCTCGAACAGCACCACCTGATTTTCCCGCGCGCAGGCTACCAGCTGTTCCGCTTCGCGCTGGTTGGAGGCCAGCGGTTTTTCGCAGATCACGTGCTTTTTATGGCGCAGGAACAGCAGCGATTGCGGGCAGTGCAGGGAATTGGGGCTGGCGATATACACCGCGTCTATGGCGTCGGACTGGGCCATCGCCTCGAGAGAGTCGAAAAACTGCGTGACCTGATAGTTGGCGCCAAACGCCTGCGCCTGTTCCAGCGAGCGTGAATACACGGCGCTCAACTTGAGTTTGCCGCTTTCATGGGCGGCATCGATAAAACGTTCCGTAATCCAGTTGGTGCCGACGACGGCAAAGCGAATCATGGCGAGCTCCGGTCCAGGCTTAAAACCGCAGATTATCACGCCCTCACGCGCTATGCATACAGCTCGCCGAACAGCGAAAGGTGCGTCAGATACAGCCGGGTATCGAATTCCAACTGGTGGTAATCCGGCTCCATATGGCAGCACAGACTGTAGAATGCCTTGTTGTGATCTTTCTCTTTCAGGTGCGCCAGCTCATGCACCACGATCATGCGCAGGAACGGTTCGGGCGCGACCTTGAACACCGTCGCCACGCGGATTTCCGCCTTGGCCTTCAGCTTGCCGCCCTGCACGCGCGAGATAGCGGTATGCAGGCCGAGCGCGTGCTTCATGACGTGGATCTTGCTGTCGTAGGCTACCTTGCTCAGCGGCTGGGCGTTGCGCAGATACTGGTTTTTCAGATCGACGGTAAACTGATACAGCGATTTGTCGGTCGTGCAGTCGTGCACCTGCGGATAGCGCTGCAGCAGCACGTCCCCCAGCCGATTCTGATGGATCAGTTGTTGCACCTGGCTTTGCAGATGCGTTGGGTAGCCTTGCAGGTAGGTCAATTCAGACATTCTTGTTCCGTATCAACGGCCATTCAGCCGGTCATTCTATGCTGTTTTTTCGCTCAAATCCTGACATACGCAATTTATCCGAAAAAACATTTTACTGACGGGCGTTTTTAGGGGATAAACAGCCCAAATTTTATCAGTCAGGAGGGGCAATGAGCCAACTCGATCTGGGAACACAGCAACTTGAGCTGGAGCGTTATCCCCAACAGGAAGAATCCACCCAGCTGCAGGCGTGGGAAGCGGCGGACGAATATCTGCTGCAACAGCTTGAAAACGTAGATATCGGTGGCCGCCCGGTGCTGATTTTCAACGATAACTTCGGCACCCTGGCCTGTGCGCTGCACGCGCATCGTCCTTACAGCGTCAGCGACTCGTACATGAGCCAGCTGGCGACGCGTCACAACCTCAAGCTCAACGGTCTGGATCCTGAGCAGGTCACGCTGTTGGACAGCCTCGCCGAGCTGCCGGCGGCGCCGGCGGTGGTGCTGATTCGCGTGCCGAAAGCGCTGGCGCTGCTGGAACAGCAGCTGCGCGCGCTGCGCCACGTCGTGACCGAAGACACGCTGATCGTCGCCGGCGCCAAGGCGCGCGACGTGCATACCTCGACGATGCAGCTGTTTGAAAAGGTGCTGGGCCCGACGCGCACCAGCCTGGCGTGGAAGAAGGCGCGCCTGATCTTCTGTCAGGCGGCGGACATCGTCCCGCCGGCGGCAGCGGAAACCACCAACTGGACGCTGGACGGCACCGATTGGCTGATCCACAACCACGCCAACGTCTTCTCGCGTGGCAGCCTGGATATCGGCGCGCGCCTGTTCCTGGATCATCTGCCGCGTGGCCTGAACGGCCATATCATCGATCTGGGCTGCGGCAACGGCGTGATTGGCCTGGCGGCGCTGGCGCAAAACCCGGAAGCGCAGATGACCTTCGTCGATGAATCTTACATGGCGGTGGCTTCCAGCGAGCTGAATGTGGAGCACAACCTGCAGCAAGAGCTGGATCGCTGTCAGTTTGAGGTGAACAACGCGCTGGCGGGCATCGAGCGTGAAAGCGTGCAGGCGGTGCTGTGCAACCCACCGTTCCACCAGCAACACGCCATTACCGATCACACCGCCTGGCAGATGTTCTGCGACGCCAAGCGCTGCCTGCAGGTGGGTGGCGAATTGCGCATCGTCGGCAACCGTCACCTCGACTACCATCAGAAACTCAAGCGCCTGTTCGGCAACTGCACGCTGGTGGCCTCGAACAAGAAGTTCGTGATCCTGAAAGCGGTGAAATCCGGCGCGCGTCGCTGAGCGTGAATAACCAGGGGCGCCGGGCGCCCCTCAGTCTGTAGACAAAGGGGGAAAAAGCGTGGTTTTTCCCCCTTTGTGGTTATCAGCCGAAAATCAATAAATTGATTTTCCTTGTTTTCTTTTCGCTGGTCTCTGCCTACCCGGCATGGGGATGAGGTTTGTCATCAATATCAGGGGCGCCGGGCGCCCCTTTTTTACAGTGACATCGCCAGCCGCGTGCCCTGATCGATCGCACGGCGGGCGTCCAGCTCGGCAGCCACGTCGGCGCCGCCGATCAGGTGCACGCTTTTCCCCATCGCCAGCAGCGGCTGCTGCAGTTCGCGGCGCGGTTCCTGCCCGGCACAGACGATCACCGTGTCCACCGGCAGGCAACTTTCCTGCTCTGCGCGGGTGATATGCAGCCCTTCATCGTCGATCAGCCGGTAGCTGACGCTGTTGAGCATCTTCACGCCGCGCATCGCCAGGCTGGCGCGGTGGATCCAACCGGTGGTTTTCCCCAGGCCTTCGCCCACCTTGCTGGTTTTACGCTGCAACAGATAGATCTGCCGCGCGGCGCGTGGCGCCTGCGGGCCTTGCGCTGCAAGCCCGCCGCGTTGCTCAAGGCGACCATCGATGCCCCATTCGCGGTTGAATTCCGCCTGGTCCAAACTGCTGGATACGCCGTGCTGGCTAAGGTACTCGGCGGTGTCGAAGCCGATGCCGCCGGCGCCGATGATCGCCACCCGCTGGCCGACCGGTTTTTTATCGCGTAGCACGTCCAGATAGCTCAGCACCTTGGCGTGCCCGATGCCGGGAATATCCGGGGTGCGCGGCACGATGCCGCAGGCGAGGATCACCTCATCGAATTCGCTTAAATCCGCCGCCTCGACCTTGACGCCCAACCTGACCGTCACTTCGCGCAGCGCCAGCTGGCGGCGGAAGTAACGCAGGGTTTCATGGAATTCTTCCTTGCCGGGGATCTGTTTGGCGATGTTGAACTGGCCGCCGATCTGTTCGGCGGCGTCGAACAGCGTCACCTGATGACCACGGCTGGCGGCGGTGGTGGCAAACGCCAGCCCGGCGGGGCCAGCGCCGACCACCGCCAGTTTTTTCGGTTTCTCCGCCATCGTCAGCGGCATTTCGGTTTCGCGGCAGGCGCGCGGGTTGACCAGACAGGAAGTCAGCTTGCCTTCAAAGATCTGGTCGAGACAGGCCTGGTTGCAACCGATGCAGGTATTGATCTCGTCGGCGCGCCCCTCGGCGGCTTTCTGCACAAAGGCGGCGTCGGCGAGGAACGGGCGCGCCATCGACACCATGTCGGCGCAGCCGTCCGCCAGCACCTGCTCGGCCACCGCCGGATCGTTGATGCGGTTGGTGGTGATCAGCGGGATGCTGACCTTGCCCATCAGCTTGCGGGTCACCCAGCTGAATCCGGCGCGCGGCACCATGGTGGCGATGGTCGGAATACGTGCTTCGTGCCAGCCGATGCCGGTATTGATGATCGTGGCGCCCGCCTGTTCGATCGCCAGCGCCAGCTGCTCGATCTCCTCCCAACTGGAGCCGTCTTCCACCAGATCAAGCATCGACAGCCGGTAGATCAGAATGAATTCCGGGCCCACGGCCTGGCGTACCGCCCTGACGGTCTCGACGGCGAAGCGCATGCGGTTGGTGAAGCTGCCGCCCCATTGGTCATCGCGCTGGTTGGTGCGCGTCGTCAAGAATTGGTTGATCAGGTAGCCTTCGGAACCCATCACTTCAACGCCGTCGTAGCCGGCCTGCTGCGCCAGCGCCGCGCAGCGGGCGAAGTCGGCGATGGTCTGCGCGATCTCCGCTTCACTCAGGGCGCTCGGCGTAAACGGGTTGATTGGCGCCTGCAGCGCGGAAGGGGCCACCAGCTTGGGTTGATAGCTGTAGCGGCCGGTGTGCAGGATCTGCAGCGCAATTTTGCCGCCCGCCCGGTGGACGGCCTCGGTTACCGGGCGGTGGTGAGGCAATTGCGCTTCGCTGTTGAGGATCGAACCGCCGCGAAACACCACGCCCTGTTCGTTCGGGGCAATGCCGCCGGTGACGATCAGCGCCACGCCGGCGGCGGCGCGCTCGGCATAGAACGCGGCCAGGCGCTGCGGGCCGTCGGGCAGCTCTTCCAGGCCGGTATGCATCGATCCCATCAGCACCCGGTTTTTCAGGGTGGTGAAGCCGAGATCCAGCGGCGCCAGCAGGTGAGGGTAATTGCTCATTGCACTCTCCATCGGGTGAAATCGGGGCCCGTTGTTATAATTATGTGAACACAAGTGGTCGGATGAGATAAATCTAGCCGTTGTCATGCCGCTTGGGAATCTGCGTTGCGCCGAATGTGATAGACGTCATGAATCTCAGACTCTGTTTGCATAACGAACAAAAGATCGGTTAACCTTTGCGCGTTGTAAATTCCTTCTCTCTGCGGAGCCACTACCGAAAATGAACACCCACACCTGTTGATATCTGGTCCCACGCTGTGCGCTCTTGCGCCCTGTGGGGATGTTTTGATCTCATTCAGGAGTGCTTATGGCTCATTTTGCGCAGTCCCCTTATTTCGTTTTACATCAACTGACCTGCCAATTTGCTGACGGCGAAACGCTGTTCGGCCCGCTGGATCTCGCTTTCGATCGGCAGCGCTGTGGCCTGGTGGGGCGCAACGGCGTCGGCAAAACCCAGCTGCTGCGCCTGATCGCCGGGTTGGATCGGCCGGGTAACGGTCACGTCGAATCCCATGCCGCATTGGCTTACGTTGCGCAGCAGCCGGAGATCGCCGCGGACACCACGCTGGCCCAGCTGTTGGGCTATGGCGAGGTGTTTGCCGCGCTGGCGCGTCTCGAGCAGGGGCAGCCGCTGGCGGACGATATCGATCGTCTGGAAGGGCGCTGGGATCTCAACGATCGTCTGCAAAACGCCTTTGTCGCCGCCGGGCTGCCGGCCTTCGATCCGTTGCGATCCGCAAGCTCTCTGAGCGGCGGCGAGCGGATGCGCGCGGCGCTGTGCGGGGCGTTGCTGGGCGAAGCGGATTTTCTGCTGCTGGACGAACCGACCAACCACCTCGACAGCGTCGGGCGTGCCTGGCTGTATCAGCAGCTGGATCAGTGGCGCGGCGGGCTGCTGATCGCCAGCCATGACCGGCAGCTGCTGGCGCGCATGGAGCGCATTGTCGAACTGACACCCGGTGCGCTGCGCAGCTACGGCGGCAACTACGATGACTACCGGCGCCAGCGCGACACGGAACAGCAGGCGGCGCGCGCCGATCTGGAGCATGCGCGCGAGGAGCGTCGCCGCACCCGCGCTCGCCAGCAGAAAGAGCACGACATGAGCCAGCGGCGCTCGGCGCAAACGCTGCGCGTCGTCGATACGCTGAATATCGCCTCTTTTGAGCGGGTGGCCTACAAGTCGGCGGCGAAGGAGAGCCTTGGCACGCTGCGCAAACAGCATCAGGATCAGCGCGACGGCCTCGATGCGGCGGTGCGCGAAGCCTATCAGCGGGTGGAAGAGGAGCAGCCGGTGTTGCTGGCGCTGCCCGGCAGCGAAGTGAGCGCGAACAAGCAGGTGCTGGTGCTCGAGCAGCTGCAGCTGCCGTTCGTCAGCGCGCCGCCGCTGGATCTGCGTATCGACGGCCCGATGCGCGTGGCGTTGACCGGCCCCAACGGCTGTGGCAAGTCCACCTTACTGAAGACCGTTCTCGGTCAGCTGACGGCACTTTCCGGCCATTGTCATTGCCCGCTGTCGACGGCCTACCTCGATCAAACCCTGTCGCAGCTCGACCCGAATCTGTCGGTGATGGAGCATCTGGGGCTGCAGGATTCACCGTTGGCGGAAGGCGCGTTGCGCACCCGGTTGGCGCAGTTGCAGCTTGGCGCGGATCGCATCGCGCTGCCGCTGGGCTCGCTGAGCGGCGGCGAACGGCTCAAGGCGGCGTTGGCCTGTGCGCTGTGGCGGCGACAACCGGCGCAGCTGCTGTTGCTGGACGAGCCGACCAACCACCTGGATCTGGCGTCGTCGCTGGCGATCGAAACCGCCCTGGCGGATTTCCTCGGCGCGATGCTGGTGGTGTCGCACGACGAAGACTTCCTGCAGGCGCTGCGGCCGACACACCGTCTGCAGCGACAGATGGACGGCTGGCAGCTTCAGGCCTGGTAACGCGCGAAGGCGGCCCTAGGGGGCCGCCTTTTTCACCTCGGGCGTGTTGATGCAGGCCAGCAGCTGGGTGAAGGCCGCGGCCATCTGCTCTTCCGGTACGCAGGCAAACCCCATCAGCAGGCCGCGCCGGCGGTTGGGCAGCATGTAGTAGCGCGACAGCGGCCGCACCAGCACCCCCTGCGCGCCGGCGGCGGCGGCGATCGCCACGTCGTCGGCCTCGTCCGGCAGGTTGAGGATCAGGTGCAATCCGGCGTTGCTGTTGAATTCGCTGAGCGCCTGTTTGCCGAGGTGCTGTTCGATTAGGCCGGTCAGGAAGGCGCGCCGTCGGGCGTACAGCAGCCGCATGCGGCGGATGTGCGCGGTGTAGTGCCCCTCTTGGATGAATTCCGCCAGCGCGCTCTGGATCAGCAGGTGCCCGCCGCGATACAGCTCGGCGTGGGCGATTTTCAGCGGCTGCACCAGCGGCGGCGGCAATACCACATAGCCGAGGCGCAGCGCCGGGTAGAGCGTTTTGCTGAAGGTGCCGATGTAGATCACCGGCGCGTCGGCCTCCAGCCCTTGCAGCGCCGGGATCGGTTGGCCGGAAAAGCGGAATTCGCTGTCGTAGTCGTCCTCGACGATCCAGCCGCCGGCGTTGCGCGCCAGCGCCAGCAGCCGTTGGCGGCGCGCCAGGCTCATCACCGAGCCGAGCGGATACTGGTGCGACGGGGTGACGAAAATCAGGCGGGGTGGCGTCGTTGGCTGCTCCGGCGGCACCAGCCCGGCCTCGTCCACCGCCAGCGGGCAGATGTTCAACGCATTGATGCGCAGGATATTGCGGATCCCCCAATAGCCCGGTTCTTCGATCCAGGCGTCATCCCCCGGATTGCACAACATGCGCGTCACCAGATCGATCGCCTGATGGATGCCCTCAGTGATCAGGATCTGTTCCGGCGAACAGCGCACCGAGCGCGCCACCCGTAAATACTCCACCAACGCATGCTGCAGCTCCGGGCTGCCGCCCTGATTGCTGTAGGTCAGCCGCTGCGGCGCCGGGCGGCGGCTGAGGCGCGCCTGGATCTTGCTGAACAGCTGATGGGGAAAGGCGTTGACGTCAGGCACGCCGGGAATGAACGCCCCCCACTGTTTGGGGCTGGCGCTGGCGTGGTGCAGCAGCGTGGCGCCGCGCTCCGACAGTTCGACGCGCCGCGGTTGCCCGCTGCCGTCCGCCGGGGCGCCGCCGGTGGAGAGGCAGCTGTCCGGCACCGTGTCGGCGACGAAGGTGCCGCTACCGGCGCGCGCCGACACGTAGCCTTCCGCCAGCAGTTGTTCATAAACGGTTAATACGGTGTTGCGGGACAGGCTGAGCTCCTGCGCCAGATCGCGTGAGGCGGGCAGGCGGCTGGAGGGCGGCAGGCTGCCGTCGAGAATGCTGGTGCGGATCGCGTTGTAAAGCCGCTTGTGCAGCTTGTCATCGGGCTGTTCGCCGAGGCGCTGCAGCAACAGATCACCACTCAATGAGCGCAATTGGATCCCTCAATTATTCGTAACTGGCACTCGATTATAGGGCCACATCCTGTGTAAATAAACGGCATTGTTTCACGAATGTGAACGAAACGTGTAACTGGCACCGACCGGAGAGAACAGCATGAAAAACGCAGAATTGAACCAACGCCGTCAGGACGCCACCCCGCGCGGAGTGGGCGTGATGTGTGGTTTTTACGCCGAGCGCGCAGAGAACGCCACGCTGTGGGATGTGGAAGGCAAAGAAGTGATCGACTTTGCTTCGGGGATCGCCGTGCTGAACACCGGGCATCGCCACCCGAAAGTGATCGCCGCAATTGAAAAGCAGCTGCAGGCCTTCACCCACACCGCCTATCAGATCGTTCCTTACGAAAGCTATGTCTCGTTGGCGGAGCGCATCAACCAGCGCGCGCCGATCGCCGGTCCGTGTAAAACCGCTTTCTTCACCACCGGCGCGGAAGCGGTGGAAAACGCGGTGAAGATCGCCCGCGCTTACACCGGCCGTCCGGGCTTGATCACCTTCGGCGGCGGCTTCCACGGCCGCACCTATATGACCATGGCGCTGACCGGCAAAGTGGCGCCTTACAAACTGGGCTTTGGCCCATTCCCCGGCTCGGTGTTCCACGGCCAGTACCCGAACGCGCTGTACGGCGTGACCACCGAAGACGCGATGAACAGCCTGGATCGCCTGTTTAAAGCGGATATCGATCCCAAGCAGGTGGCGGCCATTGTGCTGGAGCCGGTGCAGGGCGAGGGCGGTTTCAACGTGGCGCCGGCCGATTTCATGCAGGCGCTGCGCGCGCTGTGCGACCAGCACGGCATCCTGCTGATCGCCGACGAAGTGCAGACCGGCTTCGCCCGTACCGGCAAGCTGTTCGCCATGGAGCACTACAGCGTTAAGCCCGATTTGATCACTATGGCGAAAAGCCTGGCGGGCGGCATGCCGCTGTCGGCGGTGGCGGGCCGCGCCGAGGTGATGGACGCGCCGGCGCCGGGCGGGCTGGGCGGCACCTACGCCGGTAACCCGCTGGCGGTGGCCGCCGCGCACGCGGTGCTGGACGTGATCGACGAAGAGCAGCTGTGCCAGCGCGCTCAGCGCTTGGGTCAGCACCTGGTGGAAGTGTTGCAGCAGGCGCGCAAAACCAGCCCGGCGATCGCCGATGTGCGCGCGCAGGGATCGATGGTGGCGGTGGAGTTCAACGATCCGGTTACCGGCAAGCCTTCGGCGGAGATCACCCGTCAGGTGCAGCAGAAGGCGATGGCGGAAGGGCTGCTGCTGTTGAGCTGCGGCGTGAACGGCAACGTGATCCGCTTCCTCTACCCGCTGACCATCCCGGACGATCAGTTCACCAAGGCGATGGGCATTCTGTCCCGCGCGCTGGCCCACTAAGGAGCTATCGGCATGAAATTGAATAATCCCGAGCTGTTGCGAAGCCAGTGTCTGATCAACGGCGAATGGTGCGATGCCCTGAGTGGCAAACGCGAAGCGGTGATCAACCCGGCCACCGGCGCCGAACTGGCCAGCATTCCGCTGGTCAGCGAAGAGGAAACCCAGCAGGCGATCGCGGCGGCGCAGCGGGCGCAAAATGACTGGAAACAGCTGACCGCCAAGCAGCGTTCTGCGCTGCTGTTGGCCTGGGCCGACAAGGTGTTGGCCGCGCAGGAAGATCTGGCGCAGCTGATGACCGCCGAGCAGGGCAAATCGCTGGCGGAAGCGCGCGGCGAAGTGGCGTACGCCGCGTCGTTCATCACCTGGTTTGCCGAAGAGGCCAAACGGGTGGACGGCGCGGTATTGCAGGCGCCGCAGGCTTCGCAACGTCTGGTGGTGGTGAAGCAGCCGATCGGCGTGTGCGCGGCCATCACCCCGTGGAATTTCCCGGCGGCGATGATCACCCGCAAGGTGGCGCCAGCGCTGGCGGCCGGTTGCGCCATCATCGTCAAACCGGCCGAGCAAACGCCGCTGACCGCGCTGGCGCTGGCCAAGCTGGCGCAGGACGCCGGCATTCCCGCCGGCGTTTTGCAGGTGGTGACCGGCGAAGCGGCGCAGGTGGGCAAGGTGCTGTGCGACAGCCCGGTGGTGCGCAAGCTGAGCTTTACCGGCTCGACCGAGGTCGGCCGCATCCTGATGGCGCAGTGCGCACCGAGCATCAAGAAACTGTCGCTGGAGCTGGGCGGCAATGCGCCGGTCATCGTGTTCGACGACGCCAATCTGGATGCGGCGGTGGCGGGCATCATGGCCTCCAAGTTCCGCAACAGCGGCCAGACCTGCGTCTGCGCCAACCGTATCTACGTGCAGGACGGCATCTACGAGCGGCTGGCGGAGAAGCTGGTGGCGGCGGTCGAGCAGTTGAAAGTGGGAGACGGCAGCCACGAAGGCACCACCCAAGGGCCGCTGATCGACAGCGATGCGGTGGCGAAGGTGCAGAGCCATATCGACGACGCGCTGATCAAAGGGGCACAGATCGCCACCGGCGGCCAGCCGCACGCGCTCGGCGGCACTTTCTTCCAGCCGACGGTGGTGACCGGCGTGACGCAGAAGATGCGCTTCGCCAAAGAAGAAACCTTCGGGCCGGTGGCGCCGCTGTTCCGCTTCCATGACGAGGCGGAAGCCATCGCCATGGCCAACGACACCGAATTCGGCCTGGCCGCCTACCTGTTCACGCAGAACGCCGCGCGCCAGTGGCGCGTGCCGGAAGCGCTGGAGTACGGCATGGTCGGCATCAACACCGGGCTGATTTCCAACGAAGTGGCGCCGTTCGGCGGCGTGAAACAGTCAGGGCTCGGGCGTGAAGGATCGCGCTACGGGATAGAAGAATATCTGGAGCTGAAATACCTGTGTATCGATGTGAGCTGTTGAGCGTCAGGACGTTAACCCATCCCGGCGGCCAGCGTCGCCGGGCGATAAAGGATGATGCATGTCTGATAATATCTCTGTTTCTCCGGCGCTTGCCGCCGGGGTGCGAGCACCTGCACCCGCCAAATCGTTAAGTTTCCTCGAAGGGGTGGCGATGATCGTCGGCACCAACATCGGCGCCGGGGTGCTCTCCATCGCCTACGCCTCCAGCAAGGCCGGCTTTCTGCCGCTGCTGTTCTGGCTGGTGCTGGTGGGAAGCCTGACCACCATCACCATGCTGTACGTTGCCGAATCCACGCTGCGCACCCGCGCGCATCTGCAGCTGAGCGGGCTGGCGAAGCGCTACGTCGGCGGCCTGGGCGCCTGGCTGATGTTCGCTTCGGTGTGCGTCAACAGCGTTGGGGCGCTCACCGCCTATATGACCGGCAGCGGCAAGCTGTTGCAATCGCTGTTCGGCATCTCGCCGGCGCTGGGCAGCCTGCTGTTCTTCGTGCCCGCCGCCGGCGTGCTGTACCTGGGGTTGAAAGCGATCGGCCGCGGCGAGAAGTTCATCAGCATCGGCATGGTGGTGATGTTGACCGCGCTGGTGGCGGCGACGCTGCTGAAAGACACCACCCAGATGCGCAACCTGCTGGACGGCGACTGGCGCTATATGGTGCCGGTGTTCAACGTGGTGGTGTTCTGCTTCTCGGCGCAGTACATCGTGCCGGAAATGGCGCGCGGCTTCGCCGACAAGCCGGAGCAGTTGCCGAAGGCGATCATCGTCGGCATGGTGGTGACCTTCATTTTGCTGGCGGCGGTGCCGATGTCGGTGATCGCGCTCAGCGGGCTGGATGACATCTCCGACGTGGCCACCATTTCCTGGGGCCAGGCGCTGGGGCAGTGGGCGTTCTTCTCCGCCAACATCTTCGCGCTGTGTGCGATGCTGACCTCGTACTGGGGATTGGGCGGCAGCTTCCTGACCAATATTTTCGACAAGTTCCGGTTGGGCAACGACGAGCTGCCGCTGCGCCGCTTCGGCGTGCTGCTGTTGGTGGTGGTGCCGCCGTTCGTGCTGGCCTACAGCGGGCTGGTGTCGTTCGTCAACGCGCTCTACTTCGCCGGGGTGTTCAGCGGGGTGATCCTGTCGATCATGCCGATGCTGATCCTGCGCGGCGCGCGCAAACAGGGCGACCAGACCCCGCGCTGGCAGTGCAACTGGATCACGCACCCGTTGCTGCAGGTCAGCATTGTGTTGCTGTATCTGGCCAGCGCGGTGTACGCCATCGCTTCATTGTTAGGCTATCTGCCCTCTGGATGGTGATTTGCCTTCCCTCAAGCAGTGATGTTGTTTCTCGGCATTGAGAACGGCGGCGTCGTGGCCGCCGATTTTTTTCTCAGGCGCGCCGTTTTTCCGACAATGCCAGCCACGCCTGCACCGACGGGCGCTGCCACTGCTTGTGCGCATAGTGGCGCACGCGCTCCGGCACCGGATCGCCGTGCATCACCAGCCGGTTGAGCATCAGCGCCAGATCGGTGTCGGCGATGCACCACTCCCTGAACAGATTATCCTGCCCGTGGCTCAGCAGCTTTTCCACGGCGGCGATCAGCTTGCGCGCGGCCTCCTGCGCGGCTTCGGACAGCGGCGGGAATTTGCCGTTGTTGAACACCACCTCGGTCGAACGCTCGGCGCGGATCGGCAGCAGATCGCTGCGCAGCCAGGCCTGGATCTCGCGCGCTTTGGCACGCAGCTTCACGTCGCGCGGGTACACGGCGTGGGCCGGGTGGATGTCTTCCAGGTATTCGGCGATCGCCGAAGACTCCGAGAGCTGGAACTCGCCGATCGCCAGCGTCGGCACCCGGCGGGTGAGCGACAGCGCCGCGTAGGCCGCCTCTTTGTTCTCTTCCTTCGCCAGATCCACCGGCTTCACGGTGAACGGAATGCCTTTTTCCGTCAGCACGACAAAGGCGGACATGGCGTACGGGCTGAAAAATTCACTGTCGGTATAAAGCTCGGTGATCGGTTGAGACATCGGCGGTTCCTCGGGGTTAAGGGGGGAACATTCATCATTGTCGAGGGGAGGCTAAAAATCAATCTGTTAGCTAAAAGTTCTTGGGCGGCGCGGTTTACGGCGCCGTGAGTTCCTTCAGGATGATGTGATATATTTGTTGCCAACAAGTGAATTGAGCCGTATTGGGTAACATGAAGACGCAGTGGATTGAACGGGTAAAAGTGGGAGTTGCGCGCCTGTGGCCGCACCCGCTGGCGGTGGGCAAGCGAGAGATGCTGATTTCCAGCGTCGGCGCCGGTTTGGGGCTGATGCTCGCCGGTTGGATCAGCCACTTTATTTTGGGCGAGGTGAACCTGTGGTTTATCGCGCCGATGGGCGCTTCGGCGGTTCTGCTGTTCGGCGTGCCCAACAGCCCGCTGGCGCAGCCCTGGTCGATCGTCGGCGGCAATGCGCTGGCGGCAACGGTGGGTGTCAGCGCTGGTCTGCTGATCCCCGATCCGGGCCTGGCTTGCGGCGCGGCGGCGGCGGTGGCCATCGGCCTGATGTTCAAGCTGCGTTGCTTGCATCCACCCGGCGGCGCGGTGGCGCTGACCGCCATCCTCGGCGGCCCCGGCATTCACCAGATGGGCTATGACTTCGTACTGTATCCGGTGCTGCTGAACTCGGTGCTGCTGG
Organism: Serratia sp. OLAL2; assembly: GCF_002752475.1. NCBI lineage: Bacteria > Pseudomonadati > Pseudomonadota > Gammaproteobacteria > Enterobacterales > Yersiniaceae > Serratia > Serratia sp. OLAL2. The sequence goes on along the minus strand of NZ_MSTL01000001.1, from coordinate 218,809 downwards.
CGGCGCTGGCCATTCTGTTCAATAACCTGGCCGGGCGACGCTACCCGCATGCGCTGGCGCCGGCGGAGGCCAAACCGGCCAATCTGCCGATCGATGCCGTTTCCATCACCCGCGCCGATCTGCACGAGGCGCTGATGGAGGGGGATCTGTTCGATATCGACGAGGACGATCTGCAGGAGATCCTGCTGCGCGCCGAGCAGTTGGCGCATCAGCGGCAAAGCAAGATCGCCTGATCAGCCCAGCGTTTTATCGGATGGCGGAAGGCGCGTAACCAAAACGCTTTTGAAAGCGTTCGCTAAAACGCGCTCTGGATTTGTAACCGCAGGCCTCTGCAATGCGGGTCATATCCCATCGGGTGGTTTGAAGCAACATCATGGCGTGATGCATACGGACGTCTATCAGCAAGTCTTCGAAGCGCGTCTGTTCGGCGGCAAGGCGCCGCCGCAACGTTGCCGGGCTCATCGCTAACGTTTTTCCCGCCGTTTCTGCCGTCCAGTTTTGTTCCGGAGCCTCAAAAATCAAAGTGCGCAGGCGCTGTGATGGGCTATCCAATGGCAAATGCGTAAAAACATGTCCCCGTTCGGCCAGCGCGGTCAAAAAGTCCAGAAGGCGGTATTGCAGGCGAATATCACTGATTTCCTGTTTTTCCACGCTTTCAATCACGTGATAAAACGTCGCCGACAGGTCTTCGTCCAGAGGCAGCGTTTTCCACGCGTCATCTTTAGGGGGAATAGGGGGTGAAGCCTGCCGGGTTCGGTGAAAGACATCCAGCAGTTCTGCCGACAGCGTCAGGAGTATCGAGCGAAAAGGCCGATCGATATCGCCCGGCGTTTTGACTAAATCTGCGCGGGTGTTGGGGGGGACCAGGAGCAGTTCGCCGGGGGTCTCCAGAGACAAATGTTGTGAAGCCGATGTGATACCGAGTTGGCCCGCCACGATCAGCAAGACCGTCGCTTCATGGAAGACGAACTGCGGCGTGTGCAGCTGGCGTTTCAATGTCGGCTGGCACACCCCGCACAAGCGGCGCCTCAACACCGGAGCCCCCGACGGAGAGTGCCAGTGCAAAAGTTTCGCACCCTGCTCGCGTCTGGTTCGCACTGATCCGAAGGAACCGGTCCGGCTCATATTCGACTCCTTTATGCGATTATTTCGCCGTTGATGCTACGTTAGGGTTCAGGCTGTAAAGGCCTGTCAGGCTCGCCTGGGCTAACACCGGCGCTTCCGCCAGGGCAGCATTCACATTAGCCCCTGTCCAAGGCCCTTGTACATCCAAACCGGGGGTAGCAAGCGCATAAACCGTGAAAATATAATGATGAACTAACGTATCGTTCCACGGTGGGCATGGGCCATCGTAACCGTAGTATTCCCCCTTCATCTGCTCGTCGGCGGCAAACCAACCGGTATAGTCATTGATGCCGTGGCGATAGGCCGAAGGGGCGTTTGGCCCGGCTTTGCCACGCGGCGTTACGCCGTCCGATTGAGAGCCCGCCGCAATTTCCACGGTACTGGCCGGAATATCCAGCAGCAGCCAGTGAAAGAAATCAACGCGCGGCAACGATGCGGGCACAACCCGACCCTCTTGATTCACATCATCACCACGGCTTGGCACGTCGGGATCATGGCAGACGATCACGAAAGACTGCGTGCCTGCAGGCACTTCACTCCAGGCCAGATGGGGGTTGCGATTTCTCGATAAAGCGACATGGTTAGCGGCATCGGGGATAGCGAAGGCGAACTCACCGGGAATGAACTCTCCTTCTTTAAAGCTTTGGCTGGTCAGTTTCATAAATGCCAATCTCCTGTTCTATTGAGCGGTATCTGCGGGTATGTGATGTCCCCATTATAAGTTTTTCAAAATAAAGTAAGGCGACAAATCCAATCAAAATAGAACCAATTACGCTCATTGTGATTGTGTTTGATGGCCTTATGTCGATGGGCGACCGATACGATTGCTGTGCCGATGAGAGTGCCACGGCGAAAACGCTGGATGAGGAAGGGGGTTGGTTAATATTGGTGGGGAAGAGACTGCTGCGCGCCGAGCCGTTGACGCATCAGCGGCAACGCAAGGTGCCTGATCAGCCCAGCGTTTTGCGGTAAAACACCACCCGCTCCGTTTCGGCAAAGCCCAGCGCCGCATGCAGGCGTTGGGAATCCAGATTAGCGATGTCGGTATCCGACGCCAGCTCGCTGCACCCCTGTTGCTTCGCCCACTCCTGCACCTGCGCGATCAGGCGCGCGGCCCAGCCCTGGCGGCGGGCGCGTTCGGCGGTATAAATCCCTTCCAAAAACGCCACCGGCGACGATTCGCAGCCGTTGACATAATCGTAGCGCAGCGCGACCTCGGCAAAGCCAACGAAAGCGCCGTCCAGCCCCCGCGCCATAAACGCGGTGTGGTGCGGCGAAGCCAATATTTCGCGCATTTCTGCGCGGTGTTCTTCCCGCAGGCAGGTGGGCCACAGCGCCGAGCGCAGCGCCAGCCAGGCATCAAGGTTGTCGTGGTCGCAGTTGACGATCATGCAGGGGCCTTATGAGTCGGAATAAATCAGGAATGCCGAGAGGGAAGTGTGGCACGGCAGCGGGAAACAAAAAAGCCATTATGCCGAGGGGCGCCCTTCATTAGGATGAAAGGGGTGTTGATATTTTAAGCGAAGTTAGTATAGGGTACGGCCAGGGCGCTGATAAGGGATTGTTATGGATGCGAAAGCCGTAGCTCAAGGAATTCTTGAGGGAATAGAGTCTTTACCAAGGGGCATTGCCTATAGTGCTCGTAGGACATGGCAGGGAGCAGGGCTCGGCGGTCGAGAGCTTAAGCGCCGCAATGAAATCGAAACGGAACGGTTCATCAAGGTCGTTCGTGCCGGCTATGGTATCGAAGCCCCGCTACGTGAGCTGATAGCGGTGATTATCCGTGACTGCTATCAGCGGATGGATCTGCAAACACAAACCGTGCTAAGCCAAAAATTAAACCATGTAGAGGGTTATCTTACAGGACGTATGGGGACGCAGTTCATTCTGGTTCAGCAAATCACACACCATATTTTGAAAAAGGTTATCGGCAGCACACTTTTCAAATGGGTATTCAAAGGTGTCACCATTGCTGGGCTAAACATCATTCTTTTACAAGGAATTATTGAACAGGCCGCCGTTTCTTCGCGTCGTTTGCGGGAACAATATCCCTCAACGTACCATAAGCTCACGCCACGAAATTTGGACATGATCTACTTTCTGGCGGAGGAGTATCTTGAACCCTTTGTTGCCTATACCAGCAAATCGAAAATGTTCTGTGAAGGTGTGAATCATGAGCTATCTAAAGTCTTGGGGCAGTAAGCTCGGTAAAGGATTGTCGCACCTTGTGGAAGCGATTTTGGGCGGGATATTTTCTGTCGCTGCGTTTGGCTCACTGTTCTGGTTCGACGAATGGTGGCAACGAATTCTGAGCGCGGCAATATTCCTGTTACTGGTGTTTGTCACTATTGCTTTGTGTAGCCTTGTAAGAGGCGAGCGATAGCGGATAGATCAATCAAAAGCCAGCGGTTGGATTTTAACTAATGGTTAAGTGATGATGACTTCCTATCGTTAAGTAATAAAATCAATGAACTGGCTAAAATCCTTTCTTGTGAAGTTCGTTAAATTTGTTGGCCGACAAACTGCTGACTTGGCTGAGTCCATAGTCATTGGCCTGTTCTCTATAGCGGCATTTGTTGCCTTGTTCTGGTTTGATGAGTGGTGGAAATCTATCGCTGCGGCTGTCGCGATCTTCTTTGCCGGCTTCCTGGTAAGTCTGGCTATAGGCTGGTTAAGAGGGTAAAGATAGCTGAGAGTGTTGGCATACTGCCGCCATTTTACCGCCACTGTGAGCAAGAAATAAAAAAGCCACTTCGAGAAAAGTGGCTTTTTTATATGATTTTAAAGCAAAAATTTGGTGGCCCCTGTTGGGTTTGAACCAACGACCAAGCGATTATGAGTCGCCTGCTCTAACCACTGAGCTAAGGGGCCAAGCCGCGAGATTATAGGGAATCCTTAAGCGGCGGTCTACTGTTACCCGCCCGTATGTTGCTTTTCTGCACAGTTCTAGCCTGTTGTAATTGCTGGCGGATTTTGCGATAACCGCAGTAAATCCCTGCAATGGACTCACGATACTCATGGAACTTCTGGCGCCTGGCCTGCGGGTGGTGTTTTGCGGCATCAACCCCGGCCTTTCTTCCGCCCATCAGGGCTACCCTTTCGCCAACGGCAGCAACCGCTTCTGGAAGGTGATCCATCAGGCCGGCTTTACCGAGAGCCAGTTGGCGCCGGAGCAGTGGCAGCAGTTGAAGGATAACGGCTGCGGCATTACCGCGCTGGTGGCGCGCCCGACGGTGGCGGCCAGCGAGCTGTCGCGTGACGAGTTGCGCAGCGGCGGTGAGGCGCTGCAAGAGAAGATCCTGCGCTACCAGCCGCGCGCGCTGGCGATTTTAGGCAAGCAGGCGTTCACCACCGCCTTCGGGGTGAAAAACGCGCCCTGGGGCAAGCAGGCGATGATGCTGGGGCAAACCGAGGTGTGGGTATTGCCCAACCCCAGCGGATTGAACCGCGCCACGCTGGAGCAGCTTACCGCCAGCTATCGCGAGCTGTTCCTGGCGCTGCAATGACATAAGGGAGTTGCGATGACATCGATGATGAAAGGTTGTGTGATGGCGCTGTTATTGGTGACCGGCGCTGCACAGGCGGGGCATTCGCCACAGGAAGCGCGCAACAAGCAGAACGTGCTGGAGTTTTATCGGCAGGGGCTGAACAACAAGGATTTTGCGGCGGCGCGGCCGTTTTTGGGGGAACAGTACAAGCAGCATAACCCCAACGCCATGGACGGCGTGGCGGGTTTTCGTCAATTTGTCGAGCTGCTGAAAACGCGTTACCCCAACTCGCACAGTGAGGTAAAACAGGCGTTCGTCGACGGTGACTATGTGATTTTGCATGTGGAAGTCAGCGGGCGCGAGGCCGGCAAGACCGCGGCGATCATCGATATCTTCCGTCTCGACAGCGCCGGGAAGATCGTCGAGCACTGGGACGTGACGCAGCCGGTGCCGGAGAAGACCGCCAGCGGCAACAGCATGTTCTGAGGCATAAAAAAACCCCGGCAGGCCGGGGTTTTTGCTTTTGGTGCGGCAGCCGGACTTAATCGTCCAGGAAGCTGCGCAGCACTTCGGAACGGCTCGGGTGACGCAGCTTGCGCAGCGCCTTGGCTTCGATCTGACGAATACGCTCACGGGTAACGTCAAACTGCTTGCCTACCTCTTCCAGCGTGTGGTCGGTGTTCATGTCGATACCGAAACGCATGCGCAGCACTTTCGCTTCGCGCGCGGTCAGGCCGGCCAGCACATCGTGGGTAGCGGAACGCAGGCTCTCTGAGGTCGCGGAATCCAGCGGCAGCTCGAGGGTGGTATCCTCGATGAAGTCGCCCAGATGCGAATCTTCGTCGTCGCCGATCGGCGTTTCCATCGAGATTGGCTCTTTGGCGATCTTCAGCACCTTGCGGATCTTGTCTTCCGGCATCAGCATGCGCTCGGCCAGCTCTTCCGGCGTCGGCTCGCGGCCCATCTCTTGCAGCATCTGGCGCGAAATACGGTTGAGCTTGTTGATGGTCTCAATCATATGCACCGGAATACGGATGGTGCGCGCCTGATCGGCGATGGAGCGGGTGATAGCCTGACGGATCCACCAGGTGGCGTACGTCGAGAACTTGTAGCCGCGGCGATATTCGAACTTGTCTACCGCTTTCATCAGGCCGATGTTGCCTTCCTGGATCAGATCCAGGAACTGCAGGCCGCGGTTGGTGTATTTCTTGGCGATGGAAATAACCAGACGCAGGTTGGCCTCAACCATCTCTTTCTTCGCGCGGCGGGCTTTCGCTTCACCGATCGACATGCGACGGTTGATGTCTTTGACCTGCTCGATGGTCAGGCCGGTTTCTTCTTCGATCTGACGCAGTTTCTGCAGGCTGCGCTGCACGTCTTCGGCAACGTCTTTCAGCTTTTCCGACCATGGCTTGGCCATCGCCACTGCGGCTTCGAACCAGGAATCGCTGGTTTCGTTGCCGGCGAACAGGGTGACGAAGTTTTTCTTCGGCATTTTGCACTGTTCAACGCACAGCTTCATGATGATGCGTTCCTGGGTGCGAACGCGGTCCATCATAGTGCGCATGCTGTTGACCAGGAAGTCGAACTGTTTCGGCACCAGGCGGAACTGCTTGAACACTTCAGACAGCTTCAGGATCTCGTCCGCTGCGCTGGCGTGGCTGCGGCCGTTCTTTTTGATCACCAGACGCGTCGCTTCATACTGATCGCGCAGCTCGGCGAACTTCTGACGCGCCAGCTCAGGATCGATGCTGTTGTCGTCTTCGGTGTCGTCGTCTTCGGCGTCCTCATCTTCTTCGTCGTCGTCTTGCTCTTCGCTCGACAGTTCAGAACCGATGTGGGTCGCGGTTGGGGCGATGTCCTCTTCCGCGTTAGGATCGACGAAGCCGGTGATCAGATCGGACAGGCGCGCTTCGCCCGCTTCGACGCGATCGTACTGCTCAAGCAGGTAGGTGATGGCTTCCGGGTATTCGGCAACCGAGCACTGCACCTGGTTGATGCCGTCTTCGATGCGCTTGGCGATGTCGATTTCGCCTTCGCGCGTCAGCAGTTCGACGGTACCCATTTCGCGCATGTACATGCGCACCGGGTCGGTGGTGCGGCCGATTTCGGATTCCACGCTGGACAGAACCTGTGCGGCGGCTTCTTCCGCATCTTCGTCCGTGCTGTTCGAGTTTTCGGCGAGCAGCAGGTCATCGGCGTCCGGTGCTTCTTCCATCACCTGGATGCCCATGTCGTTAATCATCTGGATGATGTCTTCGATCTGATCGGAGTCGACGATATCTTCCGGCAGATGGTCATTGACCTCAGCATAGGTCAGATAGCCTTGCTCCTTACCACGGGTGACAAGTAGCTTCAGCTGTGACTGCGGGTTTTGCTCCATAAGACGGTATCCACACTTCAGAGTATTTAGGTTGGTGTCGGTCGGCGAAACCGCCAACAATAGCATTTGGGGCGTTTTCGTTATCGCCGCGGCCCACTATGGCGGCACTGTGCAGGGCTCTGCCCTCGCAATTATCGGCACTTAAGCCGTTTGGTATTCAGTTTTTCTTCGCTAAAACCTGGTTGAGAGAACGGACTTCCTCACGTTCCTCCGGGCTCAGGCCGCGCGTTCTGGCCTGGGCGATCAGCGTTTCCAGCCGTTGCTCGAGCACCGAGTCGTACAGGCTGGCCAACGTATCCAAAAAGGTCTGTTCGACCATGTCCTCAACGATCATATGGTTCCATGTCGCCAAGGTTTCAAGCTGCTGGCTGAATTTGTTGTCGCGATACAGCTCCAGCAATTGCCCGGTTGTCAGGCCCGGCTGCGCCAAACAGGTCTGCACCAGTTCGACGAACAGCGGCAATCCCGCCTGTTTGGTCTGCTCCAACCCTTCCAGCGAAGGGATAAGTGTAGCCAACTGCGGATTTTGCACCAGTAACCCTATCAGTATACGCATGGTTGTGCGTTTTAGCTGGGGCGCCTGATAAGGATTCGCATTTTCCGCCTGCTTGGGCATCAGCTTGTCGAGCTGGCTGTCGTCCAGCAGCCCCAGCTTGTTGCCGAGCTCCTGACGCAGGTACAAGCGCAACGTTTCGCCCGGCACCTGAGTAATCAGCGGCAGCGCCAGCGTGCTCAGCTTGGCGCGCCCGTCCGGGCTGCTCAAATCCACCTGCGGCAGCAGGCTTTCGAACAGGAAAGTGGACAGCGGCTGCGCCTGCTCCATTCGCTGTTCGAAGGCTTCTTTGCCTTCTTTGCGCACCAGGGTGTCCGGGTCTTCACCGTCGGGCAAAAACATGAACCGCAGCTGGCGCCCATCGTTCAGGTACGGCAGCGCGGTTTCCAGCGCCCGCCAGGCCGCTTCGCGGCCGGCGCGGTCGCCGTCGTAGCAGCAAACGACGTTGTCGGTAGCGCGGAACAGCAGCTGAATGTGTTCAGCCGTCGTCGAGGTCCCGAGCGAGGCGACGGCATAATCGATGCCGAATTGCGCCAACGCCACCACGTCCATATACCCTTCCACCACCAGCAGCCGCTGGAGGGTAGGGTGGTTCTGCTGTGCTTCATACAGGCCGTACAGCTGGCGGCCCTTATGGAAAACTTCGGTTTCCGGCGAGTTCAGGTACTTCGGCATACCGTCGCCCAGCACGCGGCCGCCGAAGGCGATCACGCGCCCGCGCTTGTCGCGGATGGGGAACATCACCCGTTCGCGGAAGCGGTCGTACGAACGCCCCTGATCGTTAGTCACCAGCATGCCGGCATCGTTCAATGCGCGGCGCGAGTCGGCATCGCGGCCGAAACGCTTCAGGGCGTTGTCCCATCCCGCCGGCGCGAAGCCGATGGCGAAATGGCGAATAACGTCGTCACTTAATCCGCGCTGCTGCAAATAGCTGCGCGCCGGTGCCCCGGAGGACTGCTGCAGTGACTGTTGATAGAACGCGCTGAGCTGCTCCATCAGTTGGTACAGGCTCTGGCGCTGATGGCGTTCGATCTGGGTCGGCCCGGTGCCCGCTTCGTAAGGCACTTCCAGCCCGTGCATGGTCGCCAGCTCTTCGATGGTTTCGACAAACTCGAGTCGGTCGTAATTCATCAAAAAGTCGACGGCGTTGCCGTGCGCACCACACCCAAAACAGTGATAAAACTGCTTTTCGCCATTAACGGTAAAGGAAGGCGTCTTTTCGTGGTGGAACGGACAGCACGCGTGGTAGTTCTTGCCTTGCTTCTTGAGCTTCACGCGGGCGTCGATCAAATCGACGATGTCGGTGCGAGCCAGCAAGTCATTGATAAATACGCGCGGAATTCGTCCAGCCATAAGCCCTTACTTCATTAGCCTATAAACGAGAACAAGCCGCGCATTCCTTTCGGAAAGCACGGCCTTCGTATGCAACTACTCGGTCTGCGCGATTTTGAAAATCAGAAATTCACGCGGTGGGGTTGCCCCCGAAGAATTAATACAGACGAGTGCGGCGTGCGTTTTCGCGAGCCAGTTTCTTCGCGTGACGTTTCACAGCAGAAGCTTTAGCGCGTTTACGTTCGGTAGTTGGTTTTTCATAAAACTCACGACGACGAACTTCAGCTAAAACACCCGCTTTTTCGCAAGAGCGTTTGAAACGACGCAGAGCAACGTCAAATGGCTCGTTTTCACGTACTTTAATTACCGGCATGTGCCTCTCACCTCAATAAAATTCGGTTTGCTGCTGGCCAAGCGCCAGCCTTTTCAAAATGGTGCGGAATTTTACTCCAATGGATGCTGCTTTGTAAAGCATCACAGCAAATTGAAACCCGCGTCGCTCTGCCGCAACGTGCGCATTTTTGCACCGGGCGCTGATTATAGACTAATCAGAAAAAAATGCTCGTATTTAATCGCTCGGGCATTTTCTGGATGAATCATCGACATAGGCGCAAGCCGGTGACAAGATGCGCCGCATCGGCGGTAAATGCGGCGGAATGTGGTAGACTGGCGGCCGCACGTGAATGATGGGAAATGTAATGCGAGTACTGGGTATAGAAACGTCCTGCGATGAAACCGGAATTGCAGTGTATGACGATCAAACCGGTTTGTTGGCCAACCAATTATACAGCCAGGTGAAGCTGCACGCCGACTACGGCGGCGTGGTGCCGGAACTGGCCTCCCGCGATCACGTGCGCAAAACCGTGCCGCTGATTCAGGCGGCGCTGAAAGAGGCCAACCTGACTCCGGCCGATATCGACGGCGTGGCTTATACCGCCGGGCCGGGCCTGGTAGGCGCGCTGCTGGTCGGCGCTACCGTCGGGCGTGCGCTGGCGTTCGCCTGGAACGTGCCGGCGGTGCCGGTACACCACATGGAAGGCCACTTGCTGGCGCCGATGCTGGAAGATAACCCGCCGGCGTTCCCGTTCGTCGCGCTGCTGGTCTCCGGTGGCCACACTCAGCTGATCAGCGTCACCGGCATCGGTGAGTATGCACTGCTGGGCGAGTCGATCGACGATGCCGCCGGCGAAGCGTTCGACAAAACCGCCAAGCTGCTCGGCCTGGATTATCCCGGCGGGCCGATGCTGTCGAAGATGGCGCAGCAGGGCACGGCGGGGCGTTTCACCTTCCCGCGGCCGATGACCGATCGTCCGGGGCTGGACTTCAGCTTCTCCGGGCTGAAAACCTTCGCCGCCAACACCATTCGCTCCAACGGCAACGACGATCAGACGCGTGCCGACATCGCCCGCGCCTTCGAGGATGCGGTGGTGGATACGCTGGCGATCAAATGCAAACGTGCCCTCGAGCAAACCGGCTTCAAACGCCTGGTGATGGCCGGCGGCGTGAGCGCCAACCGCACATTGCGTGCCAAGCTGGCGGAGATGATGCAGAAACGCGGCGGGGAAGTGTTCTATGCCCGCCCGGAATTTTGCACCGACAACGGCGCGATGATCGCCTATGCCGGCATGGTGCGGCTGAAGAGCGGCGCCAACCCGGAGCTGAGCGTTTCGGTGCGGCCGCGCTGGCCGCTGGCGGAACTGCCTGCGGTATAAAGCAAAGGGCCGGATAATCCGGCCCTTCTGTTATTCGTCTTCCGGCTGGTCGCCGTTATCCTCATCCGCGTCGTTTTTCTTCTTGCGGAACTTGCCCCAAATCTTGCCTTCCTGGCCGCGCCACAGGCGCTGGATATTGTCGTGATGCCGCATCAGGATCAGGCAGGAGAGCATCGCTACCGGGAAGGTGAACTGCGGTTTGAACCACCAGACGTAGAACGGGGCGATCAGCGCGCTGACGATGGCGCCGAGCGAAGAGTAGCCGCTGAGCAGCACCGTCAACAGCCAGGTGCCGGTCATCAGGCCGGTCAGATCCCAGCCGATAGGCGCGATGGCGCCAAACGCCGTCGCCACGCCTTTACCGCCGCGGAAGTGGAAGAACACCGGATAGATGTGCCCCAGACAGGCGGCGATCGCCGTCAGGCCGAGGTACAGCGGCGGTACATCGAGTTTGTAGGCCAGCCAGACCGGCAACATCCCTTTCAGAATATCGAACACCAGCACCGCCGCTGCCGCCAGCCGGCCGCCGATGCGCAGGACGTTGGTCGCCCCGGGATTTCCTGAGCCATGCTCACGCGGGTCCGGCAGCCTGGCGATCCGGCAAACCAGGATCGCGCTCGAAATCGAGCCGCACAGATACGCGAAGATAATCATGCCAAGCGCGGTAGCACTCATAACGCGGTTCCGTTTAATAATGGTCGTTTTACTCGCAACATCTATGGATAATACGCACATTCCGCTGGAAGTGGTATCCGGCAAGGCCAAAAACAGAGAATGACGTGATGGATATCGTATTTATTGAAGAGCTTACCGTAATTACCACCATTGGCGTTTATGAGTGGGAACAGGGCATTCGTCAGAAGCTGGTGTTCGATATCGAAATGGGCTGGGATAACCGGCCGGCCGCCGCCAGCGACGACGTAACTGACTGTCTGAGCTATGCCGACGTCAGCGATGCCGTGATCCAACACGTGGAGTCGAACCGCTTCGCCCTGGTGGAACGCGTGGCGGAGGAAATATCTGAAATTTTGCTTCAGCGCTTCAATTCCCCGTGGGTCCGTATTAAGGTCAGCAAACCGGGCGCTGTAGCACATGCCAATCGGGTCGGCGTGATCATTGAGCGCGGCACCCGTCCCGCATGATTTTATGTCATCTGCTTGCAACGAAAGACCGTTAAGCTGGTCTTAATCCTGAGAATTGTTTTAGCGGCATTGTCTTTAAGCACTGCCGCTTTTTTATGTGATAGCCGTTATTTTATAGGGTGAGCGAAGCACATGGCTGACATGCATTCACTGTTTATTGCGTTTGTTCTTGGGGTTGTCGAGGGGTTAACCGAATTTCTGCCGGTGTCTTCCACCGGGCATATGATTATCGTTGGCGAGTGGCTGGGCTTTACCGGCGACAAAGCCAAAACCTTTGAAGTCATCATCCAGCTGGGGTCGATCCTGGCCGTCGTCGTGATGTTCTGGCGCCGGCTGTTCGGCCTGATCGGCATCCATTTCGGCGGCAAGCCGGTGGAGCACGAGGGCAAAACCAGCGGTCAGCTGAAGTTGGGGCACATCCTGCTGGCGATGATCCCGGCGGTGGTGCTGGGCCTGGCCTTCCATGATTTCATCAAGTCGCTGTTCGCGCCGAAAAACGTGATGTACGCGTTGGTGGTCGGCGGCCTGCTGTTGCTGGCGGCGGAATGGCTGAAGCCGAAGAAACCGAGCGCGGAAGGGCTGGATGACATCACCTACCGCCAGGCGTTCATGATCGGCTGCTTCCAGTGTCTGGCGCTGTGGCCGGGCTTCTCCCGTTCGGGTTCCACTATCGCCGGCGGCATGCTGGTGGGCGTGAACCGCTATGCGGCGTCCGAATTCTCCTTCATCCTGGCGGTGCCGATGATGATTGGCGCCAGCGGCCTGGATCTGTACAAGAGCCTGCACTTCCTGACCTGGGGCGATCTGCCGATGTTCGCCGTCGGTTTCATTACAGCCTTCGTGGTGGCGCTGATTGCAATCAAGACCTTCCTGTCGCTGATCAAACGCATCTCGTTCGTGCCGTTCGCCATCTACCGCTTTATCGTGGCAGCCGTGGTTTATATGGTATTCCTGTAAGCCCGATACCAAGAAAAAACCCCGCTCTGCGGGGTTTTTTTATGCCTGATCGTTGATAATCGTTTGGCTGAGCTTCCAGTCGGCCAGCGCCTGCTGACGGCGGCGTTTGAGCTCGTCGCGGATCGCGGTGCCCTGCAGCCCGCTGGCCACCACTTCTTTAATCGATACCGCGTTCGCCACCTGATACGCCTGGCGCAGATAGTCGCCCTGCGGATAAGGATTCTCCTCAAAGCCGGTGCGGCCGCGCGCGTCCGCTTCGCTGGTCAGGATCATCTGCTCCAGCCTCTGGGGCTTGCGCCAGACGTCGATGGCGTCGAACAGCTTCAGCAGGGTCTCCGGCCGCAGCTTGTTCACGGTGTGGATCAAATCATGGTACTCGGCCACCAGCTTGCTCAGATCGCGCACCGGGTTAGGCACCCGCAGCCGCTGGCACAGCGCCTCGACCAGCCGTACGCCCGCCGGGCCGTGGCCGTGGTGATGCGGCCAGAACTCTTTTGGCGTCAACCCTTTGCCGAGGTCATGGCACAGGGTGGCGAAGCGCACGTCCACCTCCGGCGTGAGGCGGGCGGCGATCGCCAGCGCCATCAGCGTGTGCACGCCGGTGTCGATCTCCGGGTGCCACTTGGCGGGGGCCGGCACGCCGAACAGCGCGTCGATTTCCGGGAACAGCACCGCCAGCGCATCGCAGTCGCGCAGCACCTGAAAATAGACCTGCGGGCTCTGGCTTTGCAGCGCCTTTTCAGTTTCTTTCCAGACGCGTTCGGCGGTCAGCGCGGCCAGTTCACCGCCGTGCGCCATCCGGCGCATCAGGGCGAGCGTTTCGTCGGCGATGCGAAAACCCAGGTGGGCGAAGCGGGCGGTGAAGCGCGCCACGCGCAGTACGCGCAGCGGATCTTCGCCGAAGGCGTCGGAAACGTGGCGCAGCACGCGCGCCTGCAGATCGGCCACGCCGCCGTAAGGGTCAATCAGCTCCCCCTCGGCGGAACGGGCGATGGCGTTGATGGTCAGATCGCGCCGCAGCAGATCCTCCTCCAGCGTGACGTCCGGCGCGGCATAGCAGGTGAAACCGGTGTATCCCTGGCCGGATTTGCGCTCGGTGCGCGCCAGCGCGTACTCCTCGTGGGAGTCGGGGTTGAGGAACACCGGAAAATCTTTGCCGACCTGCTGGTAACCCAATGCCAGCAGCTCTGCCGGCGTGGCGCCCACCACCACCCAATCATGATCGACCACCGGAATATTGAGCAGGCTGTCGCGAACGGCGCCGCCGACCAGATAAATCTGCACTGTTGACTCCTGAATATCGTGTAAGGCTCTGTCTATCAGATTACATGAATTGACCGCGGGATGTCGGCGCCAATGAAAAGGGCGCCCGCAGGCGCCCATACTCAAACTGAACGATACTGAGATCAGTTCATCCAGCGATTGTTGTTCTTGCGACGCGGGATCAGGTGCGGCAACAGCAGACCCAACAGCAAACCGACGCCGGCAACGCCGCCGCCGTACATGAACCACTGCAGAATAATGGTGCGCTGCTTATCGTCGAGCTGCAGGTTAACGGCGTTGACCTTCTTCTGCGCGACCACCAGCTGGTTTTTCAGATCCTGGTTTTCCTTCTGCAGGCTGCTGATGGTGCTGTCGCTGCCCGCGACTTTTTCCTGCATTTCCGAGGTACGCTGGTTCCAGGTGTTATCGATGTTGGCCAGTTTGTCGGTCAGGGTTTTCACCTGCTGTTCCAGCTCGGGCACGCGGGTGCGCAGGCTTGGTGTCTGGCTGAGCTGATCGAGAGGGATCCAGGTGGTGCGGCCTTTGGGATCGCGGATCTGGCCGTAATTGGTGCTGTCGTTGACGCTCAGCAGGGTCACTTCTTCACCGGCGTTCAGAGTGCCGACAATACGGTACTGATTACCTGGGCCGCTATGGACATAAGTGCTTAACTCATCGGAGATATAGCGTTTATCTTCGGCATGTGCGGCCCAAGTGATGCTGAAGCTCAGCGCGGCAAGGAAAATCAGGCGTAATTTCTGCATTAGTTCATCGTTTCTGGGTGAATTTATGGAACGATAGTAGAGGGTTCAGTCTGACGACGCAACGCCAAAACCGGAATGAGAACTATCTTACTGTGGCTGATTCTGTGAGTTGCGCAGCGTTTTATAACGTAACAGGTTTTTTCTACAGTTAGCAGGGTTAAGGCGCCGGGAATCGCGGTAAGATAATGACAACTGTGCGTCAGTGGGCAGCATACGGCGGGCCGAGCGCGCCGCGCTGAAACCGACGCGAATGCGTAACTTATTGGTGTTAAAGAATTATGACCGTTGAAATTGAACTGAAATTCATCGCCGCGCCGCAAGCGGTGGCCGCTCTGCCACACTGGCTCGCCGCCTGGCCGCATCAGCATTCCGCGCCGCAAAAGCTGACCAACATTTACTTCGAAACGGCCGACAACTTCCTGCGTCGTCACGACATGGGGCTGCGCATTCGCGGTTTCGACGATCGCTATGAGATGACCATCAAAACCGCCGGTAAAGTGGTGGCCGGCCTGCACCAGCGCCCGGAATACAATGTCGCCATCGCCGAACCGCAGCTGGCGCTGGCGCAGTTTCCTGCCGACATCTGGCCGCAGGATTGCGATATCGCGGCGCTGCAGCAGGCGTTGCAACCGCTGTTCCGTACCGATTTTGTGCGTGAGAAGTGGGTGGTTACTTACGGCCAAAGTGAGATAGAGATTGGCCTGGATCAGGGTGAGGTGCGCGCCGGTGATCTCAGCGAAGCCCTGAGCGAGATAGAACTGGAGTTGCTGAAAGGCAACACCTCCGATCTGCTGGCATTGGCCGGTGAGCTGGCGGCGCACGATGGGCTGCGTCAGGGCAGCCTGAGCAAGGCGGCGCGTGGTTACCACCTGGCGACGGGCAATCCGCCGCGCGAGGTGCGCTCGTTGCAGGTGTTGAAGCCGGCGGCGAAGGCGACCGTGGAGCAGGGGATGATCGCCGCCTTCGAACTGGCGCTGAACCACTGGCAGTACCATGAAGAGCTGTGGCTGCGAGGCGACGCGCAGGCGCGCGGGGCGGTCATCGAAGCGGTCGGCACGATCCGCCAGGTGCTGGTGATCTTCGGCGGCCTGGTGCCGCGCAAGGCCAGCGCCGATCTGCGCGCCCGTCTGAGCGAACTCGAACCATTGTTGGCGGATAAAGCCGCGCAACCAGAGACCCTGTGCTACAGCACAGCTTACCTGCAATGTAAGTTGGCGCTCACATCATGGCTGGTGAGCGGCGCCTGGAGGCCGTTTATCGATGCCAAAGGGCAGACCAAGCTGGACGGTTCTTTCAAACGCTTTAGCGACATCATGCTGGGGCGCAGCGGCGCGGAGCTGAAAGAAGCCTTCAGCCGTACCCTGAACGAAGATGAATATCAGGAACAATTGCCGCGCCTGACGCGTCAGATTTCGGCGCTGATCCTGCTGTCGGGCGCTTACCCCGACGAGCAGACCGGGCCTTATATCGACGCCTGGCGCGAGTTGCAGGCGGCGCTGAGCGAGCGCCGCCAGGGCTGGTATGAAGCCAGCCGCAAACAGGCCTTATCGCATGCGCCATTCTGGTTAAACGGCGCGCTTCGTTAATCCAGTCGGCCCGCCAGCCGTGGGTCGCAGAACGGGTCATACACTATGTCGCCACTTTCAGCCGCGTTACAGGCTCAGGCACAGCAGGTTGTGCAGCGTTTTCAGGAAGTTCACGGCGCGGACAGCGCCTTTAGCGAGCAGGAGCAGTGGGTGCTGGCGTCGAGCGACTTCGTCAGCGACGCGCTGCTCGCCCAGCCGGCCTGGCTCGCGACGCTGCGCGAGCAGCCGCCGGCGCCCGGCGAGTGGCAACACTATGCCGCCTGGCTGCAGGACGAGCTGGAAGAGGTGCGTGACGAAGCGCAGCTGATGCGCACGCTGCGTCTGTTTCGCCGCGAGACGCTGGTGCGTATCGCCTGGGCGCAGGCGCAGGGGCTGTGTTCGACCGAAGAAACGCTGCTGCAGCTGAGCGGGCTGGCGGAGACGCTGATCGTCAGCGCACGCGACTGGCTGTACCAAACCTGCTGCCGCGAGTGGGGCACGCCGTGCAACGCCGCTGGCGAACCGCAGCCGCTGCTGATCCTCGGCATGGGCAAGCTGGGCGGCGGCGAGCTGAATTTCTCGTCGGATATCGATCTGATCTTCGCCTACCCGGAAAACGGCCAGACCCAGGGCGGAAGGCGCGAGTTGGACAATGCCCAGTTCTTCACCCGCCTCGGCCAGCGGCTGATCAAGGCGCTGGATCAACAGACCATCGACGGCTTCGTCTATCGCGTCGACATGCGGCTGCGGCCGTTCGGCGACAGCGGCCCGTTGGTGATGAGCTTCGCGGCGCTGGAAGATTATTATCAGGAGCAGGGGCGCGACTGGGAGCGCTATGCGATGGTGAAGGCGCGCCTGATGGGCGGGGCGGAAGACGCCTACAGCCAGGAGCTGCGCAAAACCCTGCGGCCGTTCGTGTTCCGCCGCTACATCGATTTCAGCGTCATCCAGTCGCTGCGCAACATGAAGGGCATGATCGCCCGTGAAGTACGGCGTCGCGGCCTGAAGGACAACATCAAGCTGGGCGCCGGCGGCATTCGCGAAATCGAATTCATTACCCAGGTATTCCAGCTGATCCGCGGCGGCCGCGAGCCGGCGCTGCAGGGGCGTTCGCTGCTGCCGACGCTGCAGGCGGTGGGTGAGCTGGGGCTGCTGGAGGCCGAGCAGGTACGGGCGCTGAGCGCCGCCTACCTGTTCCTGCGGCGGTTGGAGAACTTGCTGCAGGCGATCGGCGATCAGCAAACCCAGACGCTGCCGCAGGAGGCACTCGATCAGGCGCGGTTGGCCTACGGTATGGGATTGGCGGATTGGCCGGCGCTGATGGCGGCGCTGGACGCGCACATGCAGGCGGTGCGCGCGGTGTTCGACGACCTGATCGGCGACGATAGCCCGGATGTCGGCGAAGATCCCGATTACCAGCACTACCACAGCCTGTGGCAGGACGCGCTGGAGGAGAACGAGCTGGCGCCGCTGACGCCGCACCTCGATGAAGAGGGGCGCCGACAGATGCTGCGCACCATCGCCGATTTTCGTCACGACGTCGACAAGCGCACCATCGGCCCGCGCGGCCGCGACGTGCTCGATCAGCTGATGCCGCGCCTGCTGGCGGAGGTATGCCCGCGGCAGGACGCGCCGACCGCGTTGGTGCGGCTGGCGCAGCTGCTGCTCAGCATCGTCACCCGCACCACCTACCTCGAATTGTTGGTGGAGTACCACGCGGCGCTCAGCCATCTGATCCGCCTGTGCGCCGCGTCGCCGATGGTTGCCAACCAGCTGTCGCGTTACCCGCTGCTGCTGGACGAGCTGCTGGATCCGGCCACGCTGTATCAGCCGGTGGCGCTGGACGCCTACCGCAGCGAACTGCGCCAGTATCTGCTGCGGGTGCCGGAAGACGACGAAGAGCAAAAGCTGGAGGCGCTGCGTCAGTTCAAACAGGCACAGCAGCTGCGCATCGCCGCGGCGGATATCGCCGGCGCGCTGCCGGTGATGAAAGTGAGCGATCACCTGACTTATTTGGCGGAGGCGATCATCGACGCGGTGGTGCAACAGGCCTGGAGCGACATGGTGGCGCGCTACGGCCAGCCGACCCATCTGCAGGAACGCGAAGGGCGCGGCTTTGCGGTGATCGGCTACGGCAAGCTGGGCGGCTGGGAGCTGGGGTACAGTTCCGACCTCGATCTGGTGTTCTTGTTGGATTGCCCGCCGGAAGTGATGACCGACGGCGATCGCTGCATCGACGGCCGTCAGTTCTACCTGCGGCTGGCACAGCGGGTGATGCATCTGTTCAGCACCCGCACCTCCTCCGGCATTCTGTATGAGGTTGACGCGCGTCTGCGGCCTTCCGGTGCGGCGGGGATGCTGGTCAGCACCGTCGAAGCGTTCGCCGACTACCAGCAAAACGAAGCCTGGACCTGGGAGCATCAGGCCCTGGTGCGCGCGCGCATCGTGCATGGCGATCCGGCGCTGCATCAGCAGTTTGACGCAATCCGGCGCGAGATCCTGTGCAAAACGCGCGATGCGCAGACCCTGAAGCGCGAAGTGCGCGAGATGCGCGAAAAGATGCGCAACCATCTCGGCAGCAAGCAGCGCGATCTGTTTGATATCAAAACCGATGAGGGCGGCATAACCGACATCGAATTTATCGCCCAATATCTGGTCTTACGCTATGCGCCGGGTGAACCGCGCCTGACGCGTTGGTCGGACAACGTGCGCATCTTCGAGCTGATGGCCAATTACGACATCATGCCGGAAGAGGAAGCGCGCGCGCTGACCCAGGCCTATGTCACCATGCGCGACGAGATCCACCACCTGGCGCTGCAGGAACATTCCGGCAAGGTCGGCAGCGGGCTGTTTGCCGCCGAGCGCGAACAGGTACGCGCCAGCTGGGCCAAATGGCTGGATTAATACCTTTTTGCGGGTATTCCGGCGGTCTGTGGTAATATCTGCGCCACTAAAATTTTGTTCTTTTTTGGAGTTATCGGATGAAAGTTACGCTGCCTGATTTTCGCCGCGCCGGTGTGCTGGTGGTCGGTGACGTCATGTTGGATCGCTATTGGTATGGGCCGACCAGCCGCATTTCAC
Source organism: Serratia sp. OLAL2 (assembly GCF_002752475.1). Classification (NCBI taxonomy): domain Bacteria; kingdom Pseudomonadati; phylum Pseudomonadota; class Gammaproteobacteria; order Enterobacterales; family Yersiniaceae; genus Serratia; species Serratia sp. OLAL2. The sequence goes on along the minus strand of NZ_MSTL01000001.1, from coordinate 199,444 downwards.
CGGAAGCCCCGGTGCCGGTGGTCAAGGTCGATACCATCGAAGAGCGTCCCGGCGGCGCGGCTAACGTGGCGATGAACATCGCTTCGCTGGGCGCCACTTCCCGTCTGGTGGGCCTGACCGGCATCGACGATGCGGCGCGGGCGCTGAGCGCCAAGCTGAATGAAGTCAACGTGCGCTGCGACTTCGTCTCGGTGCCGACCCATCCGACCATCACCAAGCTGCGCGTGCTGTCCCGCAACCAGCAACTGATCCGTCTCGACTTCGAAGAAGGCTTCTCCAACGTTGATCCACAGCCGATGCTGGAGCGTATTCAGCAGGCGCTGCCGCAGATCGGCGCGCTGGTGCTGTCCGATTACGCCAAGGGCGCGCTCAGCCAGGTGCAGGGCATGATCCAACTGGCGCGCGCCGCCAAGGTGCCGGTGCTGATCGATCCGAAAGGATCTGATTTCGAGCGCTATCGCGGCGCGACGCTGCTGACGCCGAACCTGTCCGAGTTCGAAGCGGTGGTGGGCCACTGCAAGGATGAAGCGGAACTGGTGGAACGCGGTATGAAGCTGGTGGCGGATTTCGAGCTGTCGGCGCTGCTGGTTACCCGTTCAGAACACGGCATGACGCTGTTGCAGCCGGGCGTTGAACCGCTGCACTTGCCGACCCAGGCGCAGGAAGTGTTTGATGTGACCGGCGCCGGCGACACCGTGATCGGTGTGCTGGCCGCCTCGCTGGCCGCCGGTAACTCGCTGGAAGAGTCCTGTTTCCTGGCCAACGCTGCCGCCGGCGTGGTGGTGGGCAAGCTCGGTACCTCCACCGTGTCACCGATCGAGCTGGAAAACGCGGTGCGTGGCCGCGCCGAAACCGGTTTTGGCGTGATGACCGAAGCGCAGTTGAAGCATGCCGTCGCGCAGGCGCGTCAGCGCGGCGAAAAAGTGGTGATGACCAACGGCATCTTCGACATTTTGCATGCCGGCCACGTCTCTTATCTGGCCAACGCCCGCAAGCTGGGCGATCGCCTGATCGTGGCGGTGAACAGCGATGCGTCGACCAAGCGCCTGAAAGGGGAAACACGCCCGGTCAACGCGCTGGAGAACCGCATGATTGTACTGGGCGCGCTGGAAGCGGTGGATTGGGTGGTGCCGTTCGAAGAGGACACGCCGCAGCGCTTGATCGCCGACATTCTGCCGGATCTGCTGGTGAAAGGCGGCGATTACAAACCGGAAGAGATTGCCGGCAGTGCGGAAGTGTGGGCCAACGGCGGCGATGTCAAAGTGTTGAACTTTGAAGACGGCCTGTCGACCACCAACATCATCAAAGCGATTAAAGACGGGCGCGGCTAACGCCGGGTAATCTAAAGAACAAGGGCGCGCGGTTCATACAGGTGCGCGCCCTTGGCGGAAATTATTCGTCTTCCTGCTTGGCTGCCGGCGCCGTGCTCAGTTTGCTTTCCAGCTCGGCCATGCGCTGTTCCAACAGCGCCAGCTTCTCGCGGGTGCGCAACAGCACCTGAGTCTGCACGTCGAACTCTTCGCGGTTAACCAAATCCAGGCGGGTCAACTGCGATTGCAGGACCTGACGGATTTTTTTCTCAACGTCTTCCCCGAATTCACGAACGCCTTTAGGCATGGACTCATGAACCTGGCGTGCGATTTGTTCGATTTTTTTCGGGTCAATCATGGCGTATCCCTTTCAGAGTTTAATAGCTGCCGCTTAGTGTAATGCGAGTTGCCCGCCGGATAAACACCATTAAGCGCATTCGCCGCGCGTGGCCGAATTGTGCTTTTGCCAATTGCCCTGTCTATCCATTAGCGTTATAGTCATCTTGCTTATTCTCAGGGCGGGGTGAAAGTCCCCACCGGCGGTAAATCACCTTCTACGGTGAAAGCCCGCGAGCGCTCAGCCAGCCTGTAAAGGCCGGTTAGAGGTCAGCAGATCCGGTGTAATTCCGGGGCCGACGGTTATAGTCCGGATGGGAGAGAGTAACGGTATCTGCCGGGCATGCGCCCGCTTGCGTTATTTTTTTAGCTATTGCTAGCTACTCCTCAAGATCGCCCTGGTTCTGGTAATCCATAATTTTTAATGAGGTTTTTTACCATGAATCAGACGCTACTTTCAGACTTCGGCACGCCGACAGAACGCGTTGAACGCGCGATTGACGCACTGCGCAACGGGCGCGGCGTAATGGTGCTCGATGATGAAAATCGTGAAAACGAAGGTGACATGATCTTCGCCGCGGAAACCATGACCGTTGAGCAGATGGCGCTGACCATCCGCCACGGCAGCGGTATCGTGTGCCTGTGCATCACCGAAGAACGCCGTCAGCAGCTTGAGCTGCCGATGATGGTGACCAACAACTCCAGCCAGTTCCAGACCGCCTTCACCGTGACCATCGAAGCGGCGCAGGGCGTGACCACCGGGGTTTCCGCTTCCGATCGCCTGACCACCATCCGCGCGGCGGTGGCAGACAGCGCCAAGCCGAGCGACCTGAACCGTCCGGGCCACGTGTTCCCGCTGCGTGCGCAGCCGGGCGGCGTGCTGAGCCGTCGCGGCCACACCGAAGCAACCATCGATCTGGTCTCCATGGCCGGTTTCAAACCTGCCGGCGTACTGTGTGAACTGACCAATGACGACGGCAGCATGGCGCATGCGCCGGAAGTGATTACCTTCGCCAAACAGCACGACATGGTAGTGCTGACCATCGAAGATCTGGTGGCCTACCGCCAGGCGCACGAGAAAAAAGCCAGCTGATAGCCGGCCGCTTTCAACGATAAAAAAGCCGCGTAACGCGGCTTTTTTTGTGGCTACCGCTTTGACAGGCGTTCGCCGATGCGGCTGGCGTAATTCATCACGTGGAAGGTGTAGTTCTCCTCAACCGTACCCTGGAACAGATGCGCCCAGGGGCCGATGGCGTAGATGCCGAGATCTTCCCCGCCGTGCGTCTCGCTTTTCAGCGGCACCAGTGCCGGCTGAATAAAGTCGGGCGCGGTGGTTTGCTCCATGGTCAATGCCGGGCGCTCGGTCAGCGGGATCGCGCCGCCGGGGCCGTTGGCGAAACCGAGGGTGGTGTAGGGCTTGCCGTCGCTGCCCAGCCGAGGTTTATCGTCGACGCCGACGGAAATGCCGAGGATAGGATTGCCGCGCTTGGCATAGCCGGCGATGGTCAGCGTGTGGCTGTGATCGCCGGTCACGATCACCAGCGTTTCGTCCAGGTTGACCTTGCCGACGATGGTTTTCACCGCCTCGTTCAGGGCGACCGCGTCGCTCAGCGTGCGGTAGGCGTTGCCGTTATGGCTGCCGTGATCGACGCGCCCGCCTTCTACCAGCAACAGATAGCCTTCGGGATTCCTGGCCAGAATATCGATGGCCTTGCCGGTCATCTCTGCCAGTGAAGGTTCTCCCGCCGCGTCTTGCCGTCGATCGTGCTCGAAGTTCATGTGTGATGGCTCGAACAGGGCCAACAGATGGTCGACCTTACCCGGCTCGATTTTATCGAACTGTGCCTGATTCCATACGTATTGCCCACGCTCGCCGTAGCGCTGCAGCCAGGCCTGCGTCAGGTCGCGACCATCCTTTCTGGCGCCTGTTTTGCTGGGATATTCCGGATCGCTCACGCTGTCGGGCAGGAAGTTGGCGCGCCCACCGCCCATCGCCACGTTCAGGCCGTTGCCGTATTTCATTTCCACCAGCTGGCGCGCGATGTCGCGGCAGCCTGCGGCCAGGGCGTCCGCCGGCATTTTGGCGTCAGACTCCCAGTCGCGGTTGGCGATATGGGCATAGGTGGCGCCCGGCGTGGCGTGGGTAATGGTCGCGGTTGTCACGGCGCCGGTGGCCATGCCGAGCGTTGCGGCCATCTCCCAGAGCGTGGTGACGGCCTTGGTTTGCTGATCCTCGCAATTGTTGAGGGTGGCCGTATGGTTGAGGCCCATCAGATCGTTGATGGTTTTGACGCCGGTGGTCATTGCCACCGCGCTGGGCGCGGAGTCGGTGATTTGGGCGTCGGCGGAATAGGTTTTGGCCGCCGCCAAATAGGGGAAGGCTTCCCAGGCCAGCACGTTGGACTCGCCATCCACGCCGCGCTGCTGCCCTTCAAAAATGCGGGCGGCGGTCACGGTGGAAAATCCCATGCCGTCACCGACCACCAGAATGACGTTTTTGGCGCGGTTGGTGTTTGGCGTCTGCTTCAGCCGCTGTTGCAGCTGGGCTTGCGCCTGAAGGAAGTAAGGGTCTTCGCGCTGCGTCAGCGGCGCGTTGTCCACCGCGCCGGCGGCGACTGCCCCCGTGGCGAACAAGGTCATGGAAAGCGCCAGGCGGGTTGCCAGTGTGAGTCTGAACATGAATTCCTCCTTGGTGAGACGTGATTCCCGTAGCGCCGACGGGCTGCCAACACCCTGTCGACTGAAGGAGGAGTGTATAGATCGCGTTAACAAAGAGTACATAAATTGTTCACAAATTAGATCTGTGTGGCAGTAATGCCATGGTATTCACGTTGATTATTAATTATTTGAAAAATATGCATTTTTTAACTTTTTGTTTGCCAGTCTATTTTTCCGGCTTTTATTTCAAATTTATTGAATATCTTCATCACGGTTATCCGGCTGTGTTGATGCGTCAAAGCGCGTAATGTAGCGGCATAGCACAATTTGAACTGAGGATCCCACTATGAACACCTCTCGTATGCCGGCACTGTTTCTTGGCCACGGTAGCCCGATGAACGTGCTGGAAGACAACCGTTACACCCGGGCATGGCGTGCGTTGGGTGAGTCATTGCCGCGGCCGAAGGCGATCGTGGCGGTTTCTGCGCATTGGTATACCCGTGGCACTGCGGTCACTGCGATGGAAAAGCCCAAAACCATTCACGACTTCGGCGGGTTCCCGCAGGCGCTGTTTGATACCCGTTATCCGGCGCCGGGCTCTCCCGCGCTGGCCACGCAGCTGCAGCACATTCTGGCGCCGGTGCCGGTGACGGCCGATCTCGGTGAGTGGGGGTTGGATCACGGTACTTGGGGCGTATTGATCAAGATGTATCCCAATGCCGATATCCCGGTGGTGCAGCTCAGCGTCGACGGCACGCAGCCGGCAGCCTATCACTATGAGCTGGGTCGTAAACTGGCGGCGCTGCGGGATGAGGGTGTGATGATCGTCGCCAGCGGCAACGTGGTACACAACCTGCGCATGGTGAAATGGCAGGGCGATACCAGCGCCTACCCGTGGGCGGAATCGTTCAATAACTTTGTCCGGGATAACCTGCGCTATCGAGGCGACAACCACCCGCTGGTGGATTTCATGCGCCATGAGGGCGCGGCGTTGTCGAATCCGACGCCGGAACACTATCTGCCATTGCTGTACGTGCTTGGCGGCTGGGATGGAAAAGAGGCCATCAGCGTGCCGATCGACGGTATCGAAATGGGGGCGCTGAGCATGCTGTCGGTGCAGGTGGGGTAAAGAAAAAACGCCAGTCAGAGACTGGCGTTTTGTCTTCAGCGGGGTGATCAGCCGAGGATGGTGTGCGGATAGAAGCGCGACAGATCCTGCGTGATCAGCTCGCGATCTTCGCGCAGGCCGATGCCGCAGGGTTGATCGTTCACCAGCCAGCTGCCGATCAGCGTGTAGCTGTCTTCGAACTTTGGCAGCGGATGGAACTGCTGCACGATCATGCCCTCTTCGCCGTATGGCCCATCGACGCGCGCCACTTCCTGACCGTTTTCGACGATCTGGATATTGGCGCCTTCGCGTGAGAACAGCGGTTTGGTGACGTAATGATCCATCGGCGGATGATCGTCTTGCGCGAAATAAGCCGGCAACAGGTTAGGGTGGTTAGGGAACATTTCCCACAGCAGCGGCAGCAGCGCCTTGTTGGAGATGATGCTCTTCCAGGCCGGCTCCAGCCAACGCACGCCGGCGTCTTCCAGCTTGGTGGAGAACATCTCGCGCAGCATGAATTCCCACGGGTAGAGCTTGAACAGGTTGCCGATCACCTGATCCTGCAGATCGGTAAACTGGCCTTTCTCGCCAAGACCAATCTCTTCCATGAACAGGAACTCGGTCGGCAGACCGGCTTCCTGCGCGCAGTCCTGCAGATATTGCACCGTGCCGCGATCTTCTTCGCTGTCCTGGCAGCAGGCCAGGTGCAACAGGCCGAAGCCGTGATGCGCTTTCAGCTCGGCGAAACGCTCGATCAGCTTCTCCTGCAGGCTGTTGTACTGATCCGATTCCGGATCCAGCTTGCCGGCGTTGATCTGGTCTTCCAGCCACAGCCACTGGAAGAAGGCCGCCTCATACAGCGAGGTTGGCGTATCGGCGTTGTTCTCCAGCAGCTTCGGCGGGTTGACGCCGTCGTAGGCCAGATCGAGACGCGAATACAGCGACGGCTGGTTGGTGCGCCAGGAGCTGCGCACGAACTCCCAGGTGTGTTTCGGAATGCAGAACTTGGCCATCAGCTCATCGCTGCCGACCACCTTTTCCACCACCTGCAGGCACATCTGGTGCAGCTCGGCGGTGGCGTTTTCGATCTCTTCAATCTGCGCCAGCGTGAACTGGTAATAGGCGTCTTCACACCAGTACGGCTCGCCGTACATGGTGTGGAAACGGAAACCGAACTCGGTCGCTTTTTCACGCCAGTCCGGGCGCTCGGTAATAGCAATACGTTTCATGCATCAACCGCCCATGCTGCGAGAGCCGGAGTTGGAAGTGGCGCTGCTGCGCTGCATGCTGGTCTGCTTGGCCACGGTCTCGCCGAAACCACCGCGGGTCACGGTGTTGGTGACCGCAGGCTTTGGCGCCATGGCGGTTTTCGGCACCGTCATGGTGCGGCCGCCGGCGGTGGCCGGGCCGTAGCTCTTGCCGCTGGCGTCGACAAACTTGCCGTTCGCCGGGCTGGCGGCGTTCTTGGAAGTGAACAGTGGCTGCTGCGCGAAGCCGGAACCGCCCATCAGGCGGCCCATCATGTAGCCCGCCATCAGCGGCATCCAGAAGCTGCCGCTGCTTTGCGATTCCGCCGCCATGCCGGCCTGTGCCGGCGCCTGGGTGCACTGCGCTTCGCCGAACTCGGCGACGCAGTCTTCGCGGGTGGCGTATTTCGGCGCGGTTTTCGCCGCTTCTTGCAGGGCGTTGTTGTAGGAGGTGGTGCACTGCTCGCTCATCGAAGGATTGGCGCGCGAACAGTCATCGGCATTCTGATACAGGGAGACCGTTTCATCGCTCTTCTCGCAGCCGGCCAGCATAAAGACGGCGCTGATCGCCAAGGCCACGGGCGCGACACGGTAGCTGCGCCAGGATTTGCGGAACGTCTCTTGGTTGATGTTTTTTGTCCGTTTCATCGTTATCAATCCCATCATGCGGGCTGTTTTCGCCCTTTCCCAGTAGTGGCGCTAAGGATAGGGGAAACATGGTCAAAATTAAAGCTGAAACGCCCGTAGAATCCACTCTTTACGCAGTTATACGTTGGGGTGTGCGCCAGTTCGCTTTCGCGGCGAAAAAACGCGCGTTGGCGTTTCATCATGAAACGTTATCGCTATGATGATGTTCCATAATGGAACAAAAATCGCGAAGCTCGCCAGGCGGGTGGCAGGCGCTCATAGTCGAAGCACAACAACAAGCCGACGGCGAAGTCGGCGCGTCATCACCTGATATCTGAACGTTACCATCGCCAACTCCCTACAAGGATCCGGTTATGTTGAGAATCATCCAGTCACCAGGTAAATACATTCAGGGCGCCAATGCGCTAGCCGTCGTCGGCGAATACGCCAAATCCCTCGCCGATCATTACCTGGTGATCGCCGACGACTTCGTGATGCAGCTGGCGGGCGACACCCTAATGGGCAGCCTGCAGCAGCACGGCGTGAAACATCACGCGGTCCGCTTCAACGGCGAGTGCTGCCGCAAAGAGATAGACCGGCTCGGCCGCGAGCTGCAGGCCCACGGTTGCCGCGGAGTGATCGGCGTCGGCGGTGGTAAGACGCTCGACACCGCCAAGGCCGTCGCCCACTACCAACAGCTGCCGGTGGTGCTCATTCCCACCATTGCTTCCACCGATGCGCCGACCAGCGCGCTGTCGGTTCTCTACACCGAACAGGGCGAATTCGCCGAATACCTGATCTACCCGCGCAACCCAGATATGGTGGTGATGGACAGTTCCATCATCGCCAACGCGCCGGTGCGCCTGCTGGTGGCCGGCATGGGCGACGCGCTTTCCACCTATTTCGAGGCGCAGGCCTGCTTCGACGCTCAGGCCACCAGCATGGCCGGCGGCAAATCGACGCTGGCGGCGCTCAGTCTGGCGCGGCTGTGCTATGACACGCTGCTGGCCGAAGGGGTGAAGGCCAAGCTGGCGGTCGAGGCCGGCGTGGTAACGGAAGCGGTGGAGCGCATTATTGAGGCCAATACGTATTTGAGCGGCATCGGCTTCGAGAGTAGCGGGCTGGCGGCGGCGCACGCCATTCACAACGGTTTCACCGTGCTGGAAGAGTGCCACCACCTGTATCACGGCGAAAAAGTGGCGTTCGGCACCTTGGCGCAGCTGGTATTGCAGAACAGCCCGATGGCGCAGATTGAAACCGTGTTGGCGTTTTGCCATGACATCGGCCTGCCGATCACGCTGGCGCAGATGGGCGTCACCGGCGACGCGACGGCGAAGATGATGGCGGTGGCCGAGGCCAGTTGCGCCGCCGGCGAAACCATTCACAACATGCCGTTCAAGGTCACCCCTGCGGGCGTGCAGGCGGCGGTCCTGACGGCGGACAGGCTGGGCGCCACCTGGCTGCAGCGTCATTGATACCGTTGGGGCGCGGTGCGCCGCGCCCCTGGGCTTACAGAGGAAACCATCGTGAAAAAACTGATTAATCAGGTCGAGTCGGTGTTGGAAGAGCAGTTGCAGGGGTTGGCGGAGGCCCATCCCGAGTTGCTGGTGCACGCGGATCCGGTGTTCGTGACTCGCGCCGACGCGCCGGTGGCGGGCAAGGTGGCGATCCTGTCCGGCGGCGGTAGCGGCCACGAGCCGATGCACTGCGGTTTCGTCGGCGAAGGGATGCTCGACGGCGCCTGTCCGGGCGAGATTTTCACCTCGCCGACGCCGGATAAAATGTACGAGTGCGGTCAGGCGATCGACGGCGGCGCCGGCGTGTTGCTGCTGATTAAGAACTACACCGGCGACGTGCTCAACTTCGAAACCGCCACCGAACTGCTGCACGACAGCGGCGTCGCGGTGGCGACGGTGCTGGTGGATGACGACGTGGCGGTCAAAGACAGCCTGTTCACCGCCGGGCGGCGTGGGGTGGCCAATACCGTGCTGATGGAGAAACTGCTGGGCGCCGCCGCGGCGCGCGGCGACGATCTGGACAGCGTGGTGACGCTGGGGCATCGCATCAACAACCATGGGCATTCGATCGGCATTGCGCTGGGTGCCTGTACCGTCCCCGCCGCCGGCAAACCGTCGTTCACCCTGGCGGAGAACGAGATGGAGTTCGGCGTCGGCATTCACGGCGAGCCGGGCATTGCGCGCCGCCCGTTCACCACGCTCAACGCGGCGGTGGACGACATGTTCCATACGTTGATCGACCACGGCCACTATCAGCGCACGATCCGCGTCTGGGATCGTCAGCAGGGCGAGTGGCGCGACGAGATGCAGACCAAGCAGTCGCTGACGCGCGGCGATCGGGTGATCGCGTTGGTCAATAACCTGGGTGCCACGCCGCTGTCCGAGCTGTATGGCGTCTACCATCGATTGGCGGAGCGTTGCGCCGAGGCGGGCATCATTATCGAACGCAACCTGGTGGGTTCTTATTGCACCTCGCTTGATATGCAGGGCGTGTCCATCACGTTGTTGAACGTGGACGACGAGCTGTTGTCCTTGTGGGATGCGCCGGTGAAAACGCCTGCGCTGCGTTGGGGTTGCTGAGGAGGAATTATGGCGTTGACCAAACAACAGGTCGTCGATTGGCTGATGCGTTGCGGCGAAGTATTCAGCCGGGAGCGCGATTTTCTCACCCAACTGGACACCGAGATCGGCGATGCCGACCACGGTCTGAACATGAATCGCGGTTTCAATAAGGTGGTGGAAAAGCTGCCGTCGGTGGCGGACAAGGATATCGGCTTTATCCTGAAAAACACCGGTATGACGCTGCTGTCGAGCGTGGGCGGCGCCAGCGGTCCGCTGTTCGGCACCTTCTTCATCCGCGCGGCGCAGGCGGCGAACGCCAAGCAAAGCCTGGATCTGGTGGAGCTGCATCAGGTGATGCAGGAAGGGGTGGAAGGCGTGGTGATGCGCGGTAAGGCGGAGCCGGGCGACAAGACCATGTGCGACGTCTGGTGGCCGGTGGTGGAAAGCCTCGGCCAGTCCGCGCAGCAGAACCTGAGCGTGGCGGAGGCGCTGCAGCGCGCCGCCGACAGCGCCGAGCGGGCGGTGGAGAGCACCATTACCATGCAGGCGCGTAAAGGGCGGGCCAGTTACCTGGGCGAGCGTAGCATCGGCCACCAGGATCCCGGCGCCACTTCGGTGATGTTGATGATGAAAACGCTGGCCGAGGTCGCCGGCAGTTAGCAGGAGGCGAGATGATTAATATCGTGGTGGTTTCGCACAGCGCGTTGCTGGCGCGCGGCGTTGAGCAGTTGGCGCGGCAGATGATGCGCGGTGACGGCTGCAAACTGGCGCTGGCGGCGGGCGTGGATGACGAGCAGCACCCGATCGGTACCGACGCGGTCAAAGTGATGGAGGCGATCGAAGCGGTCGCCGGCGGCGACGGCGTTCTGGTGCTGATGGATCTGGGCAGCGCGCTGCTCAGTGCCGAAACCGCGCTCGATCTGCTGGACCCGGACCTGGCCGCCAAAGTGCGGCTGTGCGCGGCGCCGCTGGTTGAAGGCACCCTGGCGGCGGTGGTGGCCGCCAACTCCGGTGCTTCGCTGGAACAGGTGGTGGCGGAGGCGCAGGGGGCGCTGCAGGCCAAGCAGGCACAGCTGGGTGAGGCTTCACCGACGGCGAAAAGCGTGGCCTTGCCGCTGGCGCAGGGCAAAAGCGTAACCTGGACGGTGCAGAACCCGCACGGGCTGCATGCGCGCCCGGCGGCGCGGCTGGTCGAGACGCTGGCGCCGTTCAAGGCCGAGCTGGTGCTGGAGAAGCAGGGGCAGTGCGTCGATCCGCGCAGCCTCAATCAGCTGGCGCTGCTGCAGGTTCGTCACGGCGACACCGTTCGCCTGATCGCCGACGGTGCGCAGGCGGACGAGGCGCTGGCGGCGTTCAAAGCGCTGGCGGAACAACATTTCGGCGAGACGGTCTCCGAGCGGCAGCAGCCTTCGCTGCACGGTATCCCGGTGGCGGAAAGCGTCACCAGCGGACCCGTGTTCCAGGCCCACAGCTTCTGGCCGCCAACCGTCGATCGACGGATTGGTGCGGACGAGGTGTTGGGCGAACAGCAACGCCTGCGGGAGGCGCTACAGCACACGCTGAGCGATCTGAACCGGCTGGCGGAGCGTACCGGTACGCTGATCGGCAAGCCGCAGGCGGCGATCTTCGGCGCCCACAGCATGCTGCTGGACGATCCGGATCTGCAGCAGGCGGCTTACACCCGCATCGCGCAGCAGCTGTGCTGCGCCGAGCAGGCCTGGCGGCAGGTGCTGGGGGCGATCGCCGAAGAGTACCGTGAGCTGGATGACGACTACATGCGGGCGCGCGAATTGGACGTGCGCGACATGCTGCGCCGCACGCTGTGCCATCTGCAGGGGCTGCCGCTGCCGGCCATGGCGCTCGCAGAACCGTCAATCTTGGTGATGGACGAGCTGATGCCCTCGGAGGTGGTGATGCTCGACAGGCGGCTGGTGCTCGGCATCTGCCTGAGCGGCGGCAATGCCCTGTCGCACAGCGCCATTCTGGCGAAGGCGATGGGCATTCCTATGGTGGTCGGCATGCAGGATTGCCTGAGCAAAACCCGCAGCGGGCAGAAGGCGATGCTGGACGCCGCGCGCGGGGTATTGCAGCTCAGCCACTAGGCACGCAGCTTGAACTGGCGGATGTCGATCCCGTGCTGTTTGATCTTCCGCCACAGCGTGGTGCGGCCTATGCCCAGCAGCTGCGCCATCTCCGTCACCTGGCCACGGCTGACGGTCGCCGCGCGCAGGATCGCCTGGCGTTCCATGTCCGTCAGCGTCAACAGCGGTGCGCCGGGCTGCGGATCGCTTTCCAGCAGCGACGGCTGGCCGAGCAGGTGCGCCGGCAGATCCGCCAACTGGATGTGGTGGCCGTGGCAAATCATTGCCGCGCGCTCCACCACCCCTTTCAGTTCCAAATCGTTGCCCGGCCACAGATAAAGCGCCAACTGGGCCATCACCTCGTCATCGATCCGGAAGCGGCACTGAAAATGCTGCTCCAGCGTGCGCAAATGGTGTTTGACCAGCAGCGGAATATCGCTCAGCCGCTGGCGCAGAGGCGGGATCAGGATTTCGAACGCCTGCAGGCTGTAAAATAGCTGGCGGCGGAAACGGTTTTGCTGCACCAGCAGCGGCAGATCGGCGGCGCTGCCGGCGATCACACGCACATCGACCGGGATCACCCGGCTGGAATTGAGGCGGATCACCACGCCGGTTTTCAACACCTGCAGTAGCGCCGACTGCATCTCCGCCGGCAGGTATTCGATCTGTTCGAGGTACAGCGTGCCGCCGTTGGCCAATTCGAATTTACTGAGCTGGCCCGCCTCTTCTTCGCTGGCGTCGTTGCCCAGCAGCTCACGCAGCCCCTGCGCCTGCGTCAGCAGCTGGCAGTTGAGGGCGATATACGGCCCGGCGGCGCGTTCGCCGGCGTTGTGGATAGCCTGGCTGAGCAGCTCTTTGCCAACGCCTTCTTCCCCGCGCAACAGGATCGGATGCTGGCCTTTGGCCGCCTGCTGCCCGTAACGGATCAGTCGCCGCATTTCCAGCGAGGTGGAGGGCATCTGTTCGAAGCTGTGGCTGACGCGCCCCAGTTGGCTGCTGACATACTGGCGCAGCCGTTCGAGCGGGTGCAGCAGGGCGATGAAACTGCAGCGATCGCCGTCGAAAATCGGCTTGAGCGTCAGCAATGCGGCGATAAATTGTCGCTGACTTTCGAAGGTGACTTCGACGTGTTGCAGCGGTTGGCGATCGGCGATGGCGCGCTTGAGCAGCGCGGGCAGCGTCAACAGCTGCGTCAGCGGCTTGCCCTGGCTCTGTTGTTCGTCCAGCTTCAACAGGCCGGCGGCGCGCTGGTTGATGTATTGCAGGTAGCCGCGGTGATCCCAGGCCATGACGCCGTCGTCCACGCCGTCCAGCAGGCCGTAAAGCTGATTCAGATGGCGGTTGGATTCCGCCAGCAGGCCGTCGGCGTTCAGCGAGTTGCCGATTTCGCGGGCGATGGCCAGCGTCAGCGACAGATCGCCGGCGGCGCAGTCGGCCAGCAGACAGCCCAGCGCGATCGAGCCGCGCTGGCGGCCGCTGTTGTCGTAGACCGGCGTGGCGCAGAACGACCAGCCGTGCAGCGCCTGGCGCACATGCTCTTCACCGCTCACCCGCACCGGGTGGCCTTCCGCCGCCGCCAGCGCCGGAGCATTGGTGCCGATCTGTCCTTCGGCCCAGTAAGCGCCGGGGGCGAATCCCAGTTGCTGCAGATGTTCCCAGGTTTGGGCGTCGCCGCAATGCCACAGCGTGCAGCCGCTCTCGTCGAGGATCAGCAACAGACAACGTCGCGGCTCCATGTATTCGCAGGCGTCTTCCAGCGCCGCCTGGCCAAGCGTCAGCAGATCGTTCTTGCGGCGGCAAATCGATTCGAAGGTGGCGCCCTGAGCGCGGTGCGGTGCCTGCCAAACGTCTGGCTGCATCAGGCTGCGGCAGCGTAGCCAGGAGGCGTAAACGGCTTGTGTCGGGCGCAGCGGCGGCGGCAGTTCACCGTCGTTAATCAGCCGCTGCCAGCGTGAATCGTTGTCCATCGAACCTCATCCAGACTGCGAAAACGAGAGTGAAGATGATACCACCTGGTGTAGCGGCGGCTGTGAGGCGGTGGGCAGAAGCGGGGAAATCGGGGCAAAAAAAAACGGGGCGCGGCGCAGGCCGGACCCCGTGTTTGTCAGCGTGCGCGCATCAGTTGCGGAATGGGTTGCCGCTGTTGCGAGCCGGTTGGCTGGTGGTAACGGCCGGCGCGGATGCGCGAGTGGCCGCCGGTGCCGGCGCCGCAGTTTGTTGCATCGGCGCATTGTCCTGATAGCCGTCCGCATAGGCGTCCTGCGCGCGATTCTGCGGCGCGACGGCGTCAGGCGCGGTCGATACCGGTTTGCCCAACGCGCCGTTCAACAGCAGCAGATCGTTCTGGTTCAGCGTGCCGAGCGCCGACTTGATGTTCAGCTGGTTGATCAGATAGGTATAACGCGCGTCGGACAGTTGACGTTTGGCGTTATACAGCGTGGTGGTGGCGTCCAGCACGTCGACGATGGTGCGGGTACCGACCTGATAACCGGCTTCCATCGCGTCCAGGGAGCTTTGCGCGGAGATCACCGCCTGTTTGTAGGCGTTGATGCTGCTGATCGAAGCGTTAACGTTGTTGAACGACGAACGCACGGTCTGCACCACGCTGCGGTGTGAGCTTTCCAACTGCTCGCTGGCGCCGACGAAGCCGTACTGCGCTTGTTTCACCTGCGAATTGGTCGCGCCGCCGCTGTACAGCGGCAGGTTGAAGCTGATGCCGACCTTATTTTGGCCCGCATCGGAGTCGCTGTAGCGTGCGGCATTCGCGCCGCCGGTGTTGGAGCCGTTGTATTTGGTATTGCTGATGCCGGTCGACGCGCTGACGTCAATCGTCGGCATATAGCCAGTTTGGGCTGCACGGATTTGCTCACGCGCCAGATCCTGGCTCAGACGGGCGGACAGCAGGCTCAGGTTGCGCGCTTCCGCTTCTTTCAGCAGGTTGTTCACCGCTTCCGGGCGCTGGGTACTGAAGCGATCGGTATTCAACGAGGCCAGCTCCGGGTAGAAGGCCCCGGTCACCTGGCGCAGCGTTTCCAGCGCGTTATCCAGATCGTTGCGGGCGGAGACTTCGGCCGCCAGCACGGTGTCATAGTTCGAACGGGCGTTCTGCACGTCGGTGATCGCCACCAGGCCCACGTTGAAGCGTTGGGTGGTTTGATCCAGCGTGCGGTAGACCGCATCTTTCTGCGCCTGGGTATAGGACAGCGTGTCGATCGCTTTCAGCACGTTGAAGTAAGCGGTGGCGGTGTTGAGAATCAGCGACTGCTCTGCGGTCTGGAAGGTGACGTCAGAGATGCCGGCGGTCTTTTCCTGCAGCGTCAGCTGGCGCCATTTCGACATGTCGAAGAGGGTTTGCGTCAATGCCAGCGAACCGCTGGTCACGTTGCTGTTAACGCCATTGCTGTCACGATAACCGTTGGTGTAATCGTAACCTGCGGTTAAACCGAGCTGCGGCAACAGCGGGCTGCGCGCTTCATTGATCTTTTCGAATGCGGCGTCGCGGTCAGCAGCACTTTTGCGCAGATCCGGGTTACTTTCCCTGGCCTGTTTGTAGACCTGCAGCAGGTTCTCTGCCTGGCTCATTGCACTGAAGCCGCCCAGGCTCAGTCCGATAAGAAGGGGGAGCAGTTTCTTCATTTGCATTCCTTGTTGTGCAGCAATATTGCTATGTTAGCGCTGACGATAGACGAAATAGTTGCCGATTCTAGCAGAGTCTGCGGTACGCATCAGGTGGCTGAATGTGCCATCTCACGTAACTTTTACCTTTCAGACCGCCCATTTACCTTGGCGTACTGCCCCGGTCGACTGCAGCTGATATTATGGCTGACAATCCGGATTGTTTCCCGCTATTACCTGCGAGCGCACAAACGTGCCGCATCCGGCGGCGAGAAACAGCCTAACATAAAGCCGCGGCGGAGAGTCCCGCTGTTTCTGTCATCAAAACCGTTTATTTTATCGGCATACTCAAGCAGGAGAATTCGCGCATGAACCGTTCGCAGCCGTCGCCCGTTACTTTCGATAAAAAAGATGTAGAAATTATTGCACGCGAGACGCTGTACCGTGGTTTTTTTTCACTCAATTTATACCGGTTTCGCCATCGGTTGTTCAATGGCGAAATGAGCCCTGAAATCACGCGTGAAATTTTCGAGCGCGGCCATGCGGCGGTGCTGCTGCCCTATGACCCGGTGCGCGATGAAGTGGTGCTGATTGAACAACTGCGCATCGCCGCGGTCGATACCCGTAATTCGCCCTGGCTGCTGGAAATGGTGGCGGGTATGATCGAAACCGGCGAAAGCGTCGAAGACGTGTGCCGCCGCGAAGCGCAGGAAGAGGCCGGCGTGGTGGTCGGGCGCTGTAAGCCGGTGCTGAGCTACCTGGCCAGCCCCGGCGGTACCAGCGAACGTTTGTCGATCATGGTCGGCGAAGTGGACGCCCGCACCGCCGAGGGCATCCACGGTCTGGCGGAAGAGCATGAAGATATCCGCGTCCACGTGGTCAGCCGCGAGCAGGCTTACCGCTGGGTAGAGGAGGGCGCGATCGATAACGCCGCATCAGTGATTGCATTGCAATGGCTGGCGTTGCACCATGAATCGTTGAGAAAAGAGTGGGCCAACTAATGAAACAGCGCTATACCCCTGATTTCCCCGAAATGATGAGATTGTGCGAAACCAACTTCGCGCAATTGCGCCGCTTGCTGCCGCGCAACGACGAAGCGGGCGAAACGGTGACTTATCAGGTGAACGGCGCCGGCTATCGTTTGACCATCGTTGAGTCCACGCGTTACACGTCGCTGGTGGAGATCGAGCAGATCTTTCCGGCGGTCAGCTACTGGAGCCTGCCCGCGATGACGGTGCGGTTGTACCATGACGCCATGGTTGCGGAAGTGTGTTCCAGTCAGCAGATCTACCGCTTTAAAGCGCGTTATGATTATCCTAATAAAAAGTTGCATCAACGCGACGAAAAGCATCAAATTAACCAGTTTCTTGCTGATTGGCTGCGCTACTGTTTGGCGCATGGAGCGATGGCGGTTCCGGTTTGTTAGACAGACTGAAATAACAAAGGACACCATTTGGAAAGCCTGTTTAAACTGCCCGTGGCGAGTGGGGCCGCGGTCAGGATTCTACAAATAACAGATACCCACCTTTTTGCCGGCGAACACGAGACGTTGCTCGGCATCAATACCTATCGCAGCTATCACGCGGTGCTGGACGCAATCCAGGCGCAGCGCCGCGACGTTGATTTGATCGTCGCCACGGGAGATTTGGCGCAGGATCATTCGCAAGAGGCGTACCGCCACTTCGCCGCCGGCATCGCGCAATTGCCGGCCCCCTGCGTGTGGCTGCCGGGTAACCACGATTTCCAACCGGCGATGGTCGACGCGTTGGCCGCCGCCGGCATTGCCCCTTCCAAACAGGTGTTGCTGGGCGACGACTGGCAGGTGCTGATGCTGGACAGCCAGGTGTTCGGCGTGCCGCACGGCGAATTGAGCGAGTATCAGCTCGAGTGGATGGAGCGCTGCCTGCAGGCTCACCCCGAGCGCTATACGCTGTTGCTGCTGCACCATCATCCGCTGCCGTCCGGTTGCACCTGGCTCGATCAGCACAGCCTGCGCAACCCGCATATGCTGGGCGCGATCCTGCTGCGTTATCCGAAAGTGAATACCGTAGTGTGCGGGCACATTCATCAGGATCTGGATCTGGAATGGCAGGGCCGGCGCCTGTTGGCGACGCCGTCCACCTGCGTGCAATTCAAGCCGCACTGCACTAACTTTACCATCGACGACGTCTCGCCCGGCTGGCGTTACCTCGATCTGTTGCCGGACGGCCGCGTCGAGACGCAGGTGTTCCGCCTGGAAAACGACGATTTCCGCCCCGACATGGACTCGGATGGATACTGATGCCTTCGACGCTGCTCTACCTGCACGGTTTCAATAGTTCGCCGCAGTCGGCCAAGGCGGTGGCCTTCAAGGCCTGGCTGGCCGAACACCATCCCGACATCGAGATGCTGGTGCCGCAGCTGCCGGCCTTTCCGGCGGAGGCCGCCGAGATGCTGGAAAATATGGTGCTGGAGCGCGCCGGGCAAACGCTCGGGCTGGTCGGCTCATCGCTGGGCGGCTATTATGCCACCTGGCTGTCGCAGTGTTTTTCCCTGCCGGCGGTGGTGGTCAACCCGGCGGTCAAGCCGTTTGAGCTGCTGGTGGACTATCTCGGCGCCAACGAGAACCCCTACACCGGCCAGCAATATGTGTTAGAGTCTCGGCACGTTTACGATCTGAAAGTGATGCAGATCGATCCCTTGGAGTCGCCGGATTTAATCTGGCTGCTGCAGCAAACGGGCGATGAAATTCTCGATTACGGCCAGGCAGTGGCGTATTACACCGCGTGTCGGCAAACGGTGGAGTCGGGTGGAAACCACGCCTTCGTCGGTTTCGAGCACTACTTCCCCCAGATTGTGGATTTTTTAGGGCTAAACGCGGTCTGACGGACCGTTCCGGCACCTCCCTTTAACCACGAAAAAATAATCAACGATGACTCAATCCAGCTATAACGCTGATGCCATTGAAGTACTCAGCGGTCTAGAACCAGTGCGCCGTCGTCCCGGCATGTATACCGACACGACGCGCCCAAACCACCTCGGCCAAGAGGTGATCGATAACAGCGTCGACGAAGCGTTGGCCGGTCACGCCAAGCGTATCGACGTGATCCTGCACGCCGATCAGTCGCTGGAAGTGATCGACGACGGCCGCGGCATGCCGGTGGACATCCACCCGGAAGAGGGCGTGCAGGCGGTTGAGTTGATCCTGTGCCGGCTGCACGCCGGCGGTAAATTCTCGAATAAAAACTACCAGTTCTCCGGCGGCCTGCACGGCGTTGGGATCTCGGTGGTCAACGCCCTGTCGAAGCGGGTGGAAGTCAACGTGCGCCGCGACGGCAACGTCTATGGCATCGCCTTCGAAAACGGTGACAAAGTGCAAGACCTGACGGTGACTGGCACCTGCGGCAAACGCAACACCGGCACCAGCGTGCACTTCTGGCCGGACGAACAGTTCTTCGACAGCCCGCGTTTCTCGGTATCGCGCCTCACTCACCTGCTGAAAGCCAAAGCGGTGCTGTGCCCCGGCGTTGAGATCTATTTCATCGACAAGGTGAACAATACCGAGCAGCGCTGGTGCTACCAGGACGGCCTGACCGACTACCTGATGGAAGCGGTTAACGGCCTGATCACCCTGCCGGAAGCGCCGTTCGTCGGCAATTTCGCCGGTGATACCGAAGCGGTGGACTGGGCGCTGCTGTGGCTGCCGGAAGGCGGCGAGCTGCTGACCGAAAGCTACGTCAACCTGATCCCAACCATGCAGGGCGGCACCCACGTCAACGGCCTGCGTCAGGGGCTGCTGGACGCGATGCGCGAGTTCTGCGAATTCCGCAACATCCTGCCGCGCGGCGTGAAGCTGTCGGCGGAGGATATCTGGGATCGCTGCGCCTACGTGTTGTCGGTGAAGATGCAGGATCCGCAGTTCGCCGGGCAGACCAAAGAACGTCTCTCTTCGCGTCAGTGTGCGGCCTTCGTTTCCGGCGTGGTGAAAGACGCCTTCAGCCTGTGGCTGAACCAGAACGTTCAGGCGGCGGAACAGCTGGCCGAGCTGGCGATTTCCAGCGCCCAGCGCCGCCTGCGCGCGGCCAAGAAAGTGGTGCGCAAGAAGCTGACCAGCGGGCCGGCGCTGCCGGGCAAGCTGGCGGACTGCACCTCGCAGGATCTGGCCATGACCGAACTGTTCCTGGTGGAAGGGGACTCGGCGGGCGGATCGGCCAAGCAGGCGCGCGATCGCGAATATCAGGCGATCATGCCGCTGAAGGGCAAGATCCTGAATACCTGGGAAGTGTCCTCGGACGAAGTGCTGGCCTCGCAGGAAGTGCACGACATTTCCGTGGCGATCGGCATCGATCCGGACAGCGAAGATCTCAGCCAGCTGCGCTACGGCAAAATCTGCATCCTGGCGGATGCGGACTCCGACGGCCTGCACATCGCCACGCTGCTGTGCGCGCTGTTCGTGCGCCACTTCCGTTCGCTGGTGAAAGGCGGCCACGTTTATGTCGCCATGCCGCCGCTGTACCGCATCGATCTCGGTAAAGAAGTGTTCTACGCGCTGGATGAAGAAGAGAAGGCCGGCGTGCTGGAACAGCTGAAGCGCAAGAAGGGCAAGCCGAACGTCCAGCGCTTTAAAGGGCTGGGTGAGATGAACCCGCTGCAGCTGCGCGAAACCACCCTCGATCCGAATACCCGCCGGCTGGTGCAACTGACGGTAGCGGAAGATGATGTCGATCAGACGCTGGCGGTGATGGACATGCTGTTGGCCAAGAAGCGTTCGGAAGATCGCCGTAACTGGCTGCAAGACAAGGGCGACATGGCCGAATTGGCGGTCTGAGCCTGACCCTGGCCCGGTGAACGCCGGGCCTGCTTTCCCGCAGGGCGTTCATGCGGCGCCCGATAACCTGGGCCGAAATGCATGAAGATCACGCTCGAAGAATTGCTGGCGTTCACCTCGGTGGTCGACAGCGGTTCCATCACCTCCGCTGCCGATCGGCTCGGCCAAACGACATCCGGCATCAGCCGCGCGCTCAGCCGCCTGGAGAACAAACTCGATACCACCCTGATGCGCCGCACTACGCGTCGCCTGGAGCTGACCGAAGAGGGGGAAAGCTTCCTGAGCCATGCGCGTACGATCATCAACTCGGTGGAAAATGCCGAAGAACAAATGGCGGTGCGCCGGCAGATGCCGGCCGGGCGACTGCGGATAAACGCGGCTGCGCCTTTTATGGAGCACGTCATCGTGCCGCTGGTAGCGGGGTTCAGGGAACGTTATCCGCAAATTTCGCTCGAGCTGAATACTGACAACCTGGTTATCGATCTACTGGAAAAACGCACGGATATTGCCATTCGCATCGGTGCGTTGCGTGATTCGACCATTCATGCGCGCGCGCTGGGCGCCAGCCGGTTGCGCATCCTCGCCAGCCCGGCTTATCTGCAGCAGCACGGCACGCCGCAGAGCGTGGAGGCGTTGCATCGGCATTGTCTGCTCGGTTTTACCCAGCCGGAATCACTGAACCAGTGGCCGTTGCGCTATCGCCAGGCGCCGCATTTCACCATCACGCCAACGATCTCGGCGTCCAGCGGTGAAACGCTGCGGCAATTGGCGCTGCGGGGCGAGGGGATCGTACAGCTGGCAGACTTTATGACCCGGCGCGATCGGGAAGCCGGCAAGTTGGTGACGTTGCTGGAGCAGGAGACGCTGGACGTGCGCCAGCCAATCAATGCGGTGTATTACCGCAATACGCAATTGGCGGCGCGCATCACCTGTTTTCTTGACTACGTCAGCGCGCACATCGACGCGCAGACGTTATAAGGCGGGGCTTACAGGGCGTTTTCCAGGATGTAGATCTCGGTGTCCAGCACGCTGTCTTTGAGGGTGTCGCGGTGTTTGAGCATATGTTCAATGGCCAGGTGTTTTTCCAGATGCGCCATGCTTTCCCATTTCTCCAGCATGAACACCGAATCCGGCGACCGCTTCTGCCACGGCGCCTGGGTATTGCTGTCGACCATCGGCGTGTATTCGCCGCAGCCGTCTTCCGCCAGCACCAGCGGCACCAGTTTTTCAATGGCTTGCAGTACGGTGGCGCGGTGGCCGGGTTTCACTTTGATTTCTGCGATTACGGTGATCATGCTTACCTCGTTGATGAGAATGTTCTGCGTCAGTTAAGCAAAAATTTTCGCCAGATGCTCGCGATAACGCGTGATGTCGTCCGCGATATTCGGCTCTTTGATCACATTGTTGCAGATGAAGGTCGGCAGCGCTTCCATCCCCAGGAACTGGTTGGCCTTGTGGAAGTGCAGGTAAACGCCATCGACGCCGATGCCGTGGAAGAACTGATCGGGATCGGTGAAGGCCTCCAGCGGGGCGTTCCAGGTCAGGCTCAGCAGGTATTTTTTGCCCTGGATCAGGCCGCCGGAGCCATATTTTTTGCTTTCGTCGGAACGAGAGCGGCCGTCGTTGGCATACAGGCTGCCGTGGCCGGCGGTGAACACTTCATCGATGTATTTTTTCAGGATCCAGGGTTCGCCCATCCACCAGCCCGGCATCTGATAGATGACCGCGTCGGCCCACAGGTATTTCTGTACTTCGGCTTCGATGTCATAGCCGTCGTCGACCACGGTGACCTGCACATCGTGCTGCAGATCGCGCAGGAAGCTTTCCGCCACGTCGCTCAGGGTTTGGTTGAGTTCGCCGTTGGAATGGCCGAATTGTTTTTTAGCGTTGATAATCAGGATATTGCTCATCTTTCGCGGCTCCCGTCAGAGTTAAGATATGGCATGCTTCCCGCCGAAAAGGCGGAAACCATCTCGCTGGCGACGAGTGTAATCGTTAGTCAGGCAAGTAAAAATGCGATCCGGCGCACAACAGTGTTGACTGCCAGTCAATAAAGAAGCCGCCAGGTAGCGAAATTTTGCATAAACCGCATCGCGGAATTGGCCGTCGCCGGCGATCCTTGCGCCAACTGTGACAGCTACCCCGCAGATGGGTTACTATCGCGGGCAGAATCGACAAGCGATGCCTTTTGTCGTCCAAGGGATTGCCAAGCCACGGTCTGAGGATAATTGAGTAATGAGTGATCTGACTCATGACGGTGTAGAGCGTTTACCGCTGCACACATTCACTGAAAACGCCTATCTGAACTATTCCATGTACGTCATCATGGATCGGGCGTTGCCGTACATTGGCGACGGTTTGAAGCCGGTACAACGCCGTATCATCTACGCCATGTCTGAGCTGGGGCTGAACAACAGCGCCAAATTCAAGAAATCCGCCCGTACCGTGGGCGACGTGCTGGGTAAATACCACCCGCACGGCGACAGCGCGTGTTATGAAGCCATGGTGCTGATGGCGCAGCCGTTCTCGTATCGCTATCCGCTGGTGGACGGCCAGGGGAACTGGGGCGCGCCGGACGATCCCAAGTCGTTCGCGGCGATGCGCTATACCGAATCGCGCCTGTCCAAATACGCCGAAGTCTTGCTGGCCGAACTGGGCCAGGGCACGGTCGACTGGATCCCGAACTTTGACGGCACGCTGCAAGAGCCGAAGATGCTGCCGGCGCGTCTGCCAAACATCCTGCTGAACGGCACCACCGGCATCGCGGTCGGCATGGCGACCGACATTCCGCCGCACAACGTGCGTGAAGTCGCCGCGGCGGCGGTGGCGCTGCTCGACAAACCGGGCGCCTCGCTCGATGATCTGCTCGAGTTCGTGCAGGGGCCGGACTTCCCGACCGAAGCCGAGATCATCACTCCGCGCGATGAGATTCGCAAAATTTACCAGAGTGGCCGCGGCTCGGTGCGCATGCGCGCCGTGTGGAAGAAAGAGGATGGCAGCGCGGTGATCACCGCCTTGCCGCATCAGGTTTCCGGCGCCAAGGTGCTGGAGCAGATCGCCAGCCAGATGCGCGCCAAGAAGCTGCCGATGGTCGAGGATCTGCGCGATGAATCCGACCACGAAAACCCGACGCGTCTGGTGATCGTGCCGCGTTCCAACCGCATCGATCTGGAGCAGGTGATGAATCACCTGTTCGCTACCACCGATCTGGAACGCAGCTACCGCATCAACATGAACATGATCGGTCTGGACAACCGCCCGCAGGTGAAAGGGCTGGTGGAGATCCTCACCGAATGGCTGGCCTACCGTCGCGATACGGTGCGCCGCCGCCTGAACTACCGCCTCGAGAAAGTGCTCAAACGTCTGCATATCCTCGAAGGTTTGCTGGTGGCGTTCCTCAACATCGACGAGGTGATCCACATCATCCGCAGCGAGGATGAGCCGAAGCCGGTGCTGATGCAGCGTTTCGGCATCTCCGATACCCAGGCGGAAGCGATCCTCGAGCTGAAACTGCGTCACCTGGCCAAACTGGAAGAGGTCAAGATCCGCGGTGAGCAGGATGAGTTGGCGAAAGAGCGCGATCAGCTGCAGGCGCTGCTGGCGTCCGAGCGCAAGCTGAATACGCTGATCAAGAAAGAGATCCAGGCCGATGCGCAAACCTATGGCGACGATCGCCGTTCACCACTGACCGAGCGTGCGGAAGCCAAGGCGATGAGCGAGCATGACTTCGTGCCGTCCGAGCCGGTGACCATTGTGCTGTCGGAAATGGGCTGGGTGCGCAGCGCCAAGGGCCACGATATCGATCCTGCCGGGTTGAGCTACAAGGCCGGCGACAGTTTCCGTGGTGCGGCACGCGGCAAGAGCAACCAGCCGGTGGTGTTCATCGATTCTACCGGGCGCAGCTATGCGCTCGATCCGATGACGCTGCCGTCGGCACGCGGGCAGGGCGAGCCGTTGACCGGCAAGCTGACACCGCCGCCGGGCGCCACCATTGAGCAGGTGCTGATGGCGGCCGACGATCAGAAGCTGCTGATGGCGTCCGACGCCGGTTACGGCTTCGTCTGTACCTTCAACGATCTGGTGGCGCGCAACCGCGCCGGCAAGGTGATGATCACGCTGCCGGACAACGCCAGAGCGCTGCCGCCGATGGAAATTCACGGCGCAGACGATATGCTGCTGTCGATCACCGCCGCCGGGCGCATGCTGATGTTCCCGGTCGCCGATCTGCCGCAGCTGTCGAAGGGCAAGGGCAACAAGATCGTCTCCATTCCGGCGGCGCAGGCCGCAGCCGGTGAAGACAAGCTGGCCTGGCTGTTCGTGCTGCCGCCGCAGGCGTCCGTCACGTTGCACGTTGGCAAACGCAAGCTGACGCTGCGCCCGGAAGATCTGCAGAAGTTCCGCGCGGAGCGCGGCCGCAAGGGGACCCAGCTGCCGCGTGGCCTGCAGCGCATCGATCGCGTCGAAGTGGATGCGCCGGTGCGGGCGTCGGGTGGCGACAGCGAAGAGTAAGCGTTGGCGCTAGCGTTAACGGGCGGTCGCAGCATGCTGTGGCCGCCTTATTTATTTTTGCTGGCGTTTATTTTCCAAATAGTTAACATTTCTGCGCATAAAATTATTGTGCGTACTGCCGCCTGGCAGGAAAATAGCGAGAAATGCGGGCGACATGGGCGTGCTTATCGCCCGGCCGGCAAATAATGAGTAAAGGAATCTGCGCAGCGAAGTAAACTGCGTTGGCAGTGTGCTAATGAGGTTGTTATGTTATTGATTTTGCGTGCCGTTCTCGCCACTCTCTTCTGTATTCTGGTGTGTATTTTCGGTTCTATTTATTGCTTGTTCAGCCCGCGCAACCCCCGCCATGTGGCGACCTTCGGCCATCTTTTCGGCCGCCTGTCGACGCTGTTCGGCATCAAGGTTGAAACCCGCGTGCCGGCCGATGCGGCCAACAACGGCAAGTGCATCTATATCGCCAACCACCAAAATAACTACGACATGGTGACGGCTTCTAATATTGTGCAGCCGCGCACCGTGACCGTCGGTAAAAAAAGTCTGGTATGGATCCCGTTTTTCGGCCCGCTGTATTGGCTGACCGGTAATCTGCTGATAGATCGTGATAATCGCGCCAAGGCGCACGGCACCATCGCCCAGGTGGCGGAGCAGTTCAAAAAGAAAGACATTTCTATCTGGATGTTCCCGGAAGGAACCCGCAGCCGTGGCCGTGGGCTGATGCCGTTTAAAACCGGCGCGTTCCACGCGGCCATCGCCGCCGGCGTGCCGATTGTACCGATCTGTGTATCCACCACCAGCGGTAATATAAATCTTAATCGCTGGAATAACGGGCATGTGATCGTCGAGATGTTGGCGCCGGTGGATACCAGCAAATACGGCAAAGAAAACGTGCGCGAGCTGGCGGCCCATTGCCGCGAGCTGATGGAGGCGAAAATCGCCGAATTGGACGCTGAAGTCGCCCAGCGCAACGCCGCCAAAAAATAAGAGTCTACCGGCTTCAAAGAATAAGGTTTTAATTGGCGTTCAGCGCCGTTAACGCCTGAACGCCTGCTAATCTTGATTGGCGGGCGTTTGGGTTTTGCACACGGTTTAGTTATTGCTTTTCATGGAGAAGATATGTCACTCAGTCGACGTCAGTTTTTACAGGCATCGGGCCTGGCGCTGTGCGCTGGCGCCGTGCCGCTGAGGGCTGAAGCGAGCGGAACGCAGACCCCGTTACCCATTCCTCCGCTGCTGGAGTCTCGCCGCGGTCAGCCGCTGTTCCTGACCTTGCAGCGCGCCCACTGGGCGTTTATGGATAACCGCAAAGCGGCGGTGTGGGGCATCAACGGTATGTACCTGGGGCCGACGGTGCGGGTTTACAGCGGTGACGACGTCAAACTGATTTACAGCAACCGTCTGCAGGAGCCGGTGGCGATGACCATCAGCGGTCTGCAGGTGCCGGGCACCCTGATGGGCGGCGCGCCGCGCATGATGTCACCCAACGTTGACTGGTCGCCGGTGCTGCCCATCCGTCAGGCGGCGGCTACCTGCTGGTACCACGCCAACACCCCAAACCGTATGGCGCCGCACGTTTACAACGGGTTGGCCGGGCTGTGGCTGGTGGAGGATGCCGTCAGCAAAGCGCTGCCGCTGCCCAACCACTATGGCGTCGACGATTTCCCGTTGATCATTCAAGACAAACGCTTCGATAACTTCGGCACGCCACAATACGACGCGCCGTCGCAGGGCGGCTTTGTCGGCGATACGCTGTTGGTTAACGGCGTGCAAAACCCGTATGTCGACGTATCGCGCGGCTGGGTGCGTTTGCGCCTTCTAAATGCCTCCAACGCGCGGCGTTATACCCTGCAGCTCAGCGACGGGCGGCCGTTCAACGTGATCGCCAGCGATCAGGGCTTCTTGCCTGCGCCGGTCGCGGTGCAACAGCTTTCGCTGGCGCCGGGCGAACGCCGGGAAGTGCTGATCGACATGTCGAAGGGCGAGGAGGTGACCATCACCGCCGGTGAAGCGGCGGGCATCATGGATCGCCTGCGCGGCCTGTTCGAGCCGTCGAGCATTCTGGTGTCCACCCAGGTGCTGACGCTGCGCCCGACCGGCCTGCTGCCGCTGGTGACCGACAACCTGCCGATGCGCCTGCTGGCGGATCAGCTGTTGGACGGCAGCGCCAGTCGCACCCGCGATTTCCGCCTGGGCGACGGCGGCGCCGGCATCAACGGCGCGATTTGGGACATGAACCGCATCGACGTACAGGCACAGCAAGGCACCTGGGAACGTTGGAACATTCACGCGGATACGCCGCAGTCGTTCCATATTCAGGGCGTGCAGTTCCTGATCAAACGCGTCAACGGCGCGCAGCCGATGGCGGAAGATCGCGGCTGGAAGGACACCGTCTGGGTCGATGGCGACGTCGAGCTGTTGGTGTATTTCAACCAACCTACCTCCGAACACTTCCCGTTCCTGTATTACAGCCAGACGCTGGAGATGGCCGATCGCGGCACCGCCGGCCAGCTGATGGTACAGCCGACAATGTAACCCGCTCTGCGGGCCGCTTAGGGCGCCCGCAGCATCTCCAGGAAGGCCTGCACCACCGGCGTGACGCTGTCTGCGCGGTAAACCGCGTACAGATCCGCCGGCGGCGCCTGTTGCAGCGAGCAAAAGCGTACGCCGGGCCACGGAATGCGGCCGTAGCTGTCCGGCAGCAGCGTAATGCCGCAGCCTTCCGCCACCAGCGCCAGCAGGGTTTGCGGCTCGTTAACCTGATAAGCGACGTCCGGCAAAAATCCCTGCTGCAGGCACAGATTGTGCAGATACAGCCCCAGGCTGGCCTCATGCGGCGGCAGCACGATGAAGCTATCGTTCTGCAGCGCCGCCAGCGGAATGTTTTCCTGCTGCGCCAGCGGATGATCAAGCGGCAGCACGACGGCGATGCTTTCGCTTGCCAACCGTTGGCAGGTCAACCCCGGCAGCGTCTGTTGCTGTGCCTCTCGCCAGACCCCGATGTCGATATGCCGCTTTTGCAGCGTGATGATTTGCTGGCTGGGCGTCAGCTCGTTCAACGACCAGGTGACGCCGGCGCTCCGCTCGCTGAATCGCCGCAGCGCCGCGATCAGGCCGCCCCAGGCCGAGGTGCCGACCATACCGACCACCATATGGCCGCCTTCGCCACGCCCCATCTGTTGCACCTGATGCAGCGCGCTGTCGGCCTGATCCAGCAGTCGCTCGACGTTGCGCAGCAGCGTGCGGCCGGCCGGCGTCAGCGTCATGGAGCGGGTGGTGCGTTTGAACAGCACCACCCCGAGCTGGCTTTCCAGATCCTTGATGTGCTTGCTGAGCGGCGGCTGTGACATATTCAGCCGTCGCGCCGCTTGGGTGAAGTTCATCTCTTCCGCCACCACGCGGAAATAGTGCAGCAGGCGGAAGTTAATCCGGCCGGGATCGGGCAGGGCTTGGGGCGGGTTCATCCGGGGTAACGCCTCCTGTGACGCAGCTCAACTTATAGGTAAATGGAATAAATCGGCCGCCAAGAATGTATTGGTCTCGGCCGCGCCTCGCTCTCTACTATGGGGATTATTATCCCCCGCTGAAAGAGAGAATACGATGTTTAATCAAGAAGATGCTTTTACCTGCGCCGATGTCGTCCGCACCCGTTTGCCGGGCTTCCAGCCGAAAGCGGCCTTGATTCTCGGCTCCGGGCTCGGCGCTTTGGCGGAGGTGATGACCGAAACCGTCACCCTCGACTACGCGGAGCTGCCGGGTTTCCCGGTGAGCGGCGTCGCCGGCCACGCCGGGCAACTGGTCGCCGGCAAGCTGGAGGGCGTGCCGGTCCTGTGCATGAAAGGGCGTGGTCATTTCTATGAAGGACGCGGCATGCAGGTGATGACCACCGCAGTGCGCACCTTCAAACTGCTGGGCTGCGAATTCCTGCTGGCGACCAACGCCGCCGGTTCGCTGCGCCGCTCGGTGGCGCCGGGCAGCCTGGTGGCCATTACCGATCACATCAACTTCATGCCGGAATCGCCGCTGGTCGGCGCCAACGACGAGCGCTTCGGGCCGCGCTTCTTCAGCCTGGCGAACGCCTACGATCGCGATCTGCGCGCCCAACTGGCGGCGGTGGCCGAAAGCGCGGGCATCCCGCTGGCGGAAGGGGTATTCGCCGCCTACACCGGGCCGAATTTCGAAACGCCGGCGGAGATCCGCATGATGCGGACCCTGGGCTGCGACGTGGTGGGCATGTCGATCGTGCCGGAAGTCCTGACGGCGCGCCACTGCGGTCTCAAGGTGTTGGTGGTGTCCGCGATGACCAACTACGCCGAAGGGTTGTCGGACACGCCGCTCTCCCATGAACAAACGCTCAGCTGCGCGGCGCTGGCGGCGGACGATTTCATGCGCCTTATCCGCGAGCTGTTCAAAACGCTGTAAGACCGCAAGCAAACCGGCGGCGGGCTGCAGGGGGCCCGCCGCACCAATCATCGTTGAAAGCATAATAACAAGGTGATGGCGATGGCGATAAAAACACGATTAAAAGTCATGATTTTCCTGCAGTTCTTTATTTGGGGCGCCTGGCTGGTGACGCTGGGCTCCTACATGATCAACACGCTGCATTTCAGCGGCATGCAGGTGGGGATGGTCTACAGCGCCAAAGGCATCGCCGCGCTGATCATGCCGGGGCTGGCGGGCATCATCGCCGATCGGTGGATGAAGGCCAACTACCTGTATGCGCTTTGCCACCTGTTCGGGGCGCTGGCGCTGTACTGCGCGGCGCAGGTCGAGCAACCGATGCTGATGTTCTGGGTGATGCTGTTCAACGCCATGGTCTATATGCCGACCATCGCGCTCTCCAACGCCATTTCCTATTTTTGCCTCGAGAAGCACGGCTTTGACACGGTGAAGGACTTTCCGCCGGTGCGGGTGTACGGCACCGTGGGATTCATTCTGGCGATGTGGTTGGTCGGCTTTAGCCAAATCGAGCTCAGCAATCTGCAGCTGTATCTGGCTTCTGCGGCGTCGCTGCTGCTGTCCGCCTATTCGCTGACGCTGCCGCGCTGCCCGACCAACCGCGCGGCCGAGTCGAAGAGCTGGGTGAGCGTGCTGGGGCTGGATGCGCTGGTGTTGTTCCGCCAGCGGCGCATGGCGCTGTTTTTCCTGTTCGCCATGTTGCTTGGCGCGGCGCTGCAGATAACCAATACCTTCGGTAACCCGTTTCTGCACGATCTGTCGCTCAATCCGCTGTATCAGGACAGCCTCAGCGTCAGGTATCCAGCGGTGCTGCTGTCGCTGTCGCAGATCTCCGAAGTGTTCTTTATCCTTACCATTCCCTTCTTCCTGCGCCGTTACGGCATCAAGCAGGTGATGCTGATCAGCATGGCGGCCTGGACGCTGCGTTTCCTGTTCCTGGCGTACGGCACGCCGGTCGGCTTTGGTTTCGTTCTGCTGCTGCTGTCGATGATCGTCTACGGCTGTGCGTTCGACTTCTTTAATATCTCCGGCGCCATCTTCGTCGAGAAAGAGGCCGATCACCGCATTCGCGCCAGCGCGCAGGGGCTGTTCATGACCATGGTGAACGGGTTGGGCGCCTATGTGGGTGCGCTCGCCAGCGGCGAAGTGGTGGATTTCTTCAGTCATGACGGCGTGAAAGACTGGCAGAGCATCTGGCTGGTGTTTGCGCTGTATACACTGGTACTGGGGATTGTGTTCGCGTTGAGCTTCAACTATCGCCACTCGCCGCAGGAGAGCGCGGCGGCGGCGCACTAAGGCAGAAGGCGCCGAGTGACGGCGCCTTGAAACGTCAGGCCTGAGGGAAGCGCTGTTGCAGTTGGTGCCGGTCCGGCGGATTGGCGGCGCCGAGGCTGGCCACCACGCAAGCGGCGACCCGGTTGGCCAGATCGACCGCCTGCGGCAGCGGCCAGCCGGCGGACAGGCCCGCCAACAAACCGGCGCAGTGGGCATCGCCCGCGCCGATGGTATCGACCACGTCTACCGGATAGGCGGGAATGTGCAGCGGCGGCGTGCGGCCGTCGCAGATCCAGGCGCCGTCGCGATCCAGGCGACAGATCAACGTCAGGTTACGGGCGGCGGCATAGCGCTGCGCGGCCTCCACCGCGTCGCCGGCGCCGCACAGCGCGGCCACTTCGGCGCGGTTGAGCGTCAGCAGGGTGTGGCTGTCGCTGAGCATAGCGAAGAAATCTTCGCTGAGCTGGGCGATGCGCGGGCCGGGATCGATCAGACGCGGTTGGTCGAACGGCATGCGCGTCAGCCACTCGCGCAGCGCTTCGCCGTTTTCGCCCGCCAGCTCGTAGCCGCTGGCGTAGATCAGGGTGTGTTCCGTCAGCGGCAGCGTGGCCAGCTGCGCTTTATTCCATTGGCTTTCGCAACCGGAAACCGTGATGAAGGTGCGTTCGCCGTTCGGCTCCACCAGCGCCAGGCACCAGCCGTTGTCCATCTGGCCGTGGCGCAACAGCACCTCCAGCCCCAGTTCGCCCATGGCGGCTTCGATCGCCGCGCCCCATTCGCCGTTGCCAACCGGCATGCCGTTGATCACCGGCACTTCAAGGCGCGTCAGCGCGCGCGCCACGTTGAACGCGCAACCGCCGATTTGCCGCGCCTGCGGCTGGGCTTCGATATCTTCGCCGCTGGTCGGCAGGCGGGGCAGCGTCATCACCAGATCGCCGACCGCGCCCCCAATCACCAGGACAGGTGTTACAGCTTCCCACTCACTCATTGATGTTCTCTGCGTTGGGTCAGGTACAGACCGTAAGCGATCAGACTCACCGCAAACGACACAAACAGCCCCAGGCTGGAATCGGCAAACAAGCCTTTGGCCAGCGGGCCGTCGATAAAACCAGTTTTAGTGACCAGCAGGCCGCACAGGGCGCCGAGGAACCAGCAAAACAGCGGGGCTTTGCGCACGCCGCGGTTCTGGCCATGCAGGCCGTACAAAGCGTTGCCATCATACCCGTGGCGACGGCGCAGGCACAGGTAATCGAGCAGGAAAATCGCCTCCCAGGCCGCCAGGAACACCCCGCAGAACACCAGGAAGGAGATGAACGGCCCCATAAAGTCGCCGGAGATGAACAGCACATACAGGGCGATGCCCAGCACCACGACCGCGTCGATCGATACCGCCAACCACTGTTTGACCTGCACGCCGATGGTCAGCAGGTTAAGGCTGGCTGAATACAGGCTGAGCACCGCGATGGTGACGATGCCGGCGGTGGCGGCCAGCAGATAAGGGATCGCCATCCAGGCGGGCAGCACCGAGCCAATCAGCGCGATGGGGTTGGCGGCGCTGGCCAGATCGGGCAGCTGCACGGAAAGCAGAATACCGGCCAGCATCAGCAGCATTAGCGGCAAACAGGCGCCGCCCATCACCGCGGCGAAAATGCCTTTGCTCGACGAGCTCGGGCTTTGATAGCGGCTGTAATCGGCGCCGGCGATTGCCCAGCTGATGCCGGTGCCGGCGGCGATCACCGATACCGCCGGCAGGAAGCCGGTCAACCAACTGCCGGAAGGCAGCGCCAACACTTGGCTCCACTCGGTGTTGAACAGGATATAGAGCACCACGATCAGCGTCATGGTGCCGAAGATGCGGCTGAACCAGCTTTGCATCCAGACCACGGTATTTTGCCCCAGCAGGCTGACGACGACAGTGAGCCCGCCGAACAACAATAGGCTGAGCGCGGTCAGCAGGTGGCTGGCCCCCAACCCGAAGGCCTCGAACAGCGCCGCCAGCGTCAGGGTGCCGGTGATCACGTTGACCGCTTCCCAGCCCATCAGGTTGATCCAACTGAACAGGGTGGGCGCCACGTTGCCCTTCAGCCCGAAAATCACTCGCGACAGCGTCAGCGTAGAGGTGCGCCCGCGCTTGCCGGCGAAGCTGGTGAGGCCGACCAGCACGAAGCTGGCGACGCCGACCAGCGCGGCGAGTACCGATTGCAGAAAAGATAAGCCGAAGCCGACGATGATGGCGCCGTACACCACGCCGAGGATGCCGATATTGGCCGCCGACCAGATCCAAAATAGCTCGATGGGCTTGCCGGTCTGCTCCGCGTCCGGCACCCGGTCGATACCGGTGCTCTCTACCTTCCATGCTTCATTGCGATTGATATCGGTCATAGCAAATGATCCCTGTTGCGCAGGGCCGCGAGGGCCGCCGCAGTTGACTGAAAATCGATTCCGTTGGCGCGGTTGAGGCCGGCTATCCCGTTGTTGGGGGACGACGCTGATTCCGCGCAGTGTGTAGCGGCTGAGACCGCCAGGTCTGTCAAAATGAGGGCGGTATCCGCCTTATCGGGTGAGGCACGTCGGCCGCACGGCGCCAATGAGTGTAGCCAAAGAGTGGGTCTGCAGCGGGGGTTGGCGAAGCGGGTACGTTTCTATTTGCCGACATCAGTCCGGTTCGCTCACGCGATAGGATCCTGTGACGCGGCTATGAGCCGTGAGCAAGCTATCCATTAGCTCCGTTGCTTATTATCGGCCGTTTGTGCTGGCAGTATATGCCCGCTGCCGGCCATCAAGGGTATCCTTTAGGGCTGGCAGCGGGTTTTTTATTGTTTTTAAAGTGGGTCCCTGGTGTTGGTGCTATTGATGTATCAACATCAATAAGCACAGATTACGCGCGATCTAGATCCAATGAAAGTCCATTAGGCAAAAATTGTGATGCCACTCTGAAAACATTAGCGATATTTTAGTTAAGGTGAGGGGCTTATCGCTGGACAGGCGATAGGATAAAAATGAAATTCAGACAAATGGCATAAGCAGGAGGGCGGGCGAATGACGGATTTTATGGCCTGGCTGCGTGGCCATCTGGCGCAGGGGGCGGTAGCGCCGCGTTATATTCAGCTGGCGACGGCGATAGAAACTGCAATCAGGCAGCAGGTGTTGGCGGCGGAGGCGTTTTTGCCGCCGGAACGGCAGATGGCGGAAGGCCTGGCGCTGTCGCGCGTCACCGTCAGCAAGGCGATGAAGCTGCTGGAGGAGAAGGGGCTGATTTCGCGGCAGCAGGGCGTCGGTACCCGCGTGGCGATGCACATTGGTTATTCCCTCGATAAGGACAGCGGTTTCACCGCTCAGGCGCTGCGTCACGGCAGCCGCGTCAGCAATCGATGGCTGCTGCGCACCCGGGTCGGCGCACCGGCCAAGGCCGCGGCGGCGCTGGGGCTGGCGGAGGGAGACGAGGTGATTAAACTGCGGCGGTTGCGCTTGCTGAACGGCAGCCCGGTCTCGCTGGAAACTACCTATATACCGCCGCGCTTCCTGCCAGAACCGGGGCAGCTGGAACATTCGCTGTATGCGCTATGGCAATCGCGCGGCATCGTGCCTGAAGATAAACACTTTCTGTTGAAGGCGGTATCCTGCAGCGACGAGGTCGCCGAACTGCTCAACGTACCGTGCGGCGCGCCGTTGTTGCACATCATCCAGACCAGCCGCAACGCCCGGGGCGAGGCATTGGAGTACAGTGATATCTTGTGCCGCAGCGATGTTTATGAATTCGAGGTGAATGGTTAGCGAAATAACCATGCTCTTTTTGTCACTAGTGCGTATAATCGCCGCCCGGCGATTAATTAACCTGTAAAAAGAGCGGCAGAATGAGCACCACCAGCCTGATCCAACCCGATCGTGAACTGTTTTCCTATAAGCCTTATTGGGCGGAATGTTATGGCACCGCGCCGTTTTTACCGATGTCGCGAGCCGAGATGGATCAACTGGGCTGGGACAGCTGCGACGTGATCATCATCAGCGGCGACGCCTATGTCGACCACCCGAGCTTCGGCATGGCGATCATCGGCCGCATGCTGGAAGCGCAGGGCTTCCGCGTCGGCATCATCGCGCAGCCGGACTGGAGCAACAAAGAAGATTTCATGCGGTTGGGGAAACCGAACCTGTTCTTCGGCATCACCGCCGGCAACATGGACTCGATGATCAACCGCTATACCGCCGATCGCAAACTGCGCCACGACGATGCTTACACCGCCGGCAACGTCGGCGGCAAACGCCCGGATCGCGCCACCCTGGTCTACAGCCAGCGCTGCAAAGAAGCCTATAAAGACGTGCCGATCGTGTTGGGCGGCATCGAAGCCAGCCTGCGCCGCATCGCCCACTACGATTATTGGTCGGATACCGTGCGCCGTTCGGTGCTGGTGGACTCCAAAGCCGACATGCTGATCTACGGCAACGGCGAACGCCCGCTGGTGGAAGTGGCGCACCGTCTGGCCGCCGGCGAGAAAATCGGCGATATCCACGATATTCGCAATACCGCGGTGATGCGCAAAGAAGCGCTGCCGGGCTGGAGCGGCGTGGATTCCACCCGCCTCGACAAGCCGGGCCGCATCGAACCTATCCCGAACCCGTACGGCGAGGATCTGCCGTGCGCCGACGGCGCCAAGCCGAAAGAGCCGGAAGCCAAGCCTGTCACGGTGCGCGCCGCCAAGCCGAAGCCGTGGGAGAAGACCTACGTGCTGCTGCCGTCCTTCGAGAAAGTGAAGGGCGATAAGGTGCTGTATGCGCACACCTCGCGCATTTTGCACCATGAAACCAACCCAGGCTGCGCCCGCGCGCTGATGCAGAAACACGGTGACCGCTACGTGTGGATCAACCCGCCGGCGATCCCGCTGACCACGCCGGAGATGGACAGCGTCTTTGCCCTGCCTTATCAGCGTGTGCCGCACCCGTCCTATGGCCAGGATCGCATTCCGGCCTATGACATGATCCGTTTCTCGGTGAACATCATGCGCGGTTGCTACGGCGGCTGTTCGTTCTGTTCGATCACCGAGCATGAAGGGCGCATCATCCAGAGCCGTTCGGAAGATTCGATCGTTCGCGAAATCGAAGAGATCCGCGACAAGGTGCCGGGCTTTACCGGCGTGATCTCCGATCTGGGCGGCCCGACCGCTAACATGTACATGCTGCGCTGCACTAACCCGCGCGCCGAGCAGACCTGCCGCCGCGCCTCGTGCGTGTATCCGGAGATCTGCACTTATATGGACACTAACCACGAGCCGACCATCAAGCTTTACCGCCGCGCGCGTTCGCTGGAGGGCATCAAGAAGATCCTGATCGCTTCCGGGGTTCGTTACGATCTGGCGGTGGAAGATCCGCGCTATATCAAGGAACTGGCGACCCACCACGTCGGCGGCTACCTGAAGATCGCGCCGGAGCACACCGAAGAAGGCCCGCTGTCAAAGATGATGAAACCCGGCATGGGCAGCTACGATCGCTTCAAGCAGCTGTTTGATCACTATTCGAAGCAGGCGGGCAAAGAGCAGTACCTGATCCCGTACTTCATCTCGTCGCACCCGGGCA
This sequence comes from Serratia sp. OLAL2, assembly GCF_002752475.1. Lineage (NCBI taxonomy): Bacteria > Pseudomonadati > Pseudomonadota > Gammaproteobacteria > Enterobacterales > Yersiniaceae > Serratia > Serratia sp. OLAL2. Next base: position 163,272 of record NZ_MSTL01000001.1, on the reverse strand, counting down.
CCCGCGATGAAGACATGGTGAACCTGGCGCTGTGGCTGAAGAAGAACCGTTTCCGCCTCGATCAGGTGCAGAACTTCTATCCTTCGCCGATGGCCAACTCCACCACCATGTATTACAGCGGCAAAAACCCGCTGAGCAAGGTGGGGTACAAGAGTGAAGACGTGGTGGTGCCGCGCGGCGAGCGCCAGCGTCGCCTGCATAAGGCGCTGCTGCGTTACCACGATCCTGCCAACTGGGCGCTGATCCGCACCGCGCTGGAAGAGATGGGGCTGAAGCACCTGATCGGCAGCCGCCGCGAGTGTCTGGTGCCGGCGCCGAGCATCGACGAGCAGCGCGAGGCGAAACGGCTGCAGCGCCACACCCGGCCGGCGCTGACCAAACATACCGATATTAATCGGCAGCGCACGCCGTCCAACCGGCCGCCGCGCAAGCCGATTCGCAAGGCCAAGCCGTAACGACCACGCCGCGTGCGCAAACAAAAAGGAGAACCCCCGGGTTCTCCTTTTTACTTTAGCTAATTACAACCGTTCGTAAGCGGCTTCCACTTTCATCAAATGGCGCGGCGCCTGCGGTGCGGGATGGTATTTGCGCACGTGCCAGTTAAAGGCTTCTGGCGACAGGTTGTTGATCATCGCGATCGCCTGCTGGCGATTACTGGAGAAGGTGCGCAGCAGCGCGCCGGTGCCGTTGACGTAGGCGATGATGGTGGCGTAGCGCAGCGTGACGGGATTGGCGATCCCTTTAAGCTGTTGTTTTTGCAAGGTGGCCAGATAGGCGGCGCCGAGATCGATATTGGTGTCGGGATCCCGCAGGTCATCGTCGTCCGGGCAGCCGCGTTTGCCTTTGTAGCGGTAGGCATCGCAGCCGGCGGTATCGGCTTTCAGCTGCATCAGGCCGATCGCATTGGATCTGCTCACTGCGGAAGGGTTGAAGCCGGACTCCACCTGGATCATGGCGGTGATCAGCTTGGCGTCCACGCCGTATTCGCTGGCGGCGTCTTTGATGGCGCTATCGAAGGCGTGGCGATCGTAGCTGACGCGCTGTTTCTTGCCGGCGCAACCCGCCAGCACCAGCATGATGCAAAGCATGCCCAGCCGTGACCCGTGTGAGAAAGAGAATTTCATGGTGCTCCGTGCTTGTCTGTTTTTTAACGGCGTTAACCGGTGGCCGGAGCCTCCGGCGTCGTCATCATAACGTCAGGCGGCGCAAAGGAGCAATGTGTGGGAAGGAAAAGCCCCCTCCGGCGGGAGAGGGCTTGAGCGTGGGTTTACAGGGTATCCGGATCCGGCCCCAGGCGGTTGCCGACGTCCAGCTTGGCGATCTCGCCCAGTTCGTCCTTATCGAGTTTGAAATCAAATACCTCGAAGTTTTCGCGAATGCGCGACGGCGTGACGGATTTCGGGATCACGATAAGACCGCTGTCCAGGTGCCAGCGCACCACGATTTGCGCCGGGGTTTTCTCGTATTTCTCGGCCAGGGCCTTGATCAGCGGCTGGTCGAATACCCCTTCACCGCCCTGCGCCAGCGGGCTCCAGGATTCGGTGGCGATATGGTGCGTAGCGTTCCAGGCGCGCAGCTGGCGCTGTTGCAGCAGCGGGTGCAGCTCGATCTGGTTGACGACCGGCGCCACGTTGGTTTCATCCAACAGACGCTGCAGGTGCGGCGTATGGAAGTTGCATACGCCGATGCTTTTCACCAGGCCTTGTTCGCGCAGTTTGATCAGCTCGCGCCAGGCGGAGACGTATTGATCCTGCTGTGGGCGCGGCCAGTGGATCAGATACAGATCCACATAGTCCAGCTTGAGCTTTTCCAGACTGGTTTCCAGCGCCGCCAGCGGATCGCCCTGATCGTCGTTCCACAGCTTGGTGGTGATGAACAGGTCGCTGCGCGGCAGCGCGCTGGACTGCAGCGCGGCGCCGACGCCTTCCTCGTTCTTGTAGATCGCGGCGGTGTCGATGGAGCGGTAACCGATCTCCAGCGCTTTGCTGACCGCGCGGGTGGTCTCTTCAATACTCGCCTGCCAAACGCCGAGACCCAACTGCGGCATCAGATTACCATCGTGGAGTTTGATGATGGGTTGTTGCGTTGTCATGCGCATCTCCTTGTGTACGGATTGCGGCGCCTGCGGCACCGAAACGGCTATAGATAAATTCTAGTTGGCAAAATGGGCGGTTGCCGGGTTTGCCAGCCTAATTTCAGCGGTGGCGGGAGGGCGATTCTCTCCCCGCTCTCCCTGCGAATGAGCGGTAAGACGAAGGGTGCGAAACGATCGGCGGCGCGCTGAGGCGCCCGACGGCGCCCGGCGATCGGCCGGGCGCCGGATGCGGCGAAAAATGGCTGACGGAGACTAAAGCCTAGCAAAAAATCGCCGTTTTGCGATTAACGCGCCGCTTCATAAATGCGGCGGCTGACGTCCAGGGTGATGTCCTGATGCTCGCCCAGTGCGGTCATGCCGTGCTGATGCAGCTTGTCGAGCAGCGCCGGAATGCTGCTGCCGTCGAGCTGATAATCCGCCATACGGGTCGGCACGCCCATCTGTTCGAAGAAGGCGCGGGTGGCGGCGATGGCGCCGTCGATGCGGCTGTCTTCGCTGCCTTCGCGCAGGTCCCAGATGCGGTCAGCGTACTGCAGCAGTTTTTCGCGCTTCTGCGCTTTCTTCTCGTGCAGCAGCGCCGGCAGCACGATGGCCAACGTTTGTGCGTGGTCGAGATCGTGCATGGCGGTCAGTTCATGGCCCAGCATGTGGGTCGCCCAGTCCTGCGGCACCCCGGCGCCGATCAGGCCGTTCAGCGCCATGGTAGCGCTCCACATCACGTTGGCGCGCACCGCATAGTTTTCCGGCTCGGCCAGCGCGCGCGGGCCGTCTTCCAACAGGGTCAGCAGCAGGCCTTCGGCGAAGCGATCCTGCACCTTGGCGTCGACCGGGTAGGTCAGATACTGTTCCAGGGTGTGTACGAAGGCGTCGACCACGCCGTTGGCTACCTGGCGCGGCGGCAGCGAGTAGGTCACGACCGGATCCAGCACGGCAAAGCGCGGCTGCACCAGCGGCGAGAAGAAGTGCTGTTTGTCGCCGCTGCTCTTCCGGGTGATCACCGCGCCGCTGTTGGACTCGGAACCGGTGGCCGGCAGCGTCAGCACGCAGCCCATCGGCACCGCGTCGGCGATGTGGCTGCCGACGGTCTGCAGAATATGCCAGGCATCGCTGTCGGCCGTATAACGGGCCGCGGCGGCGATGAACTTGGTGCCGTCAACCACCGAACCGCCGCCGACCGCCAGCAGGAAATCGATGTTTTCCGCTTTCACCACCTCGACCGCTTTCATCAGGGTTTCGTAGGTCGGGTTCGGCTCGATGCCGGAGAACTCACGCACGTCACGGCCGGCCAGCGCGCTGTACACCTGATCCAGCACGCCGTTTTTCTTCACGCTGCCGCCACCGTAGGTGATCAGGATGCGTGCGTCCGCTGGGATCTGGCCGGCCACGTCGGCAATTTGGTCCTTGCCGAACAGGATTTTGGTTGGGGTATGCAGAATGAAGTTTTGCATGGTTGATTTCTCTCTTTCTGTCAGGCGGGCGCCAACGCGGCGCAAAGGTGTCTGGCCCGTATTGTCAGGAACCTGGCGGCAACGCACAATGCACATTCCTGTTTGGTTCTTGCCTATTTCTACAACTGCCTGTAGAAATGGAGAGCTTTAAATTATGATTTATGCCGAATCGTTCTGACTGTAAGAGGGTGTTTCCGTGACTGAAATCGATGCGCTGCGCAGCCGCATGGCACGCCAGGCGATGGCTATCGCCACCGGCAACGGCTACACGTCGTCACCGGTGCCGCGGGTGAAGATCCTGTATGTCGATCGCCACTGCCCGCGTCAACCGGTAATGTACGAACCGGGGATCGTCATCATCTTTCAGGGGCACAAGGTCGGCTATTGCGGCAACAAGGTGTTCCAATACGATCCGCGCAACTACCTGCTGATGACGGTGCCGCTGCCGTTCGAGTGCGAAACCTTCGCCAGCCCGGAGTTGCCGCTGGTGGGGTTGGCGGTCAATATCGATACCCAAATGCTGCAGGATTTGCTGATCGACATCGGCGACGACGACTACCTGATGCAGCCGCGGGCGGAGAGCAACGGGGTAAATCTGGCCGAGCTGACGGAAGCGCTGCTGTGTGCCACTGAACGCCTGCTGGACGTGATGGCCAAGCCGCTCGACGCCCGGGTGCTGGGGCCGCAGATCGTGCGCGAGATCCTCTACTATGTGCTGCGCGGCACCTGCGGTGCGTCGCTGCAGGAGCTGGTTAATCGACATACCCACTTCAGCCAGATCGCCAAGGCGCTGCGGCGCATAGAAAATCAGTATGCCGACAATCTCAACGTCGAGCAGTTGGCCAGCGAGGTCAACATGAGCGTGTCGGCGTTTCACCATAACTTCAAGGCGGTGACCAACACCTCTCCGCTGCAGTACGTGAAATCGTACCGGCTGCATAAGGCGCGCCTGTTGATGGTGCATGACGGTCTGAAGGCCAGCACGGCGGCGATCCGCGTCGGTTACGAGAGCGCGTCGCAGTTCAGTCGTGAATTCAAACGGCTGTTCGGCATGACGCCGAGCGATGAAGTCGCCCGGCTGCGCGATGCCAATCCGCTGCTGCTGGAGGGCTGAGCCGCGTTTACGGGGTCAGAACGATCTTGCCGAACGGCCCGCGATCGAGATGATCCAACGCCTGCGGCAGCTGGTCGAAGCGGTATACCTGATCGATCACCGGCTGCAGGTTGACGGCGTCCACGGCGCGCACCAGATCTTCCAGCGCGCGGCGATGGCCGACGCCGATGCCCTGGATCTGCGCCGATTTCAGCAGCAGCAGGCCGGCGGGCGCGGAAATCTCGGCGCCCGCCAGCACGCCGATCACCGAGATGCGGCCGCCCACCGCCACGGCGCGTACTGAGTTGCCGAGATTCGGGCCGCCGACGGTGTCGATCACATGGTCGATGCCGCGATCCTGCGTCAGCGCATAAACCGCCTCCACCCAATCGCCGTTCAGCCGGTTGATGCCGTGACTGGCGCCCAGTGCCCGGGCGCGCGCCAGCTTTTCATCGCTGCCGGAGGTCACGTACACCTCGGCGCCGTGCGCTTTGGCGATCTGCAGCGCGAACAGCGCCACGCCACCGGTGCCTTGCACCAGCACCGTCTCGCCGGCATGCAGTTTGCCTTGCTCTACCAGCGCGAACCAGGCGGTCAGCCCGGCGCACGGCAGGGTGCTGGCCTGCGCGTCGTCCAGCGACGTCGGCGCCGCCACCAGCCAGTCTTCATGCAAAATCACGTATTCCGCCAGTACGCCCTGATAGAAGCCGCCAAGGGTGTGGTAAGGCACCTGGCGCGCATCGCCGTACGGTTTTTGCCGGCCGTCGAGCCAGCCGGGGCTGAAGGTAGAGATGACCCGGGCGCCGGGTTGGAACCGGCTGACGCCGGGCCCGACGGCGTTGACCTCGCCGGCCATGTCAGAGGCGGGGGTGAACGACTGCGGCAGCGTCAGCCCCATGCCGCTTTCAATCATCATTTTGTCGCGGTAGTTGAGCGCTACCGCTTTCACTTTCACTCTGATTTCGTGTGGCCCCGGCTGCGGAATCGCTTCGGTGGTCAGCTGCAGGTGTTCACGCCCCAGGGTATCCATCGTCCAGCGTTGCATCGTGTCGGTCATGATGTTCTCCAAAGTCAGCGATTAACGACCTGTCGATAATATCGTTGATAGAGGTTCGCCAGTGGCGATAAGATTTCCGCAGATTGTTTCTTTCAGAGCGACAAATCATGAGCGATCGATTGAGCGGCATTTCGGTATTCGTCACCGCCGTGGAGGCGGGCAGTTTTGCGTTGGCGGCCAGTCGGCTGCACCTGTCGCGTTCGGCGGTAGGGAAAACCATCGCCCGGCTGGAACAGCGGCTGGGCGTGCGGCTGTTTCATCGCACCACCCGCAGCCAGAGCCTGACCGACGACGGTGCGTTGTTCTATGAGCGCTGCCTGCGGGCGCTGGAGGAGATCCGCAGCGCGGAAACGTTGCTGGAGTCGGGCAAGCGGCAGGTCAGCGGCCGGCTGCGGGTGTCGATGCCGGTGCTGTTTGGCCGCATGTGTATTGCGCCGTTGCTGACCGATCTGACGCGTGAGCACCCTGGCCTGGAGCTGGAGCTGTCATTCAGCGATCGGGTGGTGGATCTGATTGAGGACGGTTTCGATATGGCGATCCGTAACGGCACGCTGGCCAACAGCAGCGGGCTGGTGGCGCGTCGTATCGGCGATCACCGCATGACGCTGTGCGCCTCGCCGGCCTATCTGCAGCGGTGCGGCGAACCGCATAGCATTGAGCAACTGGCTCAGCACGAGGCGGTGACCTATATGCGCGCCGGCGCGCGGCGCAGCTGGCGGGTGCTGGACGAGAACGGCAAACCGCAGGACGTGATGCCGAATAACCGGTTGCAGATGGACGATTTGCAGGCGATTGCGGATGCAGCGACGGCGGGTTTCGGCATCGCCTGGCTGCCGTGCTGGCTGGTGCGTGAGCAGCTGTTGAGCGGGGCGCTGGTGCGCTTACTGCGCGATCGGCCGGGCGCCGCCTTTGATGCGCATGCGGTATGGCCACACACGCCCCACCTGCCGCTGAAGGTGCGGCTGGCGGTGGATACGCTGGTGAGCAAGTTGCCCGCCAGTCTGGCGTTGGTCGAGAAGGCGCTGTAGTGCGCCTGGATCAGGAGGAGGAGGCGCGCTTTTTACGCCAGATCACCAGCATGGCGCCCAGCAGGCCGACGAACAGCAGCAACAGCGGCAGCAGCATCAGGCCGGTCATCACCTGGCTTTCGTAGCGTTTCACCAGAGGGATTTGGCTGAACGCGTAGCCGAGGCCGACCAGCGCGCAGACCCAGATCGCCGCACTCAGCCAGTTGAACACCTGGAAGCGCGAACTGTTGAGCCCGGAAATGCCGGCCATGGTCGGCAGCAGCGTGCGCACGAAGCCGAGGAAACGGCCGATCAGCAGCGCCGTCAGCCCGTGGCGATTGAACAGGTTATGAGCGCGCTGGTGATATTGCGCCGGCAATTGCAGCAGCCAGCCTTTCACCAGGCCGGTGTGGCCCAGCCAGCGGCCCTGGATATAGCTCAGCCAACAGCCGAGACCGGCGGCGGCGGTCAGAATCAACAGGGTGGGGGCAAAGCCCATCACGCCTTTGGCGATCAGCGCACCCGACAGCAGCAGCAGGCTGTCGCCGGGGAGGAAGGAGGCGGGCAGCAGTCCGTTTTCCAAAAACAGGGTGGTGAAAAGCACGGCATAAACCACCCAAATCACGCTAGGATCGGCGAGGGCGATAAAGTCCTGTTGCCAAAGCGCATGAATAATCTCTCGTAATACATCCATTTTATGTCCTGTTGCATGCCGGTTGCGCCCGGGGTCACGTTCTCCAGGATGCGGCGGTTACCGTATCTGACAGTTATCCGGTTAGTGTACCGCTAATAGCTTAAGCCGACATTAAACGAGACGAAGAAAATTACCGGAATCCGCCTTAGCGCACGCCGTTGAGGCGATCGAAACCGGCCGCCAGATCGGCGATCAGGTCTTCGACGTTCTCCAGGCCGATGTGTATGCGCACCAGCGTGCCGGAGAAATCGACGCCGCCCGCCGGCCGGATGGCTTCCAGCTCTTCCGGCTGGTTGGCCAGGATCAGCGACTCGAAGCCGCCCCAGGAGTAGGCCATGCTGAAGTGGCTGAAGTTGTCCAGGTAAGCGGCCAGCTGGGCATCATCCAGCCGCTCTTTCAGCACGAAAGAGAACAGCCCGTTGCAGCCGCTGAAGTCGCGGCGGTAGAACTCGTGGCCCTTGCAGCTGGGCAGGGCTGGGTGATTGACCGTCGCCACCTCCGGCCGTTCGGCCAGCCAGTTGGCGACCTCAATGCTGCTGCGCTCGTGCTGCTTCAGGCGCACGCTCAGGGTACGCAGGCCGCGGCTCGCCATGTAGGCGGTGTCGGCATCCACCATCTGCCCCATCAGATAGGAGTACTCGCGCAGTTGCTCCCAACAGCGCGCGTTGGCGACGGCGGTGCCGAGCATGTAATCGGAATGGCCGATCAGGTATTTGGTGCCGGCCTGAATGGAGATATCGATGTCGAAATCCAGCGCCTTGAACAGCACGCCTGCCGCCCAGGTGTTGTCGATCATGATCACCACCTCCGGCGCCACGGCACGAATGGCCTGCACCATGGCCGGGATATCCTGCACTTCCAGAGTGATGGAGCCGGGGGATTCCAGGAACACCACGCGGGTATTGGGTTGGATCAACGTGGCGATATCGGCGCCGATCAACGGATCGAAATAGGTGGTGCTGACGTTCATGCGACCGAGGATGTGGGTGCAGAAATCCTGGGTCGGTTCGTACGCCGAACCGGTGACCAGCAGGTGATCGCCGGCGCCGACGAACGACAGGATCGCATTGGCCACCGCCGCCGCGCCGCAGGGGTACAGCACGCAGCCGGCGCCGCCCTCCAGCTCGACCATCGCATCTTGCAGGGCGAAGTGGGTCAGCGTGCCGCGTCGGCCGTAAAACAGCTCGCCGTGGGCGCGTTGCGCGGTGGCGTGCTTTTTGGCGGCGACGGAGTCGAAGACCAAAGAAGAGGCGCGTTGCGTGACGGGATTGACGGAGCCCTGGGTGTAGCGTTTGCCGCGGCCGGCGCCGATCAGCGTGGTTTCGATGTGTTTTGACGTCATGGTACCTGGCTCACCTCTGGTTGCTCTGCACGTGCCCGTTTACGATAGCCCTTACGTTAGCATGAGTTGATATAGCCATCCAGACGTTTTAACTTCTGGATATAGAAACGGCTATAATTGGCTGTCAGCGGCGCATTTCTCGCCTCATCCTTCTGCCGAGCGGCGAGAGAGAAGCCCATTCATCGGTCGAGACGTCGTTCGGCAGGGTGGTCTTGTTGCACCGTTGTGGGAGAAAAGTAACGAAATAACCCCATAAAAGGAGCGTTTGGCGGTGAACGGGCGCGGATTGGCGCTTTGCCGCGGGGCTGGCTAAAATTTTCGCGTTTATTTGGTAAATAATAATGAGAACTACTATCAATCCCCGGTTGGTTTGATATGATCGCACGCTGAATTATTCCTTAATTTTGATCGGTAATGGGTGGAGGCACAGCGTGAAAACGGCTGGCAAGAATTTAAATCAAGGATCGTTCGGCCAGGGCCGGGCGCAGTGGGGCAAGGCCTTTGGCCGCAGCCTGATGGCTTCTATGGTGCTGGTCGTGGGGCTGGCCGGCAGCGCGCAGGCAGCGCCGGCGGCCAATCCGGCCGTTACCGAAAGCGTTGCGCCGACCACCGCGCCGGCACCTGCAGCCGCCGCGCCGGAGAACATCACGCCGGTGAACCCGGCACCGACGATCCAGCCACCGGAAACCCGCGGCATGGACCTGTCCATTTGGGGCATGTACCAGCACGCCGACGCGGTGGTGAAAGCGGTGATGATCGGCCTGGTGCTGGCGTCTATCGTGACCTGGACCATTTTGTTCGCTAAAGGCAGTGAACTGCTGCGCGCCAAGCGCCGTCTGCGCCGCGAGCAGTTGGCACTGGCCGAAGCGCGCTCGCTGGATGAAGCTTCCGAGCTGGCGCAAAACTTCTCCCCGGAGAGCGTCAGTGCGGTACTGCTGAACGATGCGCAAAATGAGCTGGAGCTGTCTGCGGAATCCAACGACAACAACGGCATCAAAGAACGCACCGGTTTCCGTCTCGAGCGCCGCGTGGCGGCCTACAGCCGTAACATGGGCCGCGGCAACGGCTTCCTCGCCACCATTGGTGCCATCTCGCCGTTCGTCGGCCTGTTCGGTACCGTCTGGGGCATCATGAACAGCTTTATCGGCATCGCCCATTCGCAGACCACCAACCTGGCGGTCGTGGCGCCGGGCATCGCAGAGGCGCTGCTGGCGACTGCGATGGGCCTGGTGGCGGCGATCCCTGCGGTCGTTATCTACAACATCTTCGCCCGCGTCATCAGCGGCCATCGCGCCCAGGTAGGCGACGTGGCGGCGCAGGTCTTGCTGCTGCAGGGCCGCGATCTGGATCTGGCCGCAACGGCGGAAGCCAAGCGCTCACAGCACGCACACCAACTGCGGGCGGGGTGAGTCATGGCGATGCGCTTAAATGAAGATCTGGACGACAGCGGCGAACTGCATGAAATCAACGTGACGCCGTTTATCGACGTCATGTTGGTGCTGTTGATCATCTTTATGGTGGCCGCGCCGCTGGCAACGGTAGATATTCGCGTCGATCTGCCGGCCTCCTCCGCCAAACCGCAGCCGCGGCCGGAAAAACCGGTGTTCCTGTCGGTGAAGGCCGACAAGCAGCTCTACGTCGGCGATCAGCCGGTGAATGCCGATCAGTTGACTTCGGTGCTGGATCAACGCACTCAGGCGAACAAAGAAACCACCATCTTCTTCCAGGCGGACAAGAGCGTGGACTATGAAACGCTGATGAGCGTGATGGACACCCTGCGTAAAGCCGGTTACCTGAAAGTGGGGCTGGTGGGCATGGAAGGTGCCGCCAAGTAGCGGCAGCACAACGATAAAGGGCGCTCAGGCGCCCTTTTTTATTGATACTGAGATATCACTCCCCGGCTAACAACGCCCGGGAACCGGCATGGCGCCAGTGGATGCGGCCCGGCAGATAAAGCGCATGCTGTTCCAGCGGCCGCTCGTCGATGAGCGCGGTCACCTGGTCGAAGCTATGCTGCGCCAGCGCCCGGCAGTCTTGCGCGACCGTATCTATCTTCAGCGTCATGCAATCGAACAGGTAGTGATCGTCGAAGCTGCACAGGTGGATATCGCTCTCCATCAGCTGATGCTGCGTCAGATAACGCAACACCCCTTCCAGCAGGCCACAGGCGGCGGTGAACAGCGCTTTGGGCGGACGCCCCAGCTGTGCGCACAGCTGAGCGAACATCTCGTAACCCGAACTGGGGTGGTAGCTGCCGTTGATGATCCATTCCGGTTTGCACGTGATGCCGGCGCGCTCCAGGCCAAGCTGGAAGCCGGCGAGGCGATCGCGGGTCGGCGAAATGCGCGGCTGCCCGCCGAGAAAATAGATCTCATCCGGATGTTGGCGCGCGACCTTTTCCACCAGGTCGGCGGTCGCATTAACCGAGTCGGTGATCACCAGCGGCAGTTCGGAACCGGCGATCAGGCGGTCCATCTGCACCACCGGTAGCCCGGCGTTGATCTTCTGGTATTCGGCATCGTTCAACTGGCTGGAGGCGACGATCAAGCCGTCCACCTGCCGCTGTACCAGACTGTTCACCGCCATCATCTCCTGCGCCGGGTTTTCATCGGTGCAGGCGATCAGCAGCTGCAGACCGGCTTCGCGGCACAGCGTTTCCAGCTCGCGCGAAATCACCGCAAAGCCGTAGTTGGTCATCTCCGGCACCACCAGCCCCAGCGTGTGGCTGCGGTTGGAGCGCAAAGAGCGGGCGTGGATGCTGGGCTGATAATGGTGTTCGTGCGCCAGCGCCAGAACGCGGTCGCGGGTGTCGTCGGACACCCGATATTCCTTGCTGCGGCCGTTCAGCACCAGGCTGGCGGTCGATTTCGACACCCCGGCCAGCGTGGCGATGTCACTGATGGTAATGCGTTTATTTTTTTTCACTGACGCCATCTGAAGTCATCGGAGGATGCGTCATTCTAGCATGCATGGCGTCAGCGGCCAGTATTCCAACGCCAGCGGCGCGCTTCCGGACAGCCGCAGTTGCGGCTCGCTGGCCGGGAAGTAGCGCGCGCTCATCACCGCCTCGCCGCGGTTGATGAAGATCTCCACGCTGGAACGATCGAACAGCAACTGCAGATGCGTGACCGGGCCGCGCCAGTAACGGTGCTCCGGCTGGCCGTCGGCCAGGGAAGCGCGCGTCAGCTGCAGCCTTTCGCCGTCCCAGTTCAGCGTCATTGCCTCGCCAAACGCGGCGCTGAACGCGCCCTGCGGCGTCAACTGCAGCTCCGCAGCCCCCAGCGCATAGGCGGGGGCATCATCGGCACAGCCTTGCCAGCATGCTCGCTCGCCGCGCAGCTGTTGCAGCTCGCGCGCCGGGCGCTGGTGGAGGCGGCCATGCCGCAGCGACAGCTCGCGTGGGCAGGTCATGGTGTGGATCCAGCCGTAACGGCGCGTCGGATGGGCTTCTTCATCTTGCTCGGGCACGCCCATCCAGCCGAACAGCAGGCGGCGGCCATCTTCCGCCAGCGTCGTCTGCGGTGCATAGAACTCGAAGCCGGCGTCCAGCTCGCGAAATTCGCCGTGGCTGAAGGCCGGCTGCAGGTAATCCAGCTTGCCGAGCAGATAGCCGGCCTGATAACGGTTGAGATAGCGTTCCGGCTGCGGCGCCAGCCCCTGCGGGCAGCATATCAACACGTCGGCGTCCTCCAGCGAGAACAGGTCTGGGCACTCCCACATGTAGCCGAATTCACCCAGGTCGTGCAGGCCGGAACCGGCGATCTCGCCCAGCGGTTGCCAGCCGCGCAGATCGCTGGAACGAAGCAGCAGCACCTTGCCGCGATCCTGCAAGTCACGCGCGCCGAGCACCATGTACCAGGTATCCTGATGACGCCACACTTTGGGATCGCGTACGTGCCCGCTGTAGCCGTCCGGCAGCGGCAGCACCGGCCCGAGCTTGCGGTATTCGCCCCGATCGCTTTCCTGAGCTAGACATTGATAGGCAGTGCGTGAGCCGTCGGGGAATTTCACATTGCCGGTGTAGATCAGCGTGATTTTATCTTCCGCCACCACCGCCGAGCCGGAATAACAGCCGTGGCTGTCGTAACAGGCACCTGGTGCCAGGGCGAGCGGCTGATGCGTCCAACGCAGCAAGTCGCTCGACTGCCAGTGTCCCCAGCACTTGTTGCGATGATCGCAGCCCAGCGGATTCCACTGATAGAACAGGTGATAAACGCCGTTGTGCTGGATGAAGCCGTTGGGATCGTTCAGCAGGCCAACGCTGGGCGCCAGATGCCAGGCCGGGCGGTGCGGATCGCGCAGCGCGCGTGGCTGGCCGTTCATGACCGCCTGCATCGCCTGTTTGATTAAGCTGAGTTCTTCCATCATTGCGCGTCCGTTTTATATTTCAACAGGAGGGAGAGTATGAAGGCGGTGCCAAACGCGATCGCCAGGCCGATGATATAGCTGACCAGCGAACTGGCCTGCACAATCGCCATGCCAGGGATCGCCGTCAGCCCGACCGCGTTCATGCCGACGTGGTTGGCCACCACCCAGGCGCCGCCGAGCGCGCCGCCCGCCAGCGCTGCCAGGAAGGGTTTCACGAAGCGCAGGTTGATACCAAACAGCGCCGCCTCGGTGATGCCGAGCATGGCGGAAAAGGCGGAAGGCACCGCGATGGCTTTGATTTTGGCGTCGCGGGTTTTGAAATACACCGCCAGGCAGGCGCCGCCCTGAGCGATGTTGGCCATCGACCAGATCGGCAGCAGGAAGTTGACGCCGATAGTGGGGTTGCCGAGCAGCCCGGCCTCTACCGCGTGGAAACTGTGGTGAATACCGGTGATGACGATAGCGGAATAGAGGCCGCCGAACAGCAGCCCGGCGAACCACCCCGCATGGGCAATCAGCGTGTTGAGCACGAAGGAGATGCCGTCACCCAGCGCGCGGCCGGCGGGGCCGATAAACAGCAGGGCGACAAACCCGGAGATCACCACCGTCAGGAACGGCGTCAGGATCAGATCGAGCGCGTTGGGGATCACCTTGCGCAGCCGTTTCTCCAACAGGCTCATGAACCACACCGTCAGCAGCACCGGGAACACGGTGCCCTGATAGCCGATCATGGCGATGTCCAGCCCGAAGAAGTTCATGGTGTGGAACCCTCCCGCGACGCCCCAGGCGTTGGTCAGCGCCGGATGCGTCAAAATGCCGCCGAGCGTGGCGCCCAGGTAGGGATTGCCGCCGAATTCGCGTGCGGCGGTGAAGCCGATCAGAATTGGCAGGATAATGAACGCCGCCGAGCTGAACATATCCAGCATGATGAACAGCGAGCTGTTGGCATCGGCCCAGCCGTAGGTTTTCACCATGCCGAGCAGCCCCATCAACAGGCCGGAAGCGACGATCGCCGGGATGATTGGCACGAAGATGTTCGACAGCAGGCGGGCGATGCGCTGCAGCGGGTTGAGCTTTTTCGCCGCGATATCGGCGGCTTCGGCCTTGCTGGATTCGCTGACGCCCGCCGCCTTGATGAATTCCGCATGCACCTTGTTGACCAGCCCGGTGCCGAAGATTACCTGGATTTGACCGGCGTTGCTGAAGCAGCCTTTGACGCCGTCCAGTTTGCCGATGGCCTCTTTGTCCACCTTGCTGTCGTCCACCAGCACCAGACGCAGGCGCGTGGCGCAGTGGGCGGCGCTGGCGATGTTCTCTTTACCGCCGAGCAGCGGCAACAGCGCGTTGGCGGTTGCGGTAATGTCCATGTTGTCCCCTTGCTAAATAAAAATGCCGCCGCGCAGTTTGCGACGCAGCGTCGTGAATCGATGTCAGAAGAAATACTTGAATCTGGCGCGCATGCCGTAACGTTGATCGTTGTCGCCGTTGGCGATCTTGTTGTCGGCGTTAGCTTCCAGCAGCGACACATAGGCGCCTAAATACAGATTGAAATTCTTCATATTCATAATGTTAGGTATCTGATACGACGCGTGAACGGTATGGATGTCGTAGTTGCCCGGTTCGCTGAGCGGGTTGTGGATATCGGCGGCGATCCCGGCGGTATTGAACTCTTTGATATTGTTATGGGCATAGATATAACCCAGTTCGAAGCGCCGCCACAGCACGTTCACGCCGGCGGTGAAGTCTTGCTCGCCTGAGGCATCCAGATAGGCGGTGCTCAGGTTGGCCACCACGCCGTTATCCGGGTTGGCGGCGCTGTTGTTCCAGCTCATCGTCATGCCGTAACCGTTGCGCTTGGACTGATCGACGAAGCGGCCCTGGCTGTCCTGATACCCGTAGGCGTTATTTACCACGTTGCTTTCCATTGCCGCCGCGATGCTGAAGGCGTCTTTTTTCCAGGCGATCACCGGGCGCAAATAGGCGACGTTTTTCTTATTGTCCAGGGCGTTGCCGTGATAGCGGCTGTCCTGGAACAGTGAAGTACCGTCCTCCACCAGCGTGTTCAGCTCGAAATAGACATCACCGGCGTATTTGCTCAACATCAGGTTGCCGCCGCTGCTGCTGCGGCCGCGGCCTTCTTTCATCATGTAGATATAGCCGAAGCCGTCGGCGTACAGATCGTTGGCGGTATTGCCGGAGTATTGAATGAAAGTGTCCTGATTCAGCGGGAACATGTCGTAGGCTTCGAAGCGGCCGATTTTGGTTTGCCAGTTCTTTTCATTGCCGAAGAAGAAGGCGGCGTCATCCAGGTTCATTTTGCCGCTCATGTCTGCCAGCGGTTGCACGCTGAAGCCGGAGAAGTTGCCGTCCGGATTGCGGCGGTAGCCGTCCAGCCCGACCAGAATGCGGCCGTTGATATCCCAGCGTTCTTTGTTGCCAGGCTTCCAGTCTTTGTGGTCGCTGCCTTTCAGCGACGTCAGCTGGCCGCTGCGGCTGGCGCCGTCCAGATTGAACTCCACGTCGCCGTACAGTTTCAGATCATTGAATCCATTCAGTTTCAGTGCGCTGATCGGGGCAATTGGCGTTTGCGGCGCGGCGGTATGCTGCGCAATCTGCGCGGTTTGCCGTTCCGTGTTGGCGGTGCGCTGCTCCAGCTGTTGCGCCCGGCGTTCCGCCGCCGTCGCGCGGGTTTCAGCCTGTGCGGCGCGCCGTTCCGCCTGCGCCAGGCGCTGTTCCAGCGCGTTGAGGCGCGCCTCGATGCTGCCGCTGCCCGAGGCCGCTGCATTGGAAGCAGAGAGGAAAAGCCCTGTTGTTATCGCCAAATAGCTGAGTTTTTTCATCATCGTCTATCATCCGGGTAAGGGTTGTTATTATTTTTTGCTAAATTGCTAAACCGGTTTTTCATGGCGAAAGATAACGATCAAGAAGCAGGCTGGCAATCAAGTTTGCTAACCCGATTCAGCTATTGTGATCGAGTGCGCAAATCGTGGGGAGTAAAAGACCACGGCGCCCAGGGGATCGCCGTGGATGCAGGGGATCAGCGCAGAAAAGCGGTGAGCTCTTCGGCGCGGGGCAGGGCGGTCATGGCGCCTTTGGCGGTGGTGGCCAGTGCGCCGCAGGCCTGAGCCTGGGCGATAACCGCCGGCCACTGCGTTTCCTGCGGCAATTCGTGAAGGCGTGCCAGCGCCGCTAACAGACCGGCGACAAACGCGTCGCCGGCGCCGGTGGTATCGACCGGCACGATCGACGGCGCGCGGAAATGGCGCAGGCGATGCCCATCGTGTACGCAGACGCCGTCGCCGCCCAGCGTCACCAGCAGCAGGCGTGTCGGGTAGGTTTGCATCATCCAGCGGATGCCGTTCTCTACATCGTCAAGGTGGCTGATGAAAGCCAGCTCTTCGCGCGACAGTTTCACCACGTCAGCCAGCAACAGCGCCTTTTGCAGGCAGGGGCGCAGCGCTTCCGGCTGGCGCCAGACCTCTTCGCGGATGTTGGGATCGAAACTGACCCGGCCACCGGCCGCCCGAATGCGTTCCATCGCCGCAAAGGCCGCGCTGCGGCTGGGTTCTTGTGAAAGCGCGATGGAGCAGAGGTGCAGCCATTCGCCCCGTTGGAAAGCCGGCAGATCGTCGGGCTGCAAAAACAGATCGGCGCTGGGCTGCACCATAAACGTGAATGAGCGCTCACCCTGCAGATCGAGATCCACCACCACCGTGGAAGTGTGGTGGTCGGGATCCGGTCTCATATGACCGATATCCACCCCTTCATCGCTCAGTACCTGCTGCAGAAAGGCGCCGAAGCCGTCTTGCCCCACACGCCCGATAAAAGCGCTGTCGCCACCGAGCCGGGCGATACCCACCGCCACATTCGCCGGCGCGCCGCCGGGGCATTTGAGATAACCGTTGGCATTTTCCGGCACCAGGTCGATCACGGCGTCGCCCAGTACCCATACGCGATTCATCATGCTTAATCCCTATTTTTGTCGTTGTCAGATGGTTAGCTAAAATAGAAGAACCGATTTAGCAAGGCAATGAAATAATCCTCAGAGCCGCTTGGGCAGTGAGGAAGATCAATCTTTCTACTGGGCTTGGGGGGAGGGAATCTGCCCCGCGAACCAGCGCGGGGCGAGATAGCAGAGCGTTTAGCCCAGCTTCGGATAGACGCCGGGACCGATTGGCAAGCCTAGCGCATACCAGACCAGCAGCAGCAAAATCCACACGCTGAAGAACACCAAAGGATAGGGCAGGATCAGCACGTAATAGGTGCCGAGCTGCGCGTCTTTGCGGTAGCGCTGCAGGAAGCCGAGGAACAGCGGCAGGAACGGCGACATTGGCGCCAGCGGCAGCACCGCAGAGTCGGCGATGCGAAAGATCATCTGGGCGAACGCCGGGTGGAAACCGAGCAGCATAAACATCGGCACGAAGATCGGCGCTAAAATTGACCAGATCGCCGAGCCGCTGGCGATGAACATGCACAGGAAGGCGGAGAGGAACATCAGGCCGAGAAATGCCGGTGCGCCACTCATGCCGGCGGCTTCCAGCATATCGGTCAGGCCGACGGCCATAAACTTGCCCATGTTGCTCCAGTTAAAGAACGCCACGAACTGCGACAGCGGAAATACCATCACGATAAAACCCGCCATGCTTTTCATCGGATCGAGCAAGTGGTGGGGAATATCGTCCGGCCGACGGATCTGTTTGGTGACTACGCCATAGGTAATGGCGACGGTGAAGAAGAACAGGATGATGATCGGCACGATACCCTTGATGAACGGGGAAGGGATCACCGAACCGGTGTTCGGGTCACGCAGCGGCGCGGCCTCCGGCACCACCAGAGCGGCGATGATGGCGATAAACACCAGCGCGGCGATACCGCTCATCATCAGCCCCCGGTTTTGCAGCGGGGTCAGCGCTGCGATTTTGTCTTCGGCGCTGCCTTGCCACTTCGGCAGACGGGGCTCGATAAATTTGTCGGTGAGCAGCGCGCCTGCGATGGTCAGCACGACCACTGAGGTGGCCATAAAGTACCAGTTGTCGATCACGCTGACGTGAACCGCGCCATCCACCGCTTTGGTGGCTTCGGTACTGATACCGGAAAGCAATACGTCGGTGGTGACGATCAACAGGTTGGCGGTAAAGCCGGAGGCGACGCCGGCGATCGCCGCCAGCAGTCCGGCTATTGGGTGGCGGCCCACCGCCACGAACATCAGTGCGCCAAGGGGCGGCATCACCACCAGCGCGGCGTCCGACGATATATGACTGAAGAAGGCGATAAACAGCACCATATAACTGGCGTAGCGGGCGCTGACGCGCGAGGCCATTTTGTACATCAGCGCCTGCAGCAGGCCGACCTTTTCCGCCAGGCCGGCGCCTATCACCAGCGCCAAAATAGCCCCCAGCGGCGCAAAGCTGCTGAAGTTATGGATGATGTTGGGAAATATCCACTGCATGCCCGCCACGCTCATCAGATTATTCACCTTGATGAGCTCGCCGGTGGCCGGATTTTTCACCGCCACGTCGAGCCAGGAAAATAGCGCGGTGGCCAGCATAAGCACCAGGATCAAATAGACGAACAGTAAAAACGGATTAGGGATCTTATTGCCGATGCGTTCCACCCAGTAAAAAACGCGTCCGGGGCTTTTATTGATTGGCGTTGTGGCCTCACTCATGATTTTACCCTCTGTGTTTGCTCTGTTGTGTGATTGTTATTATTTGATTTATTTATAATTATGCTTAGTGGCCCGGTGAACCGGGCCCTGTCTGTTCATGCTATTTCAATGGGGAGGGTTTTACCCCCTGTGGGATAGGGCATCGATACGGCTGTTCGGCGCGTTGGTGCTCAAACTCGCTGCGGCAGCTCGCCAGCAGGGCGCTGTCGCTCAGCAGATCGATGGCGGTCGCCGCCATCACCTTGCCGGCCAGGCACATGCCCTTATGGGCGATAGCGGTGCGGC
Source organism: Serratia sp. OLAL2 (assembly GCF_002752475.1). Classification (NCBI taxonomy): domain Bacteria; kingdom Pseudomonadati; phylum Pseudomonadota; class Gammaproteobacteria; order Enterobacterales; family Yersiniaceae; genus Serratia; species Serratia sp. OLAL2. Next base: position 144,215 of record NZ_MSTL01000001.1, on the reverse strand, counting down.
CCTGCGCCACCAGTTGCCAGGTGTGCAGAGGAGTGCCGAGTGCGAAACAGGGGCTAAAGCATTGGGCGGTTGGCGCCACCCAGCTCACGTCGCCAACGTCGGTAGAACCGTACAGCAGGTCGTCGGACTCCACATAAGGAGCGACCTCGTCCATCAGCACCTTATCTCCCAGCAGTTGTACCCACTCGCGCCCGGCTGCGCCACCGGTGCGGGCTATGTTGAGTTTGGCGTTGCGCAGATCGTCGCGGCTCAGCGTCTGGCGGATTTCCTCGGCGAAGCGGCGTTCGGCGTCGCTGTACTCGGGCAGACCGAAATCACACAGGTTTTGATACATCGCGCGTTCCAGACTGCGGTTCGGCACATAGTTGGAGCAGGCTTTGTCGAAGCGCACGTCCATCTGGGTGTCAGTCATCAGCGCTGCGCCCTTGGCGATGTTAATCACCCGTTGGTAAATGTCCTGCGCCTGGTCGAGCTGCGGTGCGCGGATCAGGTACAACACCTCGGCGTCGGCCTGCACCACGTTGGGGGAGCTGCCGCCGGTGTGGGTGACCGCGTAGTGCAGCCGCGCTTCCTGCACGATATGTTCGCGCAGGAAGTTGGCGCCGGTATTCATCAGCGTCACCGCGTCCAGCGCGCTGCGCCCCAGGTGTGGCGAGTTGGCGGCATGGGCGGCGACGCCCTTGAAGTGAAACGCCGCCTGAATGTTGGCCAGTGTGCTGGTGTTGAACATGCCGCTGAAGCCTTCTGGGTGCCAGGTGAGGGCGGCGTCGACGTCGTCGAACAGACCTTCGCGCACCATAAAGGTTTTGCCGGAGCCGCCTTCTTCGCCTGGGCAGCCGTAGAAGCGCAGGGTGCCGGTCAGCCGGTTCTGCTGCATCCACGCCTTGGCGGCGAAGGCGCCCGCCAGCGCCGCAGTGCCCAGCAGGTTGTGGCCGCAGCCATGGCCGTTGCCGTTTTCCACCAGCGGCTGCGGCGTGGCGCAACCGGACCGCTGGCTCAGCCCGGCCAGCGCGTCGTACTCGCCCAGCAGCGCAATGACCGGGTGGCCGCTGCCGTAGCTGGCGATAAACGCCGTCTCGATGTCGCCCACGCCGCGTTCGACCGAGAAGCCTTCCTGTTCCAGCGCATCGGCCAGCAACGTGGCGGAATAGGTCTCGTTGAAGCGCGTTTCCGGGTGATCCCAAATCGCGTCGCTCAGCGTGCTGAAGCGGGGTTGACGTTGGTCAATGTAGTCGTCGATAAATGCCTGCAGTTCTGAGTTGCTCATGCTCCGCTCCCGAATGTCGGCAGGTTCAGCGCCAGCGACGCCAGCGTTTTCACCGCCACCGCCATCACCTGTTCGTTGAAGTCGAATTTCTCGTTATGGTGCCCGGCGCTCAGCTCGGTGCCGAAAATGACGTATGAGGCCTGGCCGCCGCGGGATTTCACCCGTTCCATCATGTAGGTGGCGTCTTCTGAACCCGCCGCCTGTTCGCGGCGATCGACCACCGAGGTCAGCTCGGTTATCTGCTGCGCCTGGCGGCGGATATAATCCACCCACGGTTGGGTCGGTTTGCTGCTCTGCGCCGCGCCCATCAGCGCGATGTCGCAGGCGACGCCGTGCATTTTGGCGGCGCCTTCGATGGCGTTCAGGGCCTGCTGATAGACGAACGTATTGATCTCATTGGTGGCGCCGCGCGTCTCCACCTTCATAAACGCCCGATCGGCGATCACGTTGCGGCCGGTGCCGGCCTGCAGCACGCCGACATTGATGCGTGAGCTGCCTTCGCTGTGGCGCGGGATGGCGTAAAGCCCTAGCGCAGCCTGCGCCGCCGCCAGCAGTGCGTTGCGACCGTCTTCCGGCTTGGCGCCGGCGTGGGAGGCGACGCCGCGGAAGGTAACGTCCAGCTTGCTGGTGGCCATAAAGCTGTCGCTGCCACATACCAGCTCACCGGCCGGCACGCCGGTGCCGATATGCACCGCGGTGAAGAAATCGACGTCGTCCACCACGCCGGCCTCCACCATCGATTTTGCGCCGCGTGTGCCTTCCTCCGCCGGCTGGAAGATCAATTTGACGGTGCCGCTAAGCAGGGACTCCAGGCTTTTGAACACGTGCGCCAGCCCCAGGCCGATGGTGGTATGGCCGTCATGACCGCATGCATGCATCATGCCGCTGTTGCAAGAGGCGAAGCCTTCACTGAACGGCAGGTGTTCGGGTTCCAGCAATTCGTTGAGATCGAGGGCGTCCATATCCACGCGGTAGGCGATAGTCGGGCCGGGGCGGCCGGTATCGAGCGTTGCGACGATGCCGGCGAAGCCGCCGGAAAAATGCGGCAACCATTTTTCCAACGCGCCCTGATTGCGGGCGCGCAGTTCCTGCGCCTCCAGCTCATCGGACGAGGGTAGTCCCATGCGCGCCTCGGCCTTGATGACCTCGCGGCCTAGCTGCAGGCGGTAACCCAGCCGATCGAGTTCTTCCGCCACCAGGGTGGCGGTGCGGAACTCAAACCAGCCGGATTCGGCATAGCGGTGGAAGTCGCGGCGCCAGGCCTGCAATTGCGGGTACAGATCGGCCACCAACATCGAAAGCGAATTAGTCATAGTGATATCTCATAAGTTATCGCGCGCTGGATCGCTCCAGGCAGCAGTTATGCTCTGAACTGAAATCAGACGGTGATGCTCTTGCAAATAAAAAGGTGTATTTGGTTACTAACTGCCGTGAATGGCGCTTATTGGCGCAGAAAATGCGCTTAATTAAGCGAAATAAGAATTTGGTTATTTATTATGTTTTTTCCGAATGTACACAATGGAATCTGGCTAAATAAGATGCCAATATCTTGCTATTGATAAATAACGGTTATCGCCTTTCGCCTATGCCAGCCTCGATAAAATTGCACCAATTACGTGCATTTGTGGACGTTAGCCGCCAGGGCAGCATCCGCGCCGCTAGCCGTACCTCACGCCTTTCCCAGCCTGCACTGACCAAAGCCATTCAGGAGCTGGAAGAGGTGCTGGGCGCCAAGTTGTTTATTCGCCGTAGCCAGGGTGTGGTATTGACCGACTGTGGCGATAACTTTTTCCAGCATGCCAGCCTGATCCTTGAGGAGCTGCGGGTGGCGCAGGAAGATATCCAGCAGCGGCTGGGGTTGGCGGGCGGCACGGTGAATATCGGCGTTGGTGGCAGCATTGCGCGTACTGTGATGCCGCAGGTGGTCACTCAGTTTCATCGTGAGTATCCCAACGTGAAGGTGCGCATCGTCGAGGGGCAGCTGGTGTCGATGATCCCTGAACTGCGTCAGGGCGAGCTGGATTTTACCGTCAATACCTATTACCCCAGCAGCCTCGACAACGAGTTGCAGTACGAACGGCTGATGGAAAAAGAGTATCGGGTGGTGGTGCGCAAAGGGCATCCGATGGAGGGGGCAACCTCGCTGAAACAGCTACAGCACTGCGACTGGACCATGCCGACGCCGAAAGGCAGTTATTACCGGCTATTGCACGATCTGTTCGGGGACTTGGGCATGGCGCCGTCGATCAGCGTAACCTGTGAGACCTTTATGGCCTGTACCAGCCTGGTGGCGCAGAGCGATTTTGTCAGCATTCTGTCGGTGGACGTGATTTCGGATCCGATTCTGGGCAAGCATTTGGTGCCGCTTGAGCTGGAAGAGAGTCTGCCGAAAGCGACGTTTTATCTTATCCAACGCAAGGACACCACCCTGACGCCGATGGGCGCGCACTTGGCGCGCCTGTTTCGTCTTTACTGTCGGTGATACCGAAGCCCCATCGGGGGCCCGGGTATCAGAAGGCGATCGACCCCTGCACGAAGAAGGTGCGCGGTTCACCGACGTACTTGCCGAAGTTATTGTCGTTGGAGCGGGTAAAGTAGCGCTGATCGAACAGGTTTTTCACCCCGGCGCCCAGCGTCAGGTTCGACAGCTGCGGCCCGAAGTTATATTCCCCGCGCATATTCCACACCATGTAACCGGCGATGTTGCCGAACTGGCCATCGGCGCTTTCCTGCGTGATGTACTCCGGCCCGGTGCCCGGCGAATGCTGTTTCGACTGCGCATAACCGTCCAGATTCCATACCCAGCTGCCGGTGGCGTAACGCGTGCCGACGGTATAGACCTGGCGCGAGTAGAACGGCAGATCTTTACCGGCGAAGTCGCCCTTGTCGGTGCTGGCTTTGGTGTAGGTATAGCTGGTGTAGACGCTGGCGCCGTCGAGCGCCCGATTCAGCTCGCTGAGATCGTAGCTGAGCGCCAGCTCGATGCCTTTGTGCTTGGTGGCGCCCATGTTGGTCCAGCCCACGTCGTTGCTGATGTACTGCAGCTGGTTATCGAAGTCGATGTAGAACAGCGTGGCCTCGGCCTTGACCACGGTGTCGTCGTAGCGGGTGCCGAACTCATAGGTGCGCGCTTTTTCCGCCGTCAGCCCCGGCGCCGGCTGGTTGCCGTTGCCGCCTTTGGTCAGTTGGAAATACTGCATGCTGCCGAACGAGGTGTTGGCGTTGGCGAACAGTTTCCAGGCGTCGGACAGGTGGTACATCACGTTCAATGACGGCAGCGGCTCGCTGTAGCTTTTCTCGCGGCTGATGTTGTTGAATGAATCGTCCACGTGGGTGCGAATGCTTTCATAACGCAGGCCCGGCGTGACCGTCCAGTTGCCGACGTTAATGGTGTCGTCGATATAGAACGCGTTGGCTGCGGTACCGCCGGAGGTATGCTGGTAATAGTCCGGGGTATCCGGCGTCGAGCCGATATTGGCCGGATTATACCAGGCGGAACGCGATGCTTTTTCGTCCATGGTTTCATTCAGATAGCGGTAACCGAGGGTGATCTCGTGCGCCATATTCCAGAAGCGAAACAGCTGCGAATAGCTTGGTTCGATCGCCCAGGTTGAATAGTGGCGCGGATAGGAGACCATGCGCCGCTGGCCCGCGTTTTTGCCGGTGCCTTCCGATTCGATGTTGCTGCCGCGGTAGCTGTCGGTGAAGTAGGTCAACACTTCGAACTGCTTGTCGTCTTCCTGATGTTTGTATTTGAACGACATATCCTTGCGGCGGCCTTCGAACTGATCCCACGGCCGCGTGGACTGGAACGGGTTCTGCGCGTATTGCGCGCTGCTCAGCCCGCCCGGCATGCCGGCTTTGGCGTCGTAGTAGTGGAAATTGGCCAGCAGTTCGTCGCGATCGGTGAACGCATAACGCGTTTTCAGCATGAAATCGTCGATGTCGGTGTTGTCGTTGTTGTCGCGGTAGCCCTGGCCGTGCAGGCCGGAATAGAGCAGCTCGGCGCCGAGGCCGTTGTCTGCGGTGCCGCCCACGGAGGCGCTGGTCAGGGTCTTCAGGCCGCCGTGGCTGGCGCCCTGGGTTTGTACGCTGGCGGTGCCGCCAAACGTTTTGGGAATGTCGCGGGTAACGAAGTTGATCACGCCGCCGACGTTTTGCGGCCCGTAGCGCACCGCACCGCCGCCGCGCACCACGTCCACCGATTGCAGGTTACCGATCGATAGCGGCGCCATCGACAGCTGCGGCTGGCCGTAAGGCGCAACCGCCAGCGGGACGCCATCCATCAGAATGGTGGAGCGCGGAGAAAGACGCGATGTCAGGCCGCGCACGCCGACGTTGAGCGAAATATCGCTGCCGCCGGTGCCGTTGCTGTCGCGCACCTGCACGCCGGGCACACCGCGCAGGCTGTCGGCGATGGTTTGGTCGCCTTGCTCATGCATCTGCTGCTGGGTGACGATGGAACGCGCGCCCGGATGGTTGAGCAGCACCGAACTGGTATCAGGGTTGTCCAGCCAGTTGCCGACGACGGTCACGGTGTCGGTATCGTTCTGAGATGAGTTATCAGTAGCAAGGACAGGGAATGCGACGGCGATGGAAGCCGTCAGCAGGGAAAGCCGAAAAAGAGGTGACATAATAATGCCTTAAGAGTTTCAGACCCGGATGTGTTTTTTTAGAAAAGACAATCTTAATGATAATTATTGGCAAGTAAATAGAATTGTTACGGGATAGTTAAGTGGGTAACTAAATAATGAATGCGGGAAACAGGACCCGACTGGCGGGCCCTGCGGGAGGTTATTGTGGCGTAAGCCAGAAGACGCCGCTGTAATCCAGCGCGGTGAATTTCTGGTGCACCATTTCGATATCCGCTTGCGGATCAATATCTTTAAACAGCGCCGGGTGCAGGAATTTGGCGATCGCTTCAACCGCGATAAAGTTGAGCGGCGTGTCGTAAAATTGATGATAAATCGCCATCACGCGTTTTTCTTTCACCGCTTTCAGCACGTTAATACCGGTACGATCCAGCAGATGCGCCAGTTTCTTTTGGCTGGTGGCTATATCGGTGGTGTAACCCAGCGGTACCGCCAGCGTGCCGCGATGGCCACGGCTCCAGTCGGCACCGGTCAGCAGATAGAAATCCGGGTTGCTGCTGATCACCTGCTCGACGTTCACTTCTCCGCCCATGTCTGAAAACAGCTTGCTGCCGATATTGTTGCCGCCGGCGGTATCGATGAACTGGCCGAAGCTGCCTTTGCCGAAGGTGTTGCAGCACTGTTCGCCTTTGATGCCGGCGCTGCGCTCGATGAAGACGCTGGGGCGCTGCTCCGGTTTCAGCGTGGCGACCCGCTGGCGCACCAGTTCGAGGCGTTGCTGATAGAGGCGGATAAAAGCATCGGCGTTGGGCTGCTCGTCAAACACTTTTCCCAACAGCGCCATGCTGGCGACGGTGTTGGTCAGCGGCTGCTGGCGAAAATCGATGATCAGCACCGGGATGCCGACTTTTTCCAGCTGGGTCAGCACGCCGCTGTCTTTCAATTTGCTCAGCAGGCCGATGTCGAAAATGATCAGATCCGGTTGGCGCACCACCGCGCTTTCCACGCTGAAATCACTGGTGTAGGGGTTGTCGAAGGTGGGGATCTGCATGACCTGCGGGAATTTTTTCGCGTAGGCCTCCACCAGATCCGGCGCTTTGACCTTCAGCGAGTTGTCCCAGGCGATGATGTTTTTCAGCGGCTCCTGCGGATGCAGAATATTCAGCGCCAGCAGCGCACGGGCATCGGCCAGGATAACGCGTTTGGCCGGTTGCGGCAGGGTGACCTGGCGGCCGGCGACATCGGTGACGACGATCGGCGCGGCTTGAGCGGTGCCGGCCAACAGCAACACACAGGCGGCCAACCAGCGGCCGGCTTTAGCGATAAGAACAGCGGGCATGAAGATCCTTGGGTAATCGGCGAAGAACGAGAACGCAATGATAAGCGATATCCTTTCGCTTTTTGAACTCCCTTGATGCCGATAGATCATCCCTGGCCCATCAGCGGGTCGCTGACGCTGTGCTCACCGTCCTCCAGCCGCCCCGCCAGGCGACGCAGCCAGCCGGGGCCTCGCAGCGTAAGATCATACCAGCCGCCGCTGGTGCGGGCGTCAAACGTTTGCTGGTGGCTGCCGCCCGCAGGCAGCGTAATAGGCCACGGGCCTTGCTGAGTGTAAGGGCAGCGTTCGAGGGTGACCGCTATCGCTTCGGTGCCCGGATTATTCAACTGCAGCTGCAGGCTGCGGCCCGTTGGGCGCAAACGCACTTCCGGCTGCGGCCGACTCAGGACGCCGCGCAGCTCGCGATGAAAGCCGTTGGGGCCGAGCAGCCATAGATGGTACTCATTGTCCGCCTGCCAGTCGTCGCTGACCGCCTTGCCGGCCTCGACGGTATAGCGGCGCGGGATTTGCGTCAGGTCTCGCCGGTCGTAGACGTGAAATACCGCTCCCTGCTCGCCGGTATTGAACAGGTTCAACGTCACGCGGCGCTGCTCGGTCGCGACGGTGGCCTCGACGTGCAGCTGGTAGGGCAGTGCGCGGGAAGGGCGCGCCAGGCGGCGTTGGTGCGGCAAACGCTGGTGGGCGGGCGATGGCAGCGGCACCTGCGGCAGCTGTTCCTGGCGCTGGCGCAGGCCATCGGCGGCGTGGCGGCTGGTGGCGGGCAGGCTTGGCAGCGCTTCGCCGTTAGGGTCGACAAAGTTGAACGCTGAGGTGAGATCGCCACACACCGCGCGGCGCCAGGCGCTGATGTTGGGTTCATGCACCTGAAAGCGCTTTTCCAGGAATTGCAGCACCGAGGTGTGATCGAAGACCTGCGAATTGACCCAGCCGCCGCGGCTCCAGGGCGATAGCACCAGCATCGGCACCCGCGGGCCGGGGCCGTAGATGCGGCCGTCCGGCGGCGGCTGATCCTGCGAGCCGGGCGGCGCCACGTGCTGGAAGATCTCGGTATCGAACGGCACCGTCGATTTACCGGCGAAGCTGCCGTCTTCGCGCAGCGACGGCGCGGAAGGTGAGGGCATATGATCGAAAAAGCCGTCGTTTTCGTCGTAGTTGACCAGCAGGACGGTTTTGCTCCACACCTCCGGGTTATCGGTCAGCGCGTTGAGGATCTCTTGCGTGAACCAGCTGCCCTGCACCGGGCTGGAGGGATCGGGATGTTCCGAATAGGCCGCCGGCGCGATGATCCAACTGACCTGCGGCAGTTTGCCCTGCTGCACGTCGGCACGGAATCCGGCCAGCATGGCGTCCAGATCGTTGCCGTCGGCGGCCGGCAGGGTGTTGCCGTTGCCCTTGTACAGCGGCGCGGTCGCGTTGAGCTCGTCGCGATAAGGTACGAAGGCGTTGAAGCCTTTCGGCGGCCGCGCCGGGTTGCCCACCTGAATGCTGGCGGCGCGGTATTGGCGGAAGCCCGCCAGCGGGTTGTCGGTAAAGTTGTCCGGCAGGAATTGGTACACCTTCCAGCTGACGCCGCTCGCCTCCAGCCGTTCCGGATAGGTTGTCCACTGGTAGCCGATCTCCGCCGGGCCGGGGCTGTCCCACTCGTTGACCACCACCGCCACGTCGGCGGCGGACGGGCCGTTGGTGCCGGTCCAGTGGAACAGCCGGTTGGTGTTGGTGCCGGCGTGGATAGCGCAGTGATAGGCGTCGCACAGGGTAAAGGCGTTGGCCAGTGCGAACTGGAACGGCAGCTCCTGCTGGCGGTAGTAGCCCATCGAGGCCGGCGTTTTGTAGGTGGGCCAGGCGCTCATGCGGCCGTGATCCCAGGCGGCTTGCTCATCCACCCACGAGTGCGGCGTGCCAGTGACGCGCTGTGCGTTGCCGCGTTTGCTGTCCAGATGGTAGGGCAGCACCAGCCGCTCGGCGCCCTGCTGCTGCCAGACGAGGCGATCGCCGGGCAATGGGATGGTAAAGCGATCGCTGAAGCCGCGTACACCCGGCAGGGTGCCGAAGTAGTGGTCGAAAGAGCGATTCTCCTGCATCAGGATCACCACGTGTTCGACGTCGCGCAGGGTGCCGGTGCGGTTATTGGCGGGAATGGCCAGCGCTTTGCGAATCGAGGCGGGCAACAGCGTGAAAGCCGATCCAATGGCGGCGGCCCGCAGTAGGTCTCTGCGAGTAAGGTCAGGCATGCGTCGTTAATCTCCGTCAGTGTGCTTTGAAGATAGCCGCTGACGACGATAATGGCGAAAAATAACAGGGAGATGAAAGCGAGGAAACAATGCTCCCTGGCGGGAGCATTGGGGGGTAACGCTTACTGCCTGATCAGGCGGCCGAGCGCTGGCGCCGTTTCGAAATCGCTGCGGAAGGGGTTGATGTCCAGGCCGCCACGGCGGGTGTAGCGCGCGAACACGCTGAGTTTTTCCGGGCGGCAGCTCTGCTTGATGTCGTTGAAAATGCGCTCGACGCACTGCTCGTGGAATTCGTTGTGCTGGCGGAAGGAGATCAGGTAGCGCAGCAGGCTTTCGCGATCGATTTTGCGGCCTTCATAGCGGATCACCACGCTGCCCCAGTCCGGCTGGTTGGTGACCAGGCAGTTGGATTTCAGCAGATTGGAAGACAGCGTCTCCGACACCGGTTCCCCTTGATCGGCCGCGCCGCTCAGGTACTCCGGTTTGAAGGCGAAGTCGTCGACCGCGATATCCAGATCGTCGATGTTGATGCCCGGCAGGCGATCGATCTGCGCGGGGTAACCTTCCAGCCCCGGATAGAGTTTGACGGTGACCTGGCCATTGGCCGCCTGCGACAGATCCTTCTGCATGGCGGCGCTCACCTGTTCCACGCTGTCGAAGCGCGTTTGGTTGAAGCTGTTGAGATACAGCTTGAACGATTTGGATTCGATCAGGTTGGAAGAAGAGTGCGGGAAGGTAAATTCGCCGATGCCCACCACCGGTTTGCCCTTGCCGTTGAGCCACGACAACTCGAAGGCGGTCCACAGATCGAAGCCGCTGAATGGCAGCTGCTGCTCGTCCACGCCGATCAGATCGCGGCCGCGCGCGCGCGGCAGGGCTTCGAGCAATGCGGGAGCATATTGATCCGGATAATCGGAGTTCGCGCCAAGATGGGTGATCTTATCTTGCTTTTGGATATGCATATTCATTGCCCTTTGCTTGTTCGGTATTGATGTAGCGGTTAAACAGACTGCGGGTGGCGTAGATCGGCCCGACGCCCAGCAGGGCGTAAACCACCTTGATCAGGAACTGCGACAGGATCATGGTTTTGATGATGTCCCAGCTCAGCACGTTGTAGAACGCCAGCGTACAGAACACCACGCTGTCGATGGCCGACGCCACTACGGTACTGGTGATCACGCGCACAAACAGGTAGCGGGAGTTGGTCAACTCTTTGATTTTGCAGAGCAGGTAGGAGTTGACGTTCTCGGAGATCAGATAGGCCGCCGACGAGGCCACCAGCACCGCCATGATGCTGTGCACGATACCGTTGTAGGTCTCGCTGTACTCCCACTGCGGAATACTCGGCACCAGCGTTGTTACCCAAACCCCCAGGACGAAGGTCAGGTTGGCGATAAACGAGATGATAATCGTGCGCCGTGCCAGCCGCAACCCGTAGAATTCGTTGAGGATATCCACCAGAATGAACGTGAGCGGGTAGATGAAGATCGCCGGCGGCGTGATGAGATTCAGCACCGGGATTTGGATCGGCTTGACGCCGCACAGCGTTGAGAAAATATAAATCACGCTGAGCGCCACGGTAATAATCAGGTAGGCGTACCAGGAGCGTTCGTGGCGATCGCTGAGCTCGTAGGCGGTTTTTTGTTGGTTGTCGCCATAGAGTTTGCGGTACAGCGCCTGCAGCTCGTGCCGGCTCAGATCTTCTGATATTTCGCTGTCGGCCAGCTCATTCAGCCCCATGGTAATGGTTTTGCCGGTGGCCAATACCATGACATTGGCCGCGATGGTGCCATGCCGGGTGAAGCCCAACAGCTTGAACTTCTGATTCGGTTCCATTTATAACCTTTCTCCAACGATGTAACCCAGGAATTGCACGGTGTCCTGAGGGCGTTTGTCCATGCTTTCGCTGTCTTTGTCGTCAACCACAAAGAAGCCGCGTTTTCCCGAGTGATACAGCAAAGGTGAATCGCAAATCAGTACCGGCGGCCTTTTGATGATGATGACCTCGCCGGGAATAAATGACCCTTTAATTTCGGTCTCTATTTTCATTGCCAACATGTTCGACTCATCGCCGAAGAAATAAGTCAGAGGAAACTCGGTGACCAGCTGCCCGATCTTGCGCTGCGAGACGGCCAGATAGCGCGACTGGGGGATCACCGGAATGGCGGAAGGGTTCTTGTTGCCTTCGGTGGACAGCGTTTCGTTGAGCAGCTCCAGTTTTTCCAGATCGTAGTCTTCGATCTCTTCACAGGAGACACCGAAGAAGTCGGAGATCCGATTCACGGTGGATTGCTGAACGTTGTTCACTCTTCCGTCAAGAATTTTGTAGAGGGTAGTGCGCGTCAGGCCGCTGCGATTGGAAAAGGAAGCCTTGGTTTCACCGCGGGTACGCATCAGATATTCAATATTTTTAATGATGTTGATTTTGCGCTGTGCGTTGGTGGTTTTCATTGGCTGTCCTTACAAACATTACGCAGGCTTCACTATATCTTACGCATTGGCGTTGTCCAGATAAAAAGGCGCAGACGAGCGGGTAACGAACTGATTATTAGCGGTAATTATTGTTTACCGTCAGCCGTTTAGCGCAGTGATGTCAGCGGGGGTAGCCTGCTTCCTCTGCGAGAAAGATAAAGCCGTGCAAATCAATTGATTAGGTTTTACTTATAGAAAAGTGAACACAAAAGCCGGTTTTATGTTTACTTTTATGTTGACCAAAGCCGATTTCATGGGCTACTGTTCATGCAAGCTGAAGTTTTTCTTTACGATCAAAATACGGAAGCCGACAGTTTTTATAATAAAAAGCTCAGAGGGGGCATTGCCACACTCTGAGCATAAATGGATAGCTTGCTACCGACACCAGGGACCCTAAACACCACGGCCGTTTGTCTGCGCGATCGGCCCCATCTTTTGCATTGAATCCCCTTTTCGAGCGTCAAACACTCCCCCGATACCGGAGGAGTGCATTACCGCGTGCGCGAAAATCAGAGAGACTTCTGCGAGGCCAGCGGTTTTTGCGCCCGACTGAAGGCCAGTTTAAGCACCCAATACAGCAGGCTGGCCGCTACCAGGGAATTGATGGTCGGTACGCCCCATTCGGTCGCCAGGCCAACGGCGCCGCCGGCGATGCTGGCGACGATCGCCGCCCAGCCGATGGTTGGCGTTTCGTTCGGCAACTGGCCCGTGCGGCGGCTCTCGTCCAGGATCTTGCGGTGGCTGCGCAGCAGGTAATAGTCCACCAACATGATGCCGATAATCGGCGGGAAGACCACGCCAAGCACCGTCAGGAAGTCGACGAAGCGGTCGAGAATGCCCAGCACCGACAGCGTAGTGCCCAGAATCCCGATCACCAACGTGGTGTAGGTGTACTTCAGCTTTTTGCCGGTGATGCCTTCCACCGCGTTGACGATGCCCAGCGAAGAGGAATACAGGTTGAGATCGTTGACGCGCAGGGTGGAGAACACCACTACCAGCAAACCGGCGCCGCCGGCCGCTTGTGACATGATGGTGACTACATCCGCGGTGCCCAGGGTTTTGGCGATCAGGATCGCCAGGCCGTTTACCACGAACTCGCCGGCGATGATGGTGAAGAGCGTGACGCCGAGCACGTGCTTGCCGTTTTTGGAGTAACGGGTCAGATCGGGGGTCATCAGGCTGGCCACGATGGCGCCGCCGACGACGATGGTGATGCCGGCGCTGATGGTCAGCGGTTCACCCGGCGGCGCCAGCTGGATGATCTCCTGCAGGTTATGCCCGGAAAGCGCGGTCACTGAAATAAAGGCCACCAGCATGATGAACATCGGCACCGCGATACGTGCGGCGATGCGCAGCGCCTTGAAACCGAATGCCACCAGGATAGTCAACAGCGTGCCCGAGAGCCCGGCGGCCAAGCCAAAGCCCAGCTTATTGCCGAGCGCGAAGTCGAGCGACTTGGCGAAAATGGCGTTCTGAATGCCGAACCATCCCAGCAGGCTGACGGCCACCACCACGCCGATCAGCACCGAGCCCAGACGGCCGAAGCCGCACCAGCGCGCCAGCAGGCTGCCGGAAATGCCTTCACGCATGCCCGCCAGCCCCAGGCCGTAGGTCACCACGCCGAAGATCAGGCTGCCGACGAAAATGGCGGTGAAAGCGTCAATCAGCGTCATGGAGTTGCCGAGTACGGCGCCGAGCATGAACTGGTCCAGCGCGGTCAACATGCCCATATGCACGATGGCCACGCTTAAAAACGAGACTCTTTTATCCTGCGGCACCCGGGTGAGCGGATAATCTTCGATCTTTATCACGGTGAGATCTTCCTTGCGGTTCAAATAAACTGAATGCCTTTGGTTATCAGGCGATCGGGAATGTAGTTATCCAGATTGGCGTATTTGCAGTATTCCTCAAATTGTTGCTGAGTATGCACGTTGGCCTTCTGGTAAATGTTATAAATGCGGTTTTCGATGGTCTTATTGCTGACGTTATAGATTTTTGCGATCTCTTTTACCGTAAATCGTTGCAGCATAAGAAAAATGACATCGAGTTCGGCACGGGTGAACAGCTCGTTATTGACTTCGGTGGTCAACACGCTGGGTTTTTGCTGATTGATGTATTTCAGCGGTGACAGGCTGTTCATCGGCTTGGCGTTCCAGATCACGCCAATCACCTGTTTGTCATCGTTGTACACCGGTAGCTTTTCGCTGATAAACGGCGTCAGGCTGTCTTTGCCGTACCAGTAGTGGGTTTCTATGACCGTGACCCGATCGCGCGCTGCTTCGGTCATCTTGTCATGCTCGATAAAGTCGGCGGCGGAGTCGGCCCAGTCGGCGGGGAATTCGTGGTCATATTTGCCGGCGACGTCGAAATTCAGCGGCGTATTGGTATAGAGATAAGCGGCACGGTTCATATAGAGGTGGCGGGACAGCTGGTCTTTGATGCCCCAGGGCTCGCTCAGGTGCTCCATCATGGTGATGAGGCCCTTAAAATAAGATTCATTATTTTTATGCGATGAATCCATACCTACCTCTGCGCCGCTCAGGCCGCGTTACAGGCTTTTAGCCAGGTAATGGCGGGTGTGGCGATGCGCGTAGTCGCCCAGCTCGCCGTAGACCCGGTAGCCCAGTTTTTCGTAGAAGCCTCGGGCCTGGAAATCGAAAGTATCGACATAGGCCATATGGCAACCGCGCTTGCGGGCTTCTTCTTCGGCCAGTTGCATCAGCTGGCGGCCGTAACCGCTTTTGCGACATTGATCGCCGACCCACAGATACTGCACTTCCAGGCCGCCCCACCAGGTGCGTGCGACCAGGCCACCGACGATCTGCTGGTTGTCGTCAGTGACGGTCAGGAACAGTGGGTGAATGTCTACGGGCTGGGTTTTATGGTTGTGAGCCCAGAGGCTGTCGATAACGAACTCTTCATCCTGCGGGTTGGGTTTGTCGGTGATATTAATATTCATTTTTAATATAATTCCCTGATTTAATTATTCAAAACTGAACTAGGCGCTTTCGCCCTAACCGCTTCTAATATCACTTTCATTAATGTATTTCAAGGGTGGTTTTCACCCTTTTCCGCCAGGTGAGAGGCCGCTTATAGTAGGTGCCACAGGGAGAAGAAAATAGTGAAACAGGCGGTATTAAAACGCTGAAATGCCCTGCTAACACCATCTTTTCCTACTTGCGCCTCACCAGGGCCCCACCGGGAAAACTGCAGTACTGTATGGCTCCACCGGATAGAGCAAGCTCACTTGCCGACGGGGGAGCCACTTTGTTTTTTGACGCCCCCACCATTCTCTGTCTCAGATAGTAAACACTCTTCTTATCAGAAGATATGCGCCGCAGATGAAAATGTGGCCGATAGCTTCTGATCCGCTGATTTAGTCCTCTGCAATGACGTTGCCCAGCGCCGGCTCGATGGCCGCACCCAGCATGGCGCCGTGTCCCAGGGCAGGCCATTCGCGATAGCCGACGGTGAGACCGTCGAGCTGTGCCAGGTGTTCGGCCAATAAACGCGTTGCGTCCGCCGGCAGAGCGGGGCTCTTCACGCCGGGCGGGGCAGCGCGATCGCGTTCTGCCAGGCCAACCCACAGTTGCAACCTGGCTGCCGGCGCCGCGCGCCGTTCTGTCATCTGCTGCGCTTCTTGCAGGATCATGCCGTTGCCCCACCACAGCGAGGGTTCCACGGCGATGTAGCGCTGAAAGGCGGTGGGATGGGTGAACAACGTATGCAGAACGAAGAGCCCGCCGTAGGAGTGCCCCCACAGCGTTTGCCGCTGAGGATCGACCGCCAGTTTGGCGGCGATCGCCGGTTTGATCTGGGTCTCAATCAATTGCAGGAACGCATCCGCGCCCCCGACGGCCCGCGGCGGTTTCTTCATGCCTGCCGGCAGAGGGAGCGTATAGTCGTAGGTGCGGCCGGCGGCATCGATGCGCAGATCGTTGTCATAGCCGATCATCACCAGCACCGGTGGCCGCTTCGTTGCTGCCAATTTGGCCAGTAAGGCGGCGTTCAACTCCATCAGCACCGCATTGCCGTCGAGGAAATAAACCGTTGGATAGCCGTCTGGCACAGGCGCCTGACGCGGTTGGGCGATGCGAACACGATAATGCCGTTGGCCATCGGCGGAGGTGAATCGCAGATCGCTGAAGCGGTAATCCGCAGTATCGCTATCGGCTACGGTAGTGCCGATCTTGCGTTCCAAATCGGGCCTGGCCATCACGGAGCCCGGCAGCCAAAGGCCGATGGCGAGCGCCAGAAGCGCGGAGATAAAATGCCGGTTGGACAATAACATGCGGATCAACATCCTCGAAAAAGGCCGATAGTAGCATCCGTTCGCGCCCGGTAAAAACCTACCTTTAGGGCGGACATTCCGGTCGCGAAGCGCTGCCAGCCGTTGCTTTGCCAGGTTAATAGCAACTCATTGTTATTATTGGTAAGTCAGGAATAAGAGGGATTACAATTAATTAGAAATAGTTATGGTTTTTATGGAGGGGGAAATGGTGAAGGTAGGTAAAAACACACGGTTATCAACGATTTTTAGCGAAAAAAGCCCTATAAAATAGGGCAAAGACACACAACAACACCAGGGAAACTTTCCTGTATCTTATATTATAGCTTCCTATACATATAGAACATTTTATTATAAATATGTAAGTGATTCTTATTAATCACTTAATACCATTGTTTTTCAAATGGTTATGTGATCTGACTGGCGTATTGCACTTGGGTCGGGTGTGGGCTGCCAGGGATAGGCAGCAGAGATTTTGCTGTAACGGTGGCATGAACAGGCGAGGTCATCGGCCCGATATCCCTCAGGGCAATACCGGCCCGCGGGCTGCAAAAAGGCCGGCCGGTATTTATCCTCAGGCGCAGCCGATCTTCACTGTGGGATGTGGGACCAGGTGAAAATCAGTGCTGTTGCAACGTCAACATCTCGCCAAGCAAAACATCGGTTGGCGGCAGAATATCCGTATCCAGCCCGGCGGATGGGGTAAAGGTCAATTCGCCGAAAATGATCTGGCCTTTGGAGATGTAGAAATCAACGCGAACAAACTCGAAGGGCGCGGACAAGCGTGAGGCGTACTCAAACAGCTCATCGTAGCCTTCTGGCTTCACGAAGGCGTCTATTTCTTCCTGGCTCAAGGCCAGGCAGTCATCGCTGTAGCACAGAAACTTGAAATCTTTGTCAAAGAAGTAATACTTCGGCGACCCGGTTTCTCTGCCGACACACAGCAACGTGCAGTAAGGTACACCGCGGAAACAATAGATTTTATAGTCTTCAGGTCCGTGACCATTGGCCGATTCGATATATTTCTCCCCAATGATCTTTTTTTGTATCCCTTTGTAGTTGAGCTCTACATAAGTTTTCCAATAATCGTCTTTCATCCAAGCGTCGATCAATTTTTTTGCGCTCTTGATATTCAGCAATTTTTTATTCTGGCAAATCAGGTTATACCCGGAACCGTGATTCCCTTTGATCACAAACTTATCCGGCAATGCGTCCCACGGAATATCGTTTACTGAATCACAGGCAAAGTACAATTCATTAAGGATCTCTTCGCACCCTTGATCTTTGATGTACTGTCTTACCGCATATTTATCTGCACACTGCTTCACCAACGCATTGTGACTATAGCCATTCAATTTCAGGTGATTGATCTTTTCATTCCAGGTGGACGGCGCCTGCAAGTTTAACGGTTTGCCAAATGCTTTTTTGTAGAGCAATCTGGCCTTGAATTCGGGGGCCAATACGGCCAGCTGCTTCGTAATAAATTTAATGACTTGTCTTTTCATATACGTAATTCCATCAAAGCGTAGTGACAATGATTAAGTCGTTCTTGTATTTAAAACGCGGGTGGTGCGCTTTCACTGCGCCATTGAATGGCTGTCGGCGTTGTTCCCAGATCAAATGGCTTGTGGTCTAACGCCCGATTAAGAATGCGAGCCGACCGCCACGCCATCAGGCTCAACTGCGGATCGGCAATGCCGTGATTGTGCATACTGGCGTTCATGGCGAATAAGCAGTTCTCCGCCGGGCCTTCCCACTCAAAGGTAAAGTCTGGGGCGATGCGGTATTCGCCCTCCGCAGTGGTTAGTAAGCGGTGGGCCAAAGGTTCAAGGAACTCTGGCGTGGCCGATTGATAACCGGTGGCAAAGATCACCACGTCCGCCTTGAAGGCTTCTTCGCCGTGATCGAGATGATGACGCGTTTCGAGTTGGTAGGCGTTATCCAGCGTGTGTTTCACGGCCGTCAGCGAACGGCTGGGCAGCAGGCGCACCCATAATTTCTCGCGCAGGACGTCGAAGCGGTGGTACATGGCGCGATAAATCGCTAGCAGCGACTCACTGGTGATGCCGTCTGAGGTCATTTTCTGTTCGGCCAGCATATGCCGTTTGGCCGCGCTATCCAGTGAGTAAAAGCTCTCGACGTAATCGGGCGTGAAGTATTCGTTGGCAAAGGCCGCTTCATCGAGCGCATTATAGTTGTTGCGGCGCGATATCCAGTCGAGCTGCTCCGGTTGCCCCCATTCCCCTTTAAAAATATTGAGGAACAGGTCTGCGCCGCTCTGGCCGCCACCGACGATCGCCACGCGTTTGCCGGTCAGATCGGGGTTGCGCAGCATCATTTCGCTGGCGTGGAAACAGCGATCGCTTTGCGTCGTCACGCAATCAGGCAGCTTTATTTTCTTGCCAATACCGATACTTACGTGCCTGGCGTGGAAGACCTTATTCGAGGTGGTCACCACGAACTGGCGCTGCCGATCGTCAAATTCGACCCGCTGAACGTCTTGATTGAATGCCAATGATCCCATCCCGGCGGCGGCCCAGGTGAGGTAATCGGCGAACTCTTCGCGCGATGCGGTGCGCTGCTCCGTCGTCAGGAAACGATAAAATTTTCTGTTTTTTACCAGATAGTTGAGAAAGCTGTAGCGATTGGTTGGGGCAACCGCGCTCACTAAATCTTTTAAAAAGTTGGTCTGCATACTGCAGTCCGCCAGGATCATCCCTGGGTGCCAGGAGAAATGAGGTTTGCGTTCAAGGAATTGTCCCGTAAATCCCTCTATTTCACTTCCTAAGGCTGCCAGGCTAAGATTCGACGGGCCAAGGCCAATACCGATGATATCCAAATGCTGATTCATTAATAAGCTCCAGTATAATGAGAATAATACCCAGAAATACGGCCGCAGATAGGGTGGCTTATAGCAACCAGGCTGCCTTTTTCTTATAAGTAAGCTTCACGAATTAAATGTAATTAAACGGTGTGCAGGCCAAAAATACCGCACTTTTAAATACCCGTTTAGAATTCGGTAGCGCATTAGGTAAAGGCTACGGGTGTATTTCTTTCCATGAAAATTCCTATGAAGGTTTTGCGCGTGTATTTAATGAATATTCCTAAGTAAAAATCCGATCTCTCCCTGATTCATCAAGCCATGAAAACGGCCACCAGGGAGGATGCCCACCGTATGAGTTCTTATCTGCTTATCTGGTGTCTATGCCATTGCATTGCCGGGATCGGTGTATTCGTTGCTTAGAATAGCCTTAAAATAGGCACGGGGAAGGTGAAATAACGTGATATTAGAGGCAGGATGCTTTTTGCAAAGATGAAATCGGAAGTGAAATTATGAAATCTGCGCATTGTGATTTAGTTTTTATCATTAAATTCAATGTGTTATTTTGTTTTTTGCGGCAGGGTATCACACTCTTTCACTAAGGTGATACGCACACTTCTGTACCTTTATCTCTTCTTGTTGCCCCCCGAATGGCAATATTTTACCCCGAGTTGCATCACCCTATGGGCGCGGATGGTTCGCGTTAACTACCGGTGTTAGGGTTCGTTTAATTAATGCCGGGCAAAGGCTGGCCGGAGAGGACGCTTGCTCGAGGCGAGTGTGAAAAACCTGGCCACGCTGGCGCAACGGTTGAATCCGATCCGGCAATCTGCCTTGTCATCATCATTGACCATTCTTACCGACAATAAAAATCTTTTGGTCAGCTCGAGGCATTTTTGCCCCCTGGACTGAATGGCTACCGTTGCGCCACAAGCGTGAAGACCTGCCAGGTTGATCAATCACGGGAGCTTCAAATTGCTGAGATAGTCATACTGGGCTTTCGAAATGTCCAGTTCCCCATCGCTGAAAAAAACTTTTATAAACATATCGCCCTGGCCGACGATATCTACACGCTCGTAGGTTCCCGTTACAAAACGGCGCACGATGGCCTGAATGGTCTCGGCATAGTTAGCAGGAACTGCATTATTATCCGTGACTTTTTGTTCAAATGTAATAGGGTACTCTGCTTGAGGATCGGGGCTGTATTGTGCGCGTTTGGCTGCGCTTTCAAACTTGAAATCATTAAAGGCATTGTGGGTAGAGTTAAACATATCGGCAAGGTTTTTGATATGCGCCGCCATCTGATTCACGACCATGGTTTTATTGGTCACGAAGCGTTTACCCAAATAAGTGCCTGTCACTACAGCGAGCTGGGCGGCATTTCGGCCTAAAATGCTGCCAACGCCAGAACCGGCTCCCGTCCATAATCCCGCGATCAAAACCAGACCGGCCCCGCCTACGGTACTCGATGCGATATTCTCAAAATGCTGAACACGGGCTCCCATTTGCCATGAGGTTCCGGGAAAAGAGACATTAATTCGGTTATCCAGGTGATTAATTCTTCCGCCTGGTCGTTGTCCTGACTCAATAGTATTGGCTGTCAACCGGCGGTTGTTTTCATCTTTGAGTTCACCCAGCGTAAACGCGATCTGGCCGGTCTCCGTTTTTGTTAATCGAAAGACTTCTTCTGGTGACAGAGACCTGACGAGGATCAGCGCCTCATTTAAAATCTCGCGGGTCAAAAAGTTGGCCGACACCCGATTATTCGATTCGTGTTGCGATGTCAGAGCTAAAATTTCATGTGACTTAGGAAATGCCATAATGCCCCCGTCATTACGATATGCACCGTAATATGATTAGCTTTCTTTATTTTGCTTAATATCCCAGCCCATCTGCACCGAAGCCCCTTTATTACCTTGCTTCGCTTGCTCCCAGTATTCCATCGACACTTTACCGGCCTGAAAAGAGTACTCAATGCCTAGCGTGGAACCGTGCTCGACACCGATGAAGTCGGTATGAGTCACCAATACATCTTCCAGGGTAATGCGGGTATATTCCACTTCCTGCCCACCGGCTTTGCAAAGAGACAACTGCACCTTGGCGAGATGTTTACCGGCCGAGCAGTATTTCAATAAGGCAGGTGTCGCTTTATCTATCAGAGCCTGTACGGTCAGATCGCGAAAGTTCACTTTACCCGCACCGCCGCCGCCGCCAACGGCCATATTGCCAGGCTGTCGCGCTCCCCAGTTAAAGGAAAAGACATCGATCCATTGCTTGTGATTCGCATTTTTCGATTCACCATTAATGCCTTCAACTTTTAAAAACATATCCATTGCCATGATTTTATCACCCGATCATTAACGTATTGTTAGGTGCCAGAATGCGCTTAGCTCTCTTTATTCTGCTTGATATCCCAACCAGATTTGCTTTCCGCGCCTTTAGTGCCGCTGCTGCCTTGTTCCCAGTAACTCATGGTGACTTTTGACGCCTGGAAGGCGTAATCAACCACGATCGCATCATTTTGGCCTACACCGTTAAAATCGGTTTGCGTCACCAGAACGTCTTCGAGAACGATTTTGGAATACTCCACCTGGTTGCCGCCCGCTTTGCATACGGAAAGCTCGATTTTCGCGACATGTTTTCCACTGGAACAATATTTGAGAATAGCGGGCGTAGATTTGTCGATAAGGGCTTGAATACGGAGGTCTTGATAATTCACTTTTCCGGAGCCACCCCCGCCACCAACAGCCATATTTCCTGGCTGTGAAGCGCCCCAGTTAAACGAAAGTACGTCGGTCCATCCTTTATGATTGCTGTCTTGGGACTCGCCCGTCATTCCTTCAACTTTCATATACATATCAATGGCCATTGTCGCCGGATCCTCCATTATTTCGTGTTGGCAGCGGAATAGGTTAAAAATGCCTTATCAATGGGTAAAATTCAGCATAGCCCTATATGAATGAATTGACAGTAATGTCGTTTTTATTCGGAATGTTCCTAGTTTTTGTGCAATATATTATTATTTAACAATGGGATGCGGTTATATGTTCGTAACTGTATCCCATCACCGTTCGACAATAAAACACTCAATAAACACGGAATATGAGCGCGTTCGTTTGACGTTCGGGTAGTTGGGGATTAGGGGCGCTCTTTCGAGAGAGTCCACCTGTAATGCGAAGTTACACCCCATCGGATGAAGCGATGGGGAATCCGTACCCCAGAAAGCGAAAAACCCGCCATAGGCGGGTTCTTCTGAATAGGGCGACCGGACTCGGACAACCGGCGCTGGCGCCGTGTTGAACAACGCTTTAGCGCTGGCCCGCAGGGTGAGGTCTTCAGACCGAATAATCGAACGCAGTTCGATGGAGAGTCCGTACTCCAGAAAGCGAAAAACCCGCCATAGGCGGGTTCTTCTGAATAGGGCGACCGGACTCGGACAACCGGCGCTGGTGCCGTGTTGAACAGCGCTTCGGCGCTGGCCCGCAGGGTGAGGCCTTTAGGCCGAATAATCGAACGCAGTTCGATGGAGAGTCCGTACTCCAGAAAGCGAAAAACCCGCCATAGGCGGGTTCTTCTGAATAGGGCGACCGGACTCGGACAACCGGCGCTGGCGCCGTGTTGAACAGCGCTTCGGCGCTGGCCCGCAGGGTGAGGCCTTTAGGCCGAATAATCGAACGCAGTTCGATGGAGAGTCCGTACTCCAGAAAGCGAAAAACCCGCCATAGGCGGGTTCTTCTGAATATGGTGCCCGGACTCGGAATCGTGGAATGTATTAACTGTTTGAAATAAATGAAAAATAATCATAATAACCTTAACTGTACCAACGAATGTACCATCAATTTATAAGCGTGAATGTAAATAAAGTCAATTATATTCAATTGGTTATGACAACATACCCTGCTAAACCTCACTGAACAATCGTCAAGTCTGGACTGATTGCTCCTCTGCTTTTCCCTGCTCTATTCAATAGATTACCGTCATCAAATCCGATATGTTTACTCATAACATATCAAAGCGATAAGTAAAGCCAGAAGGATAGATGCCACATGACCAAAGCGGAGATCGCCAGCGCTGTTAATGAATGGTTCAACATTGAGAACTACAGCGTCCTGCAAAATTTGACAGTGGAACAGCTTTTCCAAGAGATAGAGAACAGGATTGTCGCCTATCGTATGGAACAAAATCGGGCTGAGTTGTCTCCCGAAAACCTTAGTAGGCATCAGAAATATTACGAAGAGTTGATTGAAGGTAAAGTCGTCTTTGGTGATGTTTTCGGTGGACCAGAGAAAAGACTATCTTCCAGCTATGCCATCAAGCCTGTAACACACCAAGGGCTATGGGAGGTGGCGGGTTATGTTGCTGCTTTCGATAAATACGTAAACCCGGAGGGAAAACCCCTGCCTCATATGGAAGTCTCGCACTATCTGAAGGAAGCCGAGGTAAACAACGAAGGGCTGATGCTGGTTCAAATTAATCTGGCAGAAACATCACCCGAAGAAATCATCAATCACCTGAAAGTCATGGTTCCTGAGTGGAAACAGCAGCTACAGGCTCCTGAGCCTCCAGCGAGAGATTTTCGCTTTGGGGTCAGCAACCTTAAAAAAATACTCGATTACAACATTATCCCCATCATGGACCTGCTGTACTGGGCGCAGGATGAAGAGGTCAGGATTGGTATGCCACAACTGACCAGCTTTTTATACCCTGATGAGTTTAAAGACGGTATCCGTGATGTAGATAAGGTGAAGTCAACAGATCATCCTCTGGCAGTTAAGTATCTGACAAACCTTGCTCACTATCGCTCTTTTGTCGATTTTACATATAGATACGACGACAGAAGACACTGGAATATTCAGGATCTAATCAGAGCGGAACTTGGTAAGGATGAGCAATCCGATCAGGACTGATCTTCCAAAAGGCGGTGTTTTGCGCAATGTAAATATCGCCTATATTCACTAAGGCTGAACATACCCTATTTTTCCCACTCCAAAAATCTGCGTAAAAAGCTTATCCCTGAACGTCCCTCCTAAATCACAAGAAAAATCCATACAATTATCTCATCGAACAACACACCATAAAACGAAATATCATAGGTATTACGGGAAAAATAATGGAGGTAAATATGATTCAAACCAATAAAGAAAAACACCCGAAACTTATCCGGTTGCCGGAAGTAATAAGAAAAACTGGATTTGGCAGGACATGGATTTATGAGCTTATAAAGGCTGGAAGATTTCCAAAGCAAGTAAAGATAAGTGAAAGGTCTATTGCTTTTATTGAAAGTGAGATTGATGAGTGGATTGAAAAAATGATTGCGAAATCTCGCTGTGTATCTGAATTTAAACATTTTAAATAAAAGGAGAATATATGAAAAGTAAAAACGTACTGCCTTTTGTGGTGACTGTTACGAATGATGAGACAGAAGTATTTATGGAAATGGCGATCAATAACTTTAGAAAACATCTTCAGGCCATGATTGATTGTATGGGAAATGATTATGAGCGTCACTTTAAAGACAGGCGCTATATTGAAGAAGTGATTGCTAAAGTGATCGAACGAACAAAACAAGAGTTTGCTGAATCAATGAAAGATAATAAAGGAAAAGAATATTACCTGTTCTTAGATGAGGTTCGAAGGAATCTGAGAGTTATTTATTTGGCGTATCGTAAAAACTATTAATAGGAGATAAATATGGACGAAAAAAGTTTAGATTGGAATGAAATACCAGTAAAAATAACCGCGAGTAATCCTGAGACAGCAAACTTTACTACTGATGTTATAAATACCTATAACGAGTTAATACATTACTTATACTTTAATCTAAGTGAAGATGTATTTCTGAAGGAATTGATGGATGGGTTTTACAGGGAGATATTCATAATGGATATTATTAATCTCAAGCTACATGAATGGCTTGAAAGTTCTGAAGAGATAAAGATTAAATACATATCAGTCCCAGAGGTTAAAACTATACTAAGTAGCTATCATGAGTTTTTGATTAAATGCTTTAATGGTGATGGTTATGTTCGTTATTACAAAAAAGTAGAAATCAGCGCAAATAAACAGTCTGTGATGTGATATAAGAGGTAATGAGATGAGTGAAAAACTGATAAAAGAATCAAGAAAAGTATTCCTGCACCTTGCTGAGTTATTTTATGAAATGAGAATAAATACGCTGAAGGAAACACGGCCTAATGAAGCAGAGATGTTAATGGTAGATGATGCCTTCATGGAAGGTATTTATAAAGAGTGCATTAAAAATGCAAGTGCTACTTTTAAAAAAGCAGCCAGAGCTGAGTATTATGAGCAAGGGCATTCAGTAAAAATGGTTGATAAGGAGGTGGTATTGATAACACTGCGTGTTAATCATAAAAGAAGATGAGCATATAAGTTTCAAAAATATAGCCCTGTTTAGCCCCACATATGGGGCTGGAAATAATAAACCAATAAATATCATTTTAAAATGAGGAATCATTATGTCTAAAAATATTGAAATTAAAAATACATCTACTGAGCTGTTCTATGATCTGGCAAAGCGTTCTTTCGAAGCAAGCTGGAAAACAATGCAAAATATGTGTAGTGACAGCATTTCGCACCTTGTTGATGACGCTGATTTTATGAGCGCATTTATACGACTCACTATTAATCATATTTGTCATAACTTTGAGAAGTTTACTACACAAGAAGGAAATCAAGGAAACCTTACAGAGGTCAACTTTGAAGAGGTTGCAGAACGGCTTGTGCGTAATGCTTGGGTGTTTTGTTAATACTAACTGTTTTTTTATTGAATACTAAAAATCAAAAAAGAGGATATAGATGAAGAAAGATAATCTGAGTAAAAAAGATGAAACAATGATATTCGCCATTTCAGCAACGCTAATGTTGTATGTGGACAGGATATACAGCATGGCAAGTGTAAACAAAGATGATGCAGTGATTTATGTAAATGATGAAGATGTTGTTGAGTTTGCACTACGAATTCACATGAAGGAAGTATTAACTGAGTTTGAGTATTACAAGTCTGCTTATGGTACAGGAAAGGAAAAGTATGAATATATAAATATAACAGAGCTATTAAAAAGGGTGATGTTTTTTCATGATTTATATGTCAAGGATATGTTGATAAGAAATATAGAGTCGGGACGATCTTTTGATGATTATAGTGTGTTGGACTGGGATGTGGACATAAATAGATAATATCAGTAATGTTATTCAGAGGAATGTATGAGTATATCAATAGTGTAATGACGGAATGGATTCCAGTATTACATATAGCCTGATTTTTAAAACCGTCAAAATATATTGACGGCCTTAGAATGATCAGATTGCAAAGTCTTCCAATGTTTTACCTGCTTCAATAGCAGTAGCAATTGCTTTAGGAGTACGGCCCTGACCAGTCCAAGTCTGCTCATTACCGTTATCATCTGTATATTTATATTTAGCAGGGCGTGGAGTGCGTGTCGATTTGGTTTTAGGCTTAGTGGAACCTACCGCTGAAAGTAGCTCCGCAGGATCGATACCATCTTCTAACAGTTTCCGGCGGAAGGCTTCAAGCTTAGCCTGACGTTGTTCTTGTTCCTTGAGTACTGCATGTTCTTCCTCACGGCGCTCATCCACGATAACAGAGAGTTTTTCCAGCATCTCTTCCAGCGTTTCCAGATCAGTTTCACGAGCCTGTGCGCGAAGTATACGAATATTGTTCAGTACCTTTAATGCTTCACTCATACTATGCCATCCTGTGTTTGAAATGGGGGATCGAAGGGTGTCCAGTATTGTCTGATGATCGATTTAAAACACACCAACATATTAATAATATAGTAAATATTATCATTAGAGCAATCTATTAGAACCATTTCAAACGAAAAGCGGAGGACTGATTTATAGGGCCATTTTTCGTCGTAGTTGACTTGATCGTTCGAACTCTGACGATATGTTAGAAAGTTGCTCAAGACTCTGTTCAACAGAACGTTGGAACTCAAGAGCAGCTTCTGTACGCTGTTTTATGACGAGAGCGAAGAGTTCATCAGGTGTTTTTTCCAATAAAGTTTTTCTGTAGAGTATGGATTCCTGAACCTTCTCAAGGCTCTTGGATGCAAGAGCCGATGCATGGCTAATAGGATTAAGTTCTTCAATAAATTTTTCAAGCAGTGATTTTTTCTTTCGGTCTAATCTAAGGAGATTAGTGTGTGCAGATTTAAATTCTTTTGCTTCAATCAAGGGGGAGCCATTGGTTCTTAATCTGCGATATTCATCTCTGTATTCAGACATCGTTGGATATTTTTTTAATGCTTTGATGGTGTTCAGATACTGAATTAAATCATCATTGTCTAATTTTACTTTCCTCATATATACCTCGTAAATAAAACAGTGGATATATTTATATTACGAGATATAGTGTAAGTGTCAAATATAACCGGGAAATAAGAATGATAATATTCAGATGAAAACTATATTCTTTCTTTTTGATCAACATCTTCAGAATAATCAACAAAAATGTCATCTTCTGAAACAGAGTCCCAGTCAACATCTTCGTCGGGAGTAGAGAGTAAAGGTTTATCATCTTCTTTATCGATTGTTTTCTCTACGTTATTTGTAAGTACCGTATCTTTATAAACGGTGACGAATACGTCTTCTATACCTTCACTGGTCGTTCTCAGCGACTTCTTAACATATTCTTTCCTTGTGGCATTTAATGTTCTGTACTGGCCTTTCAGAAAGAGATTTGCGTTTATCATGGTATGCTTCCCTTCTTTGACCAGAATGCCTTTATTTATTAGCTTGTTCCAGCATTTACACACGTTAGATTTGCTCATATTAAGCTCTTCTGCGAGTGCCGACTGAGATATACTGGCAATGAGGTTTCCATGCTGCATGAGTTTACATAAGCGGATCATTATTGTGTATTCTGCGCCAGACATATTTTTTCCGAGCTTTTCCAGATTATCAAGAAAAGCATGAACATAGGCTATTCCCGGTTGAATATCAGAACCTCTCTCTTTTTTTACATTTACGGTTATTTTATCTTTTCTGTTTCTGTTATAAAAACTGTAAATATCCAGTTTCTGTTTGTCCGTAAAATGATTTCTGTTTATATATTCTTCCACTTCTTCACTGCTGGAGGTCATTATTGTATTGTAATCAATGCTCATCGCTTATCCTTTTATTGTTTTTATGTTTATTCTATATAATGCAGGATATACTTTTGTCAAAAATAAATGTGAAAAAAGGAAAAATAATACACTTTTGCGAAATAGCGTTCACTTCTTTCTGGAAATTTTAACTATAAAAAAGTTTCCACAGAAGAAACTTTGGTTTCCGTACAGGAAACTTCGGTTTCCACAGAAGAAACTTAAATTTCCGTACAGGAAACTTTTTCCGTGAAATCTCTTTTAAATATAATAGGTTACGCCTCCTTAATACTATAATATGTTTAATAACCTTAACGGGGAGTGTGCCGGTTAAATGGCACCGTCTATTTTTCTTTTGCTTTGTTTTTACTTGATTTTATGGACAGCAAGTGATTGTTTTATACAATCACGAAGCGCAGCTGATTTTTTAGTAAGTATACAATTGTTTTTCCTCTACGTTATAGCGGCTACGCCGCAATTCTTTATGGATAAATCCATCATTAACAGGGATGAACCCTGTTTCAGCAGTGTGATTGTCTTGAGCAATCACTAAGTGCTGCTTCTATGAATATAGTTTTCCTATGCGTTTAAGAGCAAATACTATATCTTTTAGTGCTAATGCTGTTATGAAATATAGGATCGAAAATATTTAATCATGAATAAAAGAATAGATGTTGATCCTTTTGGCTTTACCCTAAAACATAGCAAGGACCATTGTTAAATCGTTAAATATATTTTACAGAGTTAGGGCGTAGCCGTGCGTCAGCACATGAGCTTTAGCTCATAAGAGATATATCTTTTCAAAAGAATAAGAAAAAACAGGTAAAACGTTTATTAAATGAGTTAAATTTGATTTTTACCGATTCGATATGGTATTAAATAATAAAAAAGAAGGAAAATAAAGAATGAACAACATTAAGATTATTACGCTCTTTCATACAAATAAAAAAATACCATTTATGACTTGTATTGTTAAAGATGTTGAAGAGAATGAACAAGTAATAAAACTCACTTTGCAAAATGGTGATAATATTCATGTCAAAGATTATGACTATTTCTTCTTATCAGAATCAGCACATGAGTGTGATCAGGAACGAATGATTAATACATATAGAAGATTGATTTCTGAACTGAGCCAAGTTAGCGAAGAAACAATAGAGTCCTTAGTTCCGAAGATATCGAATAATATGAAAAGCAATTTCCCGGCAAGCGGTGTGAGTGCTTTGGAAGATGATTGAAAAATCTGAATGGTAGCAACCATTCCATATGAAACAGCATATTAAAACATGCGTTGCATACAGGTTTTTGCAACACCATATCGGAAGATAGCTACGTTACCTGAGATCTAACAATCCCTGTCTGCGTAATGGTCGACAGGGTATTACCTGTTCCGACTTATACCTTTCTATCTCCATCCATGTGCAAACAGCTACTGACATGGCTCTTCGTGCACATTACACCACTTATTGATCGATATAAAAGATCAATAAATTATATTTGATAGTTTTCAGCTATCAGTTGAGAGTCAATTGATCGGTGTTTTAATTGTTTATATCGATCAATTTTATATTTATGATAGCCTTTATCTATCAAATGATTTGAATTCGATCGATACAAACGATATGACGAACAGAAAAATAAATTGAATCCTATCAATTGATTAATGCTTTTTTTCAGCCCAGAGAGACCAACCTATGGGTAGGGCTGTCTTTGACATAAAGTTTCCACACATTGGGGATAGATATGAAATTACGGATAGTGATGCCACTGGTACTGTCTGCTGCCGCACTAACAGGTTGCCAGCAGCTCAACGATGGCGTGAATACAGTTAATGGAGCAATCAGTTCTTCGTTGTCTTCAGTAGGTAAAGCGCTGGGGGGAACTGCCACCACTCAAAGCCTTGGCCCGGTATCGTCTGTATCTGGCCTTGGTGCTGTTTGCAAAGACTATGAAGAAAATGCAATGGCAGCAGAAAAGAAATGGACAGGCAAAAGGATCTCTATCATCAATGCCACTGTTCTTGAAGTTACGAAGGGCAGAAGTGCCAGCGACATGATGACGGGAATGCCCAAATCAGCCCCTAACTATTATCTGCTCTTTAAAACAACCGATACCAGCTACTGCGGCGGGATGCTCTGGCTGGATTACTACTCCGGCCTTGATGATGCCGTTCTGACTTACAAGAA
Organism: Serratia sp. OLAL2; assembly: GCF_002752475.1. Classification (NCBI taxonomy): domain Bacteria; kingdom Pseudomonadati; phylum Pseudomonadota; class Gammaproteobacteria; order Enterobacterales; family Yersiniaceae; genus Serratia; species Serratia sp. OLAL2. Next base: position 113,891 of record NZ_MSTL01000001.1, on the reverse strand, counting down.
AGGCCAGAAAGTCAGCGTCACCGGAACTGTAAACAATTTCGAAGTCCGTGGATTCGCTACCGTCAACAATGCCGATATGCCAGTTCGTCTGGTTGTTCTGAAAAACGGCACTATCAGTCACAAAAAGGGATAAGAACCATGCGTAAATTTTTAGCCATTGCGGGCCTTACCGTGTTGTTATCAGGCTGCGGTGAAAAAGGTGATTTTGAGAAAGCTATCAATGCGAAGATTTCACATTCAAAGCTGTGCTACTCCTTGCAGGATAATGACATTGTGTTCAATAAGGGCTTCCCCATCCGGGTCAACCATGGCTACCGTTCAGCGGGGTATAGTGCCAGTGATGAAATATTGAAAGGTCTGGCTAATCAGGGGCTGCTTGATGTTTCTCAACAAGCTAATGGTTTCAGTAGTGTCGATGTTCTGGAAGTAACAGACAAAGGCCAAGCGGTTGAGTTTTGGGATCGTAAAGATGGTGCCTGTGTTGGTCATCGTGCGGTTGCTGAGATAAAGGAATGGACTGAACCGGGAAACGGTAATCAGAAAGTTGTTCGCGTGTCTTATACATGGAAGTTGGCGGATGTTCCTTCATGGGTAGACAAAAAAGTGTTCTCAAGTGTCAAGGGTATGAATGAACCTGAAGAGAGCATGATTAATCTTGTTAAAACCAGCAATGGCTGGAAAGCGATCTAAGGGGGCATCATGGAAAACAACACAATTAAATGCCCTTTCTGCCTGAAAGAAAGCCAAAGGGGTGTTCATGTCTGCACCGGCTGCATGGCGACGGTTCTGTATGGAACCTTCCCCGGCTGGTATGCTTTCGTGGTTATATTATTGACCTTCGGCCTGTCTATACTGATCGGAATGTCTACAGGTATGGCGGGAGCTACTATCAGCCTACCAATCATTGCTGCTGTTGGGTTTATAGCTGGTAAGGCGATATTCTCTGATAATGTTGTGTTCAGGCGAAGGATGTAGTGACAGTAGTTGGTTTGGGGCCAAAGGCCCCAAACTATAATAAGTTAAACTGAACTATTTTCAATTGCGGAGATAATATTATTTACAATTGAATTTGAGTTCCAGCCTACAATAACATCAGCATTCTCTTGAATTATTACAGGGATGCGTTCTGCCCCCCTAGGTTTCACAGCGATTACAGGAATGTTATTCTTTTTAGCTGTTTCAATTTCCCACTTCATCCAATCACTGTATGACGTATACATTCCAGCCATAACCAGAAAAACATCGGAAGAAATAATTCTTTTCTTCAGGACGCCTCGGATATAATCTCTTTGCTCTGAATTAATGCGATTATCTACGGTAACTTCAGAGTAATCGATAGTAATTGTACTATTTTTTTCAATGAGACTTTTCAAATTTTTCAATTGCTTATCATAATCCCATGAGTGACTAACAAATGCGGTGTAGTTTTTCGTTGTCATATTATTGTTTCCTTAATTTGTTTTTACAGAAGGTTTCAATATCCCATGAATTGTCACAGAATGCTTTAAATCTATCAAAGTAGGTTGAGGATTTATCTGAATCTCCAATATAGTTAGCGGCTTGACATGCTGATGCGAAGACCCATTTTTGGTCACTTCGCTCATCAAAATAATTGGAGTTAATTATTTCCTCTGTTATACCAAGCACTGAGTTGAAGATCATTTCAGCACTTACTTCGTGGTATGCAATTTCCTTGTTTAAATTAGCAGATGTTGCATTTAAGTTTTTGAGGTATTCCATCTTTTCATGATGGCAAATCGCAAGGTTCTCACCATTATAATAATCTTTTTTAATCGTATAACCACGTTCATATAAAAGAATGGCTTTATCTAAAAAAGAAATGTCTTTGATTTCTCGCCAAATATTTTTGCTAATAGCTCCAGCTAAACCAGTAGTTTCAGGATCGTTACTGGTATCAGGAGAAAGAGCAGAAAGAATGGACATAGCATCGAAGCAAGCCATAACGGGGCTGATATTATCCGATACGTCCTTATAAGTGCAAAGGGTCAGTCGTTGCAAGAGGTAATCATCATTTGGTCTTAATTCGATAGCCTGACTATAATATTTTTTTGCCTCAGTGAAATTACCTTCCTTTAAAAGTTTTTCTGCATTATTGAAAACATCAACCCACTCTTTTTCTGATTCATTCGATTCTTCAACAATTTCTTCTATTTCTTTTTCACTGAATGTTGGTGTTTTTAAATCAGGTAGAAATGTATAAATTGGGCTATCCGTTTTGCTTTCTTGTAAAGCAGTAGATATCAATTTTTGTAGCTCTGACCTTTTCTTTCTTGCCTCAGAACAACCAATATCATCGCCTAAATGTTCATATATTAGGGTTGCGGTATGATTGAGATCGAAATGAAGAACCCCACTTTTTTCTGACATTATAATGGTTGTTCCCTTCTTGAGGGCATGTCGTACGCCAAGTTCATAGAGTGCATTTGCATTGTTGGTAGATATGTCGGCAATTACAACATCTGCAAGAAGCAATTTCCTGTACATCTCCCTGTCAATAGAACCAGAATGACAAACCTCATCGGCTCTTATGCACTCTATACCACACTCTTCTGCAGCTGGCTTAATAATTTCATAATAAGTTGCGTCTAAATTTAAGGTTTTACCTGATTTGTAATCTGTTTTTTTTCCAAATCCCATAATGACGAAGCATAATTTCTTTTTGGCTGAGGAAGGGGACTTTTTCATTTAATATCCGTTTCATTAAACGTTAAAGCGATAAATTTATCATATAGTAAGTTATTTCACAATGTTTTTTATATGGATAATTGGAGTGTATCATTTTTTGGCAGTTTAGCGTGTTCATTGACAATAATTTGGTGTTTTAATTCGTTTACTTGATTTAACCAAATGTAATCAGGAACGGCCAGAGTCATAGTCAGCCTACCAAATATGATGGTTTGGTAAAAGATAATATTTTGCATGATTTCTCGTTTAGGTGAGTTACATAAGACGAATGTTATGCATTTGTCCTAACGCCATTGTTTGTAACTTTGCATTTATTTGACATTGAGTCTTATTTTGTTAATTAATGATAAAAAGGAGAAAATATGAAAGTATTAATTAAATTGAGTAATGACTGGCCTGAACATGTGAGTGGCAATCCAGTCCTTGATAAGTGGGTTCACAAGATTCCTTGGTCCGGCATCGAATGCTTTTTATTATGTGAAGATGGTAATGTTTATCAGTCATATATAAAAATGCCTTTTTCTGTAGAGATAAAAGAATTTCAACTTTTCAGGCATACACACATAGATGAAACTTCATTTATGATTGAAGAAATCAATGAATGGCCTGAAGGCGTTAACACAAGAAAAGGTTTTATATCAAAAATAGATAAAAGACATCCATATAATAAAAAAGAAAATGGCTGCTGGTATGTATCACCTGAAGGGAATGATGCAGTAATTATTTTTGATGCCCCTGAAATTCAGGAGCATAAAAATAGATATAAAGAGATGCCAATTATCTCATGCGAGGTCTTAAAGTAGACTTTAATTTTTCTTCAAGCTCGGCCTTTTTTAGCTGGGCTTCTTCTAAAGAACCATAAATCCCAACAATTTCCTGAGAAATAATATCGAACACGATATAAAGAGGGATTTCCTGAGTGATTTCCTCTCCTTCCCCGATTCTGTAAGTAAGTGTGGTGCTATGTGGAGTAATCAAGAAACGGTCTGTCATTTTTAAACCCTCTGATTTTATAAGACAAGGATTATGTCAGGGGGGCATCTGTTTTTCAAGTTCAATGAACGAGGTCAGTGCGGTAAAAACCATCTTATTTTGGGGGGAAACCCGGCGGTCTTAATTTTGGCCCATTGCGCTTACCAGATGAGAGTGTAGGTATGTAGTCTGGTGTGTTACTGGGTTGTTCAGATTTTTTCACACGACTTGGGAAACGATAAATTTCACCTGCCGCTGGTTTCGTGGCGCAGATCTCAGTTTGTTTTTGTTTTTCATCATTATTGAATTTAGCACGTTGTTCATATTCATTACGTGAAACATGACGGCCTAATACCTCATCAAAGACATAGTTTTCAGCAATACGTTTATCATGTTCTTCACTGATAAGATCATTTTGGGATTTGTTTGCTTTAGCCCATACAAACTTCTGCTTGAAAAAATCTATGACAAGAGTTGTGAAGCGTTTAAAAATATTATCCTGACGTGGAGTAGTCTGTTTCCTCTTAACACGTTCAGGGGCGCTTCTGGATGCCCTGTTTTGGTTTTGAGAGGAGGATATTTTCAGGATAGTATTTGTTCCAGAACCAGAAATACTGACTGATGGTTTCTTACCTGCAACGACCTTACTGACTTTTGTTTTATCACGGTAAGATTTGACTCCACGCATACGAGTATGAGGAGTTGGTGCTACCAGTAAAGGTTTTTGTTTTTCTGACGAAATCTCGGAGAGATTACGTTTTTCTTGATTTTGTTCTTCATTGGTGGAAGAGCTGGATCGCGTTTCTGGTAAAACAATTTCTTCTGGTTCAGCAAGAACAGACACGGTGAAGCTTCTGACATCAACAACAATTTCAAGGTCAAGTTCACTGAATGTTTTGTAGACTTCAACAGCTTCTTGTTTAGCAGCGTCACGAACAGCCTGTTCTGCGGCTCTTTGCTTCTGAGCAGCCTTACTACGCCATTTGGCACTGTGGATACGTTTCATCGCAGGGCGATTTGTTTCAGCGGCCTTGGCAAGCCATAACGCTTTTTCTTCATTATCTAAAGCTACTGCTGCATTTTCTAACGCTTCCTCATGCTGGGCCTGAAGAGAACGATGATCAATACGTTCTGATGAACCAGCAGCAGCAAGGTAGCTGTTAGCCATAGATGCCCATGACTCACGCCAAAGGACAGACATTTTTCTGTCGTTCCAGCTTCTTTCTTTTTTACCGAACCCATTTTTATCTATTGTCTTTAATGTCAACATAACGTGAGCATGAGGGTTATCGCTATCGAGATCGTGGAAAGCAATATCGGCAATCATGCCTTTATCAACGAAATTTTTCTGACAATATTCAAGAACAAGTTTTTTCTTGTCATCATTATTTAACTCAGCAGGAATAGCAACATCGAAATAACGGGCTGTTTGACCATTTTGCTGACGCTCGACCCGTTCTACTTCATTCCACAATGCTGTAGAGTCTTTTACGATATGTTCTGGAGCATTAACAGGTGCTAATATGAAATGCCCGCATAAATCAGTACGGCGGCTATAATCATAGGTATCACCTGTTCTTTCATCTGTGATTCTGCAACGAGCATGATAGGCAGCTTTCGCAACGGAAGATCTGCCCTCACTTCGTTTCACAATTTTAAAATCAAGATGAAAAATAGCCACTATATAATATAACCTCAATATAAATTTTAATATCAGACCAAAATATAAACCCTCAAATATAACTAAGCTGGTTTTAGTTTTTCGTAAGAAAAACTCTGGTGTTGACGTTGACCTTGTTTCCGAAGGAAACGGTGTTAGCCTGCGGCAGGCAACCGTCGGTAGACCCCACACGCTGCGTAGCAGTGTATAGGTGGGCATTGCTTTATTTTTATATCTCCTAAAGGAGCTAAAAATAACGACAATGTTTTAAGTTTTTCTGTAGTTAAATAATAACGCTAGTTTTAATGTCTGTGAAATTAACAGGGTAGGAATCGGATGAAAGGTTGAGGTAGGGGGATAATATTGAATATTTGGCTTTAGAGAACGCCCGCAAGGGCAAAAGTAGTATTTTTCCACCCGCCGTAAGGCGGGAAAGTGGAATTGAGATAAAATAGTGAAAATAACAGATGCTTTTATGTGTTGCACAATTCACAGGTTAAGGCCAAAAATTAGAGTTTAAAAACAACAGGTAAAATGTTTTTCATTGTTCTGATAAAATAAGTAACGGGGAGAGTATCAGGTATTTAACGTTAGTAGTTGCACTGGTCTGTGTTGCATAATTTATTTTGAGCTTACTGGCATCATATTTTTAAAACCACAACACCATTTTTTGTTGGGATAAATCCCATCATTAGCAGGGCAAGCCTGTCAGCAGGTTGATTGTTTGAAACAATCATACAGTGCTGCTTCAATATATATAACATAACGTTACCATATTATTTGACCTTTTCATTTTTTAATTGTATTGCAAGGAGTAATCATTAAATAACAAAAGGAAAAACAAATGACACATAAATACATTAACTTCATGGGGTTGGATTTCAATAAGGTAGCGGAGATGAAAAAATCGTTTACTGGGTTTGAGAAACGAATACAAATCAACAATGATAACTTTGACGATGAACTATTTTATTTTTGCTGTTTTATGGATTACTTTCTTGAGCGCCATGACAACGTATCTTTCCCTGCTTATTATAAATTTTGCGTTTCTCTGGATGCTTACCTGTATTCACTCATGTATCTCGAAGAAAACATCTCAATGACGAACTTAATCGGTTTCTTCCCCGGCAAACTGTTCTGGCATACTGTTGATAATGGAAATGATGATGTTTTTTATATACTTCTTTCATTTTATATGAATGAATGGAAAAAGGAGAAGAGTTCTGATGAGTAAACAGGGAGATGTTCATGAAGGTAATGATAAAAGCAGAAAGCCAAGATCAGAAAAAACCATTAAGCAAAAAATAGCATCAGCGCAGATGCGTTTGAATCGTCTCAAGACTAAAGAGAAATCTTTGTCCAAGAGTGCTGAGACACGCCTGAAGATCATTCTTGGGGCAGAGGTGGCTAAAGCTGTTGGCTGTAAAGTAGAAGATGTTGATAAGGAGTTTGTATTAGGCGTATTAATTCATTTTAAAAACCTTGGTGCTGATGATAAGGCAAGGCTCAAATTGCGAGGAAAAAGGTTTCTTGATGAATTGATTGGCAGGCAATAATAAATGCCTATATTCACAGTTATATCACCTTTATATATTCAATGGTGTTTAATTAATAAATTTATTTTGAATGTTTATTTGCGCCATGCTTAGTAGTCTCTTAAAGATTAATTCTGCCATATATTCTTTAAAAAAATAACTTGAAATGCCTATGTCACATAGGTAACATAGGTGTGAATGAATTTAAGAGATATATATATGGCTATCGGAAGATCTGGAAGGATCGTGTTACAAGTAGACCCTGAGTTAAAAAAGAAGCTTTACTCTATCTTAGCTATGGAGTCTATAACCCTTAAAGATTGGTTTACTTTAAAAGCGAAAGAGCAAATTGAAAATAAGAATAAAGAGAATGCGAAATGAAATTTAAAGCAGATCAGACAGCTCAAAAACTACGTGGTGGTTATTATACACCACAAAACATCGCTGACTTTACAACCAAATGGGTTCTTAATAACAAACCTAAAAGTATTCTAGAACCGAGTTGCGGTGATGGTGTATTCTTTCAGTCTCTATACAATAATAAATTTGACAAAAACACTAAAGTACAAGGTTATGAACTTTTCGATATAGAAGCTAAAAAATCTATGGAGTTGTGCAAATCCTTAGGTTTTTCAGACGTTGAAATCACAGAAGGTGATTTTCTGGAATGGGCAAAAGTTGCAATTCAGAAAAAAAATACTTCTTTCGATGCTATTATTGGCAACCCTCCCTTTATACGTTATCAATTCTTAGAGAAGGATTTCCAAGAAAATACTGAAGCAATTTTCAAATTGCTTGACTTAAAGTTTACTAAACATACAAATGCATGGGTGCCTTTTATTTTGTCTGGCGTTTCGCTCCTCAATCCCGGAGGACGTCTTGGCATGGTAATTCCATCAGAAATTATAAATGTAATGCATGCACAATCCTTGAGGACATTCTTGGGTGAGCATTGCTCTAAAATTGTAATTATTGATCCAAAAGAAATATGGTTCAGTGAAACCTTACAAGGCGCGGTCATTCTATTAGTTGAAAAGAAAATTAATCTGGATTGTGCATCACAAGGTGTCGGAATTAAAGGGGTCAGTGGCTTCGATTTTTTACAAAAAAATCCCGAAGATATATTCAACGAAACAAATACAATCAATGGTGATACCGTAAAAGGTAAGTGGACAAAAGCCGTCCTAGATAAAAATGAAGTTAACCTTCTTAATGAGATTATTAAACATCCAAACGTACACTCTTTTGATACTATAGCAAATGTTGAAGTGGGAATGGTCACAGGTGCCAATGAGTTTTTCCTCGTAAATAAAGATGTAGTTGACGCATTTGATTTAAGTGAGTTCACCCATCCAATGTTTGGAAGAAGTCAACATTGCCAAGGTGTTATATACGATGAGGTTCAACATTTAGCTAATATAGAGAATAAGCTTCCAGTTTATTTTTTATATTTTGATAAAGAATTTCATGAACTACCTAAAAAAACGCAAGAATACATTTTCAATGGTGAATTACAGGGCTTTCACAAGCGATATAAGTGCAGAATTCGAAAACCTTGGTATAAGGTTCCCTCTGTATTTAGCACAAAATTAGCTATGCTTAAACGATCTCATGATGCTCCAAGATTAATTTATAATCAATATCAAGCTTATACAACCGATACAGCCTATAGAATTAAACCTAAATCTAATATTAATGAGGAAAAATTGTCCTATTGTTTCCTCAATCCTTTAACTGCTATATTCGCAGAACTAGAGGGTCGTTCTTATGGTGGTGGCGTAATGGAGCTTGTCCCTTCTGAGATAAGGAAGCTGTTTATCCCTCTACCGGAAAAAATTGAGTTCGATTTATCTGAGTTAAATAACTCTATGATGAACAGATCCATGGAGCAAATTCTTGCAGAGCAAGGGAAGAAAATATTCTCTCACATGGGATATGATGACGAAGTAGTTGAAAAGTTAATACATGTTTGGAATAAGTTAAAAAATAGAAGGCAGCGAAGTTAGAAGTTTTAAAAGTGGCCCTATCATTAAATCAAAATTGATAGGGCTTCGATAATTACTCAACAGAAATTTGATATTTATTACCACCAATATGATATAAAATCATTGTTTTTCCTAGTAATTCTTCTCTTGAAATATAATTTTTAGCTTCTCCCCAATGGATCTGAGTAACACTATTATTTTGTTTATATGTTTTACTATCCGTTCTGCTGTCATGTGTTAACTTTAATTTAAAATCACCATAAGAAATCCCATTGACTATTATTTCAAAAATGGCTTCGGCTCTTTCCAAATGTTTTTTATTAGGATTGGTATCTATAACCCATGTTAGTTCGCTAAATAATTCATTTCTGAAATAATGTCGTTGGTCAATGTTGCTGAACAACCCTTTTTTGAAAAACATTGATCCTGTTGGATTTGTTTTTATAGCTGTCGGTATATTTAAATCTCTTCTTGTTAAAGGTTTACTTTTCCAGACCTCGCCCACATGATTTTCATTATGTGATATGTGGCTAGCAATGCTGGTTAATTGTTTTGTTTTAATAACCTTTGGGAATGCAGGAATAAATTTAGGGTTTTTAGTTTTTGTTTTACTTAGTATTAATGCTGAGTCTTTAATATCCTCATTTTCTAAAAAACCATCTTCATGTAAAAAATTTAATTCTTCCTTGCTATTAATTTTTTTTACATTGTTAGGATGGTTGTTTTTTAATAATTCAAAACTTGATTCAATCTTATCAGTTAAAATATCATAATTTGATGTTCCCTTTTCTAAAAAAACATGCGTGCTAATTTCTATATTTTCACTAAGCCCGGAATATGTTAAATTGGCACTGCCAGTGATAATATGTATGCCTTCGTTCTGAAAAGCGAGATATATTTTAGGGTGAAATATTCTCGATACTGTTCCCATATTTATTAAATATGGAGAAATACCACATCTAATGATCTCTTCTACCGCTTGCTTTGAGGTTACACCATTAGCAATACCAACGAATAGTTCAATTTTATCTTTGAACTTGGAGAGAGTCTCTTTGAGCAGATGCACTCCATTTTTTCTTGCAAATGCCACGCTAATTATAATCTTATTATTTTTTTCATCTGATAACACATTCTTTACTGAATGAATATGTTCATCTCCTAAAACCAAACCCTGTAGTAGTATATTTTTTAAAGTCATCTGCATTAACTCTATTTTATAATATGCTGTATCGTCCAACAGGGAAGAACTATAGAGTTCTCCCTGAAAACTCTAAGTGTCAATGTATTGAAATTAAAAAATCGAAGTTTTCATCGATGGCCTTGTATAGTTCGAGATCACACCCTACTAAATCACGACGCTGAATCAAATATTTGGCGTCATCCCAGTGCAATCCGGTTGTATAATTATTCTGGCCTGCTTCCCATGAAGGTTTATGACTTAATTTAAGCTTAAACGTACCTACCGATGTACCTTTTATTTGTAAATGGAAGGTTGCCTCAGCCATTTCCTTTCCATCAATTTCATACCATAGCAATCCAGAGAATACCTGATACCGGAAATATTCCGTTTGATCAATAACTTTACCATTGTCAGTATAGCCAGCCTGTGTAAGGCGTAACACGCCAGAAGCATGTCCTTGAACCAGCAGTTGCAGATCTCCCTCTGGGAGGTTTGGCTTTCTCCAGCATAAGTTGAATGACATTGTACGTATCTCCATGTAGTGTAGTCTACATATTTATATTAAAATTCCATCCGCTGCACAAGGTTTATTACATTTTTATTAGTGATTTTTTCTAAAGAAATTTCATTATTATCTATTCGCGAATTTTGAACATTAACTAGTTAATATACTAGTGCGCAAGTTCAAAAAATTTTTACATGAGGATTTTGTATCATTAAAAGGAGGCAAATATTTTTATCACAATAACAAGTATAAAAAACAACATAAATTATTGACGCTGATAAAAACATTTTTTTAAATAGAGCATTCTCAGCCGAATGCTGTTGACTAAAGTAATAAGGCCCAAGAATACGGGCCTCTAAGCAAGAAAAATAGGGATGAATCCTGATTTCTTCGTTTCACTTTTAAGCATTATTATGAGTTTATATTCTTCAAAATGCTTAAGTGATTGGCATTATCTTCTCAGCCAACTTTTTTATAACGTCCCTCAGTTTTTAAAATCGTATGGCCGTAATATCCCTTTACGGTTGGCATCAAGATAGTCAGCCCACCACTGAAGCATTAGCCTCCGCTCATCGAGATGTTCAGCAAGATGGATATAAGCAGCGCGAACGTTATTACGCTCCTGATGGCTCATCTGACGTTCAACAGCATCTTTTGACCATAAACCGGACTCGATCAAGGCACTGCAGGCCATAGAGCGGAAACCATGTCCACAAACTTCTGTTTTGGTGTCATAGCCCATTTTACGAAGCGCGTTGTTGATAGTGTTTTCACTCATGGGTTTATAGGCATAATGATCACCAATGAAGATGATTCCCTGATCGCCACTGAGCTTCTGAATTTCTCTCAGGGTTGCTATTGCCTGCTTGCTTAATGGGACAAGGTGAGGGGTTTTCATCTTAGAGCCACGGCTGGAGTGTTTCACCCCTTGAAGTTCGTCACGTTCTGCAGGTATCGTCCAGAGCGCATTTTTGAAATCAATTTCAGACCAACGGGCAAAACGCATCTCACTTGAACGGACAAAAGTCAGTAAAGTGAGTCGCACAGCAAGGCGGGTTAGCTGTCTTCCTCTATAGCTCTCAATACGGCTCAGAAGCTCTGTAATGCGTTCAAATGGAAGAGCGGGGCGATGGACTCGTTTCGCTGTTGCAATGGCTCCAGCTAAGTCCTGAGCAGGGTTACTATCGATAATACTGTTATGGACAGCATATCGCATGATAGCGGTGATACGTTGCTGGAGACGAGCAGCAATCTCAAGATGCCCGGACTTTTCAGCCGCCTTAATTGGTTGAAGTAGGTCACGGGTTTTGAGGTCGGTAATGTTTCGTTTACCAATAACAGGGAACACATGGTTGGTAAGGCTGTTCAGCACTCTCTCTGCGTGAGTTTCTGACCAGTTGATGTTGCTTGCATGCCAGTCTCTGGCAACGGACTCAAAAGCAAGAGCGCCGCTTTGCTCTACCTTTTCTGTTTTTTTCTTTTCGGAGGGGTCGATACCAGCAGCAATTAATCTTCTGGCATCATCTCTACGGTTACGGGCATCAGCAAGAGAGACCGCAGGGTAGACCCCAAGAGCCAGTAGCTTTTGTTTTCCTGCAAAGCGGTATTGTAGACGCCAGTATTTGGAGCCATTGGGATGAATAAGAAGATGCATGCCGTTGCCGTCAGTGAGCTTTACAGGCTTGTCGGCGGGCTTGGCATTTCTTACTTTAACATCAGTGAGAGCCATCGTTTACCCCTCCCTGTGATGGTACAAAATGTATCGAACTAACAATACCAACAGATATACCATCAAGGCAATGTGGATGTTGATGAATGTTAGTGAACGTCAGCGAGGGGGATAAAGTAGATAGTTTGTTGACTTTAAAAAGAAAAACGGACGTCAATGGACGTCCGTGTATGAATAAGTGGTGCCCGGACTCGGAATCGAACCAAGGACACGGGGATTTTCAATCCCCTGCTCTACCGACTGAGCTATCCGGGCAACGGGGCGCATTAAACCGTATTGGCCGGATGGCGTCAATCGCTTTCTGTCACAAAGCCGATCGGTTGCTCTATTTTCAGGCAGATAACCAAAAAGGGAGTGGCGCAGGGAGCCAACGCCACTCAATAAATATGCATATAAAACGTGTATTTATACCACTTTAAAATGCGTGATTTCTTGTTTTTAAATTAAATAACAATTAGTTATGCTTGGTTCAATAGGCGTTCAATCAAGACGATTCTTGCTTGAACCCCGCAACGAATCATGCAATCATTGCGCAAATTTTAGCACTCTCCGTTCCCTGACGGTGTTCCCGCTTCTTATAAGCCAGAGGGTTATTGGCATGACTGGTTTTGTTGCTCAAGCGCTGCTGCGCACCAGACATCTGACGCCGTCACCGTTCCGTCGTTGTTTCCTCCGCACGTCCTCCGCCCGAATACGCCTGCCGGCCATGCGGTAAGGCCGCCTGATGCTCGCTGTTAGGCATGCGTAAAGCCAGCGCTTCTGCCCTGATTTTACTGATGCCTGTCGGATGCTGCCAAGACCAGTTCCCCCGATAGCCGCCTGATGATCCCCCGATCATGAGCCGGTCACGCACGCCGCTTATGCTGCCGTGCCCGGGTATCGCTTTTACCGGGATAACCGCGTTATCTCATTACCGTGCCGGTGGCACACCCTCATCCTTCACCGTTTGAGAGTCAGCATGATGAAAGAATTGAAAATCGCGACCAGCGCCAGCCTGGTCGCCACCATTGAGACGCTGCGCCAGATCGTGCGCGTAGAGCAGACGGACTACACTGACGTGGCGGCGGTGGTGGTGTCGGTCGCCGACGTGGACGCCGGCATTCTGGCGCGCTTGCAGGCGACGGGGTTCGATATTCCGACCTTCGTGGCGGTGGAAGGGGACGAGCATCTTTCCCCGGATTATCTGCCGTTTGTCAGCGGGGTCTTCGCGCTGCTGGCCGGCGCCAGCAAGCCATTCTACATGGCGCAGCTGGAGGCCGCCGCCGACGCCTACGAGCAGGCGCTGCTGCCGCCGTTCTTCAAAACGCTGAAGACCTACGTCGAGATGGAAAACTCGACCTTTGCGTGCCCGGGGCATCAGGGCGGAGAGTTCTTCCGCAAACACCCGGCCGGCCGGCAGTTCTTCGATTTCTACGGTGAAACCCTGTTCCGTTCCGATATGTGCAACGCCGACGTCAAGCTGGGCGATCTGCTGATCCACGAAGGATCGGCCAAGGATGCGCAAAAGCACGCGGCGCGGGTGTTCAACGCCGATAAAACCTACTTCGTGCTCAACGGCACCTCGGCGGCCAACAAGGTGGTGACCAACGCGCTGCTGACCCGTGGCGATCTGGTGCTGTTCGATCGCAACAACCACAAATCCAACCACCACGGGGCGCTGATCCAGGCTGGGGCCACGCCGGTCTATCTGGAAACCGCCCGCAACCCGTTCGGTTTTATCGGCGGTATCGATGCGCACTGCTTCGACGAACGCTACCTGCGCGAGCAGATCCGCGAAGTGGCGCCGGAGAAAGCCGCAGCGGCACGGCCGTTCCGGCTGGCGATCATTCAGCTCGGTACCTATGACGGCACGATTTACAACGCTCGCCAGGTGATCGACACCATCGGCCACCTGTGCGATTACATCCTGTTCGACTCCGCCTGGGTGGGCTACGAAGGCTTTATTCCGATGCTGAAAGAGTGCTCGCCGCTGCTGCTGGAGCTGGACGAGCACGATCCGGGCATTTTTGTCACCCAGTCGGTGCATAAACAGCAGGCGGGGTTCTCGCAGACCTCGCAGATCCACAAGAAAGACGACCATATCAAAGGGCAGAAGCGCCACTGCAACCATAAGCATCTGAACAATGCGTTCATGCTGCATGCGTCGACCAGCCCGTTCTATCCGCTGTTCGCCGCGCTGGACGTCAACGCCAAGATGCATGCCGGCGCCGCCGGACGTCGCATGTGGATGGACTGCGTCAAGCTGGGCATCGAGACGCGTAAACAGCTGCTCACGCGCTGCTCGCAGCTGAAGCCGTTTATTCCGTTGCAGGTGGCGGGCAAGGACTGGCAGGATTACGATACCGATCTGATTGCCAACGACGCGCGTTTCTTCACCTTCGTACCGGGGGAAACGTGGCACGGCTTTGAAGGCTATGCCCAGGATCAGTATCTGGTGGATCCGTGCAAGTTGCTGCTGACCACGCCGGGGATTGACGCCGCGACTGGCCAATACACCGAGTTCGGCGTGCCGGCCACCATTCTGGCCAACTTCCTGCGCGAGAACGGCATCGTGCCGGAGAAGTGCGATCTCAACTCGATCCTGTTCCTGCTGACTCCGGCGGAAAACCCGGCCAAGATGGAACAGCTGGTGGAGATGCTGGCGCAGTTCGAGCGCTATGTTGCAGAAGACGCGCCGCTGAGCGTGGTGCTGCCAACGGTATACCGCAAGAACGAGCAGCGCTATCGTGGCTACAGCATTCGCCGGCTGTGCCAGGAGATGCACGATCTGTACGTCAGCTTCGACGTCAAGCAGCTGCAAAAAGAGATGTTCCGCCAGGATCATTTCCCGCCGGTGGTGATGAACCCGCAGGACGCCAACGTGGAGTTTATCCGCGACAACGTCGAGCTGGTGCCGATCGGCCAGGCGGAAGGGCGCATCGCGGCGGAGGGGGCCTTGCCGTACCCGCCGGGCGTGCTGTGCGTGGTGCCGGGCGAAGTGTGGGGCGGCGCGGTGCAGCGCTATTTCCTGGCGTTGGAAGAGGGCATCAACCGCCTGCCGGGCTTCTCGCCGGAGCTGCAGGGGGTCTACATCGAGAAAAAAGATCACGGCTGGAAGCGCATCTTCGGCTATATGATCAAGCCATAGAAAAAGGGCCGGTTCGCACCGGCCCTTCTCATTTATCCACGCGGGAAGCGTTACTTTCTGCGGTAGCTCTTCTGCGCGGTATTTACTTTCACCAGATAGCGGCGCGACTCGGCGGCCGGGTGCTTGGTGGTCAGCGTTTGGTACACGTCGCCCGGCTGCATGCCGTTGATGATGCCCACCGCGCGCGTTCTGTCGCTGGAGAACACCCGCAGCACGCTGCCGGCGCCGCCGTTGTAAGCGGTGATCACCGCATAGCGGCGCGAGGTCGGGTTCTGAATGCCGCCCAGGTAGTTGTTCTGCAGGATCGCCAGATAGGCGGTGCCGGTATCGATGTTGTTCTCCGGATCGAACAGGTAGCTGCGGCTCGGGGTGCCCCATTTGCCGCGCATCTGGAACACATCCTTACCGGCGGTGTGCTGCACCACCTGCATCAGGCCCAGCGCGTCCGAACCGCTCACCGCATACGGGTTGAAGCTCGATTCGGTCTGCATGATAGCCAGGATCAGCGACTCGTCCACGCCGTATTTTTCCGACGCCTTGCGCACCATCGGCAGATATTTATGCGCACGTTTGTCCAGGTGGTTCGGCACCAGCTGGATGGTGACCGAGTAGATGACGTGCAGGCCGGAGGTGCGTTTTTGCAGCTTGGTTTGCAGCAGGTAATCGGCGAAGTGCGCCGCGCGCCATTCCCAGCGGATCGGCGCCCCTTTGTTATCCAGCACCTGGCCGTACAGGAACGGCTCTTTGCTGATCTGGATATCGTTGGCGTCGGAATAGAGGTCGATCGAACCCGGATCGTCACCCATCAGCAGCGTGCTGATGATCGCCTGGCGCAGGTGCGCAGCCGGATCGGTGGTGGCGATGGTCTCGATGGTAATGGCGCCGGTGTCGAAGTTGATGTGGCTGCGGGTTTGGTATTGGTCGGTATATTTAACGTAGTCTTTCGGCCCGGCGATCAGAACTTCATTCAGACCCCAGATGTTCTCGATGTTGTGGGCAAATTGGCCCATCAGAATGTCGAAGCCGTTGGTATCTTTGATCCAGGCTTCGTTGATTTCTTCACTTTTTTTGCCGGAACAGGAGATCAGCAAAGGCGCTATTACGAGCAAAGCTAAAATTTTCTTCATCTTAAAGCCGTTTGGAAGAAGTATAAGAGGATTGAAGCGGGCCAGCGCCTGGCCCCAACAGCATTATTCGCTCGGCGGCGTATAGCCTTCGATGTGTACGTCGTGCCCTTCGAACAGGAACTTGATCATTTCCTCTTCCAGCAGCTTGCGGTCATCCACGTTCATCATGTTCAGCTTCTTCTCGTTGATCAGCATGGTCTGCTTCTTCATCCACTCGCCCCAGGCTTCCTTGGAGATCTCGTTGTAGATGCGCTTGCCGACGTCGCCGGGATAAAGCTGGAAGTCCTGGCCTTCGGCGTCGCGCTGCAGGAAAGTACAAAAAATGGTGCGGCTCATGCTAATTCCTCATCGATGGCGCTATCGCCATATAAGTTTTGTTGGATCGGGGGCTGCTTCGCCAGCTGTTGCAACAGGCGATCTACCGGCGCTGCCAGCCCGACCGACGGCGGCTGCGCTAAGTTATACCAGAGACCCGCGCCCTCATCCATGCCGCTGCCCGCCGCGTCGAGCGACAGCCACATCGGCACAATATCGAGATGGAAATGGCTGAACGTGTGGCGAAACGCGGTCAGCTGTTCCAGGCGCTTGCCTTTCAGACCGCGCTGCTGCAGCCAGAGTTCCAAATCCACGCGCGCGCTGAACTGCGGGAAGCAGAACAGGCCGCCCCACAGGCCCACCGCCGGGCGCTGCTCCAGCCACACGCGGTTGCCGTGCTGCAGCAATAAGAAGTAGGCGGTTTTTTCCGGCAGGGTCTGCTTGGGCTTCTTGCCGGGGTAGTTGGCCCAGCTGTGATTGGCGTAAGACAGGCAGCCGACGTTGAGCGGGCAGAGTTCACACTTGGGCTTGGAGCGGGTGCAGACCATGGCGCCCAGATCCATCATCGCCTGGTTGAACTGGCCGACGCCCTGGGCCGGGGTGACTTCTTCGCTGATTTTCCACAGCCGGTTTTCGACCTCTTTCTTGCCCGGCCAGCCTTCCACCGCGTAGCAGCGGGCCAGCACGCGCTTCACGTTGCCGTCGAGGATCGGATAGTGTTGGCCCAGCGCCAACGACAGCACCGCGCCGGCGGTAGAGCGGCCAACGCCCGGCAAATCGGCGATTTCTGCGAAGGTTGTCGGGAACTCGCCGCCGTGCTGTGAGACAATGGTCTGCGCCGCCTTGTGCAGGTTACGGGCGCGGGCGTAATAGCCGAGACCGGTCCACAGATGCAGCACTTCGTCCAGCGGGGCCTCTGCCAGCGCGCGCACGTTAGGAAAACGGGCCATAAAGCGCTGAAAATAAGGAATGACGGTGGCAACCTGGGTCTGTTGCAACATCACCTCGGAGAGCCATACTTGATAGGCGGTTTTCTCCAGCTGCCATGGCAGGGTCTTGCGGCCGTAGCGCTGGTACCAGTCAAGCACCACCTGTGCGAATTGTTGTGCTTGCATCATGAGCAGCGTCGTTATCCGGCAGAAAATGAAGCGAGATTGCAGCATAGAGTCATGATGCTGTAAACCGGAACTTTCCGACGCCGCACGGCGGGTACAGAAGATGAACACTTGCTAAACCAATGTATCTTTGCATAATGCGCGTTTCCCTAATTGGCAGCCAAACAGACAGAAAGCACTATGATTAATGACGTCATCTCCCCGGAATTTGATGAGAACGGCCGCGCGATGCGCCGTATCCGCAGTTTTGTTCGCCGCCAGGGGCGGCTGACCAAAGGCCAGCAGCACGCGCTGGAGAACTATTGGCCGGTGATGGGCGTGGAGTATCAGACTGACGCTGTCGATCTCACCGCGCTGTTTGGCCGCGAAGCGCCGACGGTGCTGGAGATCGGTTTTGGCATGGGCGCCTCGCTGGTGACCATGGCGGGCAACAACCCGCAGCAGAACTTTTTAGGGATCGAAGTACACTCGCCGGGCGTGGGCGCCTGCCTGGCCGACGCCCACGAGGCGAAGCTGAGCAACCTGCGCGTAATGTGCCACGATGCGGTTGAAGTGCTGGAAAACATGATCCCGGACGGCTCGCTGGACATGGTGCAGCTGTTCTTCCCCGATCCGTGGCACAAGGCGCGCCACAACAAGCGCCGCATCGTGCAAACGCCGTTTGTCGAACTGGTGCTGCGCAAGCTGAAGACCGGCGGCGTCTTCCACATGGCCACCGATTGGCAACCTTATGCGGAACATATGTTAGAGGTTATGAACGGGGTCGCAGGCTACCGTAATCTTTCCAGCGATAATGATTATGTGCCGCGTCCGGATTCGCGCCCACTGACGAAATTTGAATTACGCGGCCAGCGCCTGGGACATGGCGTTTGGGACTTGATGTTTGAGAGGAAAGAATAATGGCTAAGAACCGCAGTCGTCGTTTACGTAAAAAGTTGCACATTGAAGAATTTCAGGAGCTGGGTTTCTCCGTAGCCTGGCGCTTCGCCGAAGGCACGTCGGTGGAGGATATCGACAGCACGCTGGATACCTTCATCGATGAAGTGATCGAGCCGAACGGTCTGGCGTTTGACGGCAGCGGCTACCTGCAGTGGGAAGGTCTGATCTGCCTGCAGAAGATCGGCCACTGCACCGACGAGCATCGCGAACTGGTGAAAAACTGGCTGGAAGCGCGCAAACTGTCCGACGTTAAGGTCAGCGATCTGTTCGATATCTGGTGGGATTGATCGCGCTTGCCCGATGAGCGCGGCTTCGCGCCGCGCCGTTTTATTGATCTAAGGTGCCTTAACGGCGCCTTTGTTTTGCCCGGAGTGTGACCGAGGTGGTAACAACATTGGATAACGCGTTGCTGGAAGAGATCCTGCAACAGGTGCGCCCGCTGATTGGCCAGGGAAAAGTGGCCGACTACATCCCGGCGTTGGCGGAAGTGCCCGCCGATCGGCTGGCGATCGCCGTGTGTACGGTGGATGGCGAACTGTTCCAGGCCGGCGACGCCGCGGAGCGCTTCTCCATCCAGTCGATCTCGAAAGTACTGAGCCTGACGCTGGCGCTGACGCGCTATCAGGAGCCTGAGATCTGGCGGCGCGTCGGCAAAGAGCCTTCTGGCCTGCCGTTCAACTCGCTGCTGCAGCTGGAGATGGAGCAGGGCAAACCGCGCAATCCGTTTATCAACCCCGGCGCGCTGGTGGTGTGCGACATGCTGCAAACCCGGCTCAGCGCCCCCAAACAGCGCATGCTGGAGGTGGTGCGTCAGTTGGCCGGTGAAGACGACCTGGCCTATGACCTGCGGGTGGCGCGCTCCGAGTTCGAACACTCCGATCGCAATGCGGCCATCGCCTATCTGATGAAGTCGTTCGGCAACTTCGAGAACGATGTGATTACCGTGCTGCAAACCTATTTCCACTACTGCGCGTTGCGCATGAGCTGCGTGGAACTGGCGCGCAGCTTCGTCTATCTGGCCAATCACGGCCGCGATCTCAGCGGCGAGGCGGTGATCAGCCCGCTGCAGGCGCGGCAGATCAACGCCCTGATGATGACCAGTGGCATGTACGACGGCGCCGGCGAATTCGCCTATCGGGTGGGGATGCCGGGCAAGTCCGGCGTGGGCGGCGGCATCGTGGCCATCGTGCCGGACGAACTGTCGATCGTCGTTTGGTCGCCGGAACTGGATGCTTCCGGCAACTCGCTGGCGGGAACTGCGGCGCTGGAACTGTTGTCTCAACGTATCGGTCGTTCGATTTTTTAATCCCAGTCTGGATGGGAGTCAGGAGAAGCTATGTTGAAGAAAACCGGGTTAGCCTTACTGCTGCTGGCGGCGACTGCCGCACAGGCCCACGCCGAGTACCAATGCAGCGTTAAACCCCAGGATGATGTGATCATCAGCCCGCAGAGCGTGCAGGTGAAAGGCGCCAGCGGCGACCTGCAAATTTCGCCGGATGGCGACGTGATCCGCAACGGCCAGGCGCTGAGCCTGAGCGACAGCCAGCGGCAGAAAGCCTTCAGTTACCAGAGCGCCTTGCGCAAGCAGCTGCCGTGGATCGACGACGGCGCGCAGAAGCACCTGGAGAAAGCCCGCTCGGCGCTGGATAAGGTGATCGTCAAAGAACTGGGCAGCAACAGCAACGTGCGCAACCGGCTAACCACCCTGAACGGCCAACTGAAACAGCAGATGAACCGCATCATCGAGCACCGCAGCGACGGCCTGACCTTCCACCACCAGGCGATTGACCAGGTGGAACAGGACGGCCGCAACATCGTGCAGCAGAGCATGGGCGGGGTGCTGCAGGACAGCCTGAACGAGATGGGCGTCAAACAGGCCGCCAATAGCGGCGGCAACCCGCTGCAGGCGATCATGGGCAACCTGGGCGGCTTGCAGAAGGCGATCCAGAACGAATGGAACAACCAGGAGCAGGACTTCCAGAACTTCGGTCATGACGTGTGCAACCGCGTCACCGCACTGGAAACCCAGCGCAAGGATTTGCTGAAGGCGTTGAAGTAACGGATAGGCATAGCCGCCGTGCGTTCTTTGACCTCACGACGGCTATCTGAGAAACTGGCTAAACTATAATCAATCGGCAAAAGGATTTTGCATTGATGCCAGTGATATTCCGTTATAAAGGCTATAGGTTCTTTTTTTATTCAAATGAGGGTGACCCGCTTGAGCCGCCGCATGTTCATATCAGAGACGCTGAGGCTGAAGCGAAATTTTGGTTGGTTCCTGGCGTGCAGTTGGCGCGTAATGATGGCTTTAACGCCAGAACGCTAAAAGAGTTGGCTGGTCTGGTTGATACCTATCAGGCATTGTTTTTGGAGGCTTGGCATGAGTATTTCGGCTAAACGCGTCAGCTTTGACGATACGACGATGTGGGTCGAACTAAGTGACGCCAGAATTATTGGCGTGCCGCTGGCCTGGTTTCCCCGTTTGTTGAACGCGACGGAAGAACAGCGGGCGGGGTATGAGCTCAGCGCTCGCGGCATCCATTGGGACGCGTTGGACGAGGATGTTTCCGTTGAGGGATTGCTGAAGGGGCGTGGCGACGTGACGCACCGCCCTCATAATGCCGCCTGAACATGAAAAAAAGCGCTGATCATTCAGCGCTTTTTTTTACTCGTCGTCCGCCAGGAACAGTTCCAGCAGCGAGTTGAGGAACAGTTTGCCCTTCTCGGTGATCTGCCAGTGCTCTGCGGTTTCTTCCAGATAACCTTTGGCCAGCGCTTCGTCCAGCTGCGGGCGAATAACGCTTTCCGCCAGCCCGGTGTAGTTGACGAAGTCGGCGCGCGGCGCGGCTTCCAGCAGGCGGAAGCGGTTCATGAAGAACTCGAACGGCCGATCCGCCGCCGCCACCTCATGCTGCTTGTCCATGTAGTCGCCGCGCATAAAGCCGCGCGGGTGCTTGGTCTTGGCGGTGCGCAGGATGCGCCCGTCGTTGAAGGTCACTTTGCCGTGCGCGCCGCAGCCGATCCCCAGATAGTCGCCGAAGCGCCAGTAGTTGAGGTTGTGCTGGCATTGGAAGCCCGGCTTGGCGTAGGCCGAGGTTTCATACTGCTGGTATCCGGCGGCGCTCAGCAGCTGGTGGCCGCGCTCGAAGATGTCCCACAGCGCGTCGTCGTCCGGCAAGACCGGCGGGCGTGAGCTGAACAGGGTGTTCGGCTCGATGGTCAGCTGATACCACGATAGGTGCGGCGGATTGAGGGCGATCGCCTGGCGCAGATCGTCCAGCGCCTCTTCCAGCGACTGATCCGGCAGGCCGTGCATCAGATCGAGGTTGAAGCTGCGCAGGCCAAGGCCGGTCGCCAGCGTCGCCGCGCGTTTGGCTTCTTCCGGGCCGTGGATGCGCCCCAGGCGGGTCAGCTTCTCGGCGCTGAAGCTTTGCACCCCGATGGAGATGCGGTTGACGCCGGCGCGCTGGTAGCCGCTGAAGCGATCGGCTTCCACGGTGCCGGGGTTAGCCTCCATGGTGATTTCGGCGTCGTCGGCGACGCGAATGCGCGCCCGCACGCCGTCCAGCAAGGCCTGCATCGCCTCGGCGCTCAGCAGGCTGGGGGTGCCGCCGCCGATAAAGATAGTGCTGATTTCCCGGCCGCCGGCCAGCGGCAGGTCGGCATCCAGATCCGCCAACAGATGATCGACGTACTCCTGATGCGGTACGTCACCCTTCAGCGCATGGGAGTTGAAGTCGCAATACGGGCATTTCTGCACGCACCACGGGATGTGGATGTAGAGACTCAGCGGGGGCAGCTTAAGCATTGCGCATGGCTTCCAACATCAGCTTCAGCGCCTTGCCGCGGTGCGAAATCGCCCGCTTCTCGTCGCGGCTCAGCTCGGCGGCGGTGCGCCCCAGTTCCGGCACGTAGAAGACAGGGTCGTAACCGAAGCCGCCTTCACCGGCGGCCTGTTCGGTGATTTCGCCGGCCCAACTGCCGTGGAACACCAGCGGCGTCGGGTCTGCCGCATGGCGCAGATAGACCAGCACGCAGTGGAATTGCGCGCCGCGCTTGCCCAGCGCCACGTCTTTCATCGCCGCCAGCAGCTTGTCGAGGTTCTGCCGATCGTCGGCGTCTTCACCGGCGTAGCGTGCGGAGTAGATGCCCGGCGCGCCGCCCAGCGCGTCGACCGCCAGACCGGAGTCGTCGGCGATCGCTGGCAGGCCGGTGACCTGTGCCGCATGGCGCGCTTTCAGAATGGCGTTTTCGATAAACGTCAGGCCGGTCTCTTCGGCGGATTCCACGCCCAGATCGGTTTGCGCGACCACGTCCAGGCCGAAATCGGCCAACAGGTCGGCAAGTTCGCGCACTTTGCCCGGGTTACCGGTGGCAAGAACGACTTTTTGCATAATGACTACCTTGAAAATTATTCGATGAGCGCCGCGACCACGGCGGGGATCTGTTGCGGATTCACGATGCGTAACTGTTTATGCCGCCCCAGTTCGCCTTTCTCGATGGTGACGTTGCTTTTCGCCACTTTGAACTGCTTGGCGATAAACTTGATCAAATGGGCGTTGGCTTGGCCGTCGACCGGCGGGGCGGTGATGGCGACTTTTAGTTCGTCGCCATGCAAGCCGATAATTTGGTCGCGGCTGGCTTTCGGCTGAATATATAGCCTGATCGCCAGCCCGTCCAGCACCGGAGTGACGGCACTCACAGCAGGAACCAGATCTCGCCGAACAGATCCATGCCCAGGTAGTTGATCAGATAGAGGATCAGGATCACCACCATGGCGGAAAAGTCGATACCGCCCATCGCCGGAATGATGCGACGGATCGGCGCCATCAACGGTTCGGTCAGCTGGTACATCACGTAGTCGATCGGGCTGCGGCCCTGGCTTACCCAGCTCATCAGCGCACGAATGATCATCACCCAGAAGATCAGGTAGCCGGCGGACTTGACCAGCGAGATCAGGCCGAACAGCAGGTTATACGGGCTGAGCGATATCGCGCCGCCCTGGATCAGTAGCAGCAGCGGGTACTTGATGGTCATCAACAGGAACGCCAGCAGCAGAGAAGCGCTGTCGATAGGCCCCAGCGATGGGATGATGCGGCGCAGAGGGCCGACCACCGGTTGGGTGATCTTCACCACAAACTGCGAGAACGGGTTATAAAAATCGGTGCGCGTCCATTGCATCCAAATGCGCAGCAACAGCACCATCACGTACAGATCAATAACGGTCTTGACCAGGAAAGTCAGCGTTAGCATGAAGTGGTCCTTCTCCTTAACTCGGGGTTATTTAAAATAATTTTTCCATTTCTTGCGCACGGGAAACGGCGGCCTGCATCGCTTGCGCCACGGTTTCCGGCAGTTGGCGTTCGTTGAACACCCGCAGCGCTTCGGCGGTGGTGCCGCCTTTGGAGGTCACCTGCTCGCGCAGCGTGCCCAGCGGTGTATCCGGGTTGGCTTCCACCAGTGCGGCGGCGCCGGAAGCGGCCTGCTGCACCAGATCGCGCGCGGTCTGGCTGTCGAAGCCCATGCGTTCGGCCTCTTTTTGCATCGCTTCCATAAACAGGAAGAAATAAGCCGGGGCGCTGCCCGCGGCGGCGATCACGCCGTTGATGCCATTTTCGTCATCTACCCAGCAAACTTTACCGACCGACGCCATTAAATCGCCGGTGTAGTCGCGATCCTGTTGGCTGACCTGCACCGGCGCGTACAGCCCGCTCATGCCCTTGCCGACCAGCGACGGGGTGTTGGGCATGATGCGCACGATGTTCAGTTGGTCGCCGAGCAACTGATAGAAACGGCTGACCTGAATGCCGGCGGCGATCGACAGCACCAGTTTGCCGCCGAAATCGACCTGTTCGCGCAGCGGCTGACACACGTCGGCCATCATTTGCGGTTTGACCGCCAGCACCACGACGTCGGCTTCACGCGCGCAGGCGACGTTGTCGCCGCTGCTAACGATGCCGTAGTCCGCCGCCAGCGCGTCACGGTTTTTCGGCGAAGGGGCGCAGACGCTGATGGATTTGGCCGGATAGCCGCCCGCGACCAGGCCGGCGATGATTGCACGCGCCATGTTGCCGGCGCCGATAAAGGTAATCTTGCGATGTTGCATCAAATCCCTCGTCTGTTTGTCAGGCCTGCGAGTAGTCGCGGGCGCCAAAAATTGCGGTGCCGATGCGCACCAGGGTGCTGCCTGCGGCGATCGCCGCCGCCATGTCGTCCGTCATGCCCATCGACAGCGTATCGGCCTGCGGATAACGCTGACGCAGGGCGAGAAATGCGTCGTTCATCCGGCTGAATACCGCCAACTGCCGCTGATAATCCGTTTCCGGCGCCGGGATGGCCATCAGGCCGCGCAGCGCCAGATTCGGCAGCGCCGCGATTGCGTCGGCCAACGCCGGCAGTTCGTTCAACGCGATGCCGGATTTGCTCTGCTCATCGCTGATGTTGATTTGAATCAGCACGTTGAGCGGCGGCATGTCGGCCGGGCGCTGATCGCTCAGGCGCTGGGCGATGCGCAGCCGATCCACGGTATGACACCAGGCGAAATGTTCCGCCACCAGCCGACTCTTATTGGATTGCAGCGGGCCGATAAAGTGCCACACCAACTCACCGCCCTGCGGCGACTCGGCGAAATGCCGGATCTTGTCTACCCCTTCCTGCACGTAGTTCTCGCCGAAGGCGCGCTGGCCGGCGGCGATGGCTTCTTCGATCGCCGCCACAGGTTTGGTTTTGCTGACTGCAAGCAGAGCAACGTCTTCCGGCGCCCGCGCGCAGTTTTGCGCGGCGGCCGCGATGCGGTTTCTGACATCCTGCAGGTTCTGTTGGATAGTGCTCATTATTGACCCGGGAGAGTGATATGGATATCGATGAATTCGTGGCCCTTAGTGTAAAGCATAATGCTTCCGATCTGCACCTTTGTGCCGGTCATCCGCCGATGTTGCGCATCGACGGTGAACTGCAGCCGCTGGCGGCGGCGCCAACGCTGACGGCGCAAGGCGCGCAGGCCCTCTGCGATGGATTGCTGAATGCGCAGCAGCGCGAGAGCCTGCGGCGGCTGGGGCAGGTCGATCTGGCGCTGCACAGGCCGAGTGGAGAGCGGCTGCGTGCCAACGTTTTTCAGCAAAGCGCGGGGATGTCTCTCGCGTTGCGGCGCATCGCCGGGCAGTCGCCCTCGCTTGCCGAGCTGGCAGCGCCGGCCATCGTGCCGGCGCTGCTGCGGCGCGACGATGGGCTTCTCCTGGTCACCGGCGCCACCGGCAGCGGCAAGTCCACCACGCTCGCGGCGATGATCGACGAGATCAACCGGCACCAGCAGCGGCACATTTTGACGCTGGAGGATCCGATTGAATTCCTGCACCGCAGCCGGCGATCGCTGATCCAGCAGCGGGAGATCGGCCGCGACAGCCACAGCTTTGATGCGGCGTTGCGCGCCGCGCTGCGCGAAGATCCGGATGTGATCCTGCTGGGCGAGCTGCGCGATACCACCACCATCCGGCTGGCGCTCACCGCGGCGGAGACCGGCCACCTGGTGCTGGCGACGCTGCACACCCGCAGCGCGTCGCAGGCAGTGGAACGGTTAGTGGACGTGTTTCCGGCGGAAGAAAAACCCTATGTGCGCGCCCAGCTGGCCGGCAGTCTGCAGGCGGTGATCGCGCAAAAGCTGATGAGGCGGCCCGGCGGCGGACGCGTGGCGATCTTCGAAGTGCTGACGGCGACGGCGGCGGTCAGCAACCTGATCCGCGAAGGGAAAACGCATCAGTTGGCGAGCGTGTTGCAAACCGGCGCACAGTCCGGCATGCAAACCTTTGAGCAAGGTTTGCAGCAGCGGATTGACGCCGGTGTGTTGGGGGACTGTGCGGGGGAGGGAACGGGTGTTTAGCCCAGCTGCCGTTCGAACCAGCTCTCGAGGATCACTACCGCGGAGGCGGAATCCACGCTGCCTTTATCAAGGGCGCGGAAGCCGCCGCGGTCGAACAGGTTGGCGCGCGCTTCCACGGTGCTCAGGCGCTCGTCATGCAGATCGATCTGGATGCCGAAGCGGCCGTGCAGGCGGTTGGCGAACTTGCGCGCCTGGGCGGTAACGGGTTGTTCGGTTCCGTCCATGTTCAGCGGCAGGCCGACCACCACCAAATCCGGCTGCCACTCCTTCAGCAGTTTTTCAATTTTCAGCCAGTCCGGCGAGCCGTCCTGCGCTTTGAAGGCCGGCAGGGCGCGGGCGCTGCCGGTCAACTCCTGGCCGATGGCCGCGCCAATGCTTTTGGTGCCGAAGTCGAAGGCGATAATGGTGCGGTTGCTCATCAGGCGTGTCCTGCGTGGTTGGCGATGCTGCGAATGTCGATACCCAATAGGTTCCCCGCCTCGCGCCAGCGGCTGGCGATCGGCGTGCGGAACAAAATGTCGGTGTTGGCTTCGATGGTCAGCCAGGCGTTTTCCAATACTTCCTGCTCCAACTGGCCCTTTTCCCAGCCCGCATAACCCAGCGCCACCAGCACGTCGTCCGGTTGCTCTGGCGTGCCGAGCGTTTCCAGCACGTCTTTCGAGGTGGTGATCATGGTGTTGGGCGAAATTTGAATGCTGGCGCCGAAGCCGTGGCGCGGCGTATGCAGGATAAACCCGCGATCGTCCGCCAGCGGGCCGCCGGCGAACACCGGCTTGTCCAGGCTGATGGCCGGATCGCGCGCAGGCGGCATGATCTTCAGCTTGCTCAGCACCGTGGCTACCGTGAACTGCTCCACCGGTTTATTGATCACCAAACCCATGGCGCCTTCTTCATTGTGCTCGCAAATGTAAATCACCGAGCGCTTGAAGCGAGGATCCTGCAGCGTTGGCATGGCGATCAGAAAATGGTGCTGTAAATTCATGGCGTTAGTATAAGGTAATCAATGGGTGAGAAAATAAACAGCCGCCAGTATGCGGCTATACCCGCCGCCTTTCAAGCCGCTG
Source organism: Serratia sp. OLAL2 (assembly GCF_002752475.1). Taxonomy (NCBI): domain Bacteria; kingdom Pseudomonadati; phylum Pseudomonadota; class Gammaproteobacteria; order Enterobacterales; family Yersiniaceae; genus Serratia; species Serratia sp. OLAL2. Next base: position 86,056 of record NZ_MSTL01000001.1, on the reverse strand, counting down.
CCGGAAAGGAGGGCTTTGGCGGGCGCGATACAGGATAGCGGGCGGCATGCCGCCCGCATGACGCATTACTTCGCCGCCAGGCGCTTTTCAATGGCGTCCATCAGCATGCCGGTAATCGAAATCGGGAATGCCGCCTCGATCTCGCGCGCGCAGGTTGGGCTGGTGACGTTGATTTCGGTCAGGCGATCGCCGATCACGTCCAGGCCGACGAAGATCAGCCCTTTCTCTTTCAGCGTCGGGGCGACGGCGCGGGCGATTTTCCAGTCGCTTTCGCTCAGCGGGCGCGCTTCGCCGCGGCCGCCGGCCGCCAGGTTGCCGCGGGTCTCACCCTGCGCCGGAATGCGCGCCAGGCAGTAAGGCACCGGCTCGCCGTCCACCACCAGGATGCGCTTGTCGCCGTCCTTGATCGCCGGCAGGAAGTTCTGCGCCATGCAGAAACGGCTGCCGTGTTCGGTCAGGGTTTCGATGATCACCGACAGGTTAGGATCGTCCTGCTTCACGCGGAAGATAGACGCGCCGCCCATGCCGTCCAGCGGTTTCAGGATGATGTCGCCGTGCTGCTGGTGGAATTTGCGGATGTGCGCGGCGCTGCGGCTGACCAGCGTATCCGGCGTCAGTTCCGAGAACCAGGCGGTGAACAGCTTCTCGTTGCAGTCGCGCAGGCTTTGCGGCTTGTTGACCACCAGCGTGCCTTTGACTTCGGCGCGTTCCAGAATGTAGGTCGCGTAGATGTATTCGGTATCGAACGGCGGATCCTTGCGCATCAGGATCACGTCCAGATCGTGCAGCGCCAGATCCTGCTCGGCGCCGAAGCTGAACCAGCTCTCCTTGTCTTCCTTCACGCTCAGCAGGCGGGTGCGGGCGCGCCCGTCACCGGCGTGCAGATAGAGATCGTTCATCTCCATGTAGTGCAATTCGTAACCGCGGCGCTGCGCTTCGAGCAGCATGGCGAAGCTGGTGTCTTTCTTGATGTTGATGGAATCGATAGGATCCATCACGATGCCGAGCTTAATCATCTTTTCTCCTTTAACCCAGGTCGCCGAAGCGGACCTGCAGAGCGGTAATGGCGGTGAGCGCTGTGGTTTCGGTACGCAGAACGCGTGGTCCCAGCAGAATATCAGTAAATCCGTGGTCGGTGGTCATGGCGATTTCGTCGGCGGACAAACCGCCTTCCGGGCCGATCAGCAGGCGGACGCGGTCTACCGGCTGCGGCAGCGTGTTGATGCTGTGGCTGGCGCGCGGGTGCAGGTTGAGTTTCAGGCTGCCGTCCTGCTCGGCGCACCAGGCCTCCAGCGACATCGCCTCGCGGATTTCGGGAATGCGGTTGCGGCCGCACTGTTCGCAGGCGGCGATGGCGATCTTCTGCCATTGTTGGATTTTCTTCGCCAGACGCTCGCCGTCCAACTTGACGCCGCAGCGCTCGGAAAACAGCGGGGTGATGACGTTGACGCCCAGCTCGATGGATTTCTGGATGGTGAACTCCATCTTCTCGCCGCGCGAGATCACCTGGCCCAGATGCAGGTTGAGCGGCGATTCGATGTCCTCCAAGCGGCCGTCGCCGAGGCGCACCAGCACGCTCTTTTTGTCCACCCGGACTATCTCGGCGTCGAACACCTGGTTGCTGCCGTCGAACAGCTGCAGCGCCTGGCCGGCGCTCATGCGCAGCACGCGCCCGACGTGGTTGGCGGCGTCCTCGCTGAGGGCGATCTCCGCCCGGTCGGTCAACGGCTGCGGATGGTAAATGCGGGGTATGCGCATGGGTAGTCTGATCCTGACGAAACGGCGCCGCGGGTTGGCGGCGCCATGAAAGATAAAGGCTATAGTAGGTTAGCTTTTCCGCTGCTGACAAGCCTGTTGAATATAGGGGTTGTGGTTGCCCTGCACCTTGGCGATACGTGCTTCACGCTGACATTCCCATTGGCTCACCGGATATTGCCGGTTCCACACCTCGAACAGCTGGGTTTGCTGGCGTGACAGCCGCAGCTGGTAGCGATCGCGCATGTAGAAGTAGGTGCGGGCAATGGCGCCGCGGGCGCGGGCGGGCGGCTCCGCCTGTTTATTCTTGAAGTCCACCTTCATTGGGCATTGCCCGTACTGGCCTGCACCGCCGTTCCATTGGCTGTACATGAAGTTGTTGCGGTCGCCGTTCACTTCGCCGATCGCCGGCTGCAGGTTGTGCAGATCGGTTTCTATCTGGCGATAGGTGGCGTCCTTGTTGCAATTTTTGCGCCCGCCGTCCTGCCAACACTGCAGCTGGTGACCGAACTGCCAGGCCGGCACTACGTGTTCCCATTCGATGCGCTGTGCGCGCTGGGCGTTTTTACGCACCTGATAGCCGCAGCCGGCGAGATCCGGGATGCCCTTCTTGCCCTGCCAGTCGATCCGGCAGCCACAGTAAAAACTGCCCGGCGCATCCTGGTTAATCTTGGCCGCCGCCGCTTTGGCCTGAGAGAAGTTATTGATGCCGTGCGCCTGTACGGCGCCTGCGGCGAAAACCGCCATAAACAAAATTCTGCGAAGCATATTCCAAAACAGCTCAAAATTGGAAAAGCAGGCAGGGTAACGGAACTTGCCGGCAGTGGCAAATGGCGATATTTGCTTGTTTTAACGTATAAATCGTTTAACTAAAGGTTCTCGCTAGCAAGAAATTTCAGTTTTTCGCCGCACTGGCGGCAGCGATATTCGCTTTCGCCGCGCAGCACGCGGTTATGGCGGCGGATGGTGAGCTGGTGCTGCCCGCAGCCGCAGCGGTAGGGGAAGGTCTTGCTTTGCACCGAGGCGGTTTCGAAACGGTGAGTGCGGCTGGCGGGCGTCAGCAGCACGCTTTCCATCATCCAGCGCCATTCGCGGCCGTGCGGCGCCACACGGCCGAATTGGCGAAACACCAGCAGGTGCGCCAACTCATGCGGCACCACCTCATCGATAAACGGCTGTTGGTTTTCCAGCAGCAGCACCGGGTTCAGACGGATTTCCCAGCTTTGCAGCCAGGCGGTGCCCGCGCTGGTGCCGCGTTGCTGATAGACGATGCTGGGTTCGGGGAACTCGACGGCAAAATGCTGGCGTGCCAACTGCAGCTTTTCTCGCAGGCAGCGCATCACCGCTTGTTGCAGCGCGATGGGGATTCTTGGTTTGTTCATTGCGGCTAGCTTAAGCAATGGCACGGCGGCTGACAATATGCTCCGACGCAAATCCGCATCCGCGTTTTTTCGCCACATTGATAAAGCGATCGCCGTCGATGGATTGTAATCAATGTGTTAACTGCGGGATAATAAAGCGTGCATGATGAGCCTGTACCCGCAGTTCTCACCGAGCAAGGTTGAAACGCCGCCTGTGGTAATCCCTTACGCAAAGAGCGGTTATTTTGCGATTTGGCGCAATAACTGACTGATTAAAAATACGTAAGGTGGAGGCAGTTTTTTGACAAGGCGCCGCCTCGCGCGCCACAAGTGTGAATTTAACGCAGCTGATGTTGCAAGTGAGAGATCAATGTCGAATAAACCGTTCCACTATCAAGATCCGTTCCCGCTGAAGAAAGACGATACCGAATATTATCTGCTGAGCCGCGACCACGTTTCCGTGAGCGAGTTTGAAGGCCAGGAAATACTGAAAGTTGCCCCTGAAGCGTTAACCCTGCTTGCCCAGCATGCGTTCCACGACGCCTCGTTCATGCTGCGCCCGGCGCATCAACAGCAGGTGGCCGATATCCTCGACGATCCGGACGCCAGCGAAAACGACAAGTACGTTGCGCTGCAATTTCTGCGTAACTCAGAAATCGCCGCCAAGGGTATTTTACCGACCTGCCAGGATACCGGCACGGCGATCATCGTCGGCAAAAAGGGCCAGCGCGTCTGGACCGGCGGCGGCGATGAAGAAGCGCTGTCGCGCGGGGTGTACAACACCTACATCGAAGAGAACCTGCGCTATTCGCAGAACGCCGCGCTGGATATGTACAAAGAGGTCAATACCGGCAGCAACCTGCCGGCGCAGATCGATCTCTACAGCGTGGACGGCGAAGAATACAAATTCCTGTGCATCGCCAAGGGCGGTGGTTCTGCCAACAAAACCTATCTGTATCAGGAAACCAAGGCGCTGCTGTCGCCGGGCAAGCTGAAAAACTACCTGGTCGACAAGATGCGCACGCTGGGCACTGCGGCCTGCCCGCCGTACCACGTGGCGTTCGTCATCGGCGGCACCTCGGCGGAAGCGACGCTGAAAACCGTCAAACTGGCCTCGACCAAGTATTACGATGGCCTGCCGACCGAAGGCAACGAGCATGGCCAGGCGTTCCGCGATCTGGAACTCGAAGCGGAACTGCTACAAGAAGCGCAAAACCTGGGGCTGGGCGCGCAGTTCGGCGGCAAATACTTCGCGCACGATATCCGCGTGGTGCGCCTGCCGCGCCACGGCGCCTCCTGCCCGGTCGGCATGGGCGTTTCCTGTTCGGCGGACCGCAACATCAAAGGCAAGATTAACCGCGATGGCATCTGGCTGGAAAAACTGGAGCACAATCCGGGTAAATTCATTCCTCAGGAGCTGCGCCAGGCCGGGGAAGGCGAGGCGATCAAAGTCGATCTCAACCGTCCAATGGCCGAGATCCTCAAACAGCTGTCGCAGTACCCGGTTTCCACCCGTCTGTCGTTGAGCGGCACCATCATCGTCGGCCGCGATATCGCGCACGCCAAGCTGAAAGAGCGCCTGGATCGCGGGGAAGGCCTGCCGCAGTACGTCAAGGATCACCCGATCTACTACGCCGGCCCGGCTAAAACGCCGGAAGGCTATGCGTCCGGTTCCTTGGGGCCGACCACCGCCGGGCGTATGGACTCCTACGTCGATCTGCTGCAATCCCACGGCGGCAGCATGATCATGCTGGCGAAAGGCAACCGCAGCCAGCAGGTGACGGATGCCTGCCACAAGCACGGCGGCTTTTACCTCGGCAGCATCGGCGGCCCGGCGGCGGTGCTGGCGCAGCAGAGCATCAAGAGCCTGGAGTGCGTGGAGTACCCTGAGCTGGGCATGGAAGCGATCTGGAAAATCGAAGTGGAAGATTTCCCGGCGTTTATCCTGGTGGATGACAAAGGCAATGACTTCTTCCAGAAGATTCAGGCCGGTCAGTGCTCCAGCTGTCTGAAATAATCGCTGCCCCCTTCGCCGCCCGCGGGCGGTGAAGGGGAGTGTGTAAAGTCCTGTAGCTTGCTGGACGTCGAGTTTTAACCTGTATACCCTACGCGGGTAGCACTAAAATTCGACTAATGGAATATCGGCAACAGAAGGTTCGGCAAGCACATGGGAACGCAGGAAAGTCACATCAAGGAATTGCTGGTCTGGATTGAAGATAACCTGACCAATCCGCTGTCGTTGGATATCGTTTCTGCCAAGTCAGGCTACACGAAATGGTACCTGCAGCGCATGTTCAAAAAGCAGACCGGATTATCGTTAGCCTCGTATATCCGCGCTCGCCGCCTCTACCTCGCCGCCTTCGCCTTGCGTTTCACGCAGAAGAGCATTCTAGACATTTCGGTTGAATATCAATTCGATAATCAGCAGACATTCTCGCGCTGTTTCAAAAAGCACTTCGCCGAATCGCCCAGCGTGTATCGCCATGCCCGCAAGCAGGACTTCAGCAATCTGGTGCGTTCGCTGGCGGCCAGCCAGCCCGGCGATATTCAGGTCGAACGCGTCAGCATCGCCAGAGGGCAATATGCCTTTCACGGCAAACATTACGCGTACCATCTGGATATCGAGAAGCTGGACAAGTCGCACCTGCCGCAGCGCAGCGCGCTTCGGGCGCAGTTCTATACCTTGCTGGGCGAGCGCCCGGCACAAACCTATTCGTTTACCCAGCTGGTGCCGGACGGCGAGCGGGTCAGGGTCGATTATACCCTGGGCGTGACGACGGACTACCCGCTACGCGAAGGCGTGGCGCTGGAGCCGCTGCCGGAGATCCACGGCGAGTTTTGCCGTTTTCGCTATTCCGGCAAGCCGGTGGCGCTCAATGATCACATCATTAAAATTTACACGCAGGTACTGCCCGAAATGGGGCTGGCCCGCGGTGACGGGCCGGACATGACGGTATTCAGCTATTCGCTGAGCGGGAAAGAGGAGCTGCATCTGGAGCTGCAACATCTGGTGCCGGTGGTGCCGCTGCACTGATCCCGTCGGCGGCCGGCAGCCGGTTTTTTTGCTGCACGATCGCCGCCATCACCGCCAGAGCGATCTCCGCCGGGGTTTTGCTGCCCAGCGGCAGGCCGATCGGCGCATGAATGCGTTCCAGCTCCTGCGGCGTGAATTCGGCAATCTGCTGCAAACGCTGGCGCCGCCGCGCGCTGTTTCTCAGCGAGCCCATGGCGCCGATGTAAAACGCCGGGGTGTGGATCGCTTCCATCAGCGTCAGGTCGTCCATGCGCGGATCGTGGGTCAGCGCCACGACGGCGGTATTGGCGTGGCAACCGCCGTCCTCAATGAACTTGGCCGGAAACTGGCGCAGCAGCGTCACGCCCGGTTTCAGCTCGGCGGCGAAGTTATCCAGCGCCTCCGGGCGGCTCTCGCACACCAGCACCTCAAACCCCAGTGCCACGGCGAAGTCGGCGCAGTACAGCGCCACGCTGGACAACCCGGCGATCAGCAGGCGCGGCGCGGCCGCGATGTGCAGGGTGATCTGCTCGAGCCGGCGTTCGACCTGGGTGGCGCTGGTGAAGTGGCTCTGCTCAAGGCTGTGGCAGGCGTGGGGCAGCGTCAGGCGTTTGATCAACGCGTGATGCCCTTCCAGCGCGCCGGCGATGCGTTGCAGATAAGCGACGCTGGCTTCTCCCGCCGGCAGATACTCGATCAGCACGTCCAGCACGCCGCCGCAGGGCAGCGCCACGTTGGGCGTCATGCCGCCTTCGCCATAACGGATCACCTGGCTGGGCGCCTGATACTCCCCGGCGGCTACGCGCCGTAGAAAGTCCTCCTCCACGCACCCGCCCGACAATGAACCGCTGTAGCGGCCGTCTCGGGTCGCGGCCATCAACGCGCCCGGCGACCGCGGCGAAGAGCCGTAGGTACTGAGCACGGTGCATAACCAGACCGGCTGTTGCTGCAGCCAGCTTATCGCCTGGCTGACCACGGTGACATCAAGATGTTGCATAGGTGAATTTACTCGCTGGCCGGGAGTTGCGATGGAAGATCAATATCCTGCACGACGCCGGGGTACTCAAGCGGCAGCAGGTGCACTGCCGCGCCTTGCAGCAGTTCACGCGCGCCATTATCGCCGCGCAGTTGGCAAAGCGGTTTGCGCAATCGGGCGGAAAAGCCGACCGGGTGACCGGGCTGTTGCGCATAGCAGGGGCGCACGATCGCGTGTTGCCGTAAGGCATCCGCCACCTGTCGGAAAACGTCGGCGCCGACGAACGGCATATCGGCCAGGTGGATCAGCCAGCCCTGCCAGTGCGGCGTGGCCGCAACGCCCGCGGCGATCGAGTCGCCGAGGCCCCCGCTGGCGAGCAGGGTGACCGGCACTTGCTTGGCGGCGCAGGCTGCCAGCACCGGCAGATTATCCGGCCGGGTTACCACCTGTACCGGCAGGCCGGAAGCCAGCGCCTGGCGCAGAGTGTGTTCGAACAGCGATCGCTGCTCGCCCGCTGCATCGGCGTATCCGGCGTTCAATTTGTTGCCCTGGCCGCCGGCCTGGATAAAGCGCTCCCCGCGTCCGGCGGCGGTAATGACAATGCCCGTGGTCATGCTTGAAGTCCGCGTTTGCGCAAATTATTTATTAGCCTACAAACTACCTGTGTTTTGCAAATGTTTTTTTGTTGAAAACAGCCTGTTAATCATCACATAATTTTAGTTATAAGCATATGCTTATGACGTCTACGGCAAGGTCGTCAGCGTTTGCGCAACAACACCGCGAACAAAAACCAATTACAAGAAAGACGTGAAGGACTTATTTATGAGCAATTTCAACCCGTCGCGGCGCCGCTTTATCAAAAGCGCCGTGATTGCGGGGGTGTCTGTGTATCTCGCGCCCCTGTACAGCCGCGCCTACGCCGCGCTGTTCGAGCAAAAAATCCTCCAGTCGCCTAACTGGGATCCGCAGACCAAACGCGTCCGTTTCCGCATCGATGGCCGCGCCAAGGTCATGGGGCAGAAGGTGTTCGCGCGCGATATCCGCGCGGTGGACATGCCGCACTGGCCGCAGAAACAGGCGCACGCCTTCATTCTGCGCGTCACCAAAGCCGACCGGCTGTTCGAAGGGGTCGATCTGTCGCTGTTGGGGGACGACCTGCAGCCGGATCGCCTGGTGACGGCGGAAGATCTGGCGCGCGATGGCCTGGCCTTCCCGGCGTTCTACGGTGACGACATGCTGCTGCCGAGCGGCAAAACCCCGGCCTACCTCGGTCAGGCGGTGGCGATCCTGATCTATCACGACTTCGCCCGATTCCGCTTTGCCAAGGACAAGCTGAAATTCCGTGAAGAGACCATCAAATTCGGCGCGGTCACCGGCCCGCTGGAGCGCGATCCCTGGGGCAGCTTCCGCTATGTGCGGGTGGGGGGCGATCAACCGTTCGACGACGATCGCTTCTCCAGCCTGAAGGACACGCCAATCTTCCCGGTATCGATGAAAAAGCACCTGCCGGTGTGGCCGGAAGGGCGCGAGGGCGGCAAGCTGGATCAGGAAGGCATGCGCTATGCGGGCCAGATCGCCGACGAGATGGCCAACCCGCCGGCCGACTGGCTGGTGATGTCACGCCGCTACACCACGCAGTCGATCGATACCTCGGCGCTGGAGCCGGACAACGCCAACGGCTGGTTCGACGCGCAGACGCAAACCCTGCATCTGGTGGTGCCGACCCAGTCGCCGCAGGAAGTGGCCGACGAGATGCCGCGCATGCTGGCCAAGCGCAACCCGCCGGTGAAACAGCTAATCCTGCACCCGTGCTACACCGTGGGCTACGGCTCGAAAGATCACTACAACTTCCCCTATTACGGCGCAGTGGCGGCGATGTACGGCGACGGCCACCCGGTGCGCCTGGCCAATGACCGCTTCGAGCAGTTCCAGACGGCGCTGAAGCGCCACGCGTTCGACATGAACTATCGCATCGCGGTGAATCGCCAGACCGGCGTTATGCAGTCGTTCCTCGGTGACATGACGGCGGACGGCGGCGGCCGCAGCAACTTTACCCCTTCGGTGGTGATGGTCGGCGCGACCGCCGCCCAGTCGATTTACTACTTCCCAAAAAGCGATCTGTCGTCGGTCGGGCTGGCCTCACGCGCCATCGACGCCGGTTCGGCGCGCGGTTACGGCACGCTGCAGAGCATGGCCGCCACCGAGATGATGGTGGATGAGCTGGCCGCCGAGCTGAAGATCGACCCGATCGAGTTCCGCCTGCGCAACGTGCTGAAATCCGGCATGAAAAACACCCAAGGGGCGATCCCGGCCGGTGCGATCCGCGCCGATGAAGTGCTGGAGAAGGCGGCGAAGCATGAGATGTGGCTCAAGCGCGCCGAACGCAAGGCCGAGTTTGAGAGCCGCTATCCCGGCAAGCGCTATGGCGTTGGCTTCAGCTGCGTGCAGAAAGACTTCGGCACCGGGGCGGAAACCTCGTTCGCCCGGGTGGAGCTGAGCGAGGACGGGCGCATCACCCTGCATCACAGCGGCGCGGAGATGGGCACCGGCATGTCGACCTCGCAGTCGGTACTGTGCGCGCAGTGGCTGGGCAAACCGGCCGACGAAGCGCACTTCTCGGTCACCGACTGGTCGGTACTGCCGATGGTCACCAGCGGCGATCCTTACCTGATGTCGCAAGAAGAGCAGGACAAGCTGCAAACCAACCCCAACTGGACGCCGAGCTACTGTTCGCCGTCGAGCGCCAGCAATTCGGCCTATTACTTCTCGCACAGCACCCGCGAAGCGGCGCGCCTGATCTTCGATCACGGCCTGTGGCCGGCGGCGATGGCGCTGTGGCAGGCCGGTATCGGCGGCGGCCAGGCGGCGCCGCTGGTGGTGCGGCGCGAAGATGCGCGTTGGGTCGAAGGCGGCCTGACGGCGGCGGGCATGTCGGTGCTGAGCCTCGAGCTGCTGGCCAAGACGGCTTATCAGATGGGCGGCGTCACCGGCGCGGCGGTGCACGTGTTCAACCGCTGGCAGTGGGCGGAGGCCGATTTCACGTTGAACGGCAAAAGCGAGCGCCTGCCGGTCGACGGCATGGCGCTGCGCAACGCCGGCGGCGAATTCAAACCGCTGGCGCGCGGGCAGGTCTATTATCCGCCGACCCAGCGCAACAATGCGGCGGTGACCTACTACAGCGCCGTTGGCACGCTGGCGGAAGTGGCGGTGGATATCGCCACCGGCCAGGTGGAATTGCTGAATCACCACTCGATCATGGAGTGTGGCAACCTGATCGTGCCGGAACTGGTTTCCGGCCAACTGCAGGGCGGGCTGGCGATGGGGATCGGCCATGCGCTGCACGAATATTTACCACTGTACGAAGACGGCCCGGGCAACGGCACCTGGAACTTCAACCGTTACCACCTGCCGCGCGCTAGTGACGTGGCGGTGTGGAAGCAGAGCGGCGACATCCTGCCGGCGCTGTCGGAAACCGATCCGCCGAAAGGCATGGCGGAGGTGGTGATGATCCCGATCGTGGCCGCGCTGGTCAACGCCATCGCCGACGCCACCGGCCACCGTTTCCGTGATTTGCCCGTTCGTGCAGAAAATATTCGTGAGGTATTACAATGAGCATTAAAACCCAGCCGATTTCCCTGACCATCAACGAAAAGCAGTACGGCCCGATCGAGGTGCCGGAAGGCTTGATGATGATCGATTTCCTGCACGAGTACCTTGACCTGACCGGTTCGCGCCTCGGCTGCGGGCAGGGCATTTGCCACGCGTGCGTGGCGATCGTCGATCACCCGAGCGGCACTAGCGAAGAGGTGCGCACCTGCATCACCGGCGCGCATTTCTTCAACGGCAAGAAAGTGCGTACCGTCGAAGGCCATGCCAAGGTGGACGAGCAGGGCGAGGTGGTTGAACTGTCGCCGATCCAGCAGGCGTTTCTGGAGCACTACAGCTTCCAGTGCGGCTACTGCACGCCGGGCTTCGTCAACGCCGCCACCATTTTCGTGGAAAAGCTCAAGCGTGAGCCGATCGCCCGCGAACAGCTGGAAAACGCCATCGAGCAGGCGCTGGACAGCCACATCTGCCGCTGCACCGGCTACGTGCGCTACTACGAAGCGGTGCGCGACGTGGTGCTGAAAACGCCGGGCCTGCTGAAGGAGACGGCGCAATGAAAAAACGTCTCGCAGTGTTGATTGTGCTGGTGGCGATCGTGGTGATTGCGCTGCTGTGGTGGCGGGAAAACCGGCGTTACGACGGCCCGGTGCAGCAGGTAACCGCCAGCGCCGAACAGATCGCGCGCGGCCGCTATCTGGCGCAGGCCGCCGACTGCGCCGCCTGTCATACCGCCAGCGGCGGGGCGCCGTTGGCCGGCGGCTATCCGCTGGACACGCCGTTCGGCACGATTTACGGCAGCAACCTGACGCCATCGGGCGACCACGGCATCGGGCGCTGGAGCAAGGACGACTTCTTCCTGGCGCTGACGCAGGGCGTGGCGCCGGGCGGGCGGCACCTGTACCCGGCGATGCCTTACACCTCGTACAAGGGCATGTCGCGTCAGGACGCCGATGACATCTACGCTTACCTGATGACGCGCCCGGCGGTGGACGTGGCCATTCCGGCCAACGAGATGCCGTTCCCGTTCAACCAGCGCATGGCGCTGATCGGCTGGAACCTGCTGTTCCGCAGCCAGGATCCGCTGCCGGCCAGCTCGCAGGGCAGCTCGTCGCAATGGCAGCGCGGCCGCTATCTAGCCGACGTGCTGGGCCACTGTGGCGAATGCCACACGCCGCGCGGCGCGCTGGGGCAGATGGATCTCGGCAAGCCGATGCAGGGCGGCGATCTCGGCCGCTTCATGGCGCCGGACATTACGCCGCACGGCCTGGCGCAGCGCGGCTGGACACCGCAGGACGTCAGCCGCTTCCTTGGCACCGGCCTCGCGCCGCAGGGTTCGGCCTTCAGTGAGATGCATATGGTGGTGGATCTCAGCACCCGTCATTTGACGCCAGAAGACCATCAGGCGCTGGCGCTCTATCTGATGGGCGAGCAGCCGCCAGCGGCGGTGCCGGTGAAAATGGGGCAGGGCAGCGATGCCGGGCGCATGACCTATCTGGATCAGTGTGCCGGCTGTCATGCGCGCGAAGGCGAAGGCAAACCGCACGTCGCACCGGCGATGCGCGATAACGCCACGCTGCGCCAGGCGGACGGCCAGAACCTGATCGTGTCGGTGCTGGACGGCTTGCCGGCCCAGCAGTTCCCGAACGGTGAAAGCATGCAGAGCATGCCGGGCTTCGGCGAGCGTCTGAGCGATGCCGACGTGGCGGAACTGGTAAATTACCTGCGGGTGACCTGGGGCGGTTTGCCGGCGGACGTCACCGCCGAGCAGGTGAAAGCGCTGCGCAAGTAAGCGGCGTTCAGACGAAAAAAATGGCCCGCATCTGCGGGCCATTTTATTGCGCGGTCACGGGATTCAACGGCTGGTGACGCCGTCGACGCGTTGGCTGCGCTGTTTGATGGCGTAACCGACGGCCAGGATCGCCACCCATACCGGGATCAGCAGCACCGAGATTTGAATGCCCGGCGTCAGGTACATGATCACCAGGATGCCGGCCATGAACAGCAGGCACAGGTAGTTGCTGAACGGGTACCAGAACGCTTTGAACTTCGGCACCACGCCTTCGCGGTTTTTAGCGGCGCGGAACTTCAGGTGCGCCAGGCTGATCATCGCCCAGTTGATCACCAGCGCCGACACCACCAACGCCATCAGCAGTTCGAAGGCACGGCCCGGGATCAGGTAGTTAATCAGCACGCACAGCGCGGTGGCGAGGGCGGAGATGCCGATGGCCACCACCGGCACGCCGCGGCCGTCGACCTTCAGCAGGCTTTTCGGGCCGTTGCCCTGCTGCGCCAGACCGTACAGCATGCGGCTGTTGCAGTAGACGCAGCTGTTGTACACCGACAGCGCGGCGGTGAGCACCACGACGTTTAGCACGGTCGCCACCAGGTTGCTGTTCAGCGCGTGGAAGATCAGTACGAACGGGCTGCCGCCTTCGACCACTTTGCCCCACGGGTACAGCGACAGCAGAATAGCCAGCGAACCGATATAGAAGATCAGGATGCGGTAGATCACCTGATTGGTGGCTTTCGGAATGCTCTTTTGCGGGTTGTCGGCTTCGGCGGCGGTGATGCCAACCAGTTCGAGGCCGCCGAAGGAGAACATGATCACCGCCATCGCCATCACCAGGCCCATGACGCCGTTCGGGAAGAACCCGCCCTGCGCCCACAGGTTGGTGACGGTGGCTTCCGGGCCGCCCATGCCGCTGAACAGCAGGTAGGCGCCGAACACGATCATGCCGATAATCGCCACCACCTTGATGATGGCGAACCAGAACTCCATCTCGCCGTAAACTTTAACGTTGGCGAGGTTGATGGCGTTGATCGCCAGGAAGAATACCGCGGCGGAGACCCAGGTCGGGATCTCCGGCCACCAGTACTGCACGTAGATGCCGACCGCGGTCAGCTCCGCCATCGCCACCAGGACATACAGCACCCAGTAGTTCCAGCCGGAGGCGAAGCCGGCGAAGTTGCCCCAGTATTTGTAGGCGAAGTGGCTGAAGGAACCGGCGACCGGCTCTTCCACCACCATTTCCCCCAGCTGGCGCATGATCAGAAACGCGATGAAGCCGCCGATGGCGTAGCCGAGAAGCACTGACGGGCCGGCCATTTTTATTGTTTGAGCGATACCGAGAAATAACCCGGTACCGATTGCGCCACCTAAGGCGATGAGCTGAATATGGCGGTTTTTCAGGCCGCGTTTCAGCTGGTCACCCTGCTGTTGACCATCCATCAATCTAACCCTCTGTCGTTGTGAATGCCCACCTGCCTGTAAAGCAGTGGTTACGATGTGTGTTTTGTTTTATTTACAGCGTTATAGCTATTAATTCCACGGCGCCGCTACCGTTTGGCAGAGAATAATGTTATGCGCGTCGGTTTGCACCTGCTTTGTCGTGTGAGTGATTAAGATTGCAGCAGTTTAGGAAACAAAATGCGGGTTGTGTGACGGCGGGGGGGATTCAGTGCATGAAATAAGCAACAAATCACATAATGCGCAAAAATAACGTAGATCTGAACGGTGGGGTGCGTTCAAATAATGAACGAACCGCCGTTGCGCTGCTCGCCAAATAGCCATTCATTAAAGCGTCATAACCATGCAATAAAACTCGGGCAAAAAGTTTGCACTCTGCCTTGCGTAAGGTTTGGTAAAAGTTAAATCCCCAACCCGCCGCGTAAATGGTAATACCATCACGGCGTTACCGGTTTGCAGCGGGGTTTTCAGCGGGGTGTTAAAATGTGCGGGTAACCTGATTTCGATCAAGGCCCGTATGGACAGGAGGTGAATACTTTGTTACTTTACCGTCACGTTTTTGAAATTGGTATTACCAATTGACTCCGCGCCATTCGCAGAGAAGAATTCACTCATGGCCTACAGCAAAATCCGCCAACCCAAGTTGTCAGATGTTATCGAGCAACAGCTCGAATACCTGATCCTCGAGGGGACACTGCGCCCAGGCGAAAAACTGCCTCCGGAGCGCGAGCTGGCGAAACAATTTGATGTCTCCCGTCCTTCTCTGAGAGAGGCCATTCAGCGCCTTGAAGCGAAAGGGCTGCTCCTGCGCCGTCAGGGCGGCGGCACCTTCGTGCAAACTAATCTGTGGCAGAGCTTCAGCGATCCGCTGGCCGAGCTGCTGGCCGACCATCCCGAATCACAGTTCGATCTGCTGGAAACCCGTCACGCGCTGGAAGGCATTGCCGCCTATTACGCGGCGCTGCGCGGCACCGATGAAGATCTGGCGCGCATCCGCGATTGCCACATCGTGATTCAACAGGCTCAAGACAGCGGCGATCTCGACGCCGAGGCCGATGCGGTCATGCAGTATCAAATCGCCGTGACTGAAGCCGCTCACAACGTTGTGTTACTTCACCTGCTACGCTGCATGGGGCCGATGCTGGAACAGAACGTGCGTCAGAACTTTGAATTGCTCTACTCGCGCCGTGAGATGTTGGCAAAAGTGAGCAGCCACCGCGCCGGAATTTTTGAGGCGATTGTGGCACGCGAGCCGGAAAAGGCCCGTGAAGCCTCGCATCGCCACTTGGCGTTTATCGAGGAAATCTTGCTGGATCTCAGCCGGGAGCATACTCGGCGCGAGAGATCGCTACGGCGTCTCCAGCAACGCAAGGATTAAGAGCTGTCCTCTTCAGGGTACACCAGCCTGCGGGGATTAAGTTCGAGGTACTTAGTTAAGTACTTAAGCGGCAACTAAACTGATGGGCCTGTCTTCGTGTGTTTTTGCACAGAGCACAGGAAGACAGGCTCCAAACAAACCATTAGACAGATAAGGAATACCACCATGTCAGAACGTTTAAACAATGACGTGGATCCGATCGAAACCCGCGACTGGCTGCAGGCGATCGAATCGGTCATCCGTGAAGAGGGTGTTGAGCGAGCTCAGTTTCTGATTGATCAGGTATTGGGAGAAGCCCGCAAAGGCGGCGTTAACGTTGCGGCCGGTGCTGCAGCGCACAACTACGTCAACACCATCGCGGTAGAAGACGAACCGGCCTACCCAGGCAACCTGGATCTGGAACGCCGCATTCGCTCTGCGATCCGTTGGAACGCGATCATGACCGTTCTGCGCGCATCCAAAAAAGACCTGGAGCTGGGCGGCCACATGGCTTCCTTCCAGTCTTCCGCGACCTTCTATGAAGTCTGCTTTAACCACTTCTTCCGCGCACGCAACGAGAAAGACGGCGGCGACCTGGTGTACTTCCAGGGCCACATCTCTCCAGGCGTTTACGCGCGTGCCTTCCTTGAAGGCCGCCTGACCGAAGAACAAATGAACAACTTCCGTCAGGAAGTGCACGGCAATGGCCTGTCCTCTTATCCGCATCCTAAGCTGATGCCGGAATTCTGGCAGTTCCCGACCGTTTCCATGGGCCTGGGCCCAATCAGCGCCATCTATCAGGCGAAGTTCCTGAAATACCTGGAACACCGTGGCCTGAAAGATACCTCTGAGCAGACCGTTTACGCCTTCCTGGGCGACGGTGAAATGGATGAGCCGGAATCCAAAGGCGCCATCACCATCGCGACCCGCGAGAAGCTGGACAACCTGGTGTTCGTCATCAACTGCAACCTGCAGCGCCTGGACGGCCCGGTTACCGGCAACGGCAAGATCATCAACGAACTGGAAGGCATCTTCTCCGGCGCAGGCTGGCAGGTGCTGAAAGTGATCTGGGGCGGCCGTTGGGACGAACTGCTGCGTAAAGACACCAGCGGTAAACTGGTTCAGCTGATGAACGAGACCCTGGACGGCGACTACCAGACCTTCAAATCCAAAGACGGCGCTTACGTGCGTGAGCACTTCTTTGGCCGTTACCCGGAAACCGCGGCGCTGGTCAAAGACATGACCGACGACGAAATCTGGGCGCTGAACCGTGGTGGTCACGATCCGAAGAAAATCTTCGCTGCACTGAAAAAAGCGCAGGACACCAAAGGCAAACCGACCGTTATCCTGGCCCACACCATCAAAGGTTACGGCATGGGTGAAACCGCGGAAGGTAAAAACATCGCTCACCAGGTGAAGAAAATGAACATGGAAGGGGTTCACCACTTCCGCGATCGTTTCAACGTGCCGGTTGCCGATGCTGACATCGAAAAACTGCCGTACATCACCTTCGACAAAGAGTCCGAAGAGTACAAATACCTGCACGAACGTCGCCAGGCGCTGAAAGGCTACGTGCCGACGCGTCTGCCTGAGTTCACCCAGAAGCTGGAAATGCCGGCGCTGGAAGATTTCAGCTCGCTGCTGGAAGAGCAGAACAAAGAGATCTCCACCACTATCGCCTTCGTGCGTGCCCTGAACGTGATGCTGAAGAACAAGTCGATCAAAGATCGCCTGGTACCAATCATCGCCGACGAAGCGCGTACCTTCGGTATGGAAGGTCTGTTCCGTCAGATCGGTATCTACAGCCCGAACGGCCAGCAGTACACTCCGCAGGACCGTGAGCAGGTTGCTTACTACAAAGAAGACGAGAAAGGCCAAATCCTGCAGGAAGGCATCAACGAACTGGGTGCAGCCTCTTCCTGGCTGGCCGCAGCGACTTCCTACAGCACCAACGATCTGCCGATGATTCCGTTCTACATCTACTACTCGATGTTCGGTTTCCAGCGTATCGGCGACCTGTGCTGGGCAGCGGGCGACCAACAGGCGCGCGGCTTCCTGATCGGCGGGACCTCGGGCCGTACTACCCTGAACGGCGAAGGTCTGCAGCACGAAGATGGCCACAGCCACATTCAGTCTCTGACCATCCCTAACTGCATCTCTTACGATCCGGCTTACGCGTACGAAGTGGCGGTGATCATGCACGACGGTCTGGTGCGCATGTATGGCGACAACCCGGAAAACGTGTACTACTACCTGACCACGCTGAACGAAAACTACCACATGCCTGCGATGCCGCAGGGTGCGGAAGAAGGTATCCGCAAGGGTATCTACAAGCTGGAAACGCTGGAAGGCAGCAAAGGCAAGGTACAGCTGCTGGGCTCCGGTGCCATCCTGCGCCACGTGCGCGAAGCTGCGCAGATCCTGGCGAAGGACTACGGCGTGGGTTCCGACACCTACAGCGTGACCTCGTTCACCGAACTGGCGCGCGACGGCCAGGACTGCGAGCGCTGGAACATGCTGCACCCAACCGAAACGCCACGCGTACCTTACATCGCTCAGGTGATGAGCGACGCGCCGGCGGTAGCGTCTACCGACTACATGAAACTGTTCGCCGAACAGGTTCGTACTTATGTGCCGGCCAGCGATTATCGCGTACTGGGCACCGACGGCTTCGGTCGTTCGGACAGCCGCGAAAACCTGCGTCACCACTTCGAAGTCGATGCATCTTACGTGGTGGTTGCTGCTCTGGGTGAACTGGCTAAACGCGGTGAGATCGAAGCTTCTGTGGTTGCTGATGCAATCAAGAAATTCGACATCAACCCGGAAAAAGTTAACCCGCGTCTGGCCTAAGAGGTACTGAATAATGTCTATCGAAATCAACGTACCGGACATCGGTGCAGATGAAGTCGAAATCACCGAGATTCTGGTGAAGGTCGGCGATAAAGTTGAAGCGGAACAATCGCTGATCACCGTGGAAGGCGACAAGGCTTCCATGGAAGTGCCCTCCCCTCAGGCGGGCGTGGTGAAAGAGATTAAAGTGGCGGTCGGCGATAAAACCGAAACCGGCAAACTGATCATGATCTTCGAAGCGGCAGGCGCAGCGGAAGCTGCACCGGCGGCGAAAGCGGAAGAAAAACCGGCGGCAGCAGCAGCTGCCCCGGCTGCCGCTGCGGCCAAAGACGTTGCTGTGCCGGACATCGGCGCCGACGAAGTCGAAGTGACCGAGATCCTGGTGAAAGTGGGCGACAAGGTGGAAGCCGAGCAGTCCCTGATCACTGTGGAAGGCGACAAGGCTTCCATGGAAGTCCCTGCGCCGTTCGCAGGCACCGTGAAAGAGATCAAGATCGCGACCGGCGACAAAGTGAAAACCGGTTCCCTGATCATGGTGTTCGAAGTGGCTGGCGCCGCTTCTGCTGCGGCCCCGGCTGCGGCTGAAGCTCCTGCCGCCGCTGCAGCGCCTGCGGCCTCTGCGGCCAAAGACGTCGCCGTGCCGGATATCGGCGGTGACGAAGTCGAAGTGACCGAGGTGATGGTTAAGGTGGGCGACAAGGTTGCCGCCGAGCAGTCTCTGATCACCGTGGAAGGCGACAAGGCCTCCATGGAAGTGCCTGCTCCGTTCGCGGGTACCGTGAAAGAGATCAAGATCGCGACCGGCGACAAAGTGAAAACCGGCTCCCTGATCATGGTGTTCGAAGTGGAAGGCGCTGCGCCTGCCGCTGCCGCCGCTCCAGCCGCTAAAGCGGACGCTGCGCCGGCGCCGGCCGCCGCTAAAGCCGCCGCTCCGGCTGCGAAAGCTGACGACAAAGGCGAGTTCGCCGAGAACGCGGCATACGTGCACGCGACCCCGGTCATTCGTCGTCTGGCGCGTGAATTCGGCGTTAACCTGGCGAAAGTGAAAGGTACCGGTCGTAAAGGCCGCATCCTGCGCGAAGACGTTCAGACTTACGTGAAAGACGCGGTGAAACGCGCTGAAGCAGCTCCGGCTGCTGCCGGCGGCGGTCTGCCAGGCATGTTGCCATGGCCGAAAGTGGACTTCAGCAAGTTCGGCGAGATCGAAGAAGTCGAAATGGGCCGCATCCAGAAGATCTCTGGCGCGAACCTGAGCCGCAACTGGGTGATGATCCCGCACGTGACTCACTTCGACAAAACCGACATCACCGATCTGGAAGCGTTCCGCAAGCAACAGAACGAAGAAGCGGCCAAGCGCAAGCTGGACGTGAAGTTCACGCCTGTCGTGTTCATCATGAAAGCCGTTGCTGCCGCTCTGGAGCAGATGCCGCGCTTCAACAGCTCGCTGTCCGAAGATGGCCAGAAGCTGACGCTGAAGAAATACATCAACATCGGCGTGGCGGTAGATACCCCGAACGGCCTGGTGGTTCCGGTGTTCAAGGACGTGAACAAGAAGAGCATCACCGAGCTGTCTCGCGAACTGATGGCCATCTCCAAGAAAGCGCGCGACGGCAAGTTGACCGCGGGCGAGATGCAGGGCGGCTGCTTCACCATCTCCAGCCTGGGTGGCATCGGGACGACTCACTTCGCGCCGATCGTCAACGCGCCGGAAGTGGCTATCCTGGGCGTCTCCAAGTCTGCGATGGAGCCGGTCTGGAACGGTAAAGAGTTCATGCCGCGCCTGATGATGCCGATGTCGCTGTCCTTCGACCACCGCGTTATCGACGGTGCCGATGGTGCGCGCTTCATCACCATCATCAACAACATGTTGTCCGACATTCGCCGTCTGGTGATGTAATGCAAAAGGGGCGCAGCATGCTGCGCCCCTGATGATTCTGTAGCAGTTTTGTCGGATTTTGCACAACTCGACAAAATTGTTGAGACACGGGTCACTCGAACACGCTTTGCAGATTATTAACAATTCTGTAAACTGCTCGCGGTGTAAGCGTCCCGGTGGATGAAGGGCGTTATGAGATCGATTAGCAATAAAAATGACGTCTGACCCGCCGGACAATCAATTAAGAGGTCATGATGAGTACTGAAATTAAAACTCAGGTCGTGGTACTTGGGGCGGGCCCGGCAGGTTACTCTGCAGCCTTTCGTTGCGCTGACTTAGGTCTTGAAACCGTTCTGGTTGAACGTTATTCCACTCTGGGCGGGGTTTGCCTGAACGTGGGATGTATCCCTTCCAAAGCACTGCTGCACGTTGCCAAAGTGATCGAAGAAGCCAAAGCGCTGGCCGAACACGGCATCGTTTTCGGCGAGCCGAAAACCGACATCGACAAAGTGCGCGTCTGGAAAGAAAAAGTCATCACTCAGCTGACCGGCGGTCTGGCTGGCATGGCGAAAGGCCGTAAAGTGAAAGTGGTCAACGGCCTGGGCAAGTTCACCGGCGCTAACACCCTGGTTGTGGAAGGCGAAAACGGCCCAACCACCATCAACTTCGACAACGCCATCATCGCTGCAGGTTCTCGTCCGATCCAACTGCCATTCATTCCTCATGAAGATCCACGCGTGTGGGATTCCACCGATGCGCTGGAACTGAAAACCGTCCCAGAGCGTCTGCTGGTTATGGGCGGCGGCATCATCGGCCTGGAAATGGGCACCGTATACCATGCACTGGGTTCACAGATCGACGTCGTTGAAATGTTCGATCAGGTTATCCCGGCGGCAGATAAAGACGTGGTGAAAGTCTTCACCAAGCGTATCAGCAAGCAGTTCAACCTGATGCTGGAAACCAAAGTGACCGCGGTAGAAGCCAAAGAAGACGGCATCTACGTCACGATGGAAGGTAAAAAAGCGCCAGCAGAACCACAGCGTTACGACGCGGTGCTGGTGGCGATCGGCCGCGTGCCGAACGGCAAACTGCTGGATGCTGGCAAAGCCGGTGTTGAAGTTGACGAGCGTGGCTTCATCAACGTCGACAAACAGCTGCGTACCAACGTGCCGCACATCTTCGCTATCGGCGACATCGTCGGTCAGCCGATGCTGGCGCACAAAGGCGTGCACGAAGGCCACGTTGCCGCAGAAGTTATCGCCGGCATGAAGCACTACTTCGATCCGAAAGTGATCCCATCCATCGCTTACACCGAGCCGGAAGTGGCATGGGTGGGTCTGACCGAGAAAGAAGCGAAAGAGAAAGGCATCAGCTACGAAACCTCCACCTTCCCGTGGGCGGCTTCCGGCCGTGCGATCGCTTCCGACTGTGCAGACGGCATGACCAAACTGATCTTCGACAAAGAAACTCACCGCATCATCGGTGGCGCGATTGTCGGCACCAACGGCGGTGAACTGCTGGGTGAAATCGGTCTGGCTATCGAGATGGGCTGCGACGCGGAAGACATCGCGCTGACCATCCACGCTCACCCGACCCTGCACGAATCCGTGGGCCTGGCGGCGGAAATCTACGAAGGCAGCATCACCGACCTGCCTAACCCGAAAGCCAAGAAGAAGTAATTCTGCTGGTTTGACCGGTAAACAAGCGGCTCCTGAGAAGGGGCCGTTTTTTTTTGCTCAGATGCACCAAGCGGTATTTTTGTGGCCGCTGCGCCAAATTCCGATCCTTATGCTTATATCCATTTTAATTATGTGGATATAATGCTCTGCTAGTCCGGCAGCCGATTACGCTGCGCTCAACGATTCAGCAAAGATTTAATGTTGCTTTTATGTGAACGAATTAACAACCGTTTCAAATCCTGATATGCTGGCTGAGCGGAACCGGGCACTGTACCTTACAGTCCAGGACATCGACAGCAGTGCCCCGTCAGGATAGATGGCATCAATATCGCCGTGCGCTCTACCCATCAGTCTTTCATGCTGTAACGCTGTTTGACCGTGCTTGTTTGCCCCAATCACCGTTTCGGGGCCTTTACGGGCCGATCGCCTAGCCACAGAGTGAAACCCCAAGGGTATAAACCCGGTTTGCATATACGCCAGGCACAATAAATGACAATGAGAGCGAGGAGAACGTCGTGCTAGAAGAATACCGTAAGCACGTAGCCGAGCGTGCTGCTGAGGGCATCGCCCCTAAGCCGCTAGACGCCACCCAAATGGCCGCGCTGGTCGAACTACTGAAGAATCCGCCAAAAGGCGAAGAAGAATTCCTGTTAGACCTGCTGATTAACCGTGTTCCACCGGGCGTCGACGAAGCCGCCTACGTCAAAGCAGGTTTCCTGGCGGCCATCGCCAAAGGTGAAGCGACATCCCCCCTGGTTACCCCCGAGAAAGCCATTGAACTGTTAGGCACCATGCAGGGCGGCTATAACATTCATCCGCTGATCGAAGCCCTGGACAACGAAAAGCTGGCGCCGATCGCCGCTAAAGCGCTGTCCCACACGCTGCTGATGTTCGACAACTTCTACGATGTGGAAGAGAAGGCGAAAGCCGGCAACGCGCACGCCAAGCAGATCATGCAGTCCTGGGCCGATGCCGAATGGTACCTGTCGCGCCCTGAGCTGGCGGAAAAGATCACCGTCACCGTGTTCAAAGTCACCGGCGAAACCAACACCGATGACCTGTCTCCGGCGCCGGACGCCTGGTCGCGTCCTGACATCCCGCTGCACGCGCTGGCGATGTTGAAAAACGAACGTGAAGGCATCGTGCCGGATCAGCCGGGCAGCGTCGGCCCGATCAAACAGATCGAGCTGCTGAACAAGAAAGGCTTCCCGCTGGCCTACGTCGGCGACGTGGTCGGCACCGGTTCCTCCCGTAAATCCGCCACCAACTCGGTGCTGTGGTTCATGGGCGACGACATCCCGCATGTGCCGAACAAGCGCGGCGGCGGCGTGGTGCTGGGCGGCAAGATTGCGCCTATCTTCTTCAACACCATGGAAGATGCCGGCGCCTTGCCGATCGAAGTGGACGTGTCCGAGCTGAACATGGGCGACGTGATCGACGTTTACCCGTACAAAGGTGAAGTGCGCAACCACGAAACCGGCGCGCTGATCGCCAACTTCGAGCTGAAAACCGACGTGCTGCTGGATGAAGTGCGCGCCGGCGGCCGTATCCCGCTGATCATCGGCCGCGGCCTGACCACCAAGGCGCGCGAAGCGCTCGGCCTGCCGCACAGCGACGTGTTCCGCATCGCCAAACCGGTTGCCGCGAGCAGCAAAGGCTTCTCGCTGGCGCAGAAAATGGTCGGCCGCGCCTGCGGCGTCGCCGGTATTCGCCCTGGCGAATACTGCGAACCGAAGATGACCTCCGTCGGTTCTCAGGACACCACCGGCCCGATGACCCGTGATGAGCTGAAAGACCTGGCCTGCCTCGGCTTCTCCGCCGACCTGGTCATGCAGTCGTTCTGCCACACCGCCGCGTACCCGAAACCGGTCGACGTGACCACGCACCACACGCTGCCTGACTTCATCATGAACCGCGGCGGCGTCTCGCTGCGTCCGGGCGACGGCGTGATCCACTCCTGGCTGAACCGTATGCTGCTGCCTGACACCGTCGGCACCGGCGGCGATTCCCACACCCGCTTCCCGATCGGCATCTCCTTCCCGGCCGGTTCCGGCCTGGTGGCGTTTGCCGCCGCGACCGGCGTGATGCCGCTGGATATGCCTGAGTCGGTGCTGGTGCGCTTCAAAGGCAAAATGCAGCCGGGCATCACCCTGCGCGATCTGGTGCACGCCATCCCTTACTACGCGATCCAGCAGGGTCTGCTGACCGTCGAGAAGAAGGGCAAGAAAAACATCTTCTCCGGCCGCATTCTGGAGATCGAAGGCCTGCCGGATCTGAAGGTCGAGCAGGCGTTTGAGCTGACCGATGCGTCCGCCGAACGTTCCGCCGCCGGTTGTACCATCAAGCTGGATAAGGCGCCGATTGAAGAGTACCTGAACTCCAACATCGTGCTGCTGAAGTGGATGATCTCCGAAGGCTACGGCGATCGCCGTACGCTGGAGCGCCGTATTCAGGGCATGGAAAAATGGCTGGCGGATCCGCAACTGCTGGAAGGCGATGCGGATGCGGAATACGCAGCGGTGATCGACATCGATCTGAACGAGATCAAAGAGCCGATCCTGTGCGCGCCGAACGATCCTGACGACGCACGCCTGCTGTCCGACGTGGCCAACAGCAAAATCGATGAAGTGTTCATCGGTTCTTGCATGACCAACATCGGCCACTTCCGCGCGGCCGGCAAGCTGCTGGATCAGCACAAGGGCCAGCTGCCGACCCGTCTGTGGGTGGCGCCGCCAACCAAGATGGATGCGGCTCAGCTGACCGAAGAAGGCTACTACAGCGTCTTCGGCAAGAGCGGTGCGCGTATCGAGATCCCGGGCTGCTCGCTGTGCATGGGCAACCAGGCGCGCGTGGCGGACGGCGCGACGGTGGTCTCCACCTCGACCCGTAACTTCCCGAACCGTCTGGGCACCGGTGCCAACGTCTATCTGGCGTCTGCCGAACTGGCCGCGGTAGCGTCCCTGTTGGGTCGCCTGCCGACGCCGGACGAGTACCAGACCTATATGGCGCAGGTCGACAAGACGGCGGCGGATACCTACCGCTACCTGAACTTTGACCAGCTGGGGCAGTACACCGAAAAAGCCGACGGCGTGATCTTCCAAACCGCCGTGTAAGCCGCTATATTGCGCAACTGTTTAACGGGAGGCCTTGGCCTCCCGTTTTATTTTGCTCAGTTGCCAACTTTGCGAGCGCTCACTGAGTTAGTCCGCCATTTATGTTTACACTAAGAAAAAGGGCTCAGGAGGGCATGCTATGGATTACGAATTTCTGCGTGACGTCACCGGTCAGGTGATCGTCAGATTTTCGATGGGGCATGAAGCGATTGGCCACTGGATCAACGAAGAAGTTAAAGGCGATTTCAACCTGCTGGACCGGATTGAAGCCGGTGCGGCCGAGGTCAAAGGCAGCGAGCGTCAATGGCAGCTGGAAGGCCATGAATATACGCTGCTGATGGATGGTGAAGAAGTGATGATCCGCGCCAATCAGCTGGAGTTTGAGGGCGATGAAATGGAAGAGGGGATGAACTACTACGACGAAGAAAGCCTCTCATTCTGCGGCGTTGAGGACTTCCTGCTGGTGTTGAAGGCCTATCGTTCTTTCATGCTGAAGTACTAAGCATCAGGGCGCGGCGTGCCGCGCCCTTTCCATCACAGATGCGGAATATTGCGGCCGTAATAGATTTCCTGCATCTCTTTCCATAACAGATCGGTGATCTGCTTGCGTTCGGCTGCGCTCAACGCCTCCGGCTCCGCGTTAAACAGGTAGTGTTTCAGATCGAAATCTTTCAGCAACATCTTGGTATGGAAGATATTTTCCTGGTAAACGTTCACGTCCATCATGTGGTACAGCGCCTTGATGTCTTCCGACATAAAGTTCTGGATCGAATTGATCTCGTGATCGATGTAATGTTTCACGCCGTTCACGTCGCGGGTAAAACCGCGCACGCGATAGTCCATGGTGACGATGTCGGATTCCAGCTGGTGAATTAAGTAGTTCAGCGCCTTGAGGGGCGAAATGACGCCGCAGGTCGAGACCTCGATATCGGCGCGAAAGGTGCATAGCCCGCCTTCCGGATGGCTTTCCGGGTAGGTATGTACGCAGATATGGCTTTTGTCCAGGTGCGCGACGACCGTATTCGGCAACGGGCCTGGGTGTTCCGACGTATCGACGTCTTTCGGATCGATGGGCTCTTCGCTGACCAGGATGGTGACGCTGGCGCCCTGCGGCTCGTAGTCCTGACGCGCGATGTTCAGAATATTGGCGCCGATGATCGAGCAGGTCTCGCTCAGGATCTCGGTCAGCCGGTTGGCGTTATATTGTTCGTCTATGTAGGCGATATAGCCGTCGCGATCGTCCGCGGTTTTGGCATAACAAATATCGTAAATACAAAAACTCAGGCTCTTGGTCAGGTTGTTGAAGCCGTGCAGTTTTAGCTTATGCAATTTAGGCCACCTCCTTTATCTTCTCGCTTAACGTGTTACGTTCAGGGCATTGAGCAAATATTGCGGCAGGGCAAAGCTGCCGACGTGAATTGCCGGGTTGTAATAACGGCAGTGTAGGCCGCTTTGGTTAAAGCGTTGTTGCAGAGTCGGCAGATCGATCTGGCGCAGCGCCGGGTTCTGGCTCGCCCAGGCAAAGGTCATGATGCCGCCGTAATAGGTCGGGATCGCTGCCTGATAGAAGCTGACGTCGGTAAAGTAGCGGTTCAGTTTGGCGTGGCTGTTGACCGCCTCATCCTGTTGCAGGAAGCAGACGCCGTTCTGCGCAACGAAAATGCCGCCCTCATTCAGGCAGCGGGCGCAGCCTTCATAAAACGCCGAGGTGAACAGGCTTTCGCCGGGGCCGATCGGATCGGTGCAGTCGGAGATGATCACATCGAACGTTTCGTCGGTTTGATTCACGAAGTTGACGCCGTCGTCGATCACCAACTTGAAGCGCGGATCGTCATAGGCGCCGGCGCTGTGGTTGGGCAGGTATTGGCGGCAGAACTCGACGACACCGGCGTCGATCTCGACCATGGTGATCTGCTCCACGCCAGGATGCCGGCTGACTTCGCGCAGCATGCCGCCGTCGCCGCCGCCGATGATCAGCACTTTCTTCGCCTGGCCATGCGCCAGCAGCGGCACGTGGGTCAGCATTTCGTGATAGATGAACTCGTCACGCTCGGTGGTTTGCACCACGCCGTCGAGCGCCATCACGCGCCCCAGGACCGGGTTCTCGAAGATCACCAGATCCTGATGATCGGTCTTCTCGCGGTACAGCACCTTCTCTACCGAGAAATACTGGCCGAAGCCCGTATGCAGCGTTTCGTACCAAATTTCTTTCTGGGTCATGTGCGGGAAACTCCGTAATAACAGCCATGAAAAATCGGCGCAACATCATAGCTAACTCTGTCTGGCGATGCACGGTTGAATTTCAGACAGAGAGAGCGAAAGGCGGGTGGGGGAGAGGGGCGGAATTAGTTGGCGTAGGCCAGCAGGCTCAAAGAGTCGCGCGCCAGCGATTTGCACTTCTTAGGCGTTGGAATGGCGATGCCGCTGAGATCGCGATAGCTGTCTTCGCCCAGCGCCTTCATGTTAAAGCTGTTGTAGTTGCTCAAATCCCAGCGGTTTTGTTGCGCGAAATAGACAATGGCGCGTTTGATTTGCGCATTTGGCAAATCGTTGTAGCCGCAATCATTTTTCAAATAAATAAATACCGCCGTCAGATCGGCCAGATCTTCCGCCTCGGATTCATTCAGCGCCAGACTGGCGTTGGAGAAGCCCAGCATCGCCAGCAACAGCATCGATAACGTTGTTTTTTTCATCATGAAATAGGCCTGTTTGTCGTCTGCTGACGTTACCACACTTGCCTGTAAAGGCACCAAATTTTATTGCTGCCGGGCCGGCGTCGCGCGTGCCGGTCATACTCTCTTGATTGTGAGGCATAGCTTAAAATACCGCCAGGAAAGGCTTGACCTTCCGCCTGGGGGAAGGTTTAGGCTGACGGCATTGAGTTATGTCACTGAGAAAAGGGAGTCAGCGATGTTACGCCGTGATTTTATTAAATTAACCGCTGCGCTGGGCGCGGCGAGCGCATTGCCGTTATGGAGCCGGGCCGCTTGGGCGGCCGATCGGCCGGCCTTGCCGGTACCGCCGCTGTTGATGCCGGACGCGCAGGGAAAGATTGCGCTGGCGCTGCAGGCGGGTGAAACCCGCTGGTTGCCCGGTGCCGCCACCAAAACCTGGGGATTCAACGGCGCGCTGCTCGGGCCGGCGGTGAAGCTGCAGCGTGGCCAGCCGGTGACGGTCGATATCAAAAACAGCCTGGCGGAGGCCAGTACCGTCCACTGGCATGGGCTGGAAATTCCCGGCGACGTCGATGGCGGCCCGCAGGCGCTGATCCACCCCGGTGCGACGCGCACGGTGAATTTCACCGTCGAACAACCGGCCGCTACCTGCTGGTTCCACCCGCACACGCACGGTAAAACCGGCAGCCAGGTGATGATGGGGCTGGCGGGGTTGGTGCTGCTGGAAGACGATGAAAGCGCCAAACTGCCGCTGCCGAAAACCTGGGGGCAGGATGATATTCCGGTGATCCTGCAGGATAAGCGGCTGGGCAAAGACGCGCAGATCGAATACCGCCTGGACGTGATGAGCGCGGCGGTGGGCTGGTTTGGCGATCGCATGTTCACCAACGGCGCGCAGTATCCGCAACATCTGGCGCCGCGCGGCTGGCTGCGTCTGCGTTTTCTCAACGGTTGCAACGCCCGCTCGTTGAATCTGGCGGCCAGTGACAACCGTCCGCTGTATGTTATCGCCAGCGACGGCGGTTTCCTGGCTGAGCCGGTGAAGCTGACCGAGCTGCCGATGCTGATGGGCGAACGCTTTGAAGTGCTGGTGGATGCCTCCGACGGGAAAGCGTTCGATATCGTGACGCTGCCGGTGAAACAGATGGGCATGACGCTGGCTCCGTTCGATCAGCCGCTGCCGGTGTTGCGCATTCAGCCGTCGTTGGCACAGGGTATCAAAACCATGCCGGACAGCCTGGTGAAGCTGCCGACATTGCCTGCCACCACTGGTATCCAGGAGCGTTGGCTGCAGCTGATGATGGATCCGCAGCTGGATATGCTCGGCATGCAGGCGCTGATGGATCGTTATGGTCATCAGGCGATGGCCGGCATGAGCATGAATCATGGCGCGACGGGCGCTGGAGACATGAAAGGCATGGAGAAGGGCGGCATGCAGGGCATGGACCACGGCAATATGAAGGGCATGGATCATGGCAAGATGGCCGGGATGGATCACGGCGGCGCGCAGAGCAAAGCCAAACCGTTCGATTTCAGCCACGGCAACATGATCAACGGCAAGGCCTTCGACATGAACAAACCGATGTTTGCCGCCAAACGGGGCCAGTATGAAAAATGGACCATTTCCGGTGAGGGCGACATGATGCTGCACCCGTTCCACATTCACGGCACCCAGTTCCGTATCCTTTCGGAAAACGGCAAACCGCCGGCGGCGCATCGCAGCGGCTGGAAGGACACGGTGCGCGTCGAAGGTTGGCGCAGCGAAGTGCTGGTGCGTTTCGATCATCCGGCAAGCAGCGAACATGCGTATATGGCCCACTGCCACCTGTTGGAGCATGAAGATACCGGCATGATGATGGGCTTTACCGTCGACGACTGATCGCGGTTCATCGCTCAGGTGGCGGTGCGCTCGCGTCGCCACCGGCGAAAGGCTATGCTAAACTCTGCGCCTTTCTTCCGGCAACTGACCTGAATACTATGAAACACACTGTAGACGTAATGATTTCCGAGCAGGAAGTTAAGACCCGTATCGCCGAACTTGGCCGCCAGATCACCGAACATTACCGCGACAGCGGCAGCGACATGGTACTGGTCGGGCTGCTGCGCGGCTCCTTCATGTTCATGGCCGATCTCTGCCGCGCGATCGACGTGCCGCACGAAGTCGACTTTATGACCGCCTCCAGCTACGGCAGCGGTATGTCCACCACCCGCGACGTGAAGATCCTCAAGGATCTGGACGAAGACATTCGCGGCAAAGACGTGCTGATCGTGGAAGACATCATCGATTCCGGCAACACGCTGAACAAAGTGCGCGAGATTTTGGCGCTGCGCGGGCCGAAATCGCTGGCGATTTGCACCTTGCTGGACAAACCTGAGCGCCGTGAAGTGCAGGTGCCGGTCGAATATGTCGGCTTCTCGATCCCGGATGAGTTCGTGGTGGGGTATGGCATCGACTACGCTCAGCGCTACCGTCACCTGCCGTACGTCGGCAAAGTGGTGCTGCTGGACGAGTAATTGGATGTGGGGCGCGGCAAGCCGCGCCCGCGGCGGGGTTATACGCCTTTATCCTGCTTCAGTTTGGCTATCGCTTTGCGGTAGCCCATCTCCAGGCTCTCGCGGCTGGTCGCCAGCACTTCCATATCGCGCAGACGGCCGTCCTGAATGCCGTACACCCAACCGTGAATCATCACCTTCTGGCCGCGCTTCCAGGCGGACTGCATGATGGTGGAGTGGCCCAGGTTGTACACTTGCTCAATGACGTTGATCTCGCACAGCATGTCGAAACGCTGTTCCGGCGGCAGCTCGCCCAGCAGCGAGCTGTGCTTGTACCACAGATCGCGAATGTGCAGCAGCCAGTTGTCGATCAATCCCAGTTCCGGGTTTTCCACCGCCGCCTGCACGCCGCCGCAGCCCAGGTGGCCGCAGATGATGATGTGTTCGACTTCCAGCACATCTACCGCATACTGCACCACCGACAGGCAGTTAAGATCGGTGTGGATCACGAGGTTCGCCACGTTGCGATGGACGAACAGTTCACCCGGCTCGAGGCCGGTCAGGCGTTCTGCAGGAACGCGGCTGTCAGAGCAACCAATCCATAAGAAGCGGGGCTTTTGCGCCTGGGCTAAACGTTCGAAAAATTCCGGGTCTTCCTGACTGATATTGGCCGACCAGGCCTGGTTGTTGGCGATAAGCTCTTCGATTTCTTTCATGAAGGTGATTGACCCGTAACGAACAGATTGCGTTGGAGTAATATAGGGTAAGCGTCACAATTTGGAAATCGGAACAGTGGTGCAACCTCATTTACCGCACGGATTCGACGCAGTGAAAACGCCGTCGATGCTAGGATTATTGTTAGTGTTTCAAGCCTCGCAAACAGGGGCGCGGCGGCATACTCATCGTTATAAGGTACTATTTTACATATGAATTATGCACTGGAATTAGCGCAGCTGACCAAGACTTACGCCGGTGGCGTCAAGGCGCTGCGCGGCATCGACCTGAGCGTCGAAGCGGGGGACTTTTATGCCCTGCTGGGGCCAAACGGCGCCGGAAAGTCCACCACCATCGGCATCATCAGCTCGCTGGTGAACAAAACCGCCGGCAGCGTGCGGGTGTTCGGTTATGACATCGATAAAGACATCGTCAACGCCAAGCGCCAGCTCGGCCTGGTGCCGCAGGAGTTCAACTTCAACCCGTTCGAGACCGTGTTGCAGATCGTGGTGAACCAGGCGGGTTACTACGGCGTCACGCGGCGTGAAGCGATGGCGCGCGCCGAGAAATACCTCAATCAGCTGGATCTGTGGGGCAAGCGCAACGAGCGCGCCCGTATGCTGTCCGGCGGCATGAAGCGCCGTCTGATGATCGCCCGCGCGTTGATGCATCAGCCGAAGCTGCTGATCCTCGATGAGCCGACCGCCGGGGTGGATATCGAACTGCGTCGCTCGATGTGGGGCTTCCTGAAAGAGCTGAACGCCCAAGGCACCACCATCATCCTCACCACCCACTATCTGGAAGAGGCGGAAATGCTGTGCCGCAACATCGGCATCATCCAGAACGGGGAACTGGTGGAAAACACCTCGATGAAGGGGCTGCTGGCCAAGCTGAAGTCGGAAACTTTCATCCTCGATCTGGCGGCGAAGAGCCCGCTGCCGAAGCTGGATGGTTACCACAGCCGCCTGACGGATACCTCGACGCTGGAAGTGGAGGTGATGCGCGAGCAGGGGCTGAACGGCCTGTTCGCCCAGCTGAGCGCGCAGGGCGTGCAGGTGCTGAGCATGCGCAATAAGGCGAACCGCCTGGAAGAGCTGTTTGTCACCCTGGTTAACGGCAATGGAGAGAAAGCATGACGCGTTTGTATTGGGTGGCCTTACAAAGCATCTGGGCCAAAGAGGTGAACCGCTTCGCGCGCATCTGGATCCAGACCCTGGTGCCGCCGGTGATCACCATGACGCTGTACTTCATCATCTTCGGTAACCTGATCGGTTCGCGTATCGGTGATATGCACGGCTTCAGCTACATGCAGTTCATCGTGCCCGGCCTTATCATGATGGCGGTCATTACCAACTCCTATGCCAACGTCGCCTCGTCGTTCTTCAGCGCCAAGTTTCAGCGCAACATTGAGGAACTGCTGGTGGCGCCGGTGCCGACCCACGTGGTGATCGCCGGCTATGTCGGCGGCGGCGTGGCCCGCGGTATCTGCGTCGGCGTGCTGGTGACCATCATCTCGCTGTTCTTCGTGCCGCTGCAGGTGCACGCCTGGTGGGTGATTGCGCTGACGCTGTTGCTGACGGCGATCCTGTTCTCGCTGGCGGGGCTGATCAACGCGGTGTTTGCCACCACTTTCGATGATATCAGCCTGATCCCGACCTTCGTGCTGACGCCGCTGACTTACCTGGGCGGGGTGTTCTACTCGCTGTCGCTGCTGCCGCCATTCTGGCAGGCGGTGTCCA
The DNA here is from genome assembly GCF_002752475.1 of Serratia sp. OLAL2. Lineage (NCBI taxonomy): Bacteria > Pseudomonadati > Pseudomonadota > Gammaproteobacteria > Enterobacterales > Yersiniaceae > Serratia > Serratia sp. OLAL2. The sequence continues at coordinate 53,602 of NZ_MSTL01000001.1, read as the reverse complement.
AGCTGAATCCGATCGTCTATATGATCAGCGGCTTCCGCTACGGCTTCCTCGGCATCAACGATGTGCCGCTGGCGTTCACTATGGCGGTGCTGGTGGCGTTTATCGCGGTGTTCTATCTGCTGTCCTGGTATCTGATCGAGCGCGGCCGCGGCCTGCGCAGCTGATCATATCGCGCTCCCGCTTTCCCGGCGGGAGCGCCTTTCTTGATTTGGCGCAGGCGGCGCGTAAATCAATAGAATTGCTCAAATAACCGCTAGTTCCCCGCTGTTCAAATCGTGCTATGCTGGCGCTCCACATTTCCTTCACTTTTGTCATTACGCACTCGTAAGCAGAACATCATCATGCGGTCTCAATACACGTTAACGGCTGGGTTACTCGGCATTCTGATGTCGTTGGTTTCCCCTGTGAGCCTGGCTAATCTGCTGTCGGAAGACGGCGCGGTTAAATCTGAATACATGGAAGCGCAGCGCGATAGCGAAGTCTATGCGTTGGTGGGCGAGCATGTGATCCCGGTAGGGGAAGTGAAGCGCGGGCAGCTGATCCAAGTCTTCCCGGCGGATGCGGAATACTACGAATTCAAATTCGGGCACGGTACCGGCTTTATCGATAAAGACGACGTGCGTGAATTGAAGAAGTCGCGCAAGGTGCAAGACGATTTGGGCGAGCTGAACAAACCGCTGACCAACCAGAATCTGATCACGCAAAAAACGATCGACGTATACACCGCAGCGGACAAGGACAGCGAGGTCTTGGGCACGCTGGAAGGCAACCTGCGCTATCCTATCATCGGCAAGCTGAAGGATCGCCTGAACAACACCTGGTACGAGGTCAACATCGGCGAGCGGCTGGGGTTCATTAATGAGTTGGACTGCGAGATCGATAACGGCATACCGGTGCTGACTTACCACCACCTGCTGAAAAACGAAGAGAACAAACGCTTCCGCCACACCTCGACCACCACCTCAGACGTGGCGTTCAGCAACCAAATGACCTATCTGAAGCAGGCGGGCTACGACACCATTTCGCTGTATCAGCTGGAAGCCTACCTGAAAAATCAGATCAACCTGCCGGGCAAGGCGATCGTGCTGACCTTCGACGACGGGCTGAAGTCGGTTTATCGCTACGCTTACCCGGTGCTGAAGGATTACGGTTTCCGCGCCACGGCGTTCATCATCTCTTCGCGCATCAAACGCCACCCGCAGAAATGGAACCCGGACTCGCTGCAGTTTATGAGCGTTTCGGAGCTCAAGCAGATTCAGGACGTGTTCGACGTGCAGTCGCATACCCATTTTCTGCACCGCACCGATGGCAACCGCCAGCCGATTTTGCTGAGCCGTTCGTTGCACAATATCGAGTTCGATTTTGAGCGCTCGCGCCGCGCGCTGTCGCAGTTCAACCCGCACGTGCTGTATGTGTCCTACCCGTTCGGCGGTTATAACCAACGGGCGATTCAGGCGGCGCAGGACGCCGGGTTCCATCTGGCGGTGACCACGGTGCAGGGCAAGGTGAAGCCGGGGGATAACCCCTATACGCTGAAGCGGCTGTATATTCTGCGCACCGACTCGATCCAGACCATGGCGGATCGGATAGCCAACAAGCCGGGTACGGTGGTGGTGCAGTAGGGAAGAACGGGCGCGTAAGGCGCCCGTTTTATTGTCAGGCGACCTGAACCGGCACGGCTTTCGCCTTGCGCTGCAGGTTGTTGTCACCTTCGAAATAGGCGACTTTCGGGTGGTGCTGGCGGGCGTCGGCGTCGGTCATTTGCACATAGGAGCAGATGATCAGTTTGTCGCCCACGCAGGCGCAGCGCGCGGCGGCACCGTTGACAGAAATGATGCGCGAACCGCGCTCGGCGGCAATAGCGTAGGTGGAGAAGCGCTGGCCGTTATCCACGTTGTAAATATCGATCGCTTCATATTCCAGAATGCCGGCGGCTTCCAGAAAATCCTGGTCGATGGCGCAGGATCCTTCATAGTGCAAGTCAGCCTGAGTGACTTTGACGCGATGCAGCTTGCCTTGCAGCATAGTACGTATCATAGCTTTACCTAACTGAATATCGGCCTTCACAGGCGCTGGGGTTGAACATCTCTCCTGCATCCCTGCAATCTCTATCGTCACCGATTGCTCCGCCATTGTCTACCAATGGCCAAGGCTTCAGGGTGACGATAGTATAAAAAACGGCTTATAGCGTCAGGTCAACCTGCTGGTTGTCGATAAGACGCGCCTTGCCCAGCCAGGCGGCCATCAGCACCACCGCCCGCTGGCTATCTACCGTCAGCGGCTGCAGGCTGTCGGCGTCGCGAATAAACAGCTCATCCGGCGTAAAGCCGGCGGCGCGCAGTTGCTCGGCGGTCTGCTCCAACAGCGTTTCGACCTGGCGCTCGCCATTGGCCAGCTGCTGTGCCAGCGCGTTCATGATCTTGCTCAGCTGCGGCGCGATCTTGCGCTCTTCGGCGGTCAGGTAGCCATTACGCGAACTGAGGGCCAGGCCGTCTTTGGCGCGCACGGTCGGCACGCCGACGATATCGATGTCGTAACCCATGTCCGCCACCATTTTGCGGATCAGCGCCAGCTGTTGGTAGTCCTTCTCGCCGAAGCAGGCCAAATCAGGCTGTACCAGGTTGAACAGCTTGCTGACGATGGTGGAAACGCCGCGGAAGTGGCCCGGCCGGCTTGCGCCTTCCAGAATGCTGGAGATGCCGGGCACGTCGACGTAGGTCTGCTGCTCCAGCCCCTGCGGATAGACCGCGGCCGGGGCCGGGGCGAACACCAGATCGACGCCGCGGCGGGTCAGCTTCTCGCTGTCTTCCTGCAGCGTGCGCGGGTAGCGCGCCAGATCGTCCGGCCGATCGAACTGCATCGGGTTGACGAAGATGCTCACCACCACCACGTCGGCGCGGGCACGCGCTTCATCGACCAGCGTCATGTGGCCGTCGTGCAGGTTGCCCATGGTCGGCACCAGCGCGATGCGTTTGCCTTCCTGGCGCCAGCGGCGGATCTGCTGACGCAGCAGCGGCAGGGTTTCGATAATAATCATTGGGTGACTCCTGGAACCATCGCTTAGTTAAAAGAGTGTTCAGCCGCCGGGTAGAGGCCTTGCTCCACTTCCTGAATGTAGTGCTGCACCGCCGTGCGGATATCGCCGCTCTGCGCCAGGAAGTTCTTGGCGAACTTCGGCGTGTGGCCGCCGGTAATGCCGAAGGCGTCGTGCATCACCAGGATCTGGCCGTCGGTGCCGTTGCCGGCGCCGATGCCGATGACCGGAATGGACAGCGCTTCGGTGATCTGGCGCGCCAGCTCGGTCGGCACGCATTCCAGCACCAGCAGCTGAATGCCGGCCAGTTCCAGATTCTGCGCGTCCTGCAGCAGCTGTTTGGCGGCCAGTTCGTCGCGCCCTTGCACCTTATAGCCACCGAACACGTTGACCGACTGCGGCGTCAGGCCCAGGTGGCCGCACACCGGCACGGCGCGCTCGGCGAGCATTTTCACCGTGTCGCACAGCCAGCTGCCACCTTCCAGTTTCACCATGTTGGCGCCGGCGCGCATCAGCTCGGCGGCGTTGGCGAAGGTCTGTTCCGGGGTGGCGTAACTCATGAACGGCAGATCGGCCAGCAGCAGGCAGGCCGGCGCGCCGCGGCGCACGGCGCGCGTGTGGTAGGCCACGTCGGCGACGGTGACCGGCAGCGTGGAGTCGTGGCCCTGCAGCGTCATGCCCAGCGAATCGCCCACCAACAGGACTTTGATGCCTTGCTCTTCAAACAGTTTGGCAAAGCTGGCATCGTAGGCGGTAAGGGTAGCAAACTTGCGCTGCTCCTGTTTCCACTGGCGCAAATGGGTCACGGTGGTGGGTTTCATCACAACGTCTCCTGAAACGGGCCGTGCGGCTTACGCAGGCCCAGGCTGCAAAAAAGTGCAGCCATTCTACTGTAACCCGATCGGGGTGGGTAGCGCGGATCGCCATGCTTAAGCGGTTCTTAAGAACCTTGTGGTGCAATGGCGCCAAGACTCAAAAGGGATACTCATGCGAATTCTGTTGATCGAAGATGACAAACTGATCGGTGACGGCATCAAGGCCGGGCTGACCAAACTCGGCTTCAATCTGGACTGGTTCACCGACGGCGCCGTCGGCAAAAATGCGCTGGACAGTGCGCCGTACGACGCGGTGATCCTCGATCTCAGCCTGCCGGGCCTCGACGGCCTGGATCTGCTGCGCCAGTGGCGCCAGGCGGGGCAGGACGTGCCGGTGCTGATCCTCACCGCCCGCGACGCGCTGGAGCAGCGGGTTAGCGGGCTGCAAAGCGGCGCCGACGATTACCTGTGCAAGCCGTTCGCGCTGGCCGAAGTGGCGGCGCGCCTGCAGGCGCTGATCCGCCGTCGCCACGGCCAACTGATGCCACAGCTGACGCACGGCAACGTGGTGTTCGACAGCGCCACCCGCAGCGTGAGCTGCAACGGCGAGCCGGTGACGCTGACGCCGCGCGAATTGGCGGTACTGGAGCTGTTTCTGCACAACAAGGGGCGGGTGCTGGCGCGGCCGTTGATCCAGGAGAAGCTGTACAACTGGGATGACGAGGTGAGCAGCAACGCGGTGGAGGTACATATTCACCACCTGCGGCGCAAGCTGGGCAACGGCTTCATCCGTACCATCCACGGCGTGGGTTACACGCTGGGGGATGCGCCGTGAAGCGTCTCAGCCTGCGGCTGCGCCTGATCCTGATCTTCAGCCTGCTGGCGCTGCTGACCTGGAGCACCGCCAGCGTGGTGGCCTGGGTGATGTCGCGCAACACCATCAACGAAGTGTTCGACACCCAGCAGATGCTGTTCGCCAAACGGCTGGCGACCGCCAACCTCGGCGATCTGCTGGCCGATGAAAGCGCGCGCAGCCTGCCGAAAACCAAGAAGCTGGTGCACCACGGCAAGCGCGGCGAGCAGGACGACGACGCGCTGGCGTTCGCCATCTTCGATCGCCAAGGCAAGATGCTGCTCAACGACGGCGAGAACGGCGCTGATTTCCTGTTTGACGGGGAGCGTGAAGGTTTTACCGACGGTGAGCGCAAAGGCGATGACGACAGCTGGCGCCTGGTATGGTTGACCAGCCCGGACGGGCGCTACCGCATTGTCGTGGGGCAGGAGTGGGATTACCGGCGCGATATGGCGCTGGGCATGGTGACGGGCCAATTGGTGCCCTGGCTGGCGACGCTGCCGGTGCTGATGCTGCTGATCGCGCTGATGGTGGGGCGCGAGCTGCGGCCGCTGCGTGCGGTGGCCGCCGGTTTGCGTCGGCGTGCACCCGATGACGCCACGCCGCTGGATGCGCGCCAGGTGCCGACCGAGGTGCGCCCGCTGGTGGATGCGCTCAATGCGCTGTTCGCTCGCATCAACGCTTTGCTGGTGCGAGAGCGACGCTTCACCTCCGATGCCGCGCACGAATTGCGCAGCCCATTGGCGGCATTGCGGGTGCAGACCGAAGTGGTGCAGTTGGCGGGGGATGATGCGCCGATGCGCGAGCACGCGCTGGACAATCTGACGGTCGGCATCGATCGCGCGACCCGGCTGGTGGATCAGCTGCTGACGCTGTCGCGGCTGGATTCGCTGTCGGATCTGGCCGAGCTGACGCCGATCGACTGGAACGATCTGGTGACGATGACCCTGGCGGAACAGGATCGGCAGGCCCATGCGGCGGGTGTGATGCTGCGCTATGAACATCGGGGAACGCCACCGCCGCGTCAGGGGGAAACCTTGCTGTTGTCGCTGCTATTGCGCAACTTGCTGGACAACGCAGTGCGCTATACCCCGCAGGGCGGCGTCGTCACCGTAACGCTGAGCGAACGTTCGCTGACGGTGGAGGACGACGGTCCGGGGGTGACCACGGAGCATCTGGCGCGGCTCGGAGAACGTTTCTATCGCCCGCCGGGACAGGAACAAACCGGCAGCGGGCTGGGGTTATCTATCGTGCAGCGTATTGCCGGCTTGCATGGTCTACAGATCAGTTTCGCCAATCGCCCGGCGGGGGGATTCGTTGCGCGGTTGGCATTGTAGGTGAGTCAGGATTTCGGTTTTGGCTGATGCCATAGCGCCATGCCGTTTTCCGGCACGCGCTTGAGGCAGCTGGCGAGCGGTTCGCCATCGGGGAAAATCAGCTCGGGGGCGATTTCCGCCAGCGGGTAGAGCATGAACTCGCGCTCTTTCAGGCCGTAATGCGGTACGGTCAGGCGATCGGTATGGATCACCTTGTCGCCGTACAGCATGATGTCTAAATCGAGCGTGCGCGGCCCCCAGCGTTCATCCTTGCGCACGCGCCCCTGATTGCGTTCTATCGCCTGGGTATGGTCGAGCAGCTGTTCGGGCGGCAACAGGGTATCCAGCGCCACCACCGCGTTGAGAAAGTCCGGCTGGTTTTGCGGCCCCAGCGGCTTGGTGCGGTAAAACGAAGAACAGGTGACCAGCCGGGTGCGCGGGAGATGCTCCAGCGCCTCCAGCGCGGCGTTAACCTGTTGCAGCGGCTGCGCCAGGTTGCTGCCCAGCGCGATATAAACGCGGATCATTATGCCCCTTCTTTACGCGGTGCCCGGCGACGAGGACGGCGTTGACGCGCGCGGCGCGGCGCCGGATCGTCACCCAGGGTGCTCAGCATGGCTTTCTGCCGCGCCGGCGTGGCGTCTTGGAACTCACCCCACCACTCGGCCAGACGCAGCATCTCCTGATTGTCTTCCACTTCCGCACGCAGCGCCAGCAAATCATAGGCGGCGCGGAATTTCGGATGTTCCATCAGTTTGTGCGCGCGTTTGCCCTGACGGCGGGACAGGCGCAGCTGCAGCTGCCAGATATCGCGCACCAGCGTGGTGATGCGTTTCGGGATCGCCAGCGAGCGGCACTGCTCGTCGAGTACGTCGTTCATCGCCAGCGCGAAGGCGTCGTAGTACGCCAGGCCGCTTTCCTGCGCCAGCTTCTGCGCGTGCTCCAGCAGCGGGTACCACAGCATGGCGGCAAACAGGAAGGCTGGGTTGACGCGCATGTCGTTCTGCAGACGGTGATCGGTGTTCTTCAGCACCTGCGCCAGAATGCGCTCCATCGGCGTATCGTGGTTCGGCGTGAAGTTGCGGGCGATCAGCGGGAACAGCGGTTGGAACAGCTGGTATTCGCACAGCTTCAGGTAGGTCTGGAAACCGTAACCCGCCTGCAGCAGCTTGAGGGATTCTTCGAACAGGCGCGCCGGCGGGATCTCGTGCAGCAGCGAGGCCAGGCGCGGGATCGGCTCGGCGGTCTCTTCGCTGATGCGCATATCCAGCTTGGCGGCGAAGCGCACCGCGCGCAGCATGCGCACCGGATCTTCGCGGTAGCGGGTTTCTGGATCGCCAATCAGGCGGATCACGCCTTGCTTCAGATCGTTCAGGCCGCCGACGTAATCGCGCAGGGTGAAATCCGCCACGCCGTAGTACAGGCTGTTGATGGTGAAATCACGGCGCTGGGCGTCCTCCTCGATCGAACCGAAGATGTTGTCGCGCAGCAGCATGCCGTTTTGCGCCTGCTGAGACGAGTTCTTGTCGGATTCCTGATTCTGTTCGTGGTGACCGCGGAAGGTGGCCACTTCGATGATCTCCGGCCCGAACATCACGTGCGCCAAGCGGAAACGGCGGCCGACCAGGCGGCAGTTGCGGAACAGCTTGCGCACTTGCTCCGGCGTGGCGTTGGTGGTGATGTCGAAGTCTTTCGGCTTTTTGCCGAGCAACAGATCGCGCACCCCGCCGCCGACCAGATAGGCCTCGTAGCCGGACTTGTTCAGGCGATAAAGCACTTTCAGCGCATTTTCGCTGATGTCTTTACGGGAGATCGAGTGCTGTTCGCGCGGGATCACGGTCATCGAGTCGTTGCTCTCGGCGATAGGAAAAGGCGGACGCTTGCGCGGCGTTGAGCGGCGGGCAGGGGCGTTGCTGCCGTTATCGGCGGCGCGCGGCTGCGGCGCAGGGCGGCTTGGCGCCGCGGCACGCTCTTCGCGGACTACGTTTTTATCGCCGGCCGCCGCGTCGTCGCGGGGCAGCTTGTCATCGCGGGTCAGTACCTTACGACAGAAGTTGGCTACTCGGGTAAAAATGGTACACCTCGATAGTGACTGATAAAAATGGAGCTAACAAAAAATAGCGGCTAATCATAGCTCACCATGGCTCCTTTGAGAATGCCGGCGTGTTTTCATCCAGAGGGATAGCCTCCTGACGCGGCACGTTTTCCAACCGCCAGTGTTCGATCGCCCAGCTCAATAATAATGGCAGGTCAAGATCTTGCCAGCTTTCCGGCAGCGGTTGGCGCAGAAATTTCAGCGCGGCGATCAGCACCGGCCGCGGATCGCCAGCGGGCAATGCCGGCGCATGGTTTTGCTTCGACAGCTTGATGCCGTTGGCACCCAGCGCCAGCGGCAGATGCACATAAGTGGGCACCGGCGCCTGCAGCTGGCGGTAAAGGGCAATTTGGCGCACCGTCGGTTCGATCAGATCGGCGCCGCGGACAATCTCGGTCACGCCCTGAAAATGGTCGTCGATCACCACCGCCAGATTGTAAGCGAACAGCCCGTCGCGGCGGCGAATGATAAAGTCTTCCCCCGCCAGCGCCGGATCGGCGTGCAATTCTCCCTGCAGGCGATCGTGGAACCGGTAAACGGGGGCGGTCTGACGCAAGCGGATGGCGGCACCCTGCGGGCCGAGCTGCAAATCGCGGCAGTGGCCGTCGTACAATCCGCCGATGTGCTGGATGCGGCTGCGGGTGCAGGTGCAGTAATAGCTGAGCCCCTGGCGCTGCAACAGATCCAGCGCGGCGCGATAGGCATCGTGACGTTGGGATTGATAGATGACCTGGCCGTCCCAGTGGAGACCATAATGTTCCAGCGCGGACAGGATGCGAGCGGCGGCGCCGGGGACTTCGCGCGGCGGGTCGATATCTTCGATGCGAACCAGCCACTGCCCGCGTTGGGCGCGAGCCTGAAGGTAGCTTCCCAGAGCGGCAATCAGCGAACCGAAATGCAGATCCCCGGAAGGCGATGGGGCAAAGCGCCCCACATAATGACTTTCTTGCATATCAGAGGGGAGAGGTTCCCTTTTCTCTGTGCGGCGCACGCAGGTGCGCACGCCGCAGCGGTAACAACGGTATTAGCCGGCCATCTGCTTTTCGCGGATCTCAGCCAGCGTCTTGCAGTCGATGCACAGATCGGCGGTCGGACGCGCTTCGAGTCGACGAATGCCGATCTCCACGCCACAAGATTCGCAGTAGCCGAAATCATCGTCTTCCACTTTCTTCAGCGTTTTCTCGATCTTTTTGATCAGTTTGCGTTCACGGTCACGGTTACGCAGTTCAAGGCTGAACTCTTCTTCCTGGGTAGCGCGGTCGGCCGGATCAGGGAAGTTGGCTGCCTCTTCTTGCATATGCGATACAGTACGGTCCACTTCGTCCCTGAGCTGGTTGCGCCACGCTTCAAGAATGCGCTTGAAATGCGACAACTGGGCGTCGTTCATGTACTCTTCGCCCGGCTTCTCTTGGTACGGCTCCACCCCAGCGATGGCGAGAATGCTCAAGGACGAGGTTTTACGGTTTTGCCCTTCTTGCATGTTGCTTCTCCTACATACACACGCACTATCGAATCCCCAATGCGGGGGAAAAACAGGCCGCTATAAATAACAGAAGGAAGGTAGGTTGGCAATTATTCCTGTCGCCCGCTTGACAATCGTGTGAAGGAGGGCGTATTTGGCGATCGTGCTGGCCGGTTGTCTATTTATAGGGACCCGACTGCGCTAATCGATAAAAAACGGCAGCTTATCGCAGAGATAAATACCGTCAGGTGATAATTTTGCCCCATAGCAAACCACTTCCACTCCCAACTGCCGGACCTGTGCCAACAGCGCCGCATAGCGCTCATCTATATGATGTGCCGGTGCGACCTGCTCAATACCGCTGTGTAACACGGCAAAGAACAACACCGCCCGTTGCCCGCTTTCAACCACGCTGAGCAACTCACGCAGATGCTTTTGCCCTCTGAGCGTTACCGCATCAGGAAAGTAACCACGTTGTTGTTGCAGTAATGTGACTGACTTAACTTCAATATAGCAGTTAACCCGATTTTCTGCCTGTAATAACAAATCGATACGGCTGTTTTCACCGCCGTATTTCACTTCGCCACTAATTTTACTGTAACCGGATAATTCATTGATTGAATTGTGTTCAATCGCCTCGCGCACCAGCGCGTTGGCGCGCAGGGTGTTGACGCAGATCCAGTGTCCCTGTTGGGTATGGGTCAGCTCCCAGCTGTGGGCGTATTTACGTTTGGGGTTGTCCGAGGTGGAGTACCAAACGGTATCGCCGGGCGTGGCGCAGCCGGTCATGGCGCCGGTATTGGCGCAGTGCAGCGTAAAGGTTTCCCCTTCCGGGGTGATCACGTCCGCCAGAAAGCGCTTGTAACGTTTGATCAGCGTGGCGGAACGCAGCGGTGGAGAGAAAATCATGCGGATGCCTGCTTGGCCAGCGGCCACTGTTCGAGGTGTTGATAGCGGGTGCGGCCGTTTTCGAACACCGACTCATATAAGGAAAAGGCGTCGGCGCTGAACGCCCAGCCCGGCGTCGCCGGCGGGATGGCCACCGGCTGGGTGGCGGCGCGCAACAGCGTGATGTGCGGATGGAACGGCAGCGCGCTTTGGTGGCAGCCGCTGCGGGCGGCCTGCGAACGCAGCAGCTCGGCCAGCTGCAGCAGCCCGCGCGGTGCGCGGCGGGTGCCGAGCCAGACCACGCCGGGGCGCGGCCAATGGCCGAGATCGTCGAGCCGCATGCTGAAGCCGGGTTGAACGATGCGGCCGGCCAGTTTGCGCAGCGCCAGCTCTTTCTGCGCGGTGACCTCGCCAAGAAACGCCAGCGTCAGGTGCAAATTGGCCGCCGCCACCGGTCGGCCGGCCTCCGGCGCAAACGCCTCGGCGCGCCAGCGGATCACCTGCTGTTGCAGGGCATCAGGCAAAGACAGGGCGAAAAACAGGCGGCGCGAATTGGACATGGGGGCTCGGTAAATAATGACAAATCCGTCAGGAACAGACTTGAATGCGGTTTGCAACGGTCTCGCGCGAAGCGGGGCGCATGGATGAGCTCCGTACTATAGCTAACGACGCCGCAGTTTGAAAGGCTACGGGGGCAAAGCTAATGCTACACTGTACGCCGTTTAACGTTAACCACCACGGAGAGTTCAGTGTCTTCATTGCCCGTCAGCGCGGTGCTTGATGAGTTGCTGGCTGCGCTGCAGTCCGCTCCTCAGGTGCTGTTGCACGCCCCGACCGGCGCCGGTAAATCCACCTGGTTGCCGCTGCAGATCCTGGCTAAGGCCGGATTGCCGGGGCGCATTATCATGCTGGAGCCGCGGCGGCTGGCGGCGAAAAACGTCGCTTACCGCCTGGCACAGCAACTGGGGGAGGAGCCCGGCCAGACCGTGGGCTACCGCATGCGCGCCGAAAGTAAAAGCGGGCCGCAGACCCGGCTGGAAGTGGTGACGGAAGGCATTCTCACCCGCATGCTGCAGCAGGATGCCGAGCTGCAGGGCGTGTCGCTGGTGATCCTCGATGAATTTCACGAACGCAGTCTGCAGGCCGATTTGGCGCTGGCGCTGCTGCTCGACGTGCAGCAAGGGCTACGCGACGATCTGAAACTGCTGATCATGTCGGCCACGCTGGACAACGTCCGTATGACGCAGCTGTTGCCGCAGGCACCGGTGGTGGTGTCAGAGGGACGCAGCTTTCCGGTTGAACGTTTATATCAGCCGTTGGCCAGCCATCAGCGGCTGGAGGATGGCGTAGCGGCGGCGGTGAAGCGCATGCTGGCCGAACAGCCGGGGTCTTTGCTGTTGTTCCTGCCGGGCGTAGCGGAGATCAATCGGGTGCTGGAGCGATTGACCGGCGAGGTGGCGAGCGATACCGATCTTTGCCCGCTGTATGGTGCCCTGCCTTTGGCGCAACAGCAAAAAGCGATTCAGCCGGCGGCACCTGGCCGCCGCAAGGTGGTGCTGGCGACCAACATCGCCGAAACCAGCCTGACGATCGAGGGTATCCGGCTGGTGGTGGACAGCGGCCTGGAACGCGTGGCGCGTTACGACGTGCGCAACGGTTTGACGCGGCTGGCGACGCAGCGCATCAGTCAGGCCTCAATGGTGCAGCGTGCCGGGCGCGCCGGGCGCCTGGAGCCGGGCCTTTGCTGGCATCTGTTCGCCAAAGAACAGGCGGAGCGCGCGGCGGAACATGCCGAACCGGAAATTTTACAGAGCGATCTCACCGGCTTCTGGCTCGAGCTGTTGCAGTGGGGGTGCCATGATCCGGCGCAGCTGACCTGGCTTGATGCGCCTCCGGCGGCGGCATTGGCAGCGGCCAGGGCACTGTTGCACCGGCTGGGAGCCACGGATGACGGCGGCAAACTTACCGCGCCGGGGCGCCAGATGGCCGCGCTGGGGTGCGAGCCGCGGCTGGCGGCGATGCTGGTCGCCGGGGCGGCACTGAGCGCCGACGGCCTGGCGACGGCGGCGTTGCTGGCGGCATTGCTGGAAGAACCGCCGCGCGGCGGGCAGATGGATATCGACTACTGGCTGAGCCGCCCGCAACCGAACTGGCGGCAGCGCGCCGCGCAGTTGACCAAACGCCTGCCGCAACGTGCGGGGCAAGTCGACGTCGATCTGGCGCCGCGCCTGTTGGCGCAGGCGTTTACCGATCGCATCGCCCAGCGCCGTGGCCAGGACGGCCGCTACCTGCTGGCCAACGGCCTGGGCGCGGCGATGAACCAGGACGAGGCGCTGTCGCGCGCCCCCTGGCTTATCGTTCCCAGCCTGTTGCAGAGCCACAACAGCCCCGATGCGCGTATCCTGCTGGCGCTGCCGGTGGACATCGAAGCCCTGGCGGCGCAGCTGCCGGCGATCGTCACGCAGCGCACGGCGGTGGAATGGGATGAAGAGAAGGGGACGCTGCGCGCCTGGAAGCGCCAGCAGATCGGTCGTCTGACGCTGCGCGCTCAGCCGCTGGCCAAACCGGCGGACGAAGAGCTGCAGCAGGCGCTGCTCGACTGGGTGCGCGCGCAGGGGTTGGCGGTGCTCAACTGGGAGGGTGCCGCTGAACAATTGCGGGTGCGCCTGCAGTGCGCGCAAGCCTGGCTGCCGGAGGCGGAGTGGCCGGCGATGGATGAAGAGCCGCTGCTGGCGGCGCTGGAGCAGTGGCTGTTGCCGTCGCTGAACGGCGTGCGCGATCTGCGCGGATTGAAGCAGGTCAACATCGCCGAGGCGCTGTCCCGTCTGCTGGACTGGCAGCAAAAGCAGCGGCTGGATAATGCGCTACCCACTCATTACACTGTGCCGACCGGCAGCCGCTTACCGATCCGTTATGAGGCGGGTAAACCGCCGGCGCTGGCGGTGCGTTTGCAGGAGGTGTTCGGCGAGCAGCGCAGCCCGATGTTGGCGGAGGGTCGCATCCCGGTGGTGCTTGAGTTACTCTCACCGGCGCACCGGCCGTTGCAAATCACCGGCGATCTGGCGGCCTTCTGGCAAGGCGCCTATCGCGAGGTGCAAAAAGAGATGAAGGGCCGCTACCCTAAACACGTTTGGCCGGACGATCCGGCCACGGCGGTACCGACGCGCCGAACGAAGAAATATCAGTAGGTCGCGATCATTTAAGGTTTGGAATTCAGATGTTTCTTCTGGTCAGCGCTGCGGCGTAGGCACAGATTAAGCGACTAATCATGGCCGGCAGTGTCGGCAAGCTCGGAGAACAACAGCCATGGCTGGGGATGACCGCGAGCCCATCGGGCGCAAAGGAAAACAACCAAAAAGCACCGCGTCGCGCAAGCCGCCGCGCCGTCGCCGAGACGACGATTATGACGATTACGAAGAAGACGAGTATGACGATGATGAGTATGAAGAGGAGGAGGAACGCATGCCGCGTAAGGTAAAAGCGACTCCGCCGCGTAAAAAACGCCGTTGGCTCGGCCTGTTTATCAAACTGATCCTGGTGATCGCCGTCTTGTTGGCAATCTATGGCGTCTACCTGGACTCGCAGATCCGCAGCCGCATCGACGGTAAAGTCTGGCAGCTGCCGGCGGCGGTGTACGGCCGCATGGTCAACCTGGAACCGGGTATGCCGTACAGCAAGAAGGAGATGGTCAACCTGCTGGAAGGCATGCAGTATCGCCAGGTCAGCCGCATGACGCGCCCGGGCGAGTTTACCGTGCAGGCCAACAGCATCGAAATGCTGCGCCGCCCGTTCGACTTCCCGGATGGTAAAGAAGGGCAGATCCGCGCCCGCCTCGATTTCCAGAACAACCGTTTGGCGAAGATCGAAAACCTGGACAGCGGCCGCAGCTTCGGCTTCTTCCGCCTCGATCCGCGTCTTATCACCATGCTGCAGTCGCCGAACGGTGAACAGCGCCTGTTCGTGCCGCGTTCCGGTTTCCCGGATCTGTTGGTAGACACGCTGATCGCCACGGAAGACCGCCATTTCTATGAGCATGACGGCATCAGCCCGTACTCCATCGGCCGCGCGGTGCTGGCCAACCTGACCGCCGGTCGTGCGGTGCAGGGCGGCAGTACCCTGACGCAGCAGCTGGTGAAGAACCTGTTCCTGACCAACGAACGTTCGCTGTGGCGTAAGGCCAACGAAGCCTATATGGCGCTGTTGGTGGATTACCGTTACAGCAAAGACCGCATCCTGGAGCTGTATCTGAACGAGGTGTACCTCGGCCAGAGCGGTAGCGACCAGATCCGCGGCTTCCCGCTGGCCAGCCTGTATTACTTCGGCCGTCCGGTGGACGAGCTGAGCCTCGATCAGCAGGCGTTGCTGGTCGGCATGGTCAAGGGCGCGTCGCTGTATAACCCGTGGCGCAACCCGAAACTGGCGCTGGAGCGCCGCAACCTGGTGCTCAAACTGCTGCAGAACCAGGGCGTGATCGACGGCGAGCTGTATGACATGCTGAGCGCGCGTCCGCTGGGCGTGCAGCCGAAAGGCGGCGTCATTACGCCACAGCCGGCGTTTATGCAGATGGTGCGTCAGGAACTGCAAACCAAGCTGGGCGATAAGGTCAATGACCTGTCCGGCGTGAAGATCTTCACCACGCTGGATCCGGTGTCGCAAGACGCGGCGGAAAAAGCGGTCGAAGACGGCATCCCGGCGCTGCGCGCTGCGCGCCACCTGCAGGATCTGGAAGCGGCAATGGTGATCGTCGATCGCTTCAGCGGTGAAGTGCGCGCCATGGTCGGCGGCGCCAACCCGCAGTTCGCCGGCTTCAACCGCGCCATGCAGGCGCGCCGTCTGGTCGGCTCGCTGGCCAAGCCGCCGACGTACCTGACCGCGCTGTCCGAACCGGATAAATACCGCCTCAACACCTGGCTGGCGGATGCGCCGCTGTCGCTGAAACAGCCGAACGGCGCCGTCTGGCAGCCGAACAACTATGACCGTAAATTCCGCGGTCAGGTGATGCTGGTGGATGCGTTGGCCAACTCGCTGAACGTGCCGACGGTGAACCTCGGCCTGTCGGTCGGGCTGGATCAGATCAGCGCCACGCTGCAACGCCTGGGGATCCCGAAAGCGGAGATCAATCCGGTGCCTTCGATGCTGCTGGGGGCGATCGGCCTGACGCCGATGGAAGTCGCGCAGGAGTACCAGACCATCGCCAGCGGCGGTAACCGTGCGCCGCTGTCGGCGGTGCGTTCGGTGATCGCCGAAGACGGCACGGTGCTGTACCAGAGCTTCCCGCAGGCGGAGCGCATGGTGCCGGCGCAGGCCGCTTACCTGACGCTGTACGCGATGCAGCAGGGCGTGGCGCGCGGGACCTCCCGCTCGCTGTCGGTGAAGTTCCCGAACTACAACCTGGCGGCGAAAACCGGTACCACCAACGATCTGCGCGACAGCTGGTTCGCCGGCATCGACGGCAAGGAAGTGGCGATCGCCTGGGTGGGGCGCGACAACAACGGCCCGGCCAAGCTGACCGGCGCCAACGGCGCGTTGACCCTGTATCGCCGCTATCTGGAAAACCAGACGCCGCTGCCGCTGATGCTGCAGCCGCCGGAAGGCATAAACCAGATGAGCATCGACTCTGCCGGCAACTTTATCTGCGGCGGCGGCAGCTGGCGCACCATCCCGGTCTGGACCGACAATCCGCAGGGATTGTGCCAGGCCAGCCAGGCGGCGGTGCAGCAACAGCAGCAACCGGCGGCGGGTGAGCAAAAAGATGGCGATGGCGTCGCCGGCTGGATCAAGGATATGTTCGGTCAGTAATCGCTACCGGGGCGTCGGCCCCGGTGAAAATTTTTCTTTGTTATTAGGCCCGTAACCTTGGTTGCGGGCTTTTTTGTTTTTCCGCTCGTTTTATTTCCCTGTTAACTACATGGCTAAGCGCCTAATCCTTAACCTATTTGCCCTATGAATTCGGCTTGCAGTTTAATTTGGCTTCTGCATAAAATGCGACGCTTATAATAATTATTATCGTTTACATTCGTCATTTAATAATTCATCAGAGAAATAAATCATGCCGACCAAGCGTCTTTCATCATCCGCGGCCAAGCAGGGCCGTCTCCCCGTCAGCGCGTTAGCGATCACCGTCGCTGCGGCGTTAGGCACGCTGGCGATGCCGGCTTTTTCCGCCGACGCCAAGCCGGCCGCCAAGGAAGACACGATTACCGTTGTGGGCGGCAGCAATTCCGCCCAGCAGGAAAGCGCCTGGGGGCCGGTCGGCACCTATGTCGCCAAACGTAGCGCCACCGGCACCAAAACCGATACGCCGATCGAAAAGAACCCGCAGTCCGTTTCCGTGGTGACGCGTGAAGAGATGGACATGCGCCAGCCGGATACGGTGAAAAGTGCTCTGGCCTATGCGCCGGGCGTATTCGCCAGCCGCGGCAGCTCCACGACCTATGACGCGATGGCAATCCGCGGCTTCCCGGCTACCAACACCACCCAGTATCTGGATGGCCTGCGGTTGCTGGGCGACAACTACAGCGAAGCGTCCATCGATCCTTATTTCCTCGAACGCGCCGAGCTGCTGCGCGGCCCGGTCTCGGTGCTGTACGGTAAAAGCAACCCGGGCGGTTTGGTCTCGATGGTCAGCAAGCGGCCAACCACCGAGCCGCTGCGCGAAATCCAGTTCAAAATGGGTACCGATAACCTGTTCCAGACCGGTTTCGATTTCAGCGACGCGCTGGACGATCAGGGCATCTATTCCTATCGCCTGACCGGCCTGGCGAAAGACAGCGATACGCAGCAGAACATGAGCAAAGAGAAGCGCTATGCGATCGCGCCGTCCTTTAGCTGGCGCCCGGATGACAAAACCAACTTCACGCTGCTGGCCAACATTCAAAACGATCCCTATACCGGTTATTACGGCTGGTTGCCGAAGCAGGGCACGCTGATCCCATTGCCGGACGGCAGCAAACTGCCGACCGATTTCAACGAAGGCGAAGCCAGCAACTATATGGCGCGCAAGCAGCGGATGATCGGGTACAGTTTCGAACACGCCTTCAACGATACCTGGGCGGTGCGCCAGAACCTGCGTTATATGCAGGTGGACACCGATATGAAGAGCATCTATGGATTCGGCTTGTCATCACCGACGACGATCAATCGCGCTTACGTTCAGTCGAAAGAGCACCTGAACAATTTTGCGGTTGATACTCAGGCACAGGCGAAGGTGAAAACCGGCGATATCGACCATACGTTGTTGTTTGGCGTAGATTATTCGCGTATGCGCAACGATATCAATTCCGACTATGGTTCCACAGACGGCCTGAGCATGACCCGGCCGCAGTATGGCAATGATGTGGTCAATATCAACTTCCCATACAAGTACTTGAACCGTCAGGAGCAAACCGGTTTGTATGTGCAGGAGCAAGGGGAGTGGAACCAGTGGCTGTTGACGCTGGGCGGGCGCTATGACTGGGCGAAAACGTCGGCCAATAACCGCGTTCTCGGGTACACCAACGAACGCTCCGATGGGCAGTTTACCTGGCGCGGCGGATTGAATTACCTGTTCGACAACGGCGTGACGCCGTATTTCAGCTACAGCGAGTCGTTTGAACCGACCCTCGATACGTCAATCAATGGCCAGACCTTTAAGCCCTCGATCGGCAAGCAGTATGAAGCCGGTGTGAAATACGTGCCGAAGGATCGCCCAATCGTGCTGACTGGTGCGTTGTATCAACTGACCAAGAACAACAACCTGACGCCGGATCCGGATAACGCGCAGTTCAGCGTGCAGAGCGGCGAGATCCGTTCGCGCGGTGTGGAGCTGGAAGCCAAGGCGGCGTTGAATGCCAACGTCAACCTGATCGCCTCCTATACTTATACCGATGCGAAGTACACCAAGGACAACACCTATCAGGGCAAACCGACCGTCGAAGTGCCGAAACACATGGCGTCGCTGTGGGCGGATTATACTTTCCACGAAACGGCAGTGAGCGGTTTGACGCTGGGTTCCGGTGTGCGTTACGTCGGCTCCAGCTCGAGCTTCAACAGCGATAACACCACCTTCAAGGTGCCGGACTACACGCTGGTGGACGCGACCATTAAATACGATTTGGCGCGCTTTGGCCTGCCGGGCTCGTCCGTGGGCGTCAACATCAACAACCTGTTCGACAAGACTTACGTGTCGAGCTGCTACCGCGACTACGCCTGCTACTGGGGCGCAGAACGCCAGGTGGTCGCCACCGCAACCTTCCGTTTCTAACCGGATAGCCGGGGCGGCGCCGCGTCGCCCCGGACAAAGCAGGATCTATGCAGGACAAACTTCTTAATCCCGGCGCGGCCTTTGCGCTGGATAACGCCAGCTTCGCCGTCCCCGGCCGGGTGCTGCTGCAACCGCTGTCGCTCAGTTTTCCCCAGGGCAAAGTCTGCGGCCTGATCGGCCATAA
Source organism: Serratia sp. OLAL2 (assembly GCF_002752475.1). Lineage (NCBI taxonomy): Bacteria > Pseudomonadati > Pseudomonadota > Gammaproteobacteria > Enterobacterales > Yersiniaceae > Serratia > Serratia sp. OLAL2. The sequence continues at coordinate 34,713 of NZ_MSTL01000001.1, read as the reverse complement.
CGGTTCCGGTAAATCCACCCTGTTGAAACTGCTCGGGCGGCACCATGCGCCCAGCGGCGGCCAGGTCTTGCTCAATCGGCAGCCGTTGGCGCAGTGGGACAGCAAATCCTTCGCCCGCCAGGTGGCCTACCTGCCGCAGCAGTTGCCGGCGGCGGAAGGCATGACGGTGCGCGAGCTGGTGGCCGTCGGCCGTTATCCGTGGCATGGCGCGCTGGGGCGTTTTGGCGCCAACGATCGTCAACAGGTGGAAGAGGCCATCGCGCTGGTGGGCTTGAAGCCGTTCGCCAACCGGCTGGTGGACAGCCTGTCCGGCGGCGAGCGCCAACGCGCCTGGTTAGCGATGATGGTGGCGCAGGACAGCCGCTGCCTGCTGCTTGACGAACCGACGTCGGCGCTGGATATCGCGCACCAGGTCGAGGTGCTGGCGCTGATCCAGCGCTTGAGCCGCGAACGCGATCTCACGGTGATCGCCGTACTGCACGACATCAACATGGCGGCGCGCTACTGCGACCATTTGGTGGCACTGCGCGGCGGTGAAATGATCGCACAGGGCGGCCCGCTGGAGCTGATGCAGGGGCCGGTGCTGGAGCAAATTTACGGTATTCCTATGGGCACGTTGCCGCATCCGAGCGGCGGCGCGCCGGTGAGTTTTGTCTACTGATGTCCTCTGCATTCACTTCTTCTCACGATCCGCTGCGCCGCCGTTTGTTGATGGCGCTCGCGCTGTCGCCGCTGTTGGGTTCGTTGCCCGGGCGGGCGGCGGAGGCGCCGCCGGATATCGCGCGCGTTGCGGCGCTGGAATGGCTGCCGATCGAGCTGCTGTTGGCATTGGGCGTGACGCCGCTGGCGGTGGCCGATGTGCATAACTACAACCTGTGGGTGGCGGAGCCGAAGCTGCCGGCGACGGTGGTCGACGTCGGCCAGCGCACCGAACCGAATCTCGAACTGCTGCAGCAGCTCCAGCCTTCGCTGGTGTTGCTGTCGCAGGGCTATGGCCCGACGCCGCGAAAAATCCAACCCATCGCGCCAACCATGAGCTTCGGCTTCAACGACGGCAGCGGCAAACCGCTGACCGTCGCCCGCCAGTCGCTGCTGGCGCTGGGCCAGCGGTTGGGCATAGAAAGCCGGGCGGTAAACCACCTGGCGCAGTTCGACCGCTTTATGCAGGACGCGCGTCAGCGCCTGCAAAGCTACACCCGCCAACCGTTGCTGCTGTTTTCCCTGATAGACACGCGCCATGCGTTGATCATCGGCCAGAAAAGCCTGTTCCAGGAAGCGATGGACCAACTGGGCATCCGCAATGCCTGGCAGGAGCCAACCGACTTTTGGGGCACGGCGGTGGTGGGGATTGAACGGTTGGCCACGGTGCGTAACGCCCGAGTCATCTATCTCGATCACGGCAATCAGGCGATGATGGACAAGGTCAGCGCGACGCCGCTGTGGCAGTCATTGCCCTTCGTGCGGCAAAACCAGCTGCGGCAGGTGCCGGCGGTGTGGTTCTATGGCGCCACGCTGTCGACGATGCGGTTTTGCCGCCTGTTGGCACAGGCTCAGGAGAGTGCGGCATGAATGCTGGCATCCGGAAATTACCGCTGACGCTGATCCTGCTGTTGCTGGCGGCGGCAGGTGGCCTGACGATATACAACCTGACGCAGCAGCTGCCGCCGGCGCAATGGGCGCGGGCGCTCAGCACGCCGGACATCGACGACGTGCGGCAAATGCTGTTCCATTACAGCCTGCTGCCTCGGTTGACGGTGTCGCTGTTGGCCGGCGCCGGCCTGGGGTTGGTCGGCGTGCTGTTCCAGCAGGTGTTGCGCAATCCGTTGGCGGAACCGTCGACGCTCGGCGTGGCCGCCGGTGCGCAGCTCGGCCTGACCATCGCCACGCTGTGGGTGCTGCCGGGGGGCGAATTTACCCGCCAGCTGGCCGCTATGGTGGGTGCGATTGTGGTGGGCGGGCTGGTGTTCGGCGTCGCCTGGGGCAAGCGGATGTCGCCGGTGACGCTGATTCTGGCCGGGCTGGTGTTGGGACTGTACTGCGGCGCGGTCAACAGCTTGTTGGCGCTGTTTCATTACGATCAGCTGCAGGGCATGTTCCTGTGGGGCACCGGCGCGCTGAACCAACAGGATTGGAGCGCCGTACAGTTCCTCCTGCCGCGTTTGCTGGTGGCAGGCCTGCTGGCGGCGCTGTTGCTGCGCCCGCTGACGCTGCTGGGGCTGGACGACGGCGTGGCGCGCAACCTGGGGTTGGGGCTATCGATGGCGCGCTTCTGCGCCTTGGGGCTGGCCATTATCTTCAGCGCCATGTTGGTGAGTGCGGTGGGCATTATCGGCTTTATCGGCCTGTTTGCGCCGCTGATGGCGAAGATGCTGGGCGCGCGCCGCCTGGCGCACCGCATGATGTTGGCGCCGTTGCTGGGGGCGCTGCTGCTGTGGCTGACCGATCAGGTGATGCTCGGGGTGACGCAGGTGTGGCGTGAGATCCCGACCGGCGCGGCCACTGCGCTGTTCGGCGCACCGCTGCTGCTGTGGCTGTTGCCGCGTTTGCGCAGCGCCACCACGCCGCCGCCGATGAACCTTGGCGACAAGGTGCCTGCCGAGCGCGGGAATCTGCCCGGCTGGATCCTGCTGGGTGGCCTCGTATTGCTGATCGGTCTGACGCTGGCGCTGATGCTGGGCAAAAATGCCGGCGGTTGGCACTGGAGCCTGGGTGCGGAGCTGGATTCCCTGCTGCCGTGGCGCTGGCCGCGGGTGCTGTCGGCGCTGGCGGCGGGCATGATGCTGGCGGTCGCCGGCACGTTGATCCAGAAATTGACCGGCAACCCGATGGCCAGCCCGGAAGTGTTGGGGATCAGCTCCGGCGCCGCTTTTGGCGTCGTGATGATGCTGTTTATGGTGCCGGGCGACGCCTTCGTTTGGCTGCTGCCCGCCGGCAGTTTGGGAGCGGCCGCTACGCTGCTGATCATCATGATCGCCGCAGGCCGCGGCGGTTTCTCGACGGAACGCATGCTGCTCGCCGGTATCGCGCTCAGCACCGCCTTTACTACCGTCATCTTCCTGCTGTTGGCCAGCGGCGATCCGCGTATGGGGGGCTTGCTGACCTGGCTCTCCGGTTCGACCTATTCGGTGGAGCCGGCGCAGGCGCTGCGTACCGCGCTGGTGGCCGCCGGCCTGATGGTATTGGCGCCGCTGTGCCGCCGTTGGTTGACCATCCTGCCGCTCGGCGGCGCCACCGCCCGCTCGGTGGGCATTGCGCTGACGCCGGCGCGGTTGACCATTTTGTTGCTGGCTGCCACCCTGACCGCCATGGCGACCCTGACCGTCGGGCCGCTGAGCTTTGTCGGGCTGATGGCGCCGCATATGGCGCGTATGCTGGGCTTCCGCCGCGCGCTGCCGCAGATGGTGATCGCCGCGCTGCTGGGCGGCTTGCTGATGGTGTTTGCCGACTGGTGCGGGCGTATGCTGCTGTTCCCGTATCAGATCCCCGCCGGGTTATTGGCGACCTTTATCGGTGCGCCGTACTTCGTTTATCTGTTGCGTAAGCAGACGTCGTAAGCCTCGCTCCCACCTTGCTTTCTCTGCCCTCAATGGCCCTGCGTTGCTGGGCCTTTTTTCAACGCTTTGCAAGGCGTTGCGTGCCGCTACGCAAGAAAGACATTTAACGTGAAAAGGAACGTGGGAAGAGAGGGGGAGGTGAATATACTGCGGGCGGGTGCTCTGGATCTTTGTCTCTGGAGCCTGCGTGAAAGATACAAAGAGAAAAGCCCCGAGTCGATATCCATCAACCCGAGGCCTACTCTAACGCACGACAACGTTAAGTTAGCCTCTTACCCGCCGCGAGGCAAGGAGAAGAAGGCATGATGCCGAACAAACGGAGCCTGTTAAAATTGGTGGTTATTTGTGCCACGGTAATATCACTGGCATGGATAACCCGCAGCACGCTGTGTGAGCTGCGTATCCGATCGGGCACTACGGAGGTTGCGGCCATTTTGGCTTACGAATCCGAACGGTAAGGCAACCCGGCGGCGGGGGCTTTGCCTCCGCCGCCGGCAGTCGATGCGTTGATCCAGGAGCACCCATCCGTTCAAAAAAAACGGCGAGCCTTGGCTCGCCGTTTTCATGTTGATGTCGGGGCTTATTTCAGGCCGGCGGCATCGCGCAGCAGTGCGGCTTTGTCGGTCGCTTCCCACGGGAAGTGCTCGCGGCCGAAGTGGCCGTAGGCGGCAGTTTCGCGGTAGATCGGCTGCAGCAGATCCATCATCTGGATCAGGCCGTATGGGCGCAGATCGAAGAATTCGCGCACCAGCAGCGTCAGCTGTTCGGTTGGCACTTTCTCGGTACCGAAGGTTTCCACCATGATGGAGGTCGGTTCCGCTACGCCGATAGCGTAAGACACCTGAATCTCGCAGCGATCGGCCAGGCCGGCGGCAACGATGTTTTTCGCCACGTAGCGCGCCGCGTAAGCCGCGGAACGGTCAACCTTGGACGGATCCTTACCGGAGAAGGCGCCACCGCCGTGGCGAGCCATGCCGCCGTAGGTGTCGACGATGATCTTACGGCCGGTCAGGCCGCAGTCGCCCATCGGGCCACCGATAACGAAACGGCCGGTCGGGTTGATGTGGTATTTGGTGCCCGCCGTCAGCCATTCCGCCGGCAGCACCGGCTTGATGATCTCTTCCATCACCGCTTCTTGCAGATCTTTCAGCGAGATGTCTTCTGAGTGCTGGGTGGACAGCACCACGGCGTCGATGCCGACGATTTTGCCGTCGTCGTACTGGAAGGTCACCTGGCTCTTCGCATCCGGGCGCAGCCACGGCAGGGTGCCGTTTTTACGCACTTCGGACTGGCGCTGCACCAGACGGTGCGCGTAGGTGACCGGTGCAGGCATCAGCACGTCGGTTTCGTTGGTGGCGTAGCCAAACATCAAGCCCTGATCGCCGGCGCCCTGCTCGAGAGGATCGGTACGGTCAACGCCCTGATTGATGTCTGGGGATTGCTTGCCGATGGCGCTCAATACTGCACAGGAGTTGGCGTCAAAGCCCATGTCCGAATGAACGTAGCCGATCTCGCGCACGGTCTTGCGGGTGATCTCTTCGATATCGACCCAGGCGCTGGTGGTGATTTCACCGCCGACCAGCACCATGCCGGTTTTCACGTAGGTTTCGCAGGCGACGCGCGCTTTCGGATCTTGTTCCAGGATGGCGTCGAGGACGGCATCGGAGATCTGGTCGGCGATTTTATCTGGATGTCCTTCGGAGACGGATTCGGACGTGAAGAGGTGTTTAGCCATTGTGTTCTTTACCTTGCATAAGACGGGTTAGAAATTACTGCACAGCGCTGGAGATCCGGCATCGAAGCGAAGGGTCTTCCGCTGATGGCGCGAGATGCATCCTGCAACGCCCCTCAGGCAAAGCCGTTAAGCAGTTTATCAGTTAACCAGTATAGATGGATTAACATCTGGACGTCTATTTTAGGTCAGGGTTTAGCCAGATTGCCAGTAATTTTTTGCGCTTTCGCTCTTTTGCGCAAACGGGTTGGCGCCATTTTCATCGCTTGAAACAGTTTTCGGCAAATTTTCATTTTGCTTTTTCACCTGCTTACCGGTATAAACTGCGCGCGCGGTTCATTTGCTGCACAGTACGGCGGTCTGGCGTGGGGGAAGGTGCGATAAACTTCCGCTTTGCATTCGCCAGCGTTGCGCTATTATCCGTCGCGGGCGTTCGCCGCTTCATCGAACGGTCACGTTCTTACACTATATTTAGAGGCTGGGTCGTTCACTCCGAACGGCGCGCGTGGAGGTGGTTGGATTAATGATCCGTTGTCTACCGGTTGTTGGTTCTCAACAGCAGTGCCGTTCTGGCGCACATTCTTCTGCTATTTCCCGTCTTGTCTCTCTGTCACTTACCAGGTGCGATAAACACTTGGCCGCTACTCAGGATTCTCGGGCCGGCTAACGGTCGTCTGAAGAACTGAACAAGGGTAGCCTGCAGCCTTCCTGTGGGATGTTTCTTGGCCCGATTCACGAGGTTTGAACAGGGTGTCTTACAATTATATGAGTGATAAACCGATCGCTGACCGCGAACGGCAGTTCTCTTCGCTGCCGCCGGCGCGGCTTGTTGGGTTGTTCTCGCGGGTTGTAGCTGCGATAGTGGCTGACGGTTTCGTCAGTAGGGAATGTGAGGCGAACCATGTCTGATGATCTGTTGATTCACCGCCCGCCGGTTGCGGGCGAGTCTTTATCTTTGCGCTCCATGCAGGAGGTTGCCATGAATGATCGTAATGCCAGCAAGATGCTGCGTACTTATAACGTCGCCTACTGGGGCAACAATTACTATGACGTCAACGAGCTGGGCCATATCAGCGTGTGCCCGGATCCGGATGTCCCGCAGGCGCGCGTCGATCTGGCAGAACTGGTGAAAACGCGCCAGCAAGACGGCCAACGTCTGCCGGCGCTGTTCTGCTTCCCGCAGATCCTTCAGCATCGCCTGCGCTCTATCAACGCCGCGTTCAAACGCGCGCGTGAATCCTTCGGCTACCAGGGCGGTTATTTCCTGGTGTATCCGATCAAGGTGAACCAACACCGCCGCGTGATTGAATCGCTGGTGAACTCCGGCGAACCGCTGGGGCTGGAAGCCGGCTCCAAGGCCGAACTGATGGCGGTGCTGGCGCATGCCGGCATGACCCGCTCGGTGATCGTCTGTAATGGTTATAAAGATCGTGAATATATTCGTCTGGCGCTGATCGGGGAAAAGCTGGGGCACAAGGTGTACCTGGTGATCGAGAAGATGTCCGAGATCAACCTGGTGCTGGAAGAGGCCGAGCGGCTGAACGTCATACCGCGCCTGGGCGTGCGTGCGCGTCTGGCATCGCAAGGCTCCGGCAAATGGCAGTCGAGCGGCGGCGAAAAATCCAAGTTTGGTCTGGCGGCGGTGCAGGTGCTGAAGCTGGTGGAGACCCTGCGTGAAGCGGGCCGCCTCGACAGCCTGCAGCTGCTGCACTTCCATTTGGGTTCGCAGCTGGCCAATATTCGCGACATCGCCACCGGCGTGCGCGAATCGGCGCGCTTCTACGTTGAGCTGCACAAGTTGGGCGTCAACATTCAGTGCTTTGACGTGGGCGGCGGCTTGGGCGTCGACTACGAAGGCACCCGTTCGCAGTCCGATTGCTCGGTCAACTACGGCCTGAACGAATATGCCAACAACGTGATTTGGGGCATCGGCGACGCCTGTAACGAACACGGCCTGCCGCACCCGACGGTGATCACCGAGTCCGGTCGCGCCGTGACCGCGCACCACACGGTGCTGGTCTCCAACGTGATTGGCGTCGAGCGCAACGAGTTCAGCGAACCGCAGCCGCCGGAAGCCGACGCGCCGCGCGCGCTGGAAAGCATGTGGGAAACCTGGCTGGAAATGAACGAGCCGGAGAACCGCCGCTCGCTGCGCGAATGGCTGCACGACAGCCAGATGGATCTGCACGACGTGCATACCCAATACGCGCACGGCATGCTGGACTTGACCAAGCGCGCCTGGGCCGAGCAGCTGTATCTGAACATCTGCAACAAGATCCAGCAGCAGCTCGATCCGAGCAACCGCGCGCACCGTCCTATCATCGACGAACTGCAAGAGCGCATGGCGGACAAGTTCTACGTCAACTTCTCGCTGTTCCAGTCGATGCCGGATGCCTGGGGCATCGACCAGCTGTTCCCGGTGCTGCCGCTGGAAGGGCTGGATAAGCCGCCGGAAGGCCGTGCGGTGCTGCTCGACATCACCTGCGACTCCGACGGCACCATCGATCATTACGTCGACGGCGACGGCGTGGCGACCACCATGCCGATGCCGCCATACGATCCGGAGAACCCGCCGGCGTTGGGCTTCTTCATGGTCGGCGCGTACCAGGAGATCCTTGGCAACATGCACAACCTGTTCGGCGACACCGCCTCGGTTGACGTGTACGTGTTCCCGGACGGCAGCGTCGAGACCGAGCTGTCCGACGAGGGCGATACCGTGGCGGACATGCTGGAGTATGTGCAGCTGGATCCGAGCGCGCTGCTGTCCAAGTTCCGCGATCAGGTCAAAGAAACCGATCTGGACAGCGAGCTGCAGGCGCAGTTCCTGGAAGAGTTTGAGGCCGGTCTGTACGGTTATACGTATCTGGAAGACGAGTGATGAAATGAAGAAAGGCCGGGCGTCGTTAAGGCGCCTGGCCTTTTCTTTTCTGTTGCACGACTATGTTACGGATGGCGTGTAGGTTGCAGACAGCTATGCTGCCGTTCGAACGGCGGCGCAGAGCGTACCGGGCTTTTGCCGCCCTGATACCACGCCTAACTCTGCAGCAGTGAGCTCAACGCGTTACGAACAGTCTGTTTTCTTTCATCTTTTTTATTGAAGTTATCCTTCCAATAAATTTACTTCCTAAATACAAGAAATCTCTGAAATTAACCTTTTCATTCATAAATTAGATTTTTAAATTAAAAAATATAATCAATATTAGTTATTTGTGTTCATTATAAATACGATAATTGATCAGTTTATCTTTCATTATGTGTTGTACTTGTGATGGTTTTAAGTTTTTAATTCATTATGCATATGGTTTGGTCTTTTGGTGAGCGATGCTAATCTCCTTGTTTTATAGTGAGTTGTATTTTTTCTATATTTAGGTATTCCTGTTGATAGGGCATGATTCTGATTTTTTAAAAAAGTAAATTCGTTAATTATGATGTGCGGTCCTGTTTTTTGTTCATTTTTTATTTTTGGTTGAATTAATTTTTTAAAATGTCTTAGTATCCTTGGTGGGTTTCTGAGTACTAATGACATTCCTTAGGTTTTATAATGATGACTTCATGCATGGCGCCCATATTATCGTGCGTGATGCGCAATATATTGGCATCGGTAACAGCGATGCGCAGTAAGCGTGGTGTTCACGCCACGATCAATTATGTATATCGACATATAACTTAGTGGTTTAAATAATATAAGGGACTTATATGAAAAAGTATCTGGTAGCTTCCGCACTGGCCTGTGCGGCGATCTCTTCCTCGGCGTTTGCCGCCGATGGTGTGATTAACTTCACCGGTAAAATCATCGATAACGCCTGTGTGGTTAACCCGACGCTGAACGTGCAGATGGGGGATGTGGCGGCGGCGGCGTTTAAGAATGTGGGAGATGAATCCGGTGCCCGGAAATTTGATCTGGAGCTGAAAGATTGCCCGGCTAACCTGAGCAGTGCCAAAGTGACCCTGGACGGCGCGGCGGACGACAACAACACCGAGCTGTTCAAACTGAATGACGGTGGTGCAACTGGCCTGGCGCTGCGTATTGCTGCGCCAGGTGAAAGGATGGGGCCGGGCAGCACCAAGGAATTCAAGCTGTATGAGGGTGACAATGTATTGACATTCGAGGCGGCTTATAAATCAACGGATAAAGTCACCGCCGGTGATGCTAACACGACTATTCAATTCAGCGTTGCGTATAACTAATTTTCTATCCGGCGTTAATTTACCGGTGAAACACGTTTTCGCCGGTAATTCGTTAAATTCTCATCGGGCGGAAGGCTTTTGCGGGTGAGGAGTGGGGTATTTGAAAAACAAAAATGTGTTTTAGGGGACTTCGATGAAAAAGTATCTGGTTGCTTCTATGCTGGCGTGTACGGCGCTCTGCTCCTCTGCGTTTGCCGCCGATGGTGTGATTAACGTTACTGGAAAAATTATTGATAACGCTTGTTTGGTGAGCCCAACTCTGGATGTGCGTCTGGGGGACGCGGCTGCGGCTGATTTTGAACACGTGGGAGATTGGGGTTATGCAACAGCGTTCTTCTTGGAGCTGAAAGATTGTCCGGCAAATACCAAGGCGGCTACTGTACAGCTGGATGGCGAGGCAGATTCCAACAATAAAAATCTATTCCAACTTATCTCTGGCGGCGCCACTGGTATAGCCTTAGAACTTATTGCAATAAGTGAGAGTGGTTGGGGAAAACAATCGATTGTACCTGGTGGTACTTCGGAGAAATTTTCGCTGAATGAGGGTGAGAATCGCCTGTCTTTTGCGGCACGCTACAGATCAACAGATAAAGTCACCGCCGGTGCGGCTAACGCCACTATACAATTCAGCGTTTTGTATAACTAATCTATCTGACTTGGCTTTATTGATCGATGGAATACGCATTCTGTGGCGGTAACTTGTTAATAGAACGACTTAATCACAACATCAAGGGAATGCACAATAATGAAGGCTGTCTATTTGGCGCTGTGCGCCGCGCTGTTAATCAATAGTTTTCAGGCTGCTGCTGGCGTGGTGATCGGCGGCACCCGGTTGGTGTATCCCGGCGGCAAGAAAGAAGCGACCATCACGGTAAAAAACCCGGACGACATCCCTTACTTAGTGCAATCGTGGGTCAATGCGGATCTGGAAGGCAACGTCAAGGCGCCGTTCTTGGTCACGCCGCCGCTGTTTCGCCTGAACGGCGGCAAAGAGAATACGCTGCGGGTGGTGAAAACCGCCCAGCCGCTGCCGGAGGATCGCGAGTCGGTATTCTGGTTCAGCGTCAAAACGGTGCCACCGGAGGCGGAAGGCAAAGGCAACCACCTGCAAATCGCGGTGCGTACCCGCATCAAACTTTTCTATCGCCCGGCGTCGCTGCCCGGCTCGCCGGAAGAGGCGGCCGGGAAAGTGCGCTGGGAGCGCAGCGGCAACACGCTGAAAGCGATCAATGATTCCCCCTACTACCTGAGTTTCTCTACGGTCTCGGTCGCCGGTGAAAAAATCAAGGAGCCGCAGATGGTGGCGCCGTTCGCCACGCTGGCCTATACCCTGCCGCCTTCAGCCACCGGCAAACAGGTGAGCTGGCAGGTGATCAACGACTACGGCGGCCTGAGCGCTCAGCACCAACAAGCGTTGTGATGGCTCGGTTGATAGCCAGGGGCGCGGTGTGAACAGGGATGTGAAACATGAACAGCAAAACAGCGCGCTGCCTATCTGGGCGGCGCAGCGAATATCGGCTGACGCCGTTGGCCTGGCAACTTGCCGGCCTGCTGATGTACAGCGGCGTAGCGCAGGCGGAATACCGTTTTAGCTCGGCTTTATTGCAGATAGGCAATACGCCGCAAACCGAAGTGGATCTGGCGCTGTTCACCGATGAGGAGAAACAGCCGCCGGGGGAGTATCGCGTTGATCTGTTTCTCAACGAGCAGCGGCTGGATACTCGCACGCTGGCCTTTTCTCTGCAGCCGGACGAACAGGGCAAAGAACGTCTGGTTCCTTGTCTGAAATGGGAAGATCTGCAGGGCTTTGGCGTGGATCTGGCCGCCTTTCCCGCGCTGAAACCCTCCGATGCGTGCATCAACTTGCCGCAGGTCATTCCCGGCGCCCGAACGGAACTGCTGTTCGAGCAACAGCAGTTGAAGCTGAGCATCCCGCAGGCGGCGTTAAAACGCCAGGCGCGCGGCTACGTGCCGCCGGAGCAGTGGGACAGCGGCATTCCGGCGTTGCTGAGCAACTATACCCTGCGTGGGGCGCACGATCGCAGCCGGCAGGGGGGCGGCAATGAAAGCAGCTATTTCGTCAACCTGCGCAACGGCGCCAACTGGGGCGCCTGGCGGTTGCGGCATGACGGCGTGTGGAACCGGAACGGTCAGGGAGAGGCGCACTGGCGCACGTTGAACAGCTATGTACAGCGAGACATCACCCCGCTGAACGGGCTGTTGACGCTGGGCGATGCCACCACGCCGGGCGATATCTTCGATTCGCTGCCGCTGCGCGGCGTACAGCTGGTCTCGGTGGAAGAGATGTACCCGGACAGCCTGCGCGGCTACTCGCCGGTGGTGCGCGGCATCGCCAAAAGCAATGCGGAGGTGATCATTCGCCAGAACGGCGTGGTGGTCGATCAGCGCTATGTGCCGCCGGGCGCCTTTGAAATCAGCGATCTGTATGCGGTTTCCGGCAGCGGCGATCTGGATGTCACCATCAAGGAAAGCGACGGTACGGAACAGCGCCTGCTGGTGCCGTTTGCCTCGCTGCCGGTGCTGCAACGCGAAGGGCGGCTCAGCTACGGCCTGGCCGCCGGGCAATACCGTGCGCAGGACGCGAGCGCCGATGACGAGAAGTTTATGCAGGGCACGCTGATCTACGGCCTGCCGCTCGGCGCCACGCTGTATGGCGGTGGCCAATGGGCCAATCGTTACCGTTCGCTGGCGCTGGGCGTGGGGCAAAACCTGGGCCGCGCCGGCGCGTTGTCGCTGGATATGACGCAAAGCTGGGCCCGGCGGCCGGAGGAGGCCGTTCAGGGGGACGATCGGCAGGGCAACATGTGGCGCCTGCGCTATGAAAAAAGCTTCCCGCTCACCGGCACCCAGCTGAGCCTGGCCGGTTATCGCCATGCCAGCGAAGGCTACACCACGTTGCAACAGGCGATGCAACCCCGCGATAGGACAAGCAACAGCGCGACCCGCAGCCGTAAAGAACTTTCGCTGCAGCAGGGATTGGGGCCGCTGCCAGGCTCACTGTTCTTGAGCCTGGCGGAAGATCGGCGCTGGGGGGAACAAGGCAAGCGCCAGTCCGTCAGCCTGGGCTACAACGGCAGCATCAAAGGGGTGAGCTATGGCCTTAACTACAGTCAGAACCAGAGCTATCAGGCTCAGACCGATCGCGTCGTGGCGCTGAATGTCAGCATTCCACTGAACCTGTGGGCACACAACACCTGGGCCGGTTATGGCATCAGCAATAGCAACAACGGCAAAACGTTGCAGACGCTGGGGCTGAACGGCACCGCGCTGGAAGGCGACAACCTGAACTGGGGGATAACCGGCGGCTATGGCAATCAGGGCGAAGGCGAGAATGGCAATCTGACGCTGGGTTATCGCGGCAGCAAGGCGCTGCTCGGCGCCGGGCTGAGCCACGACGGCCAGCGCCAGCGGCTGAATTACGACGTTCAGGGCGGGGTGTTGCTGCATGCCGGCGGGGTGACGCTGTCGCAACCGCTTAACGATACGGTGGCGCTGGTGCGCGCGCCGGGTGCCGGCGGGGTCAGCGTGGTGAATCAGGTGGGGGTGAAAACCGATAGCCGCGGCTATGCGGTGGTGCCTTACCTCTCCGCCTATCGCCAGAACGCGATTGCACTGGATCCGACCACCCTCGCGGACGACGTGGAGCTGGGGCTGACCAGCCAGACGGTGATCCCGACCCGCGGCGCGGTGGTGCTGGCGGATTATCAAACCAAGGTCGGTGCACGGATGATGATGACGCTGACGCGCGCCGACGGCCGGCCGGTGCCGTTTGGTGCGATCGCCACGCTGGCAGGCGCAGGCGGTGACGGCAGCATCGTCGGCGACGGCGGGCAGCTGTTCCTGGCCGGCATGCCGGCCAACGGCATGCTGCACGTGCAGTGGGGCAAACAACCGGACCAGCAATGCCAGGTCGTCTACGGCCTGCCGGAAACTGCCGGCCCGGAGATCCCAGAGATAGCGGCCGAGTGCCGTTAAGGAGCAAAGGATGAAAGCGGGAGTATGGATGCTCGGCCTGTGCGGGCTGTGGGCGGCGGGCGGCGCCTGGGGAGCGGAATGCCTGCCGGCCGGCAACCCGGAACGGCTGCTGTTCGACATTCCGCCGCAGACGCTGCAACGCGATCTGCCGGTCGGCAGCGTGGTGTGGCAGGGCACGCGCCAGGTGCAGCAGGCCGCGTCGCTGGCGCCCTGCGCGGAGGCGAAGGACGCCCGGCTGAATCTGCAGGGCGTCGACAGTGGGTTGAAAAGCGGCAACAGCGCGGTCTACGGCACCACGATTAGCGGGCTGGGCTATGCGCTGGATACCGATGCCGCTTTCAGAGATGGCTGGCCGGCGAGCGGCGCCATTGCCGCCGGAAAACGGCAAATCAGCCTGCGGCTGGTGGTGACCGGGCCGCTGGTCTCCGGCGTGTTGACGACGGAAACGCTGGCTCGGCGCACGGTTAATGGGCTGCCGGTGCTGGATATCGCCCTGCAAAAACCGGTCGCTATTATCCGGTTGGCCTGCGAGCTGCAGGGCGGCCGCCATCGCACGGTGGCATTGGGCGAGGTGGCGCGCAGCGATTTTCGCGGCGTGGGCAGCACGCGCGGCGAGCAGCCGTTCCTGCTGGATCTGGCCTGCGACGCCGGCGCCCGGGTCAATGTTCAGTTCGACGGCATCGCCGCAGGCGGCGACGCGCCCGGGGTGCTGGCGTTGACCCACCCCGAAGCGCAGGAGAGCGCGCGCGGCGTCGGGGTACAGCTGCTCTACCGCGGCGCGCCGCTGGCGCTGGGGGAACGGCTGCCGCTGGAAACGGCCTTACAGGGGCTGCGCAGCTACCCGTTCAGCGCCCGTTATTACCAAACGCAACCGCAGATCGCCGCCGGCGAGGCCAACGCGGTAGCAACCTTTAGCCTCACCTACCAATAAGGATGAAGATAATGATGAGAAAAATAGCACTGCCCCTGACGCTGCTCGGCGCCGCCATGCTGGCACCGCCGCTGCAGGCGGCGGATGGGAATATTAATGTGACTGGCAGAGTCACCGAAAGCAGCTGCGTGCTGGATGCCAGTTCTAAAAACCAGAAGGTGAATAAGGGGGTGCAGAGCGCTACCATTGCGACTTGGTTAGGGGGCGCTGGCTATATCTATGTGCAGTTGGCGGACTGCCCGGACAGCATTAGCCAGGTACGCATCAGGTTTGAAGGGACGTTGGCTAATACCCAAAAATACTCAGGAAAAGTTTTTGCCACCGATAATAGCGATCAACCCGATGCCGCTAAAAATGTGGGTTTTATAATTCAAAAGTCAGGGGAAGTTGCATTTCAAAATTTGCTGGGGGTAAATGAGTTCAGCCCAGCTATTGAATTGAAAAAAGGGGCGGTGAATGAGCTTAAATTCAGTACGGGATATACCACCGATAACAAAATGCCTACTGCAGGGGTTGCTCGTACTCGCCTACAGTTTAGCCTGATTTACCCATGATGGATTATTGAATTTCGTTTTTATTGAGATAAGGAACAGCTAATGAAAAATATCATCAAGGGGCTGCTGCTGGTGGGGGGCGGATTGGCCTTTAGCGCTTATGCTGCAGACGGCAGCGTGGATATGGAATTAACGCTTGCTCATGGCACCTGCAATTTAACCGCAGGCAGCAAAAATATGCAGGTAGCGCTGGGGAATATTTCCCGTACCGAGCTGACATCAATTGGTGCGACTAGCAAGCCGGTTGATTTTACCGTTGAAGCAACCGACTGTGCCCCAGGCTTGGCCGTATTTTTCCGCTTTGATGGCGTTGCTGCCGGCCAAAATAATAAAGCCTTTGCATTAGGCAGTGGCTCCGTTGCCGAGGGGGTTGGGGTACAGGTGGCCGATGTTTCCCCTTACGAGGAGTATGTCAAAATTCCTAATGCAAGTTATGGGTATGGAGTTATCCCAAGAAATGATGGTTCTTTTTCTAAACCATTTAATGCACGATATATCGCTTTAACCGATAAGGTAACACCCGGCACGGCAAACGCCACCGCTCAACTCAATCTGGTCTATGACTAAATAACGCCACCCGCCACCCCCTGCGTCGGCTTATCGATATCATCAGAATAAAAGGCTGTTATCCAGTAATAAGGAAAGTGGCGAGAGTAAAAAGTAAATCAGCGGCGCGGCTGCCTATATTGCCACGAAGGCGCAAACGGTCATCCCCGGCAGCGCCAACCTGACCACGCAGATTAGCCTGGTTTATCCATAATAACCGGGCCTGTTTCAGCACGATGATTGTTTGGCATTATCAGACATATAAGGAAATTAATGATGATAGCAACAGTAAGAAAAAGAATGCCACTGCTGACATTATTCAGTGCAGCAATATTATCCCCGTCGTTATACGCAGCGGATGGGAATATTAATGTGACCGGGCGGGTGGTGGAGAATGCCTGTGTAGTCGCCGCCGAGTCGAAGAATATCATGGTGGATTTTGGTGTGCAGGCAGGTAATTCCTCATTGGGTGGCAGAGGTTATTGGGAAACTATAAGGCTTCTGGATTGCCCTTCGGGGGCTAAGCAGGTGAAGATTAGATTTGAAGGTACCGCTATTAGCGGTAACGAGTATATTTTCGCCCCCGATAATCAGGGGCAGCCGGGAGCTGCACAGAACGTAGGGTTCACGATATACAATCGGTATCCTATTGATACTGATATTAAAGTTAACGGTGAATCGCAGCCTTATGAGCTGGAAAACAGCGGTTCCGGCAGTGTGAATGAGCTTGATTTTGGTGTGATGCTACGTTGGCTTAATGGGGGCGGGGGGAGCCAGTCCATCCCACTTGGTGAGGCGACGAGTACTATTCAGTTCAGCATTCTTTATAACTAAACCCGCCATGGCCTATTTTTAGGACAGCGAAGGAAAATATGATGAATAAAGCAATCAAAGGCATCGCTCAGGGCTTGTCCATTTGCCTGATTGGCCTGGCCTGTGCGGCACAGGCAGCAGACGGCACCATCAAAACTAAAGTGAAGTTTATTCAGTTTACCTGCAACCTGACGGCTGCCAGCAAAAATATGCGCGTGCCGCTGGGGGATATCAACCGCAGTCAGCTGGCTAAAACCGGGAGCCTGAGTTCGCCAGTGTTGTTTGAATTAAAAGCGACCGGTTGTCCGACTAATGGCGATACTAGCGTTGGAGTGCGTTTTTCAGGCACAGCAGCGACGGGGGATCATCAATCTTTTGTTTTGGATCAAGACAGTGTGGCATCGGGGGTCGCAGTTAAGATAGCTAAAGAATTTCGAGGCAGTTATGATTATTTCGTTACCCCCAATGAAAAGGGTGGAGCTTACTTTGGTCCAAACTCTGGCGGTGAGGTAACCCTGAAGTACGCGGCACGGTATGTCGCCCTCAATGATAAGGTTACGCCCGGTACCGCCAATCTGACTACCCAAATTGATTTGTTTTACTATTGAGTTACCCAGCCCGATGGCGTAAAAACTGTCGGGCTGATGCTATTGATAGCAAAGTAAAGCTACCCAAAATAATTCGCGGCGGTAACGGAGCGAGTTCCCAGGCGCTTATTTCCGACTTTTTCAGGCGCAGTGATGTCTATTATCTGCCTCATCAGCCGGGGAGAATACGATTGATATGGCCGCCAGCCTGCGCGCATCATCCCCTTGAAGCATGAACAAAATGCGGCCATAATCTGCCGTATCGGTAGCACCGAAACACACATCGAATAAATCCCTTTCTCGTCGGGCTAACGACGCGGGAGGGATTTTTTTTTGTAACGGCCCGGCGTCTGCGCCCGGCAACTTGTTGAACTACGAGGGTTTACTATGAGCACCTTAGGCCATCAGTCCGATAATTCATTAGTGTCCAACGCCTTTGGTTTCCTGCGCTTTCCGCTGAACTTCATGCCTTACGACAGCGATGCAGAGTGGGTCATCACCGGCATTCCGTTTGACATGGCGACCTCCGGTCGCGCCGGTGGCCGCCATGGCCCGGCGGCCATCCGTCAGGTGTCCACCAACCTGGCCTGGGAAGGCAACCGTTGGCCGTGGAGCTTCGATCTGCGCGATCGGCTGAACGTGGTTGACTGCGGCGACATCGTGTTCAACTTCGGCGATGCGCAGGACATGAGCGACAAGCTGCAGGCGCACGCGGAGAAACTGCTGAAGGCCGGTAAGCGCATGCTCTCGTTCGGTGGCGACCACTTTGTCACCCTGCCGCTGCTGCGCGCGCACGCCAAGCATTTCGGCAAACTGGCGCTGGTGCACTTCGACGCCCATACCGATACCTACGCCAACGGCAGCAAGTTCGACCACGGCACCATGTTCTACCATGCGCCGAATGAAGGCCTGATCGATCCGCACCACTCGGTGCAGATCGGTATTCGTACCGAGTTCGATCATGACAACGGCTTTACCGTATTGGACGCCGCGCAGGTGAACGATCGCAGCGTGGACGACCTGCTGACCCAGATCAAAGGCATCGTCGGCGATATGCCGGTGTACCTGACCTTCGACATCGACTGCCTGGATCCGGCGTTCGCACCGGGCACCGGCACGCCGGTGATCGGCGGCCTGACTTCCGATCGCGCGCTGAAGCTGGTACGCGGCATGCAGTCGCTGAACATCGTCGGCATGGACGTGGTGGAAGTGGCGCCGGCCTATGACCAGTCCGAGATCACCGCGCTGGCCGCGGCGACCCTGGGCCTGGAGATGCTGTACCTGCAGGCGGCCAAGAAACACGCCTGACGCCAGACCACTCCTCGCTGAAAAAGCGGCTTCCATTGTATGGGGGCCGCTTTTTTTATTTCATTTGTCGCCATCCGCACTGAGATTTTCAGTCTGTTGCAACGCCTTTGCGCAATTTTGCGCAGAAATGAAACTGAGTCGGAGAAAAGGAACCGGGACAACGGAGAGGATGAATATACTGCGCGCGGGTGCTCTGGATCTTTGTATCTGGAGCCTGCGTGAAAGGTACAAAGAGAAAAGCCCCGAGTCGATATCCATCAACCCGAGGCCTACTCTAACGCCAGCAACGTTAAGTTAGCCTCTTACCCGCCGCGAGGCAAGGAGAAGAAGGCATGATGCCGAACAAACGGAGCCTGTTAAAATTGGTGGTTATTTGTGCCACGGTAATATCACTGGCATGGATAACTCGCAGCACGCTGTGTGAGCTGCGGATCCGATCGGGCACTACGGAGGTTGCGGCCATTTTGGCTTACGAATCCGAACGGTAAGGCAACCCGGCGACGGGGGGTGTCCCCCGTCTGCTGGTTGTTGGCGTCCAGATCCATGAGCACCCTCTCAACGCTTTCGGTTTGCCGCCGTAGAACACGGTGAAACGGATTTATGCCCGCTTCACCTGGCGAGCCAGCAACATGCGGCTAAACAGCGCGCCGCCCGCCAGCAGCGTCAGCAGCTGTGAGGCAATCAGTACCGCAAAGCCCGAAGACACCTTGCCCTGGCTGGCCATCACCATGCCCATCGCCATCGGCACAAACGCCGAGAACAGATTGCCGATGCCGTTGATCAGCCCATAGGCGCTGCCGACCGCCTCCGGCCGCGCATAATGCTGCAGCAGAGTGGGGATTGCCGCGCCCTGTGCGCCCCAACAGGCGTTGGCCGCCAGCAGGAAGAAGGCGATCCAGCCAAGCTGATGACTGTTCATTACGCCATAGATGCACAGTGCGGTCGCCGCGCCGCCAAAGACGAAGATCAGTGGCGCCTGATAGGGGCGGATACGATCGAGCAGCACGCCGCCGAGGTATTTTGAGGCGATGCTGACGATGAAAGGCAGTGCGGCCATCCATCCCATCTGCTTGATGGAGAATCCTTTTTCATCAGTCAGGTAAGCCGGCAGCCAGGCGCTGGATCCCCACAGGTAGCTGAGCGTGGCGATCTCGATCAGCAGGATCCAACCGAGCATCGGTGTGCGCCAGGCCAGCGCGAAGGTGTGCCAGACGCGGCTCAACACCGGCTGAGGATCGGCGGGGCGTGAAGATGAGGGTAAGGCGAGCGGATGAACGAACAGCCGCACCAGCGCCAGGCCCAACAGCAGGTTGAGCAGTGCCAGCAGGTGAAACGACATCGCCCACCCGAAGTGCGCCATCAGAAAACTCACCAGCGGAAAGCCGATCACCAGCCCCAACGAGACGCCCAGCGCGCTGACCGCGTTGGGTTTGCCACGCTCGTCGGCGGCGAAATGATCGCTGATGTACATGGTCTTCAGCGAGAACAGCGGCCCTTCGCTGACGCCAAGCAGCGCGCGCACCGCGCACAGCAACAGCAGCGATCCCGCCAGCGGCGACGCGGCGGTGAGCAGCGCCCACAGCACCACGCTCAGCGTCAGCGCGCGGCGGTAACCCATCAGCGTTTCCAGAAACGGCGTCAGCAACATGGCGGACAGGCCGTAACCGAGTAAAAACACCGTCATCAGCGTGCCCTGATGGGCGCGGTCACCGCCGAGTTGAAAGTGTTGCAGGAAGTCGGGATTGACCAACATCACGGCGATATTAACCCGATCCGCATAGGCGATAACGATCAGAAACAGCAGGGCGATCACCCCAAACCAGCGTTGACGTTGTTGCACGGCGCGTTCCTCAGTGCGAGCGGTTGACGAATTCAGGCAGCAGTAAACTCGCCCGCGGAGGCCATTACGCGCAAACGCGGGGGACGAGGCTGATTAATGTAAATTAATTGTTATTAAATTGAGTGTAAAAGACAGTGAGAAAACACTTTTACGCGCAATGCGCCGCCGGGATCAACGCATTTTTTGCCATAAATTAGCGGAAGAGCGCACAACTGACATAGGTTTTTCATATCCGTGCATGATTTCGTGATCCCTCCCGCATTTGTCATTTTTAAACAACCTTTCATTAACATTTGCCGTTCCGCTCGCTTGACGAAAGTTTCGCCAGACTTATAGTGGCTGTATTAAATAAGAAACTGAGTTTCATATATGAAACAATCAGATAGAGGATAAAAGCAATGAGCTGGAAGAATGTGTGCGAAGTGTCTCAGGTGAAAGAAGATTTTCCTTTCTCCGGCAAAGTGGAAGGAAAAGAGATCGGGGTGTACCTGCTCGACGGTAACTACTACGCGCTGGAAGACGTCTGCCCGCATGCTTATGCCTTGCTCAGCCAGGGGTTTGTAGACGACGGCAAGGTTGAGTGCCCGCTGCACGAAGCGCTGTTTGACGTGCGCACAGGCCAGTGCCTGCGCGAGCCAGGCGGCCGCGATCTGCAAACCTATCCCACCCGGGTGGTCGACAACCAAATCCAGATCACCTTTATCGCGGAGGAGTAATCATGCAGCACATCACCGATTTCAATCCCTGGCTGCCGGACACCCAACAGGTGACGCCGGCCCGCGAAGGCGGCAACGGCCAAATCCATCAGCCGGGCCAGTTCCGCAATGTCATCTGGCAAAACCGCGCCCGGGTGCCGGACGGTTTCGAAACCGCGCTGGTGGCGGCGCTGGAAACGATCTTCGATCAGGGGGCGGAAGAGCTGGAGCAGATCGTCAGCGCGTTGAATCAGCGCCGCCTGTTCGATCGCAGCGGCCAACCGTGGAATGAGGCGACGTTCCGCGAATTCCTTCACGTTAACGGTTTCTGAGCCACATCCGGGAGAAGACAATGACAGCAAACACAACATCCTCCGAACAGAGCCTGCAGGACTATCTTGACCAGGGATTGCGCGGCATGTGGTATCCGGTGCTGGCCAGTTGGGAAGTGGGCAACAACCCGGTCGGCATCACCCGTCTCGAGCAGCAAATCGTGGTGTGGCGCGACGGTGAAGGCCAGATCCACGCGTTGGAAGATCGCTGCCCGCACCGCGGCGCGCGGCTTTCCATGGGGTGGAACCTCGGCGATCGTATCGCCTGCTGGTATCACGGGGTGGAAGTCGGCGGAGACGGGACGGTGAAAGACGTGCCGGCGGTGGATCGCTGCCCGCTGGTGGGGCAAAAATGCCTGCGGTCTTACCCGGCCAAAGAAGCCTACGGCGCAGTGTTTCTCTATTTCGGCGTGACGGCGGATGAAGCGCCGGCGGAGCTGACTTTCCCGCAAGAGCTGGCGGACGAAGCGTCGTACAGTAATTTTCTGTGTACCGCCAGCTGGGACTGCAACTACCAGTACGCATTGGAAAACGTGATGGATCCGATGCACGGCACCTACCTGCACTCTTCCTCACACTCGATGGCGGAAGGCGATCGCAAGGCGGATATGGGGCTGGAGCCGACCGACAGCGGGTTTATCTTCAAAAAGAACGGACAGATCGGGGTTAACTTCGACTGGGTGGAATTCGGCAGCAGCGGCGCGTATTGGATGCGCCTGTCGATCCCGTACAAGAAGCGCTTCGGGCCGGGTGGTCACTTCTGGATCATCGGCATGGTGGTGCCGGAAGACAAGGATCACTGCCGGGTGTTCTTCTGGCGCATCCGTAAGGTCAAAGACTGGCAGCGCGACATGTGGCGCTTCATGTACCGTAATCGCCTGGAATCGTTGCATTGGGACGTGCTCGAGCAGGATCGCATCGTGCTCGAGAACATGGCGCCTAACGCTCGCGGCCGCGAATACCTGTACCAGCACGACGTCGGTCTGTCGCGCCTGCGCCGCCTGATGCAGAAAGAGGCGCAGAAACAGCTGGCGACGCTGCGCGAGCGGGAGGCGGCGCAGTGAACGGCTTGCTGGACGGCAAGCGCATCGTGGCCACCGGTGCGGCGCGCGGCCTGGGCTACAGCTTTGCCGCCGCCATCGCCGCAGCAGGCGCGCAGGTGGTGATGTGCGACATCTTGGCGGATGAGCTGGCGGCGAGCGGCGCCGCGCTGCGCGAGCAGGGCGCTCGGGTGGAAACGCAGACGATCGATCTGGCCTCACCGGATTCGATCCGCTTGGCGTTCGAGAAGATCGCCGCTGGCGGCGGGATCGACGGTCTGGTGAACAACGCGGCGCTGGCGACCGGCGTCGGCGGTAAAACCATGATGGAATACGATATCGATCTGTGGGATCGCGTGATGCAAGTCAACGTGCGCGGCACCTGGCTGGTGAGCCAGGCGGCGGTGCCGCTGCTGGCGCGCAATCCGCACGCCAAGATCGTCAACGTGGCGTCGGACACCGCGCTGTGGGGCGCGCCGCGCCTGATGGCCTATGTCGCCAGTAAAGGCGCGGTGATCGCGATGACCCGATCGATGGCGCGCGAGCTGGGCCCGCAGGGTATCTGCGTCAACGCCATCGCGCCGGGCCTGACGCGAGTGGAAGCCACTGAGTATGTGCCCGCCGAGCGCCATCAGCTGTACGAGCAGGGGCGCGCGCTGGCCGGGGCGCAGCACCCGGACGATGTGAACGGTACGGTACTTTATCTGCTGTCGTCGCTGGCGGATTTCGTCACCGGCCAACTGCTGCCGGTCAACGGCGGCTTCGTATTCAACTGACGGCCCGCAGGGCAGGCGCACAGCGCAGGAGCGAGAGATGGCGGACGAGCAAGCATGTAAGTATCTGATCCCGGGACTGGATCGCGGGTTGCAGTTGCTGCTGGCGTTTGGCGAGCAGCATAAGGAAATGACTTTTGCCGAGTTGCATCGCCTGGTCGATATGCCGAAGGCCACCGCCTACCGCGTGGTGCAGACGCTCGAGCACCTGGGCTTTCTGGAGCGCAATCCGCGCACCAATACCTTCGCACTGGGCATCAAGGTGCTGCGTCTCGGTTTTGAATACATCGCGTCGCTGGACGTCGCGCAGGCCGGCCAGCCGGTGATCGAGCAGTTGCGCGATCGCAGCCAGTGCAGCAGCCATCTGGCGATCCGCGACGGGCGCGACGTGATCTATATCGCCCGCGTCAGCGCCGCCGGTTCACAGATCAATCAGGTCAGCGTCGGCACCCGCTTGCCGGTGCACCAAACCTCGCTCGGCCGCATGTTGTTGACCAGCGCCACCCGCAGCGAGTTCGAACAACTCTATCCGGACGCGCAGCTGCCGGGCAACGCGCCGGGCACCCCGGCGGATCGCGAAATGCTGTGGCAGATGGTGCAGCAAGACAAGGCGCGCGGCTATGTGATCGGCGAATCGTTCTTCCGCCACGGCATCTCCTCGATCGTGTACCCGATCTTCAACCGTGAGCAGCGGGTCGAGGCGGTGGTCAGCATCATGGTGCCGTCCGATGAGATCCCGAAAGCGGATCGCGAGCGGCTGCGCATGGAAGTGCGCGATGCGGCGGAGAAAATTTCTGGCTTCCTCGGCGCGCCGCCGCAGGCCAACGTCGGCTAACCGACAGGACCGACTCTTTCACTCAGGCAGGGATAAGGCCCACAGCAAACAGGGGCCGGGGTTCACTCATGCCTGAAAACCGTATGCAGCGAGAACGTGAGGCTGAACAATGAGCGTAATCGGAATCGAAAAACTGGAATTTGGCGTCGAAGATCTGCCAACCTGCGAAAAATTCATGCAAGACTTCGGCCTGCAGCCCGCCACGCAACATTGGGGCGAACCGCAGCGCGAATTCACCACCCTGAGCGGGGCGCAGGTCGTTCTGCACCCGTTGCAAAGCGCGGCGCTGCCTGCGGCGTTTGAAGGCGGTTCTACCCTGCGCCGCATGACCTGGGGCGTGGGCTCACCCGCCGATCTGGCGCGCCTGCAGCCGCGTTTGGCGTTGATGCCCGGCTTCCGTCAGGTGGGAGAAGAGCTGGAATGCCTCGATCCCAACGGCATGACGCTGCGCTTCGTCGTCAGCCGCCAGCAGGCGGTTGAGGTGCCGGTCACGCCGATCAACCAATGGGGCGACGTGCGCCGCATCGATCAACCCAGCCCGGTCTATTCGCAGGCGCAACCGATCAATATTGGCCACGTAGTGTTCTTCGTTGACGATCTGGCGGCGACCGAGCGTTTCTATCGCGAGCTGTTGGATTTCCAGGTTTCCGATCGCTATATCGATCGCGCCGTCTTCCTGCGCACCCAGGCGCGCGGCGGCCACCATAACCTGTTCCTGCTGAAGCTGCCTAACCGCCCACGCGGCCTGAACCATGTGGCGTTCACCGTGCGCGATATCCATGAAGTGATCGGCGGCGGCATCGCCATGAACAAAGAGCAGTGGAGCACCTTTATCGGCCCCGGCCGCCACCCTATTTCCTCGGCCTATTTCTGGTACGTCAACAGCCCGACCGGCGGCGCGTTCGAGTATTACACCAACGACGATTATCTGACGGAAAACTGGCAGCCGCGCGAGCTGGAGCATTCGCTGGTCTCCTTCACCGAATGGGCGGTAGAGGGCGGCATCGATCACGATACGCGCCGCCAGCATAAAAAGGCGCAAGCGTTATGAACCGGCCAGAACAGACGGGCATCGTCATCGTCGGCGGCGGCCAGGCCGGCGGCTGGGCGGCCAAGACGCTGCGCGACCGCGGTTACAGCGGCCGGCTGACGGTGGTCAGCGACGAGCCCTACGATTTTTACGAGCGGCCGCCGCTGTCGAAAGCGGCGCTGCTGGATGCCGCGGCTCCCCTCAGTCGGCTGTTCAGCGAACAGGCGGTGGCGGAGCTGAATATCGACTGGCGTCGCCCGCTGCGCGCCGAGTCCATCGACGCTGAACAGCAAATCGTCACGCTCAGCGACGGGCAACGGCTGCAGTTCGAGCAGTTGCTGATCGCCACTGGCGGGCGGCCGCGTGTGCCGGGCGCCGCCTGGGCGCAGCATCCGCGCGTGATGACGCTGCGTTCCTGGGACGATGCGGCCCGGTTGCGGCAGGGCCTGCAAGGTTGCCGCCATCTGGCGATCGTCGGCGGCGGTTGGATCGGGCTGGAGATCGCCGCTTCTGCGCGCCGTCTCGGCGCCGAGGTGACGGTGTTTGAACGCCAGCCCGCGCTATGCATGCGCAGCGTCGGCGCCGATGTCTCGCAGGCGTTGCTCGAACTGCATCGCCGGCAGGGCGTTACGGTGTTGTGTGGCTGCGGCGAGATCTCGCTGGAAGATCGCGACGGCGCCGCCTGGATCGGCAGCGAAGTCAGCGATCCGCAGGTCTTCGATCTGGTGGTGGTGGGGATCGGCGTCGAGCTGAATCTCGAACTGGCGCGCAGCGCCGGGCTGGCGATCGAGTCCGGCATCGTGGTCGACGGCCAAGGGCGTACCAGCCATCCGGCGATCTTCGCCGCCGGCGACGTGGCGCGCCACCCGACGCTTGGCCTGTGCCTGCAGTCCTGGGCCTACGCGCAAAATCAGGCCATCAGCACCGCCTGCGCGATGCTCGACGCCTTTGCCGCTCCGTATGACGACGTGGCCTGGCTGTGGTCGGATCAATATGACGTCAATATCCAGATCCTCGGCGTGCCGAGCGGCGGCGTGCACCATGTGGTGCGCCGCACGCCGCAGTCGCAGGTGTTCTTCACGCTGAACGCCGATCGGCAGCTGGTGCAGATGGTGGCGTTCAACGACGCGCGCACCATCAAGCTCGGCAAGCGCTGGTTGGCGAGCGGCCGGGTGCTGGACCCGCAGCAGCTGGCGGATGCGGAGTTTTCTTTGATGGCGTTGAAATAACGCCCGAACCTCGGGAGCGTTTTATGACTACGCAAGACATTGACGCCCGCGCTGGACGGGCGGGGGAAGCCGTTGCCGAAAATCCGCAGCAACGGGTGCGCTGGTCGGTGCCGATCGCGCTGTTCGCCTGCGTGCTGCTGGCGTTTTTCGACAAGATCAGCATCGCGGCGCTGTTTTCCGACGCCGAGTTTCAGCAGGCGTTAGGGATCGGCTTTGACCCGGCGCGGCTGGGCTTGCTGATGAGCGCGTTTCTGTTCTCCTACGGCATCTCCTCGATGCTGCTCAGCGGCATCGGCGATCGGCTTAACCCGGTAAAAGTATTGATTGGCATGATGGTGGTGTGGGGCGTGCTGATGGTGTTGATGGGGCTGGTGCGCTCCTATCACGCCATGATGACGCTGCGCATTCTGCTCGGCATCGCCGAAGGGCCGCTGCTGCCGATGGCCTACGCCATTATTCGTCAGGCCTTTCCGCCGCAGCTGCAGGCGCGCGCCACCATGCTGTGGCTGCTCGGCACGCCGCTCGGGGCCGCGCTCGGCTTCCCGGTCACCCTGTACATCCTCAATACCTTCGACTGGCAGACCACCTTCTTCTTTATGGCGTTTCTGACGCTGCCGGTGATGTTGCTGGTGCTGTTCGGCATGCGCCACCTGAACGTCTCGCGCCCGGCGGCGGCGGCCAAGCCGGCGGTGTCCGAACGCAAACAGCACCGCCGCGAGCTGCTGCGCAGCCCGCATTTCTGGATGATTTGCCTGTTCAATATCGCCTTCCTGACCTACCTGTGGGGCATGAACGGCTGGTTGCCGAGCTACCTGATCAAGGGCAAAGGCATTCATCTGGAGCATGCCGGTTACCTCTCTTCGCTGCCGTTCATCGCCATGCTGCTCGGCGAAGTGCTGGGCGCCTGGCTGTCGGACAAGCTGGATCGGCGCGCGCTGGCCTGCTTCCTGTCGCTGTGCGGCGCGGGCCTCGGCCTGGCGGTGGTGCTGCACCTGCAGGGCACCTACAGCGTGATTGCGGCCATGGCCTTCAGCACCTTTATGTGGGGCGCCGGCGCGCCGAATATTTTCGCGCTGTTGGCGAAGGCGACCAGCAGCAAGGTCAGCGCCACCGCCGGCGGTATTTTCAACGGACTGGGCAATTTTGCCGGCGCGCTGGCGCCGGTGCTGATGGGGGCGTTGATCGCCGCCACCGGCAATATGGATAACGGCCTGCTGTTCCTGGTGGTGATGGCGTTCGTCGGCTGCCTCATTCTGCTGCCGTTGCTGAGAAAGTACTGAATTAACAATTGCTAAGCCCAATGGATTTCATGCTGTGGCTAGGCGGCAAGTTCGTGAGTTTCCAGGAGCTTACTGCGGTAAGTGACTGGTGTGAACGAATGCAGCCAACAACGCCACAGCGTGAAAGACGAAGGGGATAACCATTTGATTCAACAGAGGAGTGACAACATGTCTCAGGTTGAGAACAAAGCCGGCGTCAAGCCGCAGGATCTGTCGATGGAAAACTGGGTAGAGTCGCGCATCGCCCGTTTCGAGGGCCGCAAATACGACTGGAACGCGCTGAAATTCCAGGCCGA
Source organism: Serratia sp. OLAL2 (assembly GCF_002752475.1). Classification (NCBI taxonomy): domain Bacteria; kingdom Pseudomonadati; phylum Pseudomonadota; class Gammaproteobacteria; order Enterobacterales; family Yersiniaceae; genus Serratia; species Serratia sp. OLAL2. The sequence continues at coordinate 7,154 of NZ_MSTL01000001.1, read as the reverse complement.
CTTTGACCCGAAATACCGCCGCGCGCAGATGCGCTACATCGGCACCGGCGCCACCGGCGTGGCCAGCGACGCCAACACTATTCCGGCGGGCAACTTCACCTTTTCCACCATGGTGCTGCCGTCGAAGTGCGAGGGCCCGTTGCACCTGCACGACGACGTGGAAGAAGTGTTCTTCATGCTGAAAGGCAGCATCACGCTGATGATCCAGGATGGGGAAGAGTATTACGAAACCAGGCTGAAAGAGCGCGATCTGATCTCGGTGCCGGCGGGCGTGTACCGCGGCCTGTTCAACCACGGCGAGGAAGAGGCGCTGATGTGCGTGATGCTCGGCACCGCCAAGCCGGAGATCCCAACCTATCCGGCGGATCACCCGCTGTCCAAAGTGAAGCGCAACTGATGAACGGCCTGGCGCAACGCCAACGGGCGCGCTGCGGGGCGTACACCCTGAGCTGGCGCGAGGCCGGGCAGGGGCGGCCGGTGGTGTTGCTGCACGGCATCAGCTCCGGGTCCGCCTCGTGGATCAAGCAGTTCAACGACAGCGGTCTGACGGACGGTCACCGCCTGTTGGCGTGGGACGCGCCGGGCTACGGCGGCAGCCTGCCGTTGGCGGACCCGCAGGCCGATGCCGCCGGTTATGCGGCGGCGTTGGCGGCGCTGATTGCTGAGCTGCAGCTGGCGCAGCCGCTGATCGTCGGCCATTCACTGGGGGCGCTGATCGGCAGCGCCTACGCCGCCGGCTATCCGGACGGACTATGTGGGCTGGTGTTGGCGGATCCGGCGCAGGGCTATGCCACGGCGCCGGAGGAAAAACGCCGGCAGGTATACGGCCAGCGCCAACAGATGATAGAGACGCTGGGGCCGGTGGGCTACGGCGAGCAGCGGGCGGCGGCCTTGCTGCATGAAGAGGCGGATCCGCAGGACATTGCCTGGGTGCGCAACGGCATGCAACAGCTCGATCCCGACGGTTTTCTGAGTGCCGCCTGGATGCTGGCCAACGACGACATCGGCCGCTATCTGGCGCGCTATCGCGGCCCGCTGGAAGTGTGGTGCGGTGAACAGGATCGCATTACGCCGCCGGAGAAGGCGGCCGAGCTGGCGCGTGAGCAAGACGCGACGCTGCGTCTGATCGCCGCCGCCGGTCATGCCAGCTACCTCGACGCGCCGGCGTGTTTCAACCGCTATCTGCGGGATTTTACGGGAGCAATCCAACGATGAATTTTCAGCTTGAGGATCGGGTGGCGGTGGTGACCGGCGGCTCGTCGGGCATCGGTTTCGAAACTCTGAAGCTGCTGCTGGCCGAAGGGGCGAAGGTGGCGTTCTGCGGCCGCGATCCGGACAAACTGGCCGGCGCGGAGGCCAGCCTGCGCGCGGACTTCCCGCAGGCGGAGATCCTGGCGCTGCGCTGCGACGTGCTGGATGCACAGCAGGTGGCGCAGTTCGCCGCTCAGGTGACGGCGCGTTTCGGCGGCGTGGATCTGCTGATCAACAACGCCGGTCAGGGCTTCGTCGCCCATTTTGACCAGACGCCGCGCGAGGCCTGGCTGCATGAGGCCGAGCTGAAGCTGTTCGGCGTGATCAACCCGGTGCAGGCGTTTTTACCGGCGCTGGAACGATCGGCGATCGCGTCTATCACCTGTGTGAACTCGCTGCTGGCGCTGCAGCCGGAAGAACACATGATCGCCACCTCGGCGGCGCGTGCCGCGCTGCTCAACATGACGCTGACGCTATCGAAAGAGCTGGTGGACAAAGGTATTCGCGTTAACTCGATCTTGCTGGGGATGGTGGAGTCGGGTCAGTGGCGCCGCCGTTTCGAAGAGCGCAGCGATAAAGATCAAAGTTGGGAGCAGTGGACGGCGGCGATCGCCGAACGGCGCGGCATCCCGATGAAGCGCCTGGGCAAGCCGCAGGAGCCGGCGCAGGCGCTGCTGTTCCTCGCTTCGCCGCTGGCTTCTTTTACCACCGGTGCGGCGCTGGACGTTTCCGGCGGCTTTAACCGCCATGTGTAGCAGGGGCAGAAAAAGATGAAGAAGATCATGATGATTGGCTACGGCGCGATGGCGAAGGAAGTGATCGCCCGTTTGCCGGAAGGCGTGGAGGTCGGTTGGATCCTGGCGCGCGCAGCTCATCATGCGGCGATCGCCGAGGCTTTTGGCGGGCGGGTGCAGGCGCTGGCCCATCCTGGGCAGTGTTCGCAGCGGCCGGATCTGGTGCTGGAGTGCGCCAGCCAGCAGGCGGTGGCGGAGTTTGGCGAAGCGGTGCTACAGCGCGGCTGGCCGCTGGCGCTGATCTCGACCGGCGCGCTGGCGGACGCCGCATTGCAACAGCGGCTGCAGCAGGTTTGCCGCCGCCATCACGGGCAGCTGATCGTGCTGTCCGGCGCGGTGGCGGGGATGGACGGGCTGGCGTCGGCGCGCGAAGGCGGGCTGGAGAGCGTGACCTATCAGGCCAGTAAAAGCCCGGCCAGCTGGCGCGGCAGCCCGGCGGAACAGTTGATCGATCTCGATGCGGTGAGTGAAGCGCAGGTGTTTTTTGAAGGTTCGGCGCGTGAAGCGGCGCGTTTGTTCCCGGCTAATGCCAACGTGGCGGCCACCATTGCGCTCAACGGCCTGGGGATGGACGCCACCCGGGTACGCCTGCAGGTCGATCCCGCCACCCGACGCAATACCCATCGCCTGCAGGTGTGCGGCGATTTTGGCGAGTTTCACATCGAGCTGAGCGGCACCCCGCTGGCGAGCAATCCCAAAACATCAACCCTGGCGGCGCTGAGCGCGGTACAAGCCTGCCGCCGTCTGGTGGACGGCGGTTTTATTGCCTGAACGGCAGGAGCGGAGCATGGAACGATTGAATATTTTTGTCGCCGGACGCTGGCGCGAAGGGCGTGGCGAAGAGATGGCTTCGGTATTCCCGGCCGACGGCAGCGTCAACGCGCGGCTGCGTGCCGCTAACGTCGAGGACGTGAATGAGGCGGTGGAGGCAGCGGAACGCGCCTGGCGCGCGCCGGAGTGGCGTGGGTTGGTGCCGCACCAACGCGCCTCGATCCTCTACCGCGTCAGCAACCTGATCCTGGCGCAGCAGGAACAGCTGGCCGAGCTGCAGACCCGCGACAACGGCAAGCCGCTGGCGGAGACCCGCGGGCTGGTGGCCAGCGCAGCGGCGACCGCGCGCTACTTCGCCGCCGCCTGCGAAGTGTTGGAAGGCGAATTGCCGACCCCGCGCAGCGCCGAGGTGATGACGCTCAGCCAGTATCAGCCGATGGGGGTGATCGCCGCCATCACGCCGTGGAACTCACCGATCGCCAGTGAAATGCAGAAGGTGGCGCCGGCGCTGGCGGCGGGCAACGCGGTGGTGCTCAAACCGGCCGAAGCCACGCCGCTGATGGCGCTGAAGCTGGCCGAGCTGTTCGAACAGGCGGGCCTGCCTGCCGGGCTGCTCAGCGTGCTGCCGGGCAAAGGTTCGGTGATCGGCGAGGCGTTGGCGCGCCATCCGCGGGTGAAAAAGATCGCCTTTACCGGTGGGACCAGCACCGGGCGCCATTTGGCGCATATCGCCGCCGACAAGCTGATCCCCACCTCGTTGGAACTGGGGGGCAAATCACCGACCATCGTGCTGGAGGACGCCGATCTGGAACAGGCGGCGCGCGGTATCTGCTACGGCATTTTCAGCTCCGCCGGCCAGGCGTGCATCGCCGGATCGCGGCTGTTCGTGCATCGTTCGCTGTATCAGCCGCTGCTGGCGCGCTTGACCGAACTGACGGCGGGGCTGCGTATCGGCAACCCGCTGGTGCCGGGCGTGCATCTCGGTCCGCTGATCAGCGCCAAACATCGGCAAAGCGTGGCGGACTACGTGGCGCTGGCGCGGCAGGAGGGTGGCCGGGTGATCATCGGCGGCGAAGCGCCGGCCGATCCGCAACTGGCGAGCGGCAGCTATTACCTGCCGACCATTATCGAAGGTTTGAACAACGACGCCCGCGTGTGCCAGGAGGAGATCTTCGGCCCGGTGCTGGTGGCGCTGCCGTTCGACGACGAGCAACAGCTGATCGAACAGGCCAACGACTCGGTGTACGGCCTGGCGGCCGGCATCTGGAGCCGCGATTTCCCGCGGGCGATGGCGCTGGCGGAGCGGCTGGAAACCGGCACCGTCTGGATCAACACCTACAAAACGTTCTCGATTTCTACACCGTTCGGCGGTTTCAAGGAAAGCGGGCTGGGCCGCGAAAAGGGCCTGAACGGCATCAAGGCCTACATGCAGCAGAAAAGCGTGTATCTGGCACTGAGCCATCAGGTGAACCGCTGGAGCGACTAGGCCGACACCTCTACGCATAACCCTAATAACGACTACCCTAAGAAGGCAGATGATGAGCGATAAAATCACGGTTGGCGAGGCGATAGCCCGGACTCTGGAACAGTACGCGGTGTCGGCGATGTACGGCATCATTTCGATTCATAATCTGCCGATCGCCGATGCGGTGGGGCAGCGCGATAAAATTCGCTTCGTGCCGGCGCGCGGCGAAGCGGGTGCGGTCACCATGGCCGACGCGCACGGGCGCTTCTCCGGCCTGGGCGTGGCGTTGACCAGCACCGGCGCCGGCGCGGGCAACGCGGTGGGGGCGATGATTGAGGCGCTCAACGCCAACACGCCGCTGCTGCATATCACCGGCCAGGTGGAAAAAGCCTATCTGGACGCCGACGCCGGTTTTATTCATGAAACCCGCGATCAGCTCGGCTTCCTGCGCGCCTGCTCCAAGCGCGCTTACCGGGTCAATTCGCCGGAGCAGGCGGTGGCGGTGATCCAGCGGGCGATCCTGGATGCGCAAACCGTGCCCTGTGGCCCGGTGGCGGTCGAGATCCCGATCGATATTCAAAGTAGCCTGGTTTCCCGTTCGGTGCTGACCGAAGCGTTGGCGCCGGCGCCGCTGCCGAAGGCGGACGATGCGGCGGTGGAGCGGCTGCATCAGCGGCTGAAACAGGCCAAGCGTCCGCTGCTGTGGTTAGGCGGTGGCGCCTTGGCCTGCGGCGACGCGGTGCGCAAGCTGGCGGACGCCGGCGTGGCGGTGATCTCCAGCACCCACGGGCGCGGCATTCTGCCGGACAGCCATCCGCGCAGCCTGCGGGCGTTCCACAACTCGCCGAGCATCGAGGCGATCCTGACGCAGTGCGACCTGACGCTGGTGGCTGGTTCGCGCCTGCGCAGCAATGAAACCCGCACCTGGACGCTGCCGCTGCCGCGCCCGCTGGTGCAGATTGACATCGATCCGGCGGCGGCCAACCGCAACTACCTGGCCGATGAGCAGATCAACGGCGACTGTGCGGCGCTGCTGGCCGCGCTGGCGGCGCGGCTGAGCCCCGGCGAGAAGGTTAACGCCGAGTGGGATGCCGAGATCGCGGGGGCGGTGCAGCAGGCGGAGAGCGCGTTGCGTCAGCAGTCCGGTGAATACGCCAAACTCAACGACGCCATCGACGCCGCGTTGCCGCAGGACGGATTGCTGGTGCGCGATATCACCGTTTCCGGCAGCGTCTGGGGCAGCCGTTTGTTCCGCGCGATCTCGCCGCTGTGCAACATTCACTCGCTGGCCGGTGCTATCGGCATGGGGCTGCCGATGGCGATCGGCACCGCGATCGCCAACCCGCAGCGCAAGGTGGTGGGGCTGGTGGGCGATGGCGGTCTGGCGCTGGGCCTGGGGGAACTGGCGACCATGGCGCAGGAACAGGTGAACATCACCCTGCTGATCATGAACGACGGCGGTTATGGCGTGATGCGCGGCATTCAGGACAAGTATTTCGCCGGGCGCCAGTATTACAACGAGCTGCATACGCCGGCCTTTACTCAAATAGCCGAAGCGATGGGGCTGAAAGCCTGGAAGGTCGAGGCGGCGGCGCAGTTCAACGGCGTATTGGCCGAGGCGATCAACTACCCGGGGCCGTCGGTGGTCGAGGTGGACATGAAGCAGGTCGGGCCGCTGACCTTCGCCGGGCCGCCGCAGAAAACCCTGTATTGAGACGATAAAAAACGCCCGGCGGTTGCCGGGCGTTCTCGTTGTTACTTCTCTGCCGCGATGCGATCGCGAATGTGCTGCGCGCGCGCTTGGGAAGACGGGTGATCGTCGAACATGCTGCTCTGACGGCCGGCTTCCATTTGGGCCAGTTTTTCGAAGCTGGTGGCCAGGCCGTTCGGATCGATGCCGCGCTTTTTCAGCAGATCGAACGAGTAATCATCCGCTTCGCTTTCCTGTTTCTGCGAGAACTGGGCGCTGACCAGCTTCTCGCCGATGTCCGCCAACTGCGACTGCGACAGCGAGCCGATGACGCCGCCGGCGGAGGACGCCGCGGTGCGCAGCGCCACGGTGCCGTAAGCCACCTGCATCGCTTTACGGGTGTGGCCCAGCGCTACGTGGCCCATTTCGTGGCCCAGCACGCCTTCCACTTCGTTGTCGTTCATCATGTCCATCAGGCCGCTGTAGACGCGGATACAGCCGTTGGCCATCGCCCAGGCGTTGACGTCTTTGGTCACGTAAACCTTATAGTTGGCCGGGGTGCCGTTGATGTTGTCGCCCAGCGCCGCAGCGATTTTGTTGAGACGCTTGGCGTAGGTGCTGCCGGCCGGCGCGATTTGTGCCTTGCTGTCCATCTCGGCGCAGGATTTATCACTCAGGGCCTTAACGTCGTCGTTGCTCAGGGTCGCCGCCTGGAACGCCTGCGCGCCGGACTGCATCAAGGTTTCGGTATTCAGGTTTTGACAGCCGGTTGCCAAGGTGGCAATGCCCAACGCAATCAAAGAGGTACGGATCTTCATAACGCCATCTTCCTGTGAAGGTAACAAGGTAAAAGAGTCATTTTGCTTTGAGGAAATCTTGTCGCAAGAGCCTAGTGTACGCCAGCTAAGGCGAGAATAGTGTTATTCCGAAAAAGCGTCCAATCGTGCTAATAAGTGGTGAACTCGCTCTCATTTGGCATTAGGGATTGCCGTTGTGATGTGGAGTCTGAGAAAATAGGGAACTTGACTGCTTTTTTTATCCGACCTGGAGTAAAACATGTCCTCTCGTAAAGAGCTTGCCAACGCCATCCGCGCACTCAGCATGGACGCCGTACAAAAAGCAAATTCCGGCCACCCGGGGGCCCCTATGGGCATGGCGGACATCGCCGAAGTCCTGTGGCGTG